>JBAYQJ010000022.1:0-60438 GCA_041677245.1 Spongiibacteraceae bacterium | reverse complement strand
TGCGTACGTTATTTACTCGGCTGCCCCGTTGCGAAACGGTAGAAAACTTCGAGGCGTTACTACCTTGGAATATTGAGATCGAATCTATTATAAAAAGCTAGACGGGTTTTGTTGATCGCTTACCGTTCATTACCTTGATTAAGTGGTTAAATTCATATGATAGTGAAGATTATATATAATAAATGGTAGCTATTTTTAGTTTTCCTCTAAAAACAGCTTAAATTATGCTCATATTTCGCGTTTTTATCTAAAAAACAGCTTTTTATTATATATATTATATATAATATGTGGCTTCCACAGTTCCTGGGCAGGAGGGCATTAGTTGCTGATTTTTGCCACAACTCAAGATAAGGGGCTTATAGTCAATTGGCGTCTTCGTTTTATAGGTTTTATAGATTATGAACAACACAACGGCTTCTTTGTTTGATCCATTCACCTTAGGTAAATTGAAACTTCGCAATCGCATTGTGATGTCGCCGATGACTCGAAGTTTTTCTCCACAAGGAGTACCTGGCCAAAATGTCGCGGATTATTATCAGCGCCGGGCTAGAGGTGGGGTTGGGTTAATCATGACAGAGGGTGTTGGTATTGACCATGCTTCAGCCATCGGCGGAGGGCCGGGGGCCTTGGGGGAGGAAAATATACCGATGATGCATGGCGATGATGCCTTGGCAGGCTGGAGAAATGTCGTTGACTCAGTACACGCGGCGGGTGGATTAATTATGCCGCAACTTTGGCATATGGGGGTTATGCGTACACCTGGAACAGGGCTTCATAAAACAGCGCCGTCGATGCGACCATCGGGAATATGGGGGCCGGATGCCAAAGCGATGTTGCCGGAGGATTACCTGCTGCTTCAGCGAGAAACAACATCTCCAATGAGTGAGTCCGATATAGCCGATATTATTGCGGCTTATGCACGCAGTGCTGCCAATGCGAAAGCCGTCGGTTTTGATGGCATTGCCATTCATGCGGCACACGGTTACCTTATTGATACATTTTTCTGGTCAGAAACTAATAAACGCAATGATAGCTGGGGCGGTGATCTGGCGGGCCGGACAAGATTTGGTGTCGAGGTTGTTAAGGCAGTACGCAAAGCCATCGGTGCTGACATGCCTATTTCAATGCGCTGGTCGCAATGGAAACAGCAGGACTACGATGCACAATTGGTAACAACACCGACAGAGCTGGAAATATTGCTTAGTCCTTTGGCTGAGGCTGGGGTTGATTTATTTGATACATCCACTCGAATTTACTCCAAGCCCGCGTTTACTGGGTCCAGTATGACACTTGCTGGCTGGACCCGAAAAGTTACCGGAAAACCCTCCATGGCAGTGGGAGGTATTGGTCTTAGCAAGGATCTACAAAGTTCATTTTCCGGCGGCACAATATCAATAAATAATCTCGATGAGGCCGCAGAGTTTCTTGAGCGTGGCGAATATGACTTGCTGGGTGTTGGCCGATCCTTACTTATAGACCCAGAGTGGGTAAGTAAAGCACAGGTTAATGAACCGTTTAAACCATTTAGTTTGGATTGCTATGGAAAACTTTATTAGTAAGCGGTCAGCAAACATCGAGCATCGCCTTCCCTCATTACCCACACTACGAGAAGCGGTTGTAGAACAGCTAAGAGTAGCGATTATAAACGGTAGTCTTAAGCCAGGTGCTGCACTAAAAGAAGCTGAGTTGACGGCATCGCTTGGTTTGAGTGCAACTCCGGTGCGTGAAGCTCTGGTGCAATTGGCCGGTGAAGGGTTAGTTGAAATAAAACCTAATTGCGTTAAACGCGTTGCGCCAATTTGTTTTGATATGATTGTCGAGTTATTTGAGGTGCAGCAACAACTATGGAGGCTGGGTTATATTTGGGGGGCAGCACGCATTGGTTTAAATGAACTTACAGACTTAGAGCGTATTTACAGTGAGCACGCAGAGGCTATTGCCTACGGTGATCTGGATGCAGCGCTTGCGGCTGGCCTCGCTTTTGATTGCGTATTTATTAATGCCTCGAAGAATAGGGAGCTACTGCGAGTCACCCTCGATCGAATGGGTTTAGTGCAGCGGTTTGTACGTCTATATGCGCCTGAATTAGTTTCGGCCACGGTATTAAAGCAGCACCAGCAAATAATTAGTGCGCTTAAAGTAGGTGATACAGCATTAATTATTAATATTTTCGAGCAGGCCTCAATGGAGTCTGTTGCTGTGGCTAGACGAGTACGAGATGAAAACCTACATCAAATATAGGCCTGATATAAGAGGGTAGTTTTATGGAAGATGTTGGATAAATAAGGGTATTTTCAAGTATGTGCACGATTAATATTTGTTAACAGGGATAAGGAACACCGTATGGGTATTATTAATATTGAATCTTATAAAGCTATACAAGAAGTAAAGTCGAAATACTGCCGTCTTATGGACACCAAGCAGTGGCAGGATTGGGGAAAATTATTTGCAGAAGATATTTATATGGACGTTTCGGATGACGTTACATCTGATCTAGGTAACCCAATAGTAGCGGGTCGTGATGCGGTTGTAGCACTAGTTAGTGGAATGGTGGGCAATGCAATTACTGTACATCAAGTGCATTCACCGGAAATAGATTTCAGTTCTAACTCGACGGCCGATGTGATTTGGGCGATGTCAGATGTTGTCGTTTGGCCTGAAGGTGTTACGCCCCCTGACCCTACAATCCAGTCATTGGAAGGTTACGGGCATTATCATGAAATATATAAATGTATAGATGGAGAGTGGAAAATAGCAAAGTTGAAACTGACACGTTTATACCGAAAAATTAATTAGTTCAATGTTTCTATTTTATTTCAACTTGAAATTTAATATCGAAGATAACAGCGATAGAAAGCTGCATTGCAGTGCGCAATAAATCTAAGCTGTCAGTAAATAAAGCCCGTCGATTATAATCTAGTTACTGCTACACGTAGTGAAATTTAAGTGTAGGACATAAGGAAGAGTTTTCATAAACTAATTATATAGTACCCATCCAAACCTCACTTTAAAGTGGAATTTGGATGGGTGAGGTTACTCTACTTACGTAATTAAAATTCGTAACGAGCAGTTATACCATAGGTGCGGGGATCGGCAGGGTAAGATACTGCAAAAGATAATGGCGTCGTGTAAAGATCAGCAAAGGTACGAGCATAATATTCTTCGCCGCCGAGGTTGCGACCCCAAATATCGACCGTCCAGCCGGAGTCCCTGATCGCCAGACTTGCTTTAGCATTGATTAAACTATAGCTCTCTATTGTTGCAGCTTTATTACTGTCTGCATAAATTTGCGTGATTTCTGCGGATGATCCTGGTGTGGCTGTTTGGGTAACAAGCACGACATCATCACTGTAGGAATAATCAGCATGCAGTGTCAGTAATCCTATTGCCAAAGGGATTTCCTGTGTCGCACTAATTGAATAGGTAAGATCGGGAGCCTGAATAACTTCTTCATTGGAGCGGTCGACAATAATTGGAGCATCGACAGTGCCGCGAGTTTCAGTAAACTTATCGTATTCAGAATCCATCATTCCTATAGTGGTACTGACTGTCATGCCTTCCCATAACAGTGCTTCAAGCTCAAACTCGGCACCTTGAATGGTAGTGGAGCCTGCATTGGAAATAAATGTAGACGGCTGCCCATTAACAAATACGCTGATGGGTCTTTGAATGGCTTCTTGCTCAGCTTTGAATAGCGTAATGTTGGTGCGCAAGCGCCCATTAAGCCAGTCAAGTTTGGCGCCTAGCTCGACATCCCTAACCTTCTCAGGATCAAATGCAGGTTCGGCCCCCCCTCGGTTATTAAAACCACCGGCTAAGTAGGACTGGCTGGTTTTAGCATACAGAAACACATCTTCCGTTGCCTGCCAATCAATACCCACCAGGTAGGACCAGTAATCAAAGTCAGTTTTTCTGCTTTGTCGACAAACACCGACAGTATCGTTGGACGCGTTTATACAATTCCCTTTGTTATCAAGGTTTTTCAGTACTACCTCACGGGTGTCGAGTGTATAGCGGGCTCCTGTGGTTAATTTAACAGTATCAGTGAGGTCGATATAGATCTGTCCAAACACTCCTTTAGAGGTGTTGGTGGCATCCCCATTATTCTCAGAGGCGGCTTCTAACAACGAAATGAAGGATGGGTCATAAGCCAAACCGGGAATCGGGACGCCAGCAGCTACGGCGCGCAATGTGCCAAAGGATCCTGCATAGTTAATGGAGTTGGTTAGCTCTGTAGCTTCTTCCTGAAACCAGCTGGCACCTGCAATCCAGGATATAATATCGCCACTGCCGTTCAGCTGGAATTCATGGGACCATTGATCTTGTTCATTGTGCAGCGTGGTGGTCAGTAATCTTAATGGGGTACCATCACTATCATTTAGCCCCTTATTATCAACATCGCGCCAAGCGCCTATATATTTAAACTCTGCCCAATCCAGATCAGCACTAAAGCTGGCCGAGAAACCGCGTCCTTCAAATTCAAAGAACTCATCTTCATTGGAAAAATTAGTCCAAAAATCATTGTTGGCATTCAGATAATCATTCAGGTCAAGGCCATTAAAGGTAAAAAACTCACGAGCGAGAGACGATCCGTTTGGTACCAATAAAGGGAAACCCGCTGAAGCTTCATCCGGATTGCCAGGAGAGCCGGCTAATACTGCTAACTGGCCATTGCTCTTTGTTTTTGTGTAATCAGCTCTTTTAACGTCAGCTCCCACACGCCACTGGGGTCATGGTACTGAAAGGTGCCGCGAATAAAATCATTTTCTTTATCATTCACTTCCGTATCGAGGAAGTCGTTATCACCATATCCACCATGTTCAGAGTGCTGATACACCAAGCGTGTAGCGATGTCATCGGTTAAAGGGATGTTTATGACGCCGGTCACTTCGCGATGATCAAAATTACCTAGCTGTGCTTCAATCGATCCTCCTAGCGTATTGCTGGGTTGATTGGTTGTTAGCAGTAAAGCCCCCCCAGTAGTATTGCGGCCGAAAAGGGTACCCTGCGGACCGCGTAGAACTTCTACACGTTGCATATCGATCATTTCAGCCAGTGAAGCATGAGGGCGGGCGATATACACACCGTCTACATAAGTAGCAATGGCGGGGTCGCTAGTCATAGTACCGTTGAGGCTGGTTTGGCCTCGTAAGCCCACCGCAACAACGGTGGATGCACCCGGTCCACCGGTGGAGATGGTCAGGTTTGGCGCTGTGCGTTGCAGATCACTCAAATCTACAATCTGGGATAATCTCATTTGGTCTTCAGTTACCGCGGAAACTGCCACTGCAGTTGATTGTGCCATAGTCACATCTTTGCGTGCGGTGATAATGATTTCTTCAAGGGTTCGAGGTTTTGACTCTTGTGCCGTTGCTGCCAGACTTAAGATAGATGTTGCTATAGCCAGCGCCAATGCAGAGCCTGAAACTAACGGGGTAGAAAAGCAAGGTGAGCGGTTTAACATATAATTCCCTCAGATATTTTTTTTATTAAGAGTAAATTTCACAAACATTAAACGAATGGTTATCGACTTTATGCTGTGAGCGTGGAGCGTGCTTGCTATTATTTTTAGCTATTTAAAGCAACTAAACTATAGGCATACCAATAATCGGTGTCACCTATCTCTAGAGAGGCTAAAAACAAACCGATTAACCTCCAGCATGGCGTTGATGGCAGTTATTGATCAGTGGTTACCTGTCTTACGACAGGCAAATATAGTTTTCATATGCTTTTAATAAATATTTATTAGCCGTAGCAGATTTTATGAATTAAATTTACGGTTGGTTAGTAAGTGTTTCATCACGGTTTTCCATGGCATGAAAACGATCAAAAACCATATCGGCGTTGGACAATAGATATCGAATTAATTTCTTGTATGAAAAACTCATTTCCATTGCTATAGCCTCTAGATAATTTTTATTCGTATTTTTATAGTTTCCCGGTGTATTTTTAAACGCCGAAAAACGAAGAGCGGCCAACAATCCGATAACTGCGATCAGGTTTGCAACTTATAGTCAGCTTTGTCTGTGATAAATCATGCTGTACTTGTTTGACAAGTTGTCTTGGAGGGCTCAGTATTTTGTTCGATATGTTTAGGGTCATTTATCGATCGCTAAAACTGCTAAAACTAATTAATAATAACAGGCCAATCTCAATGAAAAAGCCAAAAGAGCAGTCCTCCAATGGTATGTCCCTGATTGATCGAGATTGTTTAAATACTGCTGTCAAGGGCATCCAAAGGTTTCCTGTCACGCTTATCGAGGCGCCTGCCGGTTACGGAAAAACCTCTCTGTTGGTATTGTTGGAGAAATACTTTAAAGAGAGCAATGCCTACATTAGGCAGATCGGTACGGCTCGAGTCATCAACAATCCCATCAGTATTATTCAGCAGATTATCACTGTGTTACCGGTAACGGAGGATGCTCAAACGAGCCCTTTACTACCAGTTCCTTTTTCACCAGCTCAGGGAGAGCAGGTGCAGTTGCTGAAACTGATGAATCAACTGGCTGAGATACAGAATACAACTTATCTTATTTTTGATGATGTAGACCATCTAGATACATCGGCCAGTGAATTACTGGAGCATATTATTGCCTCCTCACCGCCAACTATTCACTGGATACTATCCGCTCGAGGCCAAGGTAATAACCACTGGGCCCGGCTCAAGGTGTACGGATCGCTATACACCATAACTTGGGTTGATTTGGCGTGCTCTCATGGCGAAATACAAGCCCTTGCAAACAATCTTGGTGTGAATATATTAGATGACACATTGGATATACTGTTAGCAGATTTTGGTGGGTGGTTACCAGGTATCCGTTTGGCTCTTAGTGACATCGCTAACGGTAACCCATGTTGCGATACAGCCAATAAAGCTCTGCATCGTTTTTTTGAAGAAGAAGTGTTTAATTCATGGCACCCGTCGTTTCGGCCGCTTATCACACAGCTTGCCATTTTAGAGGAAATAACTCCGGATGTGGCCGCCGTACTGGTAGCTGATTTTAACAGCGAATTACTAAGAGAGGCAGAAAAAAAAGGTTATTTTTTATTTGAAACAACAGATGAGAACAATGAAAAATGGCAGCTTCATCCTGTGTTTAGACGTTTTTTGGCGGATTGGTTCAAGCGTAAAAAACCTGAACAATTTGTCAATTTACATATCGATGCTAGCCAATGGTATAGCGCTAATGGCAATGGCGTTAAAGCTGTTTATCATGCTGCGGAAAGCACCGATGCCAAGTTGCTGGCAGAAAAATTAGAGCAGCATTGTGAAGCTCTGAATCACGCTGGAGTCACTTGGCGTATTGGTGAGTACGCCGCTGCTATCGCCCCAGAGATATTAGCAAAAATGCCGGCTACGTTGATGTATTTAGCTTGGCTTAAAATACGCTCGCTATGTTTTACTGAGGCCCGAGCATTGTTATTAAGCGTTGAGCAATATACCTCTAAAAAAGAAAGTGATAATGCGAAAGCAGGTTTCTCACAGCAACTATTTTTACAGCTTAAACATAGTCGCGTCATGCTCGCCTATGCAGAAGATGAGCTGGCTGAGGTCGGTGCCACCGCCGGTGAGTTGTTAACGAGTATTGATAGTGATTTTTTGAAATGCACACTGTATGAGCCCATTATGGCGGTGGAGCGTGAGCGACTTAATTATGACGATTTTGATCAGCTGCGATTAACGGCAAGTAATCTTGCCAATAAACTCAATTGTCAAAGCTTGCATATAGCACAGGATACAATAGTGGGGCCGACGTTAATGGAGCTTGGCCGAACGGAAAAAGCCGACGAAGTATTATCAGCAGCACTTAAGCTTAGTATTAAACTCAGTGGCGCTTCATCTGGAGCAGCGGCTGCTCCGGCGCTTCCATTGGCGCGATTACGCTACGAAACTAATAATCTGGCTTCCAGCCAATTACTCATCGATACCTATCTACCACTGGCGAGTAAATTTACCCTGACTGATCAATTAATCGATGGTTATATTACTCATGCTCGGTTAAAAATAGCGGCTGGTAACAGTGAGGCGGCCCACACTATACTAGATGAGGGGCTTGCTCAGGTACCCGGTTCGGGTTTCTCTCGATTTAAAGTGGCATTGATAGCTGAGCGAATCAAAATTCTAATTGACGAAAACCGCTTAAAGCAAGCTGAATATCAGCGATTAAAAATCGGTATATCACACCTTCCGGATAGCGTTATTCCGGGTGTAGACATTTCATCGTTCGATCAAAATAATGCAACTGTTTGGGTGCGGTTGGCGATTGCGCAGAATAACGCGGGCGTTGCACTGAGTGTAGCCAGACACTGGCGAAAAATTTGTGGCCAGCGTAATGCGGTAAAATCAGAGCTTCATTGGGAGTTGATAATAGTCCGCTGCCACCTCGCGATGGATAATATCAACGATGCTCAACGAGCACTGCGGAAAGCGGTAGCGCTCGCTGCGAAAGGGGGGTTTGTCCGCAGCTTACTCGATGAAGGTCCGCAAGTTCGTAGCTTATTGACAATGACTTTTTCCAACTTTGACGCCTCTGGATCTGTTGATAGTTTCGTTAAAAATATTTGCAATGATAAGGATTCCTTGCTGATACAAACTCAACCTGAATATAAAGCAGGCCTGCATCTCTCTAGTATTACTGTTCGCGAAACAGAAATACTTCATTTGGCTGGGGATGGTTTAAAAAACAAGGAAATTGGCAGTCGATTAGGCCTGACGGAAGGTACTGTTAAGTGGTACTTTCGGCAAATATACGACAAGCTCGGTACCAGACGGCGAGGACAGGCTATCGACCTTGCTAGATCATTTGGGCTTCTTAGTCGATGAAATGATATTCACTAGTTATTTTAAACCCCTTAATATACGCTCAGCTTCAAGCAGAAAGCGCTCGTGGGTCACATGAGCGTTTTCTATTTTGTGGTTGCTGACATTAGTAAGTTATAGCAAGTTAATAATTAAACCAACTCGGCAAGGTCGGTAAGATTAAAGGGGTTAGGATTTTCATCAGACTTTAATTTTTTTACCCAATCTGGGTCAGATATTAGTGCTCGACCTACAGCTGCAAAATCAAATTCACCTTTTTCAATTCTTTTTGCTACATCGTAAATATTGTCCGAGCTTGCGCTGCCGCCCGTTTTCATTGAATCGTAAAGGTCGCCATCGAGGCCAATGCCGCCTACAGCTATGGCTGGCTTTCCGGTAATTTTTTTTGCCCAGCCTGCCAAGGTTAAATATTTGTCTATATCAGGAAAAGCAGCTTTTTCATAGCGCCGCGTGCTAGCATCAAAAATGTCCACTCCTGCACCGGATAAGGCATCAAGAATAATTTCAAGTTCAGATGGATTTTTTGCTATTTGCGCCAAAAAATCAGATTGCTTCCACTGAGAAAAACGAAAAATTATCGGCATGTCCGGCCCAATCTCTGCTCGAATACTTTTTACAACTTCCGTGCCATAACGAGTGCGATTACGAAGATCTCCGCCCCATCGATCGGTTCTTTGGTTGGTGTCGGCCCATAAAAAGGCATCAATCAAATAGCTATGTGCACCGTGAAGGGCTATGGCATCAAAGCCAACGGCTTTCGCGTTGGCTGCACTACGAGTATAAGCTGCAATGGTATCAGCAATATCTGAGTCGCTCATGGCTTTTGTCGGTGAGTTGAGTTTGGCGACTACCTCGGGGGAGAAGGACGTGGTGCGGTCTGCTGGACCTCCGCTGGGGGATGGTCTGCAAGAAAGCGCGTCTGGATGTAAGCCTGTGTCATTTATTCGTAGTGGTCCTTGGTGCCACAGCTGAGGGGCGATTAACCCTCCAGCGGCGTGAACATTATCGACAATAGTTTTCCATTGATTTAAGGCAGCTTCGCCGTGAAGAATTGGTTGATTGCCGTCTCCAAGACCTGAGTCGCCGATGGCAGCGGGGTGGTCTATGCCTATACCTTCGGTAATAATCAAGCCAACGTTACCTTCCGCTCGGCGCCTATAGTAGCTTGATACATCCTGTCCGGGGATACCATTAGGTGAAAACCCACGAGTCATTGGTGCCATAACAATGCGGTTGGGAACAGTAAGGCTTCCTATTTGAATAGGCTGGAAAATATGATTAATTATAGAGTCTGAATTTTTCACAGAGATCCCCTTTAGTTATAAAAATGATGATTTATCCGTTATTATTTTGCTGATCTATTTATGATTGCATAATCAATAGGCACTTCTTATTTCTATCATATCCATATTGGCTTCGCGAGGTATTGTTAAAGTGTTGACGAGTGTGCCGGAAACCACAGCCAAACCAACTCCGGAACCTGTAAAGCTTGGATGCCCTGTTCTTCGCCAAACTTCCTGGACGTCTTCATAAAGCGGGGCGTCCAAGTGTCTGCTTAGAATTTTTATAGCTGTTGAGACTCTGTGTGCATAGTGGGAAGTTTTGTTATTGTAAAGTGGTTTGTTCATTATAAATATTATTGTATCGAAAGTGTGCTTATGAAGCACTCAAATACTTGAAACTATAATATACTTGAGTTATGTTAAGAAAACTAATAATCAGTCAGTTGTTTAGAGCGGACGTTGCTATCAAGAATTGTTTTAGCTGCCAATATGTTGTCCTTGATTGAATGCTGCGCTGCCAATAAAACGAACGCTAAAATTAGCGACGAGCTTTTGCAGGCGTAATTATAATAGCGAAAAATGAGGGTGCCGGAGTCATGACTAAGAATGTTGATTTTATAAATACCTATGAAGTTCGTCCGGACTTCATCCCTAAAGAAAGCTATCTGTCGGCAGATATTGCTGGATTAGAAAGTTCAAGAATGTGGCAGAAAACCTGGCATTGGGCGTGTCGCCTGGAAGAAATCCCCAGTGTTGGTGACTATGTAGTCCATGATGTGGTTGATCAGTCTGTTATCGTGGTACGTGTCAGTGAAACGGAAATTAAAGCCTTTCATAATGTGTGCCCGCACCGTGGTCGCCGTCTATATTCCGGGTCTGGACGGATGGCAAGGTTTCATTGCATTTTTCATGCTTGGCAGTGGGATTTAAATGGCAATAACATTCGTGTGTTAGATCAAGAGCAGTGGGAAGGGTGCCCGGAGATGGCGTCGGAAGACCTGGGTCTTTCATCAGTGCATACAGCAGAATGGGCGGGTTTTGTCTTTATTAATATGTCAGAAAAACCAGAGCCTTTTGATGAGTTTATTGGCAGTGCGCGGGAGGCGTTAGATCCTTTAGGTATGGATAAAATGCGTTATTGTTGGCGCGTGCTGATTGACGTTGAATCTAACTGGAAGGTAGCTCAGGAAGCTTTTATGGAAAGCTACCATGTTTGGGGTACGCACCCGCAGTTTTTGCAAGTCATTGATGAGAAAAACACGTCGGAAGCGAAAGGTAAGCATGGCCGTCATTACTATGCGAATGAATTGCCAGCCGGTGTGCCTTCGCGTCGGTTGAATAAACCGCCGATGCCGCATGCGGCGATGGGAGAGGCATTTGTAAAGTTTATTGAGGCTTTAGGTGACCAGGTGGGCAACAAGGTTGGCGATGGTCAATTGTCAGCGCGATCCATGAATGCGGCTCGCCGGGCGTTTGAGGAGTTGCCTTCTGGTACGCCGGTTGACGAAGTGATGGGTGCTACGATCATGGCTATGAAAGAGGCTGCCGATGCAGAGGGAGCATTTTTTCCATTAATGACACCAGAGCAGCATGAAGTGATGGGAAATGATTGGAATATATTCCCTAATTTATCGGTTGTGCCAAGCTTTGATGGCACTTTAATTTTCCGTGCCATGCCGACAGCTGATAATAACCCTGATAAGTGCACCATAGAGATGATCAGCTTGTTGACCTATGGGCCAGGAAAAGAACCAAAGCCTGAGCGGGTTCACTTGACTGACTGGCGATCTCAGGCGCGCGGTGTTGTTCCGCCGTTGTTGATTCAGGATTTGATGAATATGGAGGACGTGCAGAAAGGGATGCATTCAATAGCGCTAAAAGGGTTGCGCCCAAATCCAGTGCAGGAGATTCAAGTATCTCATTTTCATGAGGTTTTGATGGAGTACTTAAAGGCTGAAAGTTAATTTTCAGTTTGTCCCCCGCTTATATTTTCCGATAGCAGACTACCTAAGAGCCACATTTACAGTGGCTTTTAAGTGTAATCGGCAAAATGTCAGTGTGGTATTTTTCGTCCTATTATCTTTAATGGCACCTAACTTTTTTGATTTTTACCCGCATTTTGTGACTTGCAACTACTGAGGTTGTCCGTATAATAACTGTCATATAGTCAGTTATTGTCATATCTGGGTTACCTGGACATGGGAGTTATGGGCTTTTAACCAATGTCGTGCCAACGAACTATTGAAAATACAGAGGTTTGCTATGTCAGCCACCAAGCTTGATTATCTCGTTTATGATTGCGATCACCATTACTATGAACCGCCCGAGGCTTTTCTAAAGTATTTACCTAAGGAGTTTCATCGCGAATTTCAGTACGTCACTGTAAAGGGTCGTACTAAATTGGTGGTAGGTGGTGTTCTTAGTGACTACATACCTAATCCAGACTTTGCGGTTGTGGCAGAGGTTGGCTCTCATGAAGATTGGTATCGCGGTAATAATCCAGAGGGTTTAAGTCTGCGTGAATTTTCCGGCAAGCCGGTAAAATCTCGTCCAGAATTTCATAATGGTGCGGCGCATTTGAAAATCCTGGATCAGGAAGGTATTCATGCAGCCGTCATACTACCAACATTAGCGTCAGTTATTGAAGAACGTTTGGCGCATAAGCCTAAAGCGATCCAGGCATTGATGTCTGCATTAAATCGCTGGGTTGCCGATGAGTATGGATTCACCAATGGTCGTCAGTTTCCAGTAGGGGCAATTAATCTTTCGGATGTTGATGCTGCCTGTAAAGAGCTGGATTTTTTAATCGAAGCGGGTGCGCGCTCAGTTTTAGTTCGTCCTGCGCCAGTAGCGGGTCTGCAGGGCAGTCGTTCACACGGGTTTGAAGAGTTTGATCCATTTTGGAAGCGGATTGAGGAGAGTGGAATTTTTGTTGTTCACCATGTTTCTGACTCCGGTTATGGCGATACCTTTATGAAGTGGACTGAAGGTGGTGCTGGTGAGTGGCGTCCCTTTGAAAAAGATACTTTTTTTGAGTCATTAGATGTAATGGGGCGCGCAATTTCTGATGCGCTAGCTGCATTGATTTGTCATGGTGTATTTGATCGCTTCCCTGGTGTACGTATCGCTTCGATTGAAAATGGCTCAACCTGGTTGGAGCCGTTGATGGGTCGTTTGAAACATTCTTACGATAAAATGCCGCAGTTGTTCAAATGTGATCCGGTTCAACAGTTGCGCCAGCATGTATTCGTAGCGCCGTTTTATGAAGATCCGATTCCTCGCATCGTTGAACTGTTGGGTCCCAATCGGGTATTGTTTGGCAGCGACTGGCCACACCCTGAAGGTCTGAAAAACCCACTAAGTTATGTTAAAGATTTAGAGGGGATGCCTGAAGAGCATATTAAAATGATCATGCATAGTAACTTGAAAGGGTTGCTGGAAGGCAAACGTGATGATGCGCTTATTTAAGCTTTTTAGTTTGTTAGCATAGCTCTTTATTTAACGGCGGCTTTCAATATGAAAGCTGCCGTTTTTGTATGCAGAAAGTTATAACTATAAATGTAATAACAAGGTAATTGCTGTTATGGGACGATTAGCAGGAAAAGTAGCAATCATTACAGGTGGCTCTCAAGGCATGGGTGAGTCCACGGTAAGAAAGTTTGTTGAAGAGGGCGCCAAAGTAGTTATCGGCGATATTCTCGATGAGAAGGGTATATGTTTGGCGGATTCTCTTGGCGATGCAGTAAAGTATGTACATTTGGATGTTTCACGACCGGAAGATTGGCGAGCAGTTGTTGAGTTCGCGGAACAGGCGTATGGACCAGTTAATGTGCTGGTGAATAATGCTGGGATCTTACATGTATCAACGATTGCAGATACCAGTCCCGAAGATTTTATGCGAGTAACTCAAATCAATCAGTTGGGGCCTTTGCTGGGCATGCAGACAGTGTTGCCCTCAATGAAGCGCGCCGGGTCAGGGTCTATCATTAACATTTCTTCTTTTGAAGGCTTACAGGCTAAAAATGGTTTGGTGGCGTATGTAGCCTCTAAATGGGCGTTGCGAGGCATGACTAAAACCGCAGCCATCGAGCTGGGGCGTTATAACATTCGCGTTAATAGTGTTCACCCTGGTGGTATTCATACACCAATGAGTGGTGCAACGACATCGGAGCCGACCGAAGAAGACAATCTCCCCTTTGCTAATCTGCCTTTGGCAAGGATGGGCATGCCGCATGAAGTAGCTAATATTAGCGCCTTTTTGGCGGCTGATGAGGCAACTTATACCACGGGTGCAGAGTTTGTGGCTGATGGCGGTTGGAATGCTGGGCTTGTATTTGACCGTTTGCCAACCAGTTAATTGATAATGGAAACGAATTTATGAGTGATTTTTTATTGTACGAGCAATCAGGGGCTGTGGTTACTCTGACTATGAATCAGCCGGAGCAGCGCAATCCGCTGACCGGCAACACAGCTATTCCTGAGTTTCTTGCCGCTTGTGAGCGTATTACCCAGGATTTATCGGTCAAAGTGGTTATTTTAACGGCCGCAGATCCGGTGTTTTGTGCGGGCGGTAACGTTAAACATATGCAGCGTTACTTTATGGACGATATTGATCCTGCTGATATTCGACACGAATACCGTAATGGTATCCAGCGTTTAGCCAAGGCTTTGTATAGCTTAGAGGTGCCTGTTATTGCGGCGGTGAATGGTGCAGCAGTAGGGGCGGGGTGTGATCTGACTTGCATGGCAGATATCCGCATTGCCTCTGAGAGAGCTAAATTTGCAGAGAGTTTTGTCAAGCTGGGTATTGTACCGGGTGACGGCGGTGCGTGGTTGTTACCGCGAGTGGTTGGCGCGTCTAAAGCGGCAGAAATGGCGTTTACGGGCGGCATGCTGAGTGCTGACGATGCGCTTCGCTGCGGGCTAGTGTCGCGTGTAGTGCCGCATGAACAGTTGTTGGCTGAAGCGAATGAGTTAGCAGCCTCTATTGCAGAGAACCCCGGACAGGCTTTGAGAATGACTAAGCGCTTGTTACGCGAGGGTGAGGGCAGCAGTTTGGATGCACTACTGGAAACATCGGCGAGTTTTCAGGCGATTGCGCATAAGTCGGCAGAGCATCGTGAGGCAGTAACTGCGTTTGTTGAGAAAAGGCCTCCTAACTACAGCTTTAAATAGTCTGCCGGACTTAACCACGCCGACTTGGAACGATGCAAAATATCATAACCGCGCACCACACTTATGGTGGAAGCGCGACTCTTAGCTTGATGGTCTTTAAGTTATGGCAAGCACGAGCAATCAAGTACGATTGAGTCACAATGGCGACACGCATAAGGTCGTACGCACGGAAGAGGTATTGTAAATACTTCCGTGCAGCTGCCGAGCTTGAATATAATTCACTCACCGTATATTTCTCAATATTGAAATAATGTCAGTCACTCCTCCGAAGTATTAAGCCGGTATTCACCGGGTTGTTGCCGTTAGTCACTAGCCCAAGCTTGGCATTGTCAATTTGCCGGTTTTCGGCATTGCCACGTAGTTGCCTTACTGCTTCCAGTACGTGTCCAAAACCCTGCACGCGGCCCTCGCCTATATTGCCGCCGTGGGTGCTCATGGGGATGCGGCCATTGAACATTAGTTTATTGGTTTGTGGGTTCCAGCTATCTTCAAGTAGGCCTGGGCCTTCGCCGCGGTTACAAAACGCTGCTTCAATCCATTCCAGGGCAAGGCTGGAAAATCCGTCGTAAATATTGACAAAGTTCATATCATTAATCGTATAACCGGTGGTTTGCCAGAGCTTATCGAGCACCACCTGATACGATTGAAAAGTATCAAAGGCCTGAAAGAAAAAATCAGTTTTACCGGCAATGCCATTGGCGACGGCGTCAACAATAACGGGCCGGTTCGGCAGGTCTTTTGCGCGTTCGGCACTGGTGATGACAACGGCCATAGCGCCGTCGATAGGCATGTCCATGTCTAATGCACTGAGCGGCGAGACGACTTGTTGAGCTTCAAGGTATTGCTCCATGCTGAGTGGCTTGTCTTTAAATATGGCCTGTTCATTGGATAGCGCCCAGTTGCGGTTATTGACTACAATCATGCCGAGGTGTTTGCGGGTAGTGCCAAATTCATACATATGGCGTTGCATGGCTGCAAACATCGCGTTGGGGGCACCAAATGCTTCGACTAAGGGGTGGGACATGCCGGGGTCGAAGCTGGATGGTGCTGCCTTGCGGTAGGGGTCGTTACGGGCTGAACCGGATACAGTATCCCAGCGATACTTGGAGTGGTAGCACACAGCGTAGTCACATAGCCCCGCTGTTACTGCGGCCACGCCTTCTGCCACCGTATTGGCGGAGGGTGGGGTGGCGCAGTTTGACCAAGTGATGTTAGACATGCCGAGGCTTTCTGCAACATAACCGGGCCATACGGTGGGTTGGTCGGTACTGTAGATGGCCGAGAGTCCGTCAATTTTATCGCGTGGCACGCCGGAGTCGTGGATGGCATTTTTGACTGCATCGAGAGCGAGTGCACCCACTGAGCGTTTAGAGTCCCGCGCAAGTACCGATGAACCTATGCCGACGATGGCGACTTTTTTGTTTTTGTGGTTGCTCATGCTTCGGGCTCCTGGTTAAAGGCCGGTACAAACGTGTTTTTATATTGGAACCACTGCAGCTGGAGTTTTGTGCCTATACGAACGGTATCGGGGGAGGCATTCAGCAGCGGCCCGACGATGATCAGCCGTTCCTGCTCTTCAAGTTCGGCCCAACCCATAATCAATGGTGGCTGGCTGGGTTTGCCTGGTTGAATAGTAAAGCTATATAAGGTAGCTCGGCCGGAGGCTTGTTGGTGGCCAATATTGTCGGACCAGCAGGCCGGGCAGCAGCTTCTGGGGGGGTGAATCCAGTGCTCGCATTCGTTGCAGCGGGCAATAATTAGCTGTTGTTCTGAGCTGCCGCGCCAGTATTTTTCGGTGTCGTAGTCTAATCGGGTTGGGCAGGTTTCACTCATAATTTGCTCCGTTTGAAAGTGCTGTTGGTATTGCCGTGAATACGGTTAAAACAATAACAAAAGATGAAATTATGATTGGTTTGTTTATCTCTCATCTTTTATGCAGTGAATATATACCAAGATTATTTAAGCATAATTACCGTGTTCTTGGTATAAAAAAATAACGCGTTATGATTTATGTTGACATATATGTCATCCATTTTGTATTCTTCTGGCTAAAGTTTACGGCGCATTTAGTCGGTTGCGCGGTATGTTTTTTAATTGGGCGGTCGGCCCTGTGAGGAGAAATAAATGGCAATGACGGGAATTTTACGGCCAGGGCATATCTGCTTGCGGGTGATGGATTTGGCGATGGCAAGAGCGCATTACACCGAGCGGGTTGGTCTAATTGAAACGGGTGCCGATGAAGGGAGGGTGTTTCTTAAAGGATGGGATGAGCATGATGCCTACTCCGTTATTTTGATGCAGTCAGATCGAGCGGGCATGGCGTTTTATGGTTTTAAAGTAAGAGCTGATAGCGATCTGGATCATTACCAGTCTCGGCTTCATGCCGCCGGAGTAGAGACGATCGAATTACCGCCGGCTGAGTTACCGAGGTGTGGTCGTCGCTTGCGGTTTAGCTTGCCCACAGGGCAGCTCATTGAGCTGTACGCGGAAAAAGAATTGGCAGGAACAGCGCGCGATGTAATTAACCCTGATCCTTGGCCAGATGGCCTAAAGGGCATGGCTGTGCGTCGGTTGGATCACATTGCTATCTATGGAGAAGAGTTTGATGCAACGGTCAAAATTTTTACCGATGTGCTGGATTTTTCGGTAACAGAGCAGATAGTCGATGGCGATATGCAAATAGCGGCTTTCATGAGCTGTTCTACCAAGGCTCATGACATTGCTATTGTACGTCAGCCGCTGCGGGATAAATTACACCATGTGTCTTTTCTGGTGGGTAGTTGGGAGGAGGTGTTAAAGGCTGCAGATATAGTGGCAAAGCACGATATCCCCATGGCGTTGACTCCCACCCGTCATGGCGTGACACGCGGAAAAACTTGTTATTTTTATGATCCTTCCGGCAATTGCAATGAGGCGTTTAGTGAGGACTCATGTTACTACCCCGATTATCCCATATTAACTTGGACTGCCGATAAGGCGGGTAAGGCATTGCTATTCCATCATGCCGAGATCGATGAGGCTTTTATGGGGGCCTGCACATAAATTGTTTTGCTGTTAAGACAGTAGGGCTCATGACGTTGGAAAGTATGTTTCCGCGGTTTCGGTAATTATAAATAAAGATGAGGTCATTAATGGGTAATCCGGAAATTGGTAATACCATTACAGTTAATAACATCAAAACAAATTACCACGATATTGGCAGCGGCGAGCCGGTGCTGATGATTCATGGTTCTGGTCCTGGTGTCACCGGGTGGGCTAATTGGCGATTAAATGTTCCCGCTTTGTCTGAAAGATTCAGGCTGATCATCCCCGATATGGTTGGTTTTGGTTACACTGATCCATCACCAACGGCAACCTACAATATGGATTTGTGGGTTGAACATGCTATTGCGCTGTTAGATGAGTTGGGGATCGCCAAGGCCAGTATTGTGGGTAATTCTTTTGGTGGTGGCCTGGCGCTTGCGATGGCTGTTCGATACCCCGATCGTGTGAATAAGCTGGTATTTATGGGTGCGTCCGGGGTGAAGTTTAATCTTACCTGGGGGCTGGACAAAGTCTGGGGATACAAGCCTTCAATAGCTGCAATGAAAGAATTATTGCAAATTTTTTCTTATGACATTTCCAAGGTGAGTGATGATCTGGCAAAGCTTCGTTATGAGGCAAGTGTTCGGCCTGGTATTGCTGAACAGTTTTCAAATATGTTTCCAGAGCCGCGGCAGCAATGGCTGGATGGGATGGCCCAGAGTGATGAGGCGATTAGGGGGGTCGGTCATAATGCGCTGATTATCCATGGTCGCGATGACGTGGTAGTGCCCCTAAGTAATTCGCTCAAGCTCAATGAGCTAATTGACAATAGTGAACTGCATATTTTTGGTCGCTGTGGGCACTGGACTCAAATTGAGCATTGTGAGGCGTTTAATCACTTATTGCTGCGCTTTCTACAACCGTAATGGTTTGGCTTGTTATTAATCAGAGTATTAAAGGGTGTTAATGGTATGGACAGTAAACAGCGGCAGCAGTTGGGCGATGAACTTTATCAGGCGTTACGTGGGCAGTATTGTGTGCAGCCGCTGACTGAGCGCGAGGCTGAGATCACTATTGATGATGCTTATTATATTTCATTGCGAATGCTTGAGCGTCGCATTGAGGATGATGGCGAGGTCGTTATAGGCAAAAAGATCGGGGTTACCAGTAAGGTAGTTCAGGACATGCTCGGCGTACCGCAGCCGGATTTTGGTTTTTTGACCAGTAAAATGCTTTATCAGGAAGGGGCGAAAATTCCTATTGTAGGCCATTTAATCCAGCCCCGTGCCGAGGGTGAAATTGGTTTTAAGTTAAAGAAAGATTTGGTGGGTCCCGGGGTGACAGAGCAGGATGTGCTGGATGCAACCGAGTATGTTATGCCCTGCTTTGAAATTGTTGATTCAAGAATTGATGATTGGAAAATAAAGATTGAAGATACGGTTGCGGACAATGCCTCCTGCGGTGTTTTTGTTCTGGGTGAGAGCAGGGTGGATCCGAGTGCAATTGATCTTCGTGCGGTTGAAATGAAAGTGTATAAAAATGATGAGTTTTTAAGCGAGGGCGTAGGCTCGGCAGTGCTCGGAAACCCATTGACGGCAGTCGCCTGGCTGGCCAATACCTTGGGTGAGTACAATATTTCGCTAAAAGCCGGTGAGGTTATTTTGTCAGGGTCGTTAGTGCCGCTAGAAAGTGTTAAGGCGGGGGACAAGATGAGCTTGACCTTGACCGGGGTGGGTAGTGCCTCCTGTCACTTTGTCTGAGCTGTCACTCCTTGAGTGTTCGAACATTATTGCATAGCGTGGCGCACATTTTTTTTAGCGCTGAAGGCGCAAAGAAACATTTGTAGAGAGAATAAGTTATGTCTAGAAAAATCAAGGCAGCGATCATTGGCCCCGGTAATATTGGTACCGATTTATTGATTAAGGCTATGCGTTCAGCCGTCATTGAACCGGTCTGGATGGTGGGTGTCGATAAGGCCTCCCCCGGTTTGTCGCGGGCAGTGGAGTTGGGTTTGAAGACTACCTCGGACGGTGTCGATGGCTTGCTGCCGCATATGCGAGCTGATGATATTCAGCTTTGTTTTGATGCAACATCTGCGTATGTGCATGCAGAAAATTTCCGCAAAGTTGCCGCAGAGGGAGCAGTAATGATTGATCTTACTCCTGCGGCGATTGGTCCCTATTGTGTTCCCCCGGTTAATCTGGATGAGGCGATGAGCGCTGGTGCGGTCAATGTCAATATGGTGACGTGTGGCGGCCAGGCTACGATTCCTCTAGTGGCTGCTATTTCGCAAATCCAGGCGGTGGATTATGCGGAAATCATCGCAACAGTGAGCTCGAAATCGGCTGGGCCGGGCACGCGAAAAAACATCGATGAGTTTACTCGTACCACTGCCAACGCTATTGAGAAAGTCGGGGGGGCGGCTAAGGGCAAAGCGATTATCGTGATTAACCCCTCGGAGCCGCCATTAATTATGCGCGATACCATCCATTGTTTGACCCGAGAATCCCCTGATCAGCAAGCCATTACTGCATCGGTACACCGGATGATTGCCGAGGTCCAAAAATATGTTCCTGGTTATACGCTTAAAAATGGGCCGGTGTTTGAGGGCAACAGGGTTTCCCTTTACCTGGAGGTGGAAGGTCTGGGTGACTTTTTGCCTAAGTATGCCGGTAATCTGGATATTATGACGGCTGCCGCGCTGCGAACTGCAGAAATTTATGCAGAAAAAATGCTCGATGGATCCTTTGTGCCGGGTTCGGCGATCGTCGCTCAATGATGGGAATTGAAAACATGAATGTTAAAGGTTTTAAGGTTGCGCTTCACGATATGAGTCTGCGTGACGGTATGCATGCGATGCGTCACCAGATTACGCTTGAGCAAATGAAAGCGGTTGCCAGAGGGTTGGATGAGGCGGGTATACCGCTGATTGAAGTAACCCATGGTGATGGTTTGGGTGGGGCTTCAGTGAATTACGGTTTTCCGTTGCACACGGATGAGGCGTATTTAAAAGCGGTCACCGGGGTGGTGAAAAATGCGCGGGTGTCGGCATTATTGTTGCCGGGTATAGGTACCGTCGATGATTTAAAAATGGCAGTAGACTGTGGCATCGGAACTATTCGTGTCGCTACCCATTGTACTGAGGCGGATGTTGCCGAGCAGCATATCGGTATGGGTTCGAGCATGGGGCTGGATACGGTCGGTTTTTTGATGATGGCGCATATGATCGAGCCGGAGGAGCTGGTTGAGCAGGCCAGGTTGATGGAATCCTACGGTGCTAATTGTATTTATTGTACCGACTCCGCGGGTTATATGTTGCCTGATGATGTGGCGGCTCGTATTGGTTTGTTGCGCAAGGAATTGAAAGCCGAGACTGAAATTGGTTTTCATGGCCATCATAATCTTGGTCTGGGTGTGTGGAATTCTATGGTAGCTGTAGAGCATGGTGCCAGTCGCATAGATGGCTCCGCTGCGGGGCTGGGGGCTGGTGCTGGCAACACGCCGCTGGAGGTGTTTGTGGCCGTGGCGGAGCGTATGGGTATTGAGCACGGCGTCGACTTGTACAAGATTACCGATGTGGCTGAAGATATTATTGTGCCGATGATGGAGCGGCCGATCAGGGTTGATAGAGATGCTTTGACGCTGGGGTATTCGGGGGTATATTCATCATTTTTGCTCTTCGCCAAGCGGGCTGAAGAAAAGTACGGCGTGTCATCGCGTGATATTTTGGCCGAGCTTGGGCGTCGCCGAACAGTCGGTGGGCAGGAGGATATGATAGAAGATCTGGCGCTGGATATGGCTCGAGCTAAAAGGTGACTGTGACCGCATTGATGCTAGTTTGGCTAAGATTAAATTTAGACGTTAATGAGACTACCATTAGCCGAGATGATATTTAAAGCGTCCTCGCTTACGGCTGAGTTGTTTGTACAACTTCGTAAGCAGTTTAAGATAAGGACGGTAAAAGCATCGAGGCTAGTGGCGAAGAGTTTGCCATCAGGGAGAAGCAAAACAATTGGGTCGCGATATTTTTGTTTTAAGTTCATGAGTTCTGTCAATAATAAAAATAATGACTAAGGATTGCTTGTCAATGAGATTTCAAACCCGTCTTCTAAGATGGTTTATTTTAAAATTACCTGCTACTGGTGACCCATCGGCTCTTTTTAACACTCTTATTTTAGCACTCTTAATAGGTCTTCAGGGAGCATGGGGGAGTCTCAGTGGTGATAGAGTATTTTTCATTCAAAATTGTAAGTAGGTTTTGAGAATTTGTATGCGGTGTTCAGGTCAGTTTTAACTCTGCCTGCTAATGAAAATTAATAGCCTTTGGGAGGGAGAAGAAGGCTGGGTAGGTAGAAGAAAGGCGATGGTTGACTACGTAAGATTGGGTTCATGCAAGCTGGGTCTTACCTTATTAAAAAACATAAAAAAATAACATGATTAGATATATACAAAAATTAAATTCAATGTTTGTGCCCACTATTCAATCAATAAAAATTCTAACATATTGATTAATATAGGTAATTTTCAATTACAAAAAATGTAACGCGATATTGTTTTTGGTTGACAATAATAGAACGCGAGGTGTAATCTTGCGTTCGTTAATACGTTATAAAAAACCAATTTTGGGGGTTGATATGAATAAAAAAAATATTCGAGTTAGTTCTATAATCGTTGGAAGTCTTAGTATGACCATCGCCAATGTTTGTATGGCGGTTAGTGCTGATAACATCAAACCGTTAGAAGAAATTGTTGTAACGGCACAGAAAAAAATAGAAGCGATAACAGATGTTGCGGCAACCATGTCATTAGTTTCGTCAGATGAATTGGCGCAGGCGCATGTTACTAATTCACGAGATCTGGGCGTTGTTGTTTCTGGTTTAAGTTTTACCGAGCAGGGTGGCTTTGTTCAGCCTAAAATTCGAGGTATAGGTACTTCTATAGTAGGTGCAGGTGCTGATTCGAATGTTGCCGTTTATGTGGATGGTGTTTATATTTCTAGTCAGTCAGCGGCATTATTTGAGCTCAATAGCATTTCTAATATTCAGGTTCTGAAGGGGCCGCAAGGTTCTATTTATGGAAGAAATGCTACCGGAGGGGCGATAGTTATTACTACATCGAACCCGTCCTTTGAGTTTGAGGGTAAGGCCGGTGTTAGTTACGCTCGTTACGAGGATGTTCGTGCCACTGCTTATTTAAGTGGCCCGCTCTCGGATAAAATTGCTGCCAATATTTCGGTCGTTAGTCGTAATGATAGTGGTTATACCACTAATGAGTATGATGGTGATGAGACGTCTAAAGCGTCGGTAATGAGTTTACGAGGAAAACTACTCTACAATGCTGCTGATAATTTGATAGTAACGTTATCTGGGCATTATGTAGATCAAGAAGATAACAAGGCTTTATCGTATGGACCCTTAGGTGGTAATACCCCCTTTGCAACGACTGAAGCGGCAGCACAGAGTCAATCAGGTCATTCTAAAATTTCATTGAATGAAAAGCCTTTTTCTGATGTGGAAGGTGGTGGCGGCAACCTAAAAATAGATTATGAAACTAGTTGGGGTAGTATTGTATCGATTACCAGTTACTCGGATCTAAGTCAGCCCTTTGGTACTGATGTTGACGCAACCGAAATACCTGCTCTTGGTATTGTCACTTCATTTGATCAGACAACTTATATGCAAGAGCTACAATTATTAGGCGATTATAATGACTCCTTGAGCTGGATAGTTGGTGCCACCTATTACTACGATGAGTCAGAAACATTTGGGCGGCTGTTTGCGGGGGCGGCGGAGTTGCCTCCGTTACTTGGTTACGTTGAAACAACAGCTGCCGCTGTTTATGGTGAAGTGACGTATAACTTTTGGGAAGACTGGACTGTTATTGTCGGGGGCCGCTTTAGTACTGAAGAGAAGGATGCCTTTGGCACTGCAGGTGTTGGCAATCCAGGTGTTGTCGATGATAGTGAGACATGGGATGCATTCACACCAAGGCTGTCGGTGCGCTATGATATTAATTATGAGTCTAGTGTTTATGCCAGTTACACTGAGGGTTTTAAAAGCGGCTTGTATAATTTGGTAGGTTTGGACCCAGAGCCGGTAGAACCGGAAACAATAAATGCTTATGAAGTGGGATATAAGTTGGAAACGGGGCGGGTGCGTTTAACGACTTCAGCGTTTTTATACGACTACCAAGATATTCAGGTTAACGCGATTGATAATAGTAATAGTGGCGCGGGAATTAGTCGGGTATTTAACGCTGCTTCTGCCGAAGTCTACGGTCTGGACTTCGACTTGATGGTTCAGGTATCCAATAGTACCGTGGTGAAGACCGGCTTGACCTATACCCATGCAGAATACGAGGACTTCCCTAATGCATTGGTATTTGAGCCCGTACCAGGTGGTGGCAATGCCAGCACGTTTACGGATGTGAGCGGTAATAAGCTTGAGCGGGTACCAGAGTATACAGCTTTTGTAGCTATAAATTACACCCGCGAAGTTCTGTCGGGCGATATGGATGTCGCACTGACTGCATCTTATAATGATGGTTATTTCTGGGATGCAGCAAATGCATCTCGGTTGGAGCAGGAAGCATTCACCATCGTCAACGCGGATATTTCGTGGATGCCAGCCTCCGAGAGTTATAAGCTATCAATTTTCGGAACCAACCTGACGGATGAAGATTATTATCTGTTTACGAGGACTAGTCAGTTTGGTGACTCGGCGTCTTATGCCAAACCGCGGTCATTGGGTGTCGGGGTGGAAGTAAGCTTCTAACAGTACAACATTAGCTGCCCGATGCTTAAAGCGCTGTCGGGTGGCCTTTTCGGGGTACGATACATTTCGATTTGTTAATCACGTGCAGCTAATACCGGTATTATCCTGTGTTGGGGGCGGTTTGATGGGGCATTGGTTGGGTCAATCGCTATGATGGAAATAAGGGCCGTACAGGCTAGACTGGATGCAATAAAAAATAATATTTTACCAGGATCTGAAAGTGTTACGGATATTAAAAAAATAACTGCTGGGGCGAGTAAAAATACTTATAAGTTCTCCGTGAAGGTAGCGAGTCAAAAAAAAACGTACATATTGAGAGTTGCTGAAGATAAAAGTATTGAACATGAATCGACAATAAATATAAAGATGGAAGCGAATATTCTTGCCGTTGCGAAATTAGCCAATGTTAAAGTTCCTGAGGTTAGTTATATTCTTGAGGATCATGATGGCTTGGGTGAGGGTTACATAATGGGTTATGTCGCTGGTGAAACCATCCCAAGAAAAATACTTCGCGATAAAAAGTTTGAAAAAACACGATTGTTATTGGCGGCGCAGTACGGCCAGCAGCTGGCAACAATACATACTATTGATTCCGGCAAAATTGAAGATTTACCCGCTAGCAACTTGCTGCAGACGCTGGCAAGATTCCGCAGCGATATCGATAGCTATGCGCCATCGAGCCCCGTTTTCGAATACGCCTATTTGTGGCTGGTGACTAACCAGCCGCAGACTACCGAACGGCAATGTTTTGTCCATGGCGACTTCAGAAATGGCAATGTTATGGTCGGTGAGCAGGGTATCGAGGCGGTTTTGGATTGGGAGCTTTGCCACAAAGGTGACCCGATGGAAGACCTTGCCTGGTTGATGTTGAATCCATGGCGGTTTGGTAATGTAGACAGCCCTGTCGGTGGGGTAGGTAGAGAAGAGGATTTATTCAACGCTTATGAGGCCGCTGGCGGTGTGTTGGATATTGACCGTGTCAGGTATTGGCAAATTGCCTGTACCTTGCGATGGGGACTGACCTGTAGTTTTGCGCGATATATTTTTAACACTGGAGCGGAGAAAAAACTGGAGCACGCGTTAATTGCTCGGCGGATATCCGAAACAGAAATCGATTTGCTACGACTATTGCGGGTGGATAAATCATGATAGATACGCCTTTTCCCGTTGACCTATTAAATGCTGTATTAGATTCTCTGAGTGCAGATATTTTGCCAGTCATCGATAAAGACTCGCGATTTCAACTGCTGATGATAATAAATGCGATAAAAATAGTAACCAGGCAATTAAGCCTGAGTGATGCTAACGAAAAAGATGAATACCTCCGGTTGATAGAGTTACTGCAGCAGGAGGGGACCGTCGAGCAACTAAATATGGCGCTATCGGCAAAGATAGCATCAAGCTCTATAGATTCTGGCAGCTCGTTGCTGCTCGATCATTTAGTCAAAACCACCCGTGAGAAATTGGCAATTGATCAGCCGGACTATCAAAGCTATCGCACATTGTAATACCTGTTGTTAATGGGTGAATCTTTTCGCTAAGGAGGTTTTTTCATGAATTTTGATCTACCCAAAGAGTTGCTTGAGTATCTTGCTGAGCTGGATGAATTTATCGAACAGAAAATTCGGCCGCTGGAGCTGAAAGATGATAATGCTCGGTTTTTTGATCATCGGCGGGAATGGGCGAGAACAGATTGGGACCATGATGGTGTTCCCAGCAAAGCATGGGAAGAATTACAGTTTCAGGCTAAACGTATTGCCGATGATGCCGGCCATTTCCGGTTCGCAATGCCGAGTGAATATGGGGGCAAAGATGGCTCCAATTTATGGATGTCGGTGATCAGAGAGCATCTTGCTCGTAAGGGCTTGGGTTTACATAACGATTTGCACAATGAGCACTCCATTGTTGGTAATAATCCATTTGTTGTGATGCTGCGAGATTTTGGCTCCGTTGAGCAAAAGTCACATTTTATCCCAAAAATTCTTGATGGTGAGCTAGCTATTTGTTTTGGCTTGACCGAATCTGCGCATGGTTCGGATGCAACCTATATGGAAACTACAGCGATAACAATGCAGCGTGATGGTGTTCCGGGATGGTTAATCAAGGGCGAAAAAATGTGGACGACGGGTATGCATACCGCTAGCCATTGTGTGGTGTTTGCCCGCACGAGTGGTAACAAGGGTGATGCTAAAGGAATTTCTTGCTTTCTGGTGCCGACAGATACTCCGGGGGTAAACATTGAGGAGTATATGTGGACTTTTAATATGCCAACCGACCATCCGCGGGTCAGTTATACCAATGTTTGGGTGCCTGCAGATACATTGTTTGGCCCACTGGATGGTGGGCTTGCTCTGGCTCAGTCCTTTGTCCATGAAAATAGAATTCGTCAGGCGGCCAGTTCCCTGGGGGCCGCGGTGTATTGTATTGAGCAGAGCGTGGAGTATGCCCGAGAGCGTAAACCCTTCGGCAAAGAGCTGGCTGTTAACCAGGCAATACAATGGCCGTTGGTTGAACTGGCAACACAGGCGGAAATGCTGCGATTGTTAATTTATAAAACAGCGGTTGAAATGGATTCAATGCCTCATCCAGAGGTTGAGAAAAAAATATCAGACAAGGTCAGTATGTGTAATTACTGGGCTAATCGTTTGTGTTGTGAGGCAGCCGATCAGGCTATGCAAACCCATGGGGCAATTGGATACTCACGGCATAAAGCATTTGAACATATATATAGGCACCACCGCCGTTATCGAATTACAGAGGGTTCAGAAGAGATCCAGATGCGCAAGGTGGCAGCCTTCTTGTTTGGCTATATGGGGCCAAATAAAAGAAGCACTTAGTCTTGGCGGTGTTAATTAGTGAGTTTTTTCGACGGGCTGAATATTGCAGTAAAGATGATTATTGGTGTGTGATATAAATGATTCCTGTCGCTGAAATAGTACTAACAGTTAACGGTATTCAGCTTTCAGCAAAACTTGCAGAGCCCGTGTCCGGTGGTGCCAAGGCGGTAATACTGGCCGTTCCAGGTGGTGGTTACACGGGCGCCTATTGGCACCATCCAGCTTGTCTGGATGCTTCGCTACTCACTTTGGGTGCAGGGTTGGGGTATCAGGTTATCGCTTTGGATCGCCCTGGGTATGGCCTGTCAGAATATGATTTTCCTGACGGAATGGAGCTGAATGAGCAAGCGGGAATTATCGCTGATCTGGTAATGCAACTGTCGGTTGAAACGGGTCTGGGAGTGTTTCTTGTTGGTCACTCAATGGGGGGGATATTGTCGTTGATGGCATCCTCCTTGCCGCACAGTAAAAATCTTCTGGGTATTGATGTTGCTGGTGTGCCCCGGCGTTTTTCTGAAGAACTGGCTGCGGCTATGGCAGCGGTGTTCTGTGGTGAGGATAAAGTTCCGCCGGGGCGTGGTGCTCGAGCTATGTTTTATGGCCCTCGGGGTACATTCAATCCTGTTTTATACGATGAGCGTGATGCTTCTTCTCGTGAAAGCCCCTTGTCCGAGCTGAGTGATTCTATTAACTGGCCGGATTGTTTTGCGGACGTTGCGGCGAATATTGTAGTGCCTGTTCAGTACACGCTGGGTGAGTACGAGCTTGTGACTCGGTGCGATTGGGGCGCTCTAAATGATACCGGGTTGCTATTTTCAGCGTCGCCACGCGTTCAATTGCACCGGCAGGTCGATGCGGGACATAACATCAGTTTACACTATGTCGGTAGAGCTTATCATTTACGGGTATTGGCATTTTTTGATGAGGTGTTAATTCATTCTTGATATTGTTTATTTTTTTGGCGTTGTCATCGAGAAGCTTGTTCGAATTGGAAGGCGTTTTATCTGCAGGTTGCTGGTGGGGAGTGTACAGCAGGCCAGCACTATGTTTTGCTGTAAGTCGGCTGGTGAAATATAGCTTCTGTTCATGGTTCTGGTTGTGTAAGTGCCAGTGACAATTTGTATTCTGCATAACCCGCAACCACCACGTCGGCAGCGATTCTTAATGCTATCAAGCCTGGCGTGGTTGTGCATGGTGATAAGATCGCTTTCGCCATCACAGGAAAAACTTTTTCCGTTATCCAGTAGGATGACAGTAAATATTTGGCAGCTATCTGGCGGGTTGTTCATTTATCAGGATGGATACCCGCCGCCAACTGAGAGCGTCTCGCCGGTCATGTAAGAGGCATCCTCCGACGCTACGAAGGCAATTACCGAAGCTTGTTCGTCGGGAGTGCAAGCTCGTTTTAACAGAGTTCTTTCAATATATTGATGGCTGATTTCGTCCCACCATTTGAGCTCCTGTTCGGAAAGTTTTTCCGTTCGGCGTGGTACTGCACGTTCGCCAACATCGGTTGCCCCAGGGGCCACACCCATAACGCGGATGCCATACTCGCCCAACTCCATCGCCAGGCTGCTAGTGATAGCGTTTACGCCCCCTTTGGCGGCTGAGTAGGGAATTCGGTGGGTCACTTTGGGTGCCAGTGAGCTAACGTTAACAATGACGCCGGATTTTTGTTCTACCAGTATTGGCGTTACCGCATGGCAGCACCATAGGGTGGGCCATAGTGAGCGATTAACTTCGGCAATTATTTCGTCCTTTTGGTAGTGTAGAAATGGTTTTGCCCATATTGTTCCGCCCACGTTATTAACCAGTACATCTATTCTGCCCAGAATTTTTTTTGCTTCATTAAGTGCAAAATTTGCGCCATCAAAGGTTTCGAGATCGGCAATGACTACTTTGCAGTCAATGCCTGAATCGGCTAACTGGTTTTTTACGATATTAGCCTGTTGCTCTGCTCGATCAATGATAACTATACGAGCGCCTTCTGCGCCAAATCTCTGGCTGCAGGCAAG
Organism: Spongiibacteraceae bacterium; assembly: GCA_041677245.1. Lineage (GTDB taxonomy): Bacteria > Pseudomonadota > Gammaproteobacteria > Pseudomonadales > Dasaniaceae > Oceanicoccus. The sequence goes on along the minus strand of JBAYQJ010000022.1, from coordinate 30,510 downwards.
GCCAATTCCCTGGGCTCCGCCTGTTATAACCACATTTTTATCGGTAAATCTTTGGCATTTATTGGTTGGCATAAAGTTTCTCTTTAATATGTCAAGTATTACGTTGTAGCCGTTTCTTTTTTTATTTTTGGAGGATTGACCTCTCTATTAAATTTGATAAACATCCAGAACCTGATCGATATAGTCATTTTTAACAACGGTTTTTTTATAGGATATTTTCAGCTTGCCGTTATCTTCAGTCAGCGTGTAGTAGCTGTTACCAAAATAACTAAGTGACTTTTTTTCTCTAAAGGAGTGTGTCACCCAGGCGCAGGTCATTACTAATTCGGTGCTGCTTGAGCTTTGTACGATAAAATTACTGCTCAGGTGGCTTGTCCTGAATTCTGGCGTTGATGCGGAGCTTCTTCCGGTTTTAAGTCGGAATACTCTGTCAGCAAGGCCGTCTCTATTAGCATAATAAATAAGCGATATTTCTGTTTGTGGGTTTTGTGTATATTCATTGCTGTCATCATCCCAGGCTGGAACCCAAAAAACAGCGTCTTGCGTATACAGTTCAAGCCACTCATCAAATCTTTTTTCGTCGAGTAGCATGCCTTCTTGATAAATTAAATCGATAGCTGAATTTTTGTTAATAGACATAGTAATATCCTGTTTTTAGAGTTCATTTTTTACAGAATTTAACAGATAGTTCTGCCAATATTTGTGGTGTGTCACGTAGAGGCCTTCATCTTCCATTTTTCGACCGGACATGATCGGATTTATGCCCAGTGCTTTAGCTTCATCATCGGGGCCATCAATCCAGTGTTGGGAACCACGGGAGATATCATTCCATTTCAGTAATTCTCCGTCGTAGCCCGTCTGGCATTCGCCAAACTCGGCCAGGTCATCCGGTGTTGCCATTCCTGTAACATTAAAAAAATCTTCGTACTGACGTATTCTGTGTGCCCTGTCAGTCGCCGACTCACCTTTGGGGGCAATGCAGTAGATAGTCACTTCGGTTTTATTAACTGATATGGGTCGCCAAATTCTTAGTTGTGAGCTGGTCTGGTCCATTAAAAAGAGATTGGGGTAGAGGCACAGGTTACGGAAGTTTTTTACCATCCAGTCGGCCTGTCCTTTCCCAAATGAATTTTCATAGTCGGCAAGTTTACCGTAGTTGGGGCGTGTGGTTGGGTCAGGCCATTTTCCCCATAGCAGCATGTGGCCATGTTCAAAAGAGTAGAAGCCACCCTCTTGATTGGTTAGGTTGCCAACATCCATAGCCTCGATATCATTGAGGGAGAGCCCCTGTTTTCGGCGGGCATTGGTGGCAACATAATTCCAGTGAACAGAGTCAATATGGTAACCATCGGCGCCGTTCTCAGCTTGTAGCTTCCAGTTGCCATCATAGGTGTAGGTGGAGCTGCCCTTTAATACTTCACAGCCTTCTGGCGATTGATCAACCATTAAGTCGATGATGCGAGCCGAGTCTCCCAGGTAGTCTGTTAGCGGTTTAACATTGGCGGATAAACTAATAAAAACAAAGCCGCGATAGGATTCAATTTTCGGGATTTCCTTGAGGTCATACTCGTGACCGGAGTTAAAGTCAGGGCGGTAACCGGACCCTTGTGGTTTCTTCACGCTTACTAAGCCGCCGTCCGATCGAAATGACCAGCCGTGGAAAGGACAGGTAAAAACGCCTTTGTTGCCCTTTTTAATTCTAAACAGTCGTGCGCCGCGATGAGTACAGGCGTTGATAAAAGCTTTTAGCTCGCCTTCTTTGTTTCTTGTGATCACCACCGGTTGTTTACCTGCGGTCAGTGTATAAAAATCATGTGGATTGGCAACCTGACTTTCATGGACAGCGTATATCCAGTTTCCTTCGAAAATATGTTTCATTTCAAGGTCAAATATTTCTTCGTCGGTGAACGCTTTTCGGTTGACGCGATAAATTCCTTTTTTTTCATCTTCCTCTATCATTGAACTGATTTTTTCAGTGATTAAATGGTTCATAGTGGTGAGCCTCCAGGTATGTTAAATAATGTATTTGCTCAGTTTCATTCTTGCTTGAGCAGTCTTGAATCAAGGTCATTTCTTAGTATTTCAATCAGCCGATTAAGAAACTTTATTTCGCGGTTGTCTGTTGATTTACTGGCGGCCCGAAAAGCCAGCCCCGTCATTTTTACTATTGAAATAACGTCCCAGAACTTCAATGCCTGATGGCTAATTTTTTGGCCACTGGCTTTGGTGTATTCGGAGAACCAGGCGTCGCAATCGACAAGCCCGCCGGGCTTTCCTGTCCAGGTGCAAAGTTGTGCCCAGGCGACATCTTCGAGAGGGTCGCCAATGTGGGCCATTTCCCAATCAAGCACGGTTCTAATACCTTCTTTACCGTAGATCATATTGCCCACGCGGAAATCACCATGTACCAGAACAGGTTTTTCCGGCGGGGGAGGCATGTGTGATTTAAGCCACTTGATGGCTTTGGTAATAGAGGGGGTGAGTGCGCCTGGCATAGATTCGATAGCACTGCACCAGCGTTCAGTCTCAGTGGCAATAATGTTGCGCTGGTTTGATGGTTCGGTTGGGAATAGGTCTTTGCATATTGGGCTTCGGTGAATAGTTGCCAGCATGGTTGCCATTTGCTGGCTGAATTTTTGTTGTTGTGTTTTGTAATAGGGGTCATTAATTAAGGGGGCAACATCGGTTTCACCGGCAACGCGGGCCATTATCAAATAAGCCTGCTCGCTACTGCCGAAGGTATTGCCTGCGCAAATAACTTCGGGCACCGGGTTGTTGTAGTGTTTGAGGTGTTTTAGTAGTTGAAACTCTTCAACGCGGCTGAGTGATTCTCTGCCTGTGTCGACCGCTCCGTTTCCTCCATCTTTACATAAAATTAATTCGTAGGTTTTGTTGTTTGACGTTGCATCAAAGGCCCATATCTCTCGAGAAAATCCGCCTTTAACGCGAATAAAGTTACTTGCCTTAATAGGGGCGGCGAGTTTTTTTTCGAGAATATCTTCCAGTATTTTTCCCGGATAGGCTGGGTCTGAGTAAGGTGTTCCTGCCGAGGTCTGCGCGGTCATTATTTGTCACTCCAGATTTTGGCAATACCGCTGGCTTCTTTGGGCGATGCTCCGTGAATCAGGATTTCATCCACGCCGACATTTTTATATTCCCTGGCTCGTTGAGCGCAAAACTCACTGCTGCCTAGGGCGGCGCCCTGCTGATACCATTCATCTGGGATTGCTTCTGCTGCCTGAATTAATTGCTGGCGGCTGAGGGATGTATCAGCCATACCCTTATTGGCCAGGGTGGAATGTGAGCGGATTTTTTCCAATACTTGTGGGTCCCATTGATTGCGCTCTACCAGCTGGTCTCCCAGGCCTTTCAATTGGAAGTAGCTAATGGCTCGCGCTTTGATGGCAAGGTCAATTCTTTCCTGGCTAAGGTCGGGGGCGGCTATCAGTGTGTTAATGATTCTTACTGAGGCGGGGTCTCTTCCTGCAGCCTCTGCAGATTCTCTGACAATTTTTACCGCATTGGCGACAGCCTCAACGGTGAGAAAGGGGTGTAGCAGTACGCCATCAAAACAGCGTCCAGCTAACTTAAGGCCGAGTTGGCCAAAAGTACCGAAGATGATCGGTGGTGGCGGCTCTGATAATTGATCCACAAAGCGCAAGCCGCTAAATTTACCCAGCGGGCCTTCCTCTGTTATACGTTCGCCTGCCCATAATCGTTTTAGCGTGCTTGCCAGTTGCTCAAGGCTGGCCAGTGTTGCGGGTTTAACACCGAGTGATGGTGCCAGTGGCCCAACACCTCGGCCGATACCAAGCACAAACCGACCGCCACTCATTTGCTGTAGTGTGGCGGCCATTGCGGCGATGGTGACAGGGTGGCGAGTGACCTGGTGAATGAGTCCGGTAGCAATATTGATCTTGCTGGTTACTGCCGTCATTGCACCGCAGACCGCGCCGGCTTCTTTCATATCGAGTCGTTCGCTGAGGTAAATGGTGCCAAAGCCTGCCTGTTCAGCATCTCTGGCTTCGTCGAGTGCTACAGCTGCATTTTTTACTCGCCCCGGCAGTGCGTATACGCTGAGGTCTTTGTGTTGTGTGATGTTGCTGTTCAAGAGTTGTCCCTCTGGCTATAGCTAAGTGTTAGGGTCGAGTCATTGCTTTCGATGTCAGCACTTCCGATAATTCATCCAAAATGGCTGGGTCGTCTATCGTTGGCGGTATTTTGTATTGCTCGCGGTTGGCAATTTTTTGCAGGGTGGCGCGTAGAATTTTCCCTGATCGGGTTTTTGGCAGTCGCTTTACTACGGCCACGGTTTTGAATACAGCGACCGGCCCTATAATTTCTCTGACCAGAGCAATGGCTTCTTTTTGTATGGCGTTGGGGGCACGGTCAGCGCCCGCGTTTAATACCAGCAGGCCGAAAGGAATTTGTCCCTTTAGCGGGTCGTTAATCCCAAAAACAGCACATTCGGCAACATCCGGGTGGGAGCTAAGTACTTCTTCCATTTGCCCTGTTGATAGTCGGTGGCCGGCAACGTTAATCACATCATCGGTTCTGCCCATGATATAAACGTAACCATCTTCGTCGATGTAACCGGCATCCCCGGCGCTGTAGTAGCCGGAAAATTCCTGGAAATATTTAGCTTCAAAGCCCTGGTCATTGTTCCACAGTGTTAGCAGGGTGCCCGGTGGCAGGGGGAGTTCTAGTGCTAACGATCCCATTGTGCCGTTAGGTACTTCTTCGCCTGCCTCGTTAAGCACCTTGACGTTAAAACCCGGGACAGGCTTGCCTGATGATCCATGTTTTACTGGTGAAAGTCCGAGCCCGACACAGTTGGCGACGGCAGGCCAGCCGAGTTCGGTTTGCCACCAGTGATCAATGATCGGTTTATGGGTGTGATTTTCGGCCCACTGTAAGGTGTCCGGGTCGGCTCTTTCTCCAGCAAGGAAGATGGTTTGCAAGGAGGAGAGGTCAAAACCATCAAGGCCTTTGCCCATCGGGTCCTGTTGTTTGATAGCGCGAATAGCTGTAGGTGCGGTAAACATGGCCTTTACCTTGTGCTGCTCGATGACTCGCCAGTAGGTGCGGTGGTCGGGTGTGCCAACGGGCTTGCCCTCAAACATCAGCGCGGTGGCGCCTCGAATTAACGGCCCGTAAACAATATAGGAATGCCCAACGACCCAGCCAATATCCGACGCAGCCCAGAACACGTCGCCGGCATCAATACCGTAGATATTTTTTAGGCTCCAGTTCATGGCGACCATATGGCCGCCGTGGTCACGTACCACGCCCTTGGGTTGTCCGGTTGTTCCAGAGGTATAAATTATGTAAAGCGGATCGGTGGCGGCGACAGGTACGCATTCGCATTCCTGGCCCTGTTCTTCAACCAGAAGCCAGTCAAGGTCGCGTCCGCTGCGCATGCTGGCGGTGAGTTGTGGGCGCTGAAAGATGATGGTGTTAGCGGGCTGGTGTATTGACGTTTCAAGGGCTTTATCGAGTAACGGTTTATAGGCAACAGTGCCGGATGGCTCGATACCGCAGGAGGCGGAAATGATCAGTTTGGGTTTGCAGTCATCAATTCTTGAGGCCAGTTCGTGGGCGGCAAAACCACCAAAAACCACGGAGTGTATAGCGCCGATACGGGCACAGGCCTGCATCGCAATGGCAGCCTCGGGTAGCATCGGCATGTAAATGACGACCCGATCTCCCTTGCTGACTCCCAGTTTTGTCAGTGCGCCAGCAAATTTTGATGTTCTGTCTAATAGTGTTTTGTAACTAAGGTGGGCAATGGTATCGGTGACCGGGCTGTCATAAATGATCGCGGTCTGGTCGCCGCGACCATTTAGTACGTGGCGGTCAAGGCTATTAAAGCAGGTGTTACAGGTCGCGTCAGGAAACCAGTGGTTAAACGGCGGTTTGCTGTCATTAAGGGTTGTGACGGGGTTGGTAAACCAGTCTATCTCTTTGGCGGCTTGGGTCCAAAGGTCAATGTTTTGTTGGCTGCTGGTGTTCATTGGTTTCTCCGGCTGGGCCTTTGTGTTGTGGTTGCCCATATTTGTAGGTCTCATCTTTTGTAACGCTATCTAGTTTTGTCTTTTTGCCTGTTGGGTTTTCGTAGTTGGTCGCGGTTACAATATTTGGTCGGGATAATTGTTAGTGGTTATACGCTGCGTAATAATTAAATTCATATATATCAGTTAGATATAAATTATTTTCATCTTTAGCTCTAGGCGATTTGTCTCTCTAATAACAATTCTTGGCACGCTGATTTATCTGTGCCGCGGCTGCTCCCCTTCGGTTTATTGGCAGAAAACACCAAATATCAGTCGTCATATTGAAACTTTAACACCTTTAATATCATAACGCGATATGAAAATGAGATGTTGTTTTACAGTGTGGGAAAGTGAGGCTTTGGTGCGGTAGTTGCGGGCAGTAATGGCTGGGTTGGTGTAGTGGCGTGGTGGTGGCTGAGTTGTGTCAGCTGATTATGTCGTCGATTAGCCCCCAGCTAAGAGCGGTTGCGGCATTGATTTTACGTCCACTGAGTACTAGCCACGCGGTGCGTTGGCGGCCAATTCGGCGGGGTATGCTGACGCAGCCACCGGCTCCGGGAATGAGGCCCATGCTGAGTTCCGGTAGCTGGAAGAAGCTGTTGTTTTTGGCGATTACAGTGGATGCAAAGGCGGGGATTTCTATGCCTGCGCCAATGCAGGCGCTGTGTAAGTGAGCGGTAATGCGGTCGGAACAGTTTACCATCCAGTGGGCGGGTAGTTGAATGGAGCGATGTACGTGGGCCAGGGCAATGTTTTCTGTGAGCCCAAATTCAGCTAACTCGCCGCCAGTGCTGAAGCATTTTCCGGCCCCCCTTAAGTCGATGTGGGTGATTGATGGGTCGGCGTCAGCGAGCTGTAAGGCTTCAATAAGTCCATCGCGGACGTCGGTTGAGATGGCGTTGCGTGTCTCTGGCCTATTGATTTCGATTATTAGCGTGTTGCTGTTGCGTTCCATTCGAACGGCGGTGTCGTTGATTTTTGTTGGGGTGGTGGTTTTTCTGGTGCTAAGCCAGCGTGCAAACTCGGGGCCGCCTTGCAGGGTTGCGTAGGCCATGGATTCCATGGTTAGGGCGTGTTCTCTGCTTAGTGGCTCGGTGGCTCTTAGCAGCTGGGTAAGAGTCAGTGCTGCAATGGGGGCAGAGCGAATTCTGGTGAGTATTGATTCGGCCTCTTTCCTGGAGGCGGCTAAAGTGTCGCAGGCTGCAGCAATATTGCTATCGGTTGTGCCGATGCCGATGATCGGGCAGGGAATTTTACTCAGTTGGTTTGTTAGTTGGTCGTCATCCCCTGTGGCTGTAGTCAGGTCTAGTAGCAGGGCGGGCTTTGCGCCAATAGGTGAGTATTCGCGATGAATCGTGTCGGAGTGTAAGAGGCCTGTAAGTGCGTTAATGGTGATCATTGGTGGGGTGTGAAAGTAGGGGTTGCGGGCATGGTGCTTGGCTCTAGTGGGTATTGATGTTTGAATTATAGGTCTAAAAGGAGTGTTTGTTATGATATTGGGTGTATGAATAAGCGTAAAGTGGTCGCTGATAGCTACAACTGAGAGAAAGGTCCGGCTTTTGTGTCAATAGAGTTCGGTTAAGTTGTGCATAATTTAGTATACTGTGCTGTTTTTAATGGGTGGCAGTGCTGGTGGGGAGACTCATTGTGAAGCGTGTCGCCGTCTTTGCCAAGAGTGTTTTAATAAGGGTTGTCAATGCAGTTTGATGAGAGTCTGCACACTGAAAGTTTGGTGTATTCCAGTCCGCGTATGTTTGAGCGGCGACAGCGTGTTATGGAGGTAACGCGTGAGCTAATCGCTGAGTGTGGCCATGATGGTTTTAACATGCGTGAGTTATGTCGTCGCGCAAAAGTTGCTCCTCAGACGGTCTATAAAGCATTTGAAAGTAAAGAGCGATTGGTTGCGCTTTCTATACGCCAGAATTTTCAGTTGCAAGCTGAGCGGCTGGCCTATCATTATGAAGCGGAGTCAATAGAGGGTGTTGTTGAGCGATTGGTAGTTAGTGATAGGAATATTCGTGCGGTAAAGGCTTATGCCGTGGGTATTGTTTCAATTTTCTTCTCCCAAACCGCTGATACAGATCTTCGAGTGGCGGCGAGCTATCACATTACCAGCACCTTGCAGCCCTGGTTGAATACTTTGCGTCAGCAGGGGTGTATACGCCGAGGGGTGCTGAGCGAGAGCCTGTGTGATGCAATGGTGAGTTTGTTATTTGGTGTGGCTCTGGAGTGGGCTCGTGGCGTGGTTGATGATGAGGAGTTTCTTTTTAGTAAGCTTGAGTGTCTTTTTGCTTACGCTTGCGGAGCGACAAGGGGGAAGGGACAAAAAGAAATTAGTCGTTACCTGACTGACTTGTTGAATCGAAAAGAGCTTGTAAGTGCCATTATTACCCAGGTGGATGCTGGTTAAATTGGCGGTTTTAAGGGAGTGGTTGTATGGCTTTGCCTTGGTGTTGTTTATTTTAAGTGTAAGGGAAGAAAATGCCTGTTGATGACAAGTTACAAACTGAAACCTTAGTTTATTCAAGTTCGCGGATGTTTGAACGGCGGCAGCGAATAATGGATGTCACTCTCGAGCTAGTTGCTGAGCATGGTCATGATGGCTTTAATATGCGTGAATTGTGCCGCAGGGCTGAGGTTGCTCCGCAAACAGTTTACAAGGCGTTTGAAAGTAAAGAGCGGTTGGTTGCACTCTCGATCAGGCAGAATTTTCAGCGTCATTCTGAAAAGCAGTCGTATCACTTTGATGCTGAGACTATAGAGGGTGTCATAGAGCGGTTGGCCGTCAGTGATAAAAATATTCGGAGTGTCAGTGAGTTTACCTTTGCGCTGGTTGCGATTTTTTTCTCGCAAACGGCTGAGCCTGAGCTGCCTAAGGCTGCCAGTTACCATACCGAGGCTACATTACAGCCATGGGTTTATGCTCTGCGCCAGCGGGGGAGTATTCGCAAGGGAATGGCGCCAGAAAAGTTGAGCAGCGCTTTGGTTTATTTGTTGTTTAGTACCGCTCAGGCATGGGCGCGTGGTGAGATAGACGGTAGTGAGTTTCTTATTCGCAAGCTCCAGCATTTGTTGACCTATGCCAGTGGCGCAACCAGGGGTGTTGGTCAAAAGGAGATTAACCGCTACCTGACCGATGTGCTTGGGTCGCGGGAGCTTTTTAATCAGGTTTTAGAAGAGGCTGGTATAAAGGGCTTGTTTTAGAGGTTTGAGTCTAAGCCGAATCGTTGCTGTATATCGGGGGGGCTTCTTGCTCCTCTGTTCTTATTATTCTGTTGTTTCTCTCCTTGTTGTTTCTTTTCGGTGTGTTGCGTTAAGTCTGTTGGGTCTCCCTGTGAGGGGCTCTCGGGTTGTTGCTCGCTTATAAATAAAGAATGCGATATGTTTTTCCCTTGTACATTATTCAGCTGAAAAGCCTGTTGGTTCTAGTGCGCTCTTTAAATATAGGCTGTATTTCAAGGCTTGCAGCTGTTTGATTCGGTTGTTGGCGGTTGACTCTCTATTTCTATAGCTATAAAATCATAACATAGTCTAGTTTATGGTGTTCGGTAGTAGGTTGCCGGGTTTGCTGGTTGTAGAGGAGGTGGTGAGAAAAATGTACGAAACACTTATTTATGAAGAGCCTGTTCCATCGGTGGTGAGGATTGTTCTTAACCGGCCGGATTCAAGAAATGCGCAGAATACTGCGATGCTCTATGAGCTAAATGACGCGTTTAATCGCGCTGCTCACGATGACTCGGTAGCTGTTATTGTGCTTGCCGCGAATGGCCCGCATTTTTCTTCCGGCCATGATTTGCGTGAGCCTGAACCAATGAAAAGTCTAAAAGATCACTCAACTGTGAGCACCTGGGGTGGGTTCGAGCTGCCGGGAGCGGAGGGTTGGACTGCTCGAGAAAAAGAGTTGTATTTAGGTTTTAGTGAGCGCTGGCGAAATATTCCGAAGCCAACGATTGCTCAGGTGCATGGTAAGTGTATTGCTGGTGGGCTGATGCTGGTTTGGCCCTGCGACATTATTGTTGCTAGTGAGGATACTTTGTTCCTCGATAACACGGTTGATATGGGGATGAGTGGCGTCGAGTTTTTTGCTCACCCCTGGGAACTTGGGTCGAGAAAAGCTAAGGAATTTTTATTTACAGCGGACATGTTTGATGCGCAAGAGGCGCATCGTTTGGGCATGGTTAATCATGTTGTTGCATTGGAGTCCCTGGCTGATTTTGTGCTTGATCTGGCTGAGCGCATTGCTAAAAAGCCCTCCTTCGCGCTCAAGTTAGCTAAGGAATCGGTTAATGCTGCTGAAGATGCGCAGGGTCGTGTATCAGCGATGAGTACCGCTTTCGCGTTGCATCAATTGGGGCATAGCCACAACATGCAGGTCCATGGATTGCCTATTGATCCGTCTGGTGCCGGGTCGCTTGTTAAAAAAAATAAGTAATGAAGTGTTTTGGTCTTGGCTTTTTTCCGCCGTTTGTTTCCAAGCTAAAAGGTGAATAAATTTATGAATACATCTCCCTGGATGACTGATGAGTTATTGATGTTCTCAGATAGTCTAAAAAAACTATTGAGGACAGAGTTTTTACCGCAGCGCGATCGCTGGGAGGCCAATGGGATTGTTGATCGTGAGGCATGGCTGAAGGCGGGTGAGGCTGGCATTCTGTGCCCCAGTTTGCCGGTTGAGTATGGTGGTTCTGGAGGTACGCTGGCCTTTGATGCGGTTATCGCAGAAGAATTTGAGCGAGCCCAATTGGGTGGTGGTTTTGGTGTGGGTATCGGTGTTCAGTCGATGGTCGCTCACTATATTCTTGCTTATGGATCAGAGCAGCAGAAGGCCGCCTGGCTACCGAAAATGTCGACGGGTGAGTTGGTGGGGGCGATGGCAATGAGTGAGCCGGGAACGGGTTCAGATTTGCAGGGGATTGCTACTACCGCGAAAGACAAGGGTGATCATTATCTTATTAACGGGCAGAAGGTTTTTATTTCGAATGGACAAACGGCCGATTTAATTTTAACGGTTTGCAAGACGGGTGAGGGTGATGGGCAGGCTGTGTCTTTGGTTATTGTAGAAGCCGATACGGCAGGTTTTAAGCGCGGGCGTAATTTAGACAAAATTGGTTTGCCTGCGCAGGATACGTCAGAGTTATTTTTTGAAGATGTGTTGGTTCCAAAAGAAAATTTGTTAGGCGCTGAAGAGGGTCGCGGGTTTTATCAGTTAATGAAGCAGTTGGCCTGGGAGCGGATGCTTTGCGCGCTTGGCGGGGTGATTGCGATGGAGTTGGCTGTCGAATACACCACTGATTATGTCAAAGACAGAAAGGTATTCGGTAAGTCGTTAATGTCGTATCAAAATACGCAGTTTAAGTTGGCTGAATGCAAGACTCAGGCAGTTGTTGCCAGGAATTTTTTTGATCAGGCAATGGTGAAGTTTCTGGAGGACAGAATAGATCCTGAAGAGGTCGCGATGGCTAAATGGTGGATTACAGATACGCAGGGTAAGGTAATCGATGAATGCCTGCAGCTGCACGGTGGCTATGGTTACATGCTGGAATATCCGATTGCTCGTTTGTGGCGCGATGGCAGGGTGTTGAGAATTTTCGCCGGCACGAATGAAATTATGAAGCTGATCATCGCCAGGTCCTTATAAGGCTCAGGCTAAATAGAATCTCCGGATAATAAATAAAGTTGCAGGCTGAGCAATTGAGCCAGGTCTGATCATCAAAATATTTAAATAGATAAATACGTTTTCAGGTTAATTGTTATTGGCCTGTTTATAGTTAATTTGAGGTATCAATATGGCAACCACCGCTTACATTTATGATGCGATCCGTACGCCGAGGGGTAAGGGTAAGGCAGAAGGGTCTCTTCATGAAGTAAAGCCCGTCATGCTGGGGGCTGGGTTACTCAAGGCTCTGCAGTCACGGCATGATCTCGATACGGCAAGGGTTGATGATGTGATTATGGGGTGTGTCACGCCCATTGGTGAGTTGGGTAGTGATGTGGCTAAAACCATCGTGCAGTCAGCTGGCTGGGATGTCAGTGTGCCGGGTTTTCAGTTAGATCGCTTTTGTGCCTCTGGGCTTGAGTCGGTCAATATTGCCGCCATGAAAATTGCGTCGGGTTGGGAGGATCTGGTTGTTGCTGGTGGTGTCGAGTCCATGTCGCGAGTAAAAATGGGTTCTACCGGAGGTTCCTGGTTGGTGGATCCTGAAATAGCTATTGAGCAGCTTTCTATTCCGCAGGGCTTGGGTGCAGATACTATTGCAACCATTGAAGGGTGGGGCCGAGAGGATGTGGATGGCGTAGCGCTTATGTCACAGCAGCGCGCTCATTTGGCGCAAGTTAACGGCTATTTTGATAAATCGATAGTGCCCGTTAAAGACCGTCTTGATATTACCTTGTTAGATAAAGACGAGTTTATTAAGACGGATACTACGCTGGAAAAGTTGGGTAATTTACGGCCATCGTTTGCTGCCATGGGTGCGATGGGATACGACGATATGATGATTAGTAAGTACCCCCATCTTGCCCGTATTCATCATGTGCATACGCCAGGAAATTCATCGGGCATTGTTGATGGTGCGTCAGCGGTGCTTATTGGTAGTGAGGCTGCAGGAAAAGATATTGGGCTTACCCCGCGAGGTAGAATTGTTTCAACTGCGGTTATCTCGCAAGACCCTACCATCATGTTGACAGGCCCTGGCCCTGCCGCCAAAAAGTGTTTGTCCAAGGCGGGCATGACTACCGCGGATATAGATCTTTTTGAAATCAATGAAGCCTTCGCCTCTGTTGTGTTGCGTTTTATGAAGGACTTGGATATAGGTCCGGAGGTAACCAATGTGAATGGTGGTGCCATCGCGATGGGGCATCCGTTGGGTGCCACCGGCGCCATGCTTATCTCTATTATGCTGGATGAACTTGAACGTCGTCAGCTGAAGAGAGGGTTAATAGCCCTTTGTGCGGGTGGCGGCCAGGGTATCGCCACCATCATAGAGCGAGTCTGACTGGCCCTCTACAGTGTAAGTTGAAAAAAAACCGAATAAATGATTAAGGTGCGGCAGTATGGGTGACACTATTAATAACACTGGGAACGACATATTTAAAGGCTTTCATTACGACAAAGACGGTGATGGAATAGTGGTTGTCACGATGGATATGGACGGCCCCGTTAATGCGATGAATGATGAGTTTAAGGCGGCCATTGCCTGGGTTGTCGATAAACTGAAAGCTGAAGATGGGCTTGCTGGGGTGGTCATAGCCTCGGCAAAAAATACTTTTTTTGCCGGTGGTGATATCAAGCAGATGTTACAGGCGCAGGCTGGAGAAGAAGACGTTCTGTTCAATTCTGTTTCAGAGCTCAAAGGTCATTTAAGGTCGATAGAGAAGCTGCCTGTTCCCGTGGTGGCGGCCATTAATGGTACTGCTTTGGGTGGTGGGCTTGAGTTGTGTTTGTGCTGTGATTACCGAGTAGCCCTGGATGCCAAGGGTATTTTGTTGGGTTTTCCTGAGGTGAGTCTTGGTTTACTGCCGGGTGGTGGTGGCGTGGTGCGAACCATACATATGCTAGGTATAGAAAAAGCACTGCCGTTGGTGCTTGAGGGCACACAGTTTAATATTGAAAAAGGTGTTGAGCTTGGCCTTGTGGATGCGGCTGTAGCTTCGCTCGAAGAGCTTGTTCCGGCGGCTAAAGCCTGGATTAAAGCCAATCCAGAATCCTGTATAAAGCCATGGGATAAAAAAGGCTACGCCATTAAAAATGGCGGCGTTACTGATCAAAAAACAGTACAGATGTTAAGCGGGCTTACCGCGATGGTTTTTGCCAAAACTCGCGGCCTTTTACCTGCGCCTGGTCGAATTTTGTCGCTGGCTCACGATGTGCTGGTTGTGGACTTCGATACCGCTTTGCGTTTGGAGACTAAAGGGTTGATCGAATTGGTACTGTCACCGGTAGCAAAGAATTTGATGAGCAGCTCCTTTGTGCAATTGAATCAAATTAACAGCGGAGTTAGCCGTCCAAAAAATATTGAAAAAATCCGGGTTGGCAAAGTCGGTATATTGGGTGCCGGTATGATGGGGCAGGGTATTGCCTACGCCTGTGCGATGTCGGGTATTCAAACGATTTTAAAAGATGTTAGTCAGCAAGCAGCTGAAAAGGGTAAGGCTTATACCGATAAGCTGTTGTCAAAGCGTGTGGCCAAGGGTCGTCTTTCTGAAGAAAAGAAAGCAGGTATTTTGGCGATGATTGAACCGACCGATAACGCTGCAGATCTGCAAGGCTGTGATCTGATCATTGAGGCGGTATTTGAAAATATAAAGCTTAAGGCAGCAGTTACCAAAGAATCTGAGCCCATGTTGGCGCCTCATGGTGTTTTTGGGTCTAACACTTCTACTTTGCCAATAACACTGCTCTCTGAGGCGAGTTTTCAGCCAGAGAAATTCATTGGGCTGCATTTCTTTTCGCCTGTCGATAGAATGCCTTTGGTGGAAATTATTTGCGGGAAACAAACCAGTGATGAAACGCTGGCTAAGGCTTTTGATTTTGCCAAACAAATTAGAAAAATTCCTATTGTGGTAAATGATTCTTTAGGGTTTTTTACCTCTAGGGTTTTTGGATCATATCTTGATGAGGGTGTTCGTTTGCTGGTAGAGGGTGCTGACCCTGTTTTCATTGACAATATGGGAAAATCTATTGGTATGCCTGTTGGGCCTCTGGCTATTTTTGATGAGGTTAGCCTTGAGTTAAATCGTAAGGTGGCAGAAACACAAAAAGAGCTGGGTCTGTTTGGTACGGTGAGTGATGTTACTTTTGCAACAGACATTGCGGAAAAGTTAGTGACCGAGTTTGGTCGTGGCGGGCGTTATCATGGTGGTGGTTTTTATGAGTACCCCTCGGATGGCGAGAAGTATGTTTGGCCTCAGCTCTATGATCTTTTTTGCCGGGCAGGGTTTGATATAGCCGAACAGGATTTAAAGGATCGCTTGCTGTTTAGGCAGGTGATTGAGTCGCTTAATTGTTTAGAAGAGGGGGTTCTAAGGTCTGTTCCTGATGGCAATATTGGTTCCTTAATGGGGATTGGTGCGCCTGCCTGGACGGGCGGATATATTCAGTTTGTAAATACCTATGGGTTGGCTCGATTTATTGGTCGCTGTGAACAGTTAGAAGCTAGCTACGGCGAGCGTTTTAAATGCCCGGCGATTGTTTTGGAAAAGTATGCTTCAGGGTCGTTCTTCCAATAACGTTTAATGCTGTAGAGATTCCAAATTTGGTTTGTTGGCTCATGTTTTAGAGTCCTTATAAAATATAAAAATTCCAATGGGGTCTTACCGCTTCTAAAAAGGAGTCGGTAAGGGGGCTGTTGACGACCTTAAAGAGGTGTTTGTTGTGGAGGGATCAGTTTTATAAGCGTTAGTGATAAAGCTGTGGCTTATGTTGGCAGTGTTGTGTATTGATTTTTGCTTGTTCCCTTGGCCTTCACCGTTATGCGGTGGAGGTTTTTTTTGCCTGTTATTTAATCCCCAAATTTGTCAATAAAAAATACATGCGTGTTATTTTTCAGGTTGAGTTTTTCTTCTGTTTTAGTTCGGTTGACGGGGCGCAGGCTATTGGCTCCTAAGCTTGAGGTAAATGGCTTTTGATAGAGTGGTCTTGTTTTATATTGGATAAATATCAATCAGTTATGTGATATTTTACTTTAATAGTGGTGTTGTGTTGGATGTTTTTTAATCGTAAGCAGGTGTTTTTTGTAGTGCGGATTGCGTATTTTTATGGTTTTTTACAATTCAAATAATAAAACATGTTGCATTTTTGTGTTAGGGTAGGTCATAATGAATTTGTGATTTAAATGAACTGTCAGTCATCAAGATAAAAAGGTGGAGAGTGGTATGAAGCAGTTGCTGGATGGTGTTCGTGTTGTTGAAGTGGCGATATATGCCTTTGTACCTTCGGCTGCTGCTGTATTGGCGGACTGGGGTGCAGAAGTTATTAAGATCGAGCATCCAGAGACTGCTGATCCTGTACGCGGTTTGGCTTCTTACGGGATTGCGCCGGGTGACGGTGGTGTGACCGCGCTGTGGGAGGTTTTCAATCGTGGTAAGCAGAGCATTGCGATTGATATAGCGAGTCCGCAAGGGCTAGAGGTCCTAATGGAGTTGGTTGATAAGGCCGATATTTTTTTAACCAATTTCATGCAGCCTGCAAGAGCCCGCTTGGGTATTGATGTTGATCAGATTATGGCGCGCAACCCCAGGATAATTTATGGCCGGGGTACCGGTCATGGTCCGGTGGGGCCAGATGCTAATAAGGGTGGTTTTGACGCGGTATCGTATTGGAGTCGCGCTGGAGCCGGGATTTCTGCCAAGGCACCGGCTGATGCCTATCCTGCGCTGATGCCTGGTCCCGGATTTGGCGATGTTCAAGCGGGGATGCATTTGGCCGGAGGCGTTGCCGCCGCGTTATATCAGCGTGAGCGAACGGGCCAAGGCTCTGTTGTCGATGTTTCGTTACTGGGGTCTGGCCTCTGGGCGATGCAAGCGAGTATTGCGGGTTGTTATGCCACAAAGTCAGACAATATTGTTCAGCTTGATCGCAGTAACCCGCCGAATCCTGTCGCTAATATTTATAAAACACAGGATGAGCGTTTCTTCATTTTGGGAATGTTGGAAAGTGACCGTTACTGGGCGGGGCTCTGCGAAGCGCTGGGGCGGCCGGAGTTGGCAACAAATCCGCTGTATTTAAACAACAAGACTCGCGCGGAAAATTCAGCGAGTTGTGTCAAAGAGCTTGAGTCTATTTTTGAAAGTCTAACATTCGAGAAACTAACGTCGGTTTTGAATAGTCAGGAAGGGCAGTGGGCTGAAGTTAAAGCGCCGGGTAATGCTTTGAATGACGAACAGGCGATGATTAATGGTTACTTAAAATATGTTGATTATGAAAACGGCGCAAAGCTTCCGCTAGTACCTGTTCCAGTAAGAATTAACGAGCAGGAGGCTGTGCTGCGAAGAGCGCCAGAGCACGCAGAGCATACTGACCAGATTTTGATAGCGTTAGGCCGTACTGAAGAAGAGATACTGGAGTTGAAAATAACGGGTGCTATTTCCTAATTTGGATATTCAATCGCCATAGGGCGAAGTGAAATACGTTTTGGATAAATAGTCATGCCTTCAAAGGCTTGATGTAGGGGTTGATTAATGAAAATAAAGACGGGCATGAGGTTGAAGAGTGCTGTTTGCTCGACGGAGGCTGTTGTTATAAAAGCGCCGTCCGCAGGTGAAAATATACTATGTGGTAGTGAGCCTATGGTTCAGATGACTGATGCAAAACCAGATGTAGCTCAGTTGTTAGAGCCTCAGGCTGGTCATACATTGATAGGCAAGCGATATGTTGACGAAGATTCCGGGCTGGAATTACTTTGTAGCAAACAGGGTTTTGGTGCACTTTGCTTTGAAGGTCGAGAGCTTATTTTAAAGCAACCAAAACCACTGCCCTCTTCGGATTAAACAGCATGAATATACATCTTCTTTTAGAGATGGCCGCTGATGCTGCGCCTGATCGTGTCGCAATTGGTTCGCTGCGGGATGGGTGGACATATAGTCAATTACTAAGTGCATCACGCCAAACCGCTGTAAAAGTAAAATCCATGCCGGGAGAAACATTGGTCTATTGCGGTTTAAATCGACCCGAGTTGGCGGTGGCTTTTTTTGCAGCTTCAATGGCAGGTAGGCGTTTTACGCCGTTAAATTATCGGCTGCCTGATGCAGATCTGCGGCGTTTGTTAGAGCGGTCGGCACCTGCGGTAGCGTTATTCGATGAAGATATGATCGACAGAGTGCGTGGAATTGCCGGTATAGAACTGAATGCAGTAAAAGATTTTATTTATCCCGTAAGCGACAGTCAGTTAGCTCTGGAGTCACTGGACGAAGATGAAGAAGCTGTAGCTATAGTACTGTTTACGAGTGGTACAACCAGTGAGCCTAAGGCGGCGATATTACGTCACCGTCATTTAACCTCGTATGTTTTTTCAACGCTGGAATTCATGGGGGCTGATGAAGGCGAGTGTGCGCTGGTCAGTGTGCCTCCCTACCATATTGCAGGCATGTCGGCGCTAATCACGTCAATATATACCGGTCGACGTATTGTTCAATTACCGACATTCAGCGCAGATTTCTGGGTGGATAGCGTTATCAATGAGGGTGTTACCCACGCCATGGTGGTGCCTACCATGCTTGGAAGAATTTTGGATGTTATTGAAAGTCGCGGGGTGAAATTGGAAACACTGCGAGCTTTATCTTATGGCGGTGGTCGCATGCCAGTGAGTGTGATTGAACGGGCGATGGACCTTCTTCCTGCTGTCGACTTTGTCAATGCCTATGGTTTGACCGAAACAAGTTCAACGATTGCTATTTTGGATCCTGAGAGCCATCGGCTGGCAAAAAACTCAACGGATTTTGCCGTGAGAAATAGACTGACATCGGTTGGTCGGCCATTGCCTTCGATTGAGTTAGAGGTGCGAGATACTGACGGGCGCGTTTTACCCTTCGATGAGGTGGGTGAAATTTGGGTTAGAGGCGATCAGATTTCAGGTGAATATGAAGGGAAACAATCGAACTTGAGTGATGGCTGGTTTCCAACCAAGGATTCTGGGTGGCTTGATTCAGAGGGTTATCTTTTTGTGGCCGGGCGCCTTGACGATGTGATTGTCAGGGGTGGTGAAAATATTTCTCCTTCGGAAGTGGAGGATGTTCTCCGGCTTCATGCCAGTGTCAATGATGTGGCTGTATTGGGCGTGCCGGATGAAGAGTGGGGCGAGAAAATCATTGCGGTAATAGTCGCTGATAGTCCAGTTAATGTAGAGGATCTTAAAAATTTGGTGCAGGGCAAGTTAAGGTCGACCAGGGTGCCCGCAGAAATACTATTTGAGTCGGTATTGCCCTACAACGAAACGGGCAAATTATTACGAAGAAAACTGAAAGATGATTATGTTTCAAAAATTTAAAAGTTAGTCATTTATTGGCGAATAAGTTAATCAATCCGAAGGGTAATACGAAGAGGTGAGTTATGTCTGAAGACGATAAGTTTGGTTTTGGTGAGGTTGTTGATGTTTCAAAGGAAAGCGGTGGCTGGCTGGTCGCTGCTTTTGAGCCCGGTGGTACGATTAAGCCGGGAATCAAACTAAATGGCACATCCGACTTAACGAAGGATATTAAGATAATAGATGTAGATACGCATCTATCAGAGGCGCCGGATCTTTGGTCTTCCCGCCTTCCTGCATCGATGAAAAGTAAGGCGCCTTATATAAAGAAACTGGCGAATGTAGAGTACTGGCATATTGATGGGCAGCCAATTTCACCGGGTGGTGCGTCTGTTATTAAAAAGAACAGGGATAAAGTACTAGGTCGTTTGAGCCTTCCGACGCAGGACGAAATCCATCCAGCCGCTTATGATGTAAAAGAGCGTTTGAAGTTTATGGATGATATGGGTGTTTGGGCGCAGGTTTGCTACCCTAACTCTTTTGCTGGTTCATCGGTCAGTCTGTTAAATTTTTGTGATAAAGAATTTTCTGAAACCTTAATAAAGATTTACAACGATGATAGGGGCGAGAAACAAATAGAGTCTGGCAATCGTTTGCTGCCAATGGCATTACTTCCCGTTTGGGATAGTAAGGCGATGGAAAAAGAGGCGATTCGCTGTATAGAAAAATATGATGTAAAAGGCTTTAATCTGCCAGATCGCCCCGAACAATTTGGTTTGCCTAGTTTTACTGAGGACCATTGGGCGCCGTTGTTTGAGATCTGTAATGAAAGGTCTATGCCGATTAATTTCCATATTGCAACCGGTGGTATTGACGGTTTTAGTGTCACCTGGAAGGATCTTGATTTTCCCAGAAAGCTGGCAGTAGGTGCGATGCTGTTTTATATCGGTAACGCAGCGACAATGGCCAACTTTATCGTTAGTGGTCTTTTGGATAAGTATCCAAACATGAAAATGGTCTCAGTAGAAAGTGGTGTTGGCTGGATACCGTTCTTATTGGAAGCACTCGAATATCAACTGGATGAAATGATGCCTGATCAAAAGTTGCAGAGGCGTCCTACTGAATATTTCAGGGATCAAATGTTCGCTTCTTTCTGGTTTGAGAAGGTAGCACCCTCAAAAATGTTAGACATTATTGGTCCGGATAATGTGATGTTCGAAACCGATTTCCCGCATCCTACTTCTTTATATCCGGATCCACAGGGACACATTAAAGAAGCGTTGGGTAATGTTGATCCGGCAACAGTGAAAAAGGTACTGCAGGATAACGCTGCCAGGTGTTACAACCTTAAGTTATAAATAAAAAATCAGTTTCCGGGTTGCCTTCAGGCACCCGGTTTTTTCTTCGGTTACATTCTTACGAGCACTAATTATTTATGTTAGTGGCGTCTTTTATTTAAGAGGAGAGAAGTCATTAACAATCAAACGGAATACGATTTGTCGATGGTGCCCTTTCGCACCCTCAATACCATTTCGCCGGGTGTTGATATAGCGGTCGGCGCTAATGATGAATTGCTACTCAAATCGCCAATAAACCCTGCTGCTTGCGAAAAATCTATTGTCGAGTACCTGAGGCGATGGGCGGAAGAAACGCCCGATACTGTGATGATCGCTCACAGGAACCTGGATGGTGAATGGGAAAAAGTGACGTATTTAGAAATGCGTCAAAAAGTAGATGCCATCGCCCAGTCGTTACTGGATATGGGGTTGAATATTGGCGATAGCATTCTGATTCTTTCAGAAAACTCCATTGAACAAGCTGTGATGATGTTGGCAGCGATGACTGTCGGGGTGGTAGTAGTGCCAATCTCCGTTGGTTATTCCTTGGCCGCTGATAAAGATTGGAGCAAGTTGGAGGGGGTTTATAAGCTAATTAACCCTGCGATGATATTTGTCCAGAATAGCAATGTTTACGCTGCTGCGCTGGATGCTCTTTCTGCCATGGCGACAGAAAATTTACGGGTTGTTGCTGTGGCAGGGGACAGGGTGAATTCTAATCAGCTGTATTTTGACACGTTGGTTAAATCAGAGCCAAGCGAAAAGGTCGACAATGCTTATACAAAAACCAGCCTGGATACAGTAGCAAAAATTCTTTTTACTTCGGGGTCGACTGGTGTTCCCAAGGGCGTAATAACAACTCAGCGTATGCTCTGTAAAAATATGGCGATGCAAGATGCATTTTGGTTGGAGGGTGAAAATGAAGCGCCTTATGTCACGCTCTGCTGGATGCCCTGGAGTCATAGCATGGCCGGCAATGGCTTGTTTAACCGGAGCCTGCGTCAGGGGGGGAGCTATTACATTGATAATGGCAAGCCGGTGGGTAACGAGTTTAAAAAAACAGTTAATAACCTTAAAGATATTTCTCGGCACAGTTATTCGGATGTGCCGGCAGGCTTCGCGATGTTAGCCGAAGCTCTGGAGGCGGATGCGCAGTTAAATAATAATTTTTTTAAACAGCTCAAATTCCTCCAGTATGCCGGAGCAAGTTTGCCCGAAGAGCTGTGGAAGCGGTTGCAGTGTTTATCGGTAGCCGCAACGGGGAAGCGTATTCCGTTCTTAACCGGTTATGGTTGCACTGAAGCCGGGCCATTAATTACACAACTTTATTGGCCGGTAGAAGGTAGCGGTATTATTGGCTTACCCGCGCCAGGTGTCACAGCAAAGCTTGTTCCTGTTTCGCAAGGGCGTTATGAAATACGTGTAAAAGGTGAAAATATTACACCGGGATACATCAATAATCCTGAGGCAAGCAAGGCTGCATTTGATGCTCAGGGGTTTTATATAACCGGTGATTCGATAAAGTTTTTAGACCCGGATAAGCTTGAAAAAGGCATGCTTTTTAGTAGCCGGGTGGTAGAGGACTTTAAATTGCAGACCGGCACCTTTGTGCAAGTCGGCATCATCAGGACTCGATTGCTGGATGCTCTAATGCCCTGGTTGACGGATTTTGTTATCACGGGTGAAAACAGGCCATATCTGGGTGCGCTGGGATGGTTGAATACTAGTGCTTGCAACAAGCTGATTGGTGACGACCTTGAGCTGGATGCCCTGGTCACACACCCAATGATTATCTCGATAATCAAGTTGGCCTTTGATACTTATAATCGGGCACAAACTGGATCAGCCAGCAGGATTGAGCGCCTGCTGTTATTAGCAGACCCGCCCTCAGCTGCTGACAATGAGATTACCGAAAAAGGGTATATCAATCAGCGAAAAGTTTTGGAAAGACGCTCTTCATTCGTCGACCAACTTTATGCAGACACAAAGTCTTTACCAAATATGATTAGTCTTGATTAATAGGAATGAAAATGAGTGTCGATAAGTCAGCTTATATTGCAGGTATCTACGAACACCCCACGCGTAAAGCAGAGGGTATTTCACTCGCACAATTACACGCGGATGTTGCTCGGGGGGCGATAGAAGATGCGGGTTTGAGTTTGAAAGATGTTGATGGTTATTTTTGTGCGAGCGATGCTCCAGGTATCGGCGCGATGACGATGGCTCAATATTTGGGTTTGAATTTGCGGTATTCGGATAGCACGGAAACCGGGGGGTCTTCGTACATATCTCATTTACATCACGCAGCCAATGCAATCGCTGCCGGGAAATGCAGTGTTGCATTAATTACCTGTGCTGATAATCAGGTTGCCTCGGGGAAATTTGTTGGTTTGGGCGGGGTATCCTGGGCTGGTGTTCCAGAGGTACCCTTTGAAGATGTCTATCATGCTGGCCCTCTTTCCCTATACGGGCTTGTTGCGCAGCGGCACATGCATGAGTTTGGTACCACGTTAGAGCAAATGGCCTGGGTTAAAGTAGCGGCTTCTCAGCATGCTCAGTACAACCCCAATGCACTATTGCGTGATGTCGTTAGTCTTGAAGAGGTGATGGCGTCTCCAGCGGTATCTGACCCTCTGCGCCGTATGGATTGCTGTGTTATGTCTGATGGTGGTGGGGCCATCATTGTTACTAATAGTGAAATCGCCAAAACATTGAAGCGCCCGTTAGTTAAATTACGCGGTGCGGGTGAAGCGATCAAGCATACCAATGGCGGCCGACTGGATATCACGACATCGGCAGGTGTTGTCTCATCAGCCATTGCATTCGAGGAGGCGGGGGTCTCTCCGTCAGATATTAAATACGCATCCCTTTACGACAGTTTTACCATCACCGTTATTATTCAGCTGGAAGATCTGGGTTTTTGTAAAAAAGGTGAGGGCGGTAAATTTGTTGCCGATGGTAATTTAATCTCCGGTGTTGGTAGCTTACCTTTTAATACGGATGGTGGTGGTTTATGTAATAACCATCCTGGCAATAGAGGGGGGATAACAAAAATACTTGAAGCGGTGCGACAAGCCCGTGGCGAAGCTCATCCTGCCGTGCAAGTGCCGTCTTGTGATTTGGTCATCGCTCATGGTACTGGCGGATCACTGGCCGGCTACCATGGTTCCGCAACCGCTATTTTGGAAAGGGTATAACAACAATGTCTACTACAAAGCAGAAAATTGCATTACCGGAATCGAATAGTGATACCAAAACCTATTGGGATAGTGCTGCGCAAGGGGTGCTATTAATCAAACGTTGCAAGTCATGTGATCAAACCTATTTTTATCCTCGGCCACTGTGCCCGTTTTGTATGAGCGATGATACCGAATGGCTTAAAACGGCGGGGAAGGGGACGGTTTATTCTTATACCTTCGCCAAGCGGGGGCCCAATTTTCAAATACCGGCACTTATTACACTGGATGAAGGGCCTGCCATGATGAGTGCGATTGTGAATTGTGAGCTGGCCGATGTGAATATTGGTCAACGGGTCAAAGTCAGTTTTGTGGAAACAGAGGGTGGTGGCGCTCTACCCGTGTTCAGCCCGGAATAATAGTAAGAAAGATAGTTTGTTAATCAGTTAAATTTTTTTGTATTCGTTGTACTCAGGAGTCGTTAAATGCCCAGTGAAAATGCCGTTCGTTTGGTTCGCCATGGCAGGGTTGGTGTCATCATGATAAACCAGCCGCCAGTTAATTCTATCGGTCAGGCGGTTCGACAAGGCCTTGTCGAATGCATTGCTGAATTGGAAAATGACAGTTCATTGCAAGCGGGTGTTATTGCCTGTGAGGGTAAGACTTTTTGTTCTGGTGCTGATATGTCTGAATTCGATACTGGTATCGCCGAACCAGGTTATCGAAAAACTCTGGGAGTTATTGAAAATTGCAGTAAACCCATAGTTGCAGCGATTCACGGAATGGCTTTGGGTGGCGGTGTAGAGTTGGCTATGGCTTGTCATTATCGCATTGCGCTAACGACTGCTCGCCTGGGTATGCCAGAAATCAGCTTGGGGTTATTGCCTGGAGCGGGAGCGACACAGCGTTTACCTCGGCTGGTCGGTGCTGTAAACGCACTGGATATGATGCTTAGTGGAAAGCCACAAACGGCTGATCAAGCCCTGAAAATCGGTTTGATTGATAGTGTCACTGATAAAGATATTGTTGCCGAGGGCGTTTCTTTTGCCGAAACATTGCTGGCAGACCAGCGTGGAATAAACCCTACCTCTAATCGCGCGGTAGATGCTACAGGCTTTGATCAAGGCCTGGATCAGCTCATGGCGGGTTACGCACGTTTTTTAAAAGGGCGTACTACCCAGAATTATTTCGTGCAGGCGTTACAGGCTGCGATATCAGAGTCCTTTGAAAAGGGTTTGGATATTGAGCATGAATTAGCTATGTCGGCATTGGCTTCCTCTGAGAGTAATGCCCTGCGGCATGCTTTTTTTGCTGAACGTGCAACGTCTAAAATTCCTGGTTTAGCCAGTGAGATTAAACCCCTTTCAATCAAAAATGTTGCAGTCATTGGTGCTGGAACAATGGGCAGTGGTATTGCCATGGCATTTGCTAATGCTGGTTTTAAGGTTGTCATTGTTGATTCAAAAGAGGATGGTTTAAACCGTGGTAAGCAGCTTGTTCGGACTGTTTATGAAGGTAGCGCTAAACGAAAGGGGCTTGATCAAACTCAGGTTGAAGCACAAATTGCGAATATCAGTTTTAGCTTAAGTTTTGATTCGATAAAAGATACCGACCTTATCGTCGAAGCCGTTTTTGAAGATATGGATATTAAAAAACAGGTGTTGGCGCAAATTGATAAGGTGGCACCTTTACACGCTATTATTGCTAGTAATACCTCCAGCCTTTCCATCGATGAATTGGCTTCTGTTACCGGTCGGCCTGAAAAGGTGATTGGCTTACATTTCTTTTCTCCTGCACATGTTATGCGTCTGTTGGAGATTGTTCGCGGTAAAAAAACGTCTGCTGAAACTATTTTGACGGGCATGGACGTTGCCCGTCAGATTAAAAAAATAGGTGTTGTTTCAGGTGATGCTTTTGGTTTTATCGGTAACCGAATGATGCTCGATGGTTACTTCCGGGAGGCTGAGCAATTGTTGTTGGAGGGTGCGAGCCCGGAGCAAGTTGACCGCGTGATGGAAGATTTTGGCTTTGCTATGGGGCCAAGTCGGGTCAATGATATGGGAGGGGTTGATATTGGCACATCGGTTCGCCAGCAATTATTTCAGCGCGAAAGTCGGCAGGATCCTTACTGTGTTGTATCGGATAAGTTAACTGAGCTGGGATGGCTTGGACAAAAAACCGGTAGAGGTTACTACAATTATGCCGATGATCCACGCAAGGGCGTTGTTGACCCTCAAGTGACAGAAATTATCAGCCAGCTAGCCGCTGATCGTAATATTGTGCAGCGGAAAATTAGTGACGAAGAAATAGAAGAGCGGTGTATCTTGCAGCTAATTAATGTCGGTGCCCAGGTATTGGCTGAGGGTGTGGCTTATCGCTCAGGTGATATTGATGTTGTGTGGTTGGCAGGTTACGGCTTCCCTCGTCACCTCGGAGGGCCAATGTGTTATGCAGATAGCCTGGGCTTGAAGCATGTAGCCGATCGTATTCGTCATTATTACAAACTACACGGCCAATATTGGCTCCCAAGCCCGCTGCTCGAAGAGCTTGCTAATAGTGGTTTATCTTTTTCAACGTTTACTCCGGCATAGGGTATTAGTAGATGACCGAGTGGAATGCGATTGATGAACTTGCAGTCATTGTTGAGCAGATAGAGGCGGCACCGGAACTTGAACGTTTACGGAGTCTGGATGATAAATTTTCTGTTGTAGACAAGGGTACGTGTGAGGCTATTCTTGGCGAGGCGGCACGATTTAGCGAAGAGTATTTATCACCACTGAATGCGAGTGCTGATAAAGCGGGTTGTATTCTTCGTGATGGCAAGGTCACGACGCCAACGGGATTTTCTTCTGCGTGGAAAGAGTTTGTCAAGGGCGGCTGGCCGACTCTGGATCACCCGGTTGAGCAAGGGGGGCAGGATTTACCCTTGTTTTTATCGGTGTCGGTACAACAACTTATTGATAGTAGTTGCACCGCGCTGGGGATGTTGCCTGTGCTACAGCGATCGGCTGCACGTCTATTAGCGGCTTATGGCGCGCCTTGGATGAAGGAGCAGTGGCTACCACAGCTGGTTAGCGGCGAATGGGGTGCGACTATCTGTATTTCTGAAGCCGATGCTGGGTCAGATGTGGCACGTATCCGTACTCGCGCCGAGCCCTGCGAGGATGGGAGCTGGTCGATCACGGGTGAAAAAATGTGGATTAGTTTTGGTGATCACGATTTAACCCCGCGTATTGGCCACTGCTTATTAGCTAAGACAAATAATGGTGGCCTCAGTTTATTTCTAGTGCCTGATCGGTTTGAAAGCCCGGGAGGTGAATTAGTAGAAAACACAATTGTTGTTCGCCGTGTTGAAGAAAAGCTGGGTTTACATGGCTCGCCAACGTGTGCATTGGGCTTTGAACAAGCCAAAGGCTGGCTCATTGGTACCGAGGGGAGAGGCTTGGCTCAGATGTTCGTTATGATCACTAACATGCGCTTATCTGCCGGTATTCAAGGGCTCAGCTTGGCATCGCTTTCAGCCAGTGTTGCTTTGAACTATGCCAGGCAACGACGTCAGGGAGGTGACTTGACCGAGCCGCCTCTGATGATAGTTGAGCATGCTGACGTGCAACGACAGTTATTAGAAATGGTGAGTCAGGTAGAGGTGCTTCGTGGTTTGGGTGTGGCTTTAGCCATACAAGTAGACCTGGTTAATTATGAGACTGATGCTGACAGGAAAAAAAGTTCATCCGCATTGCTGCAATGGTTGTTACCGATATTTAAAACACTGGGAGGAGAGGCTGGCTTTGATGTTGCCAGCAAGGCAATACAGGTATTAGGTGGCGCCGGTTACACCCGAGAATGGCCCGTGGAGCAGGCATTGCGTGATTCGCGCATTTTTACTATTTACGAAGGAACAACAGGTATTCAAGCGCTTGATCTGGTTCATCGTCGATTATGGAGAGACGGCGGTACAGGATTAAACGAATTTATTACCATTGCGCAAGCTGACCTGGATCGATGTGATGAGGTCCATGGGCGGCCGATGGCCAAGTGTCTGGTGCTGCTACAGGATGCTGCCAACTTCATGCTTGAGCAGCAGGGTACGGCCTTGGAGGCGGAGTCGGGTGCAACTGCCTTTCTTCATCTTGCCGGGTTGGCCGCAACGGGTTGGATAGCAACTCGGTTGGTGATGCTGGAGCAAAAGAATCCTGCGTTAACGCGCTTATATACAGCGGGTGCCTACTGGTTGGCCGGGTTGGAGGAGCACGCTACATTGTTCCATGCACAGGCGATAAAGGGTGCTGAGCATCTCAAGTTATCGATAAACCTTTAACGAATACTTTTACTAATAGTTGAGTGGATGCCATGTTAAATACAGATACCCGTACGGTCTACGAAGAAGAGCACACTATATTTCGTGACCAGGTGCGTAAGTTTTTCAATCAGGAATTACTCCCCAATATGCCACGATGGGAAGAGGAGGGTATTGTTGACAGAGATTTTTGGTTAGCCTGTGGCAAGGCCGGTTTATTATGCCCGACCGTTCCCGAACAGTACGGTGGCTCTGGGACTGATTTTAGGTATAACGCAGTCATCGATGAGGAACTATCTTATGCTGGGTCAGCCGCCGGAATTATTTTGCAAAGTGATGTGACGGCGGATTATTTAGTTAATTTCGGTTCAGAAGAAATGAAAATAAAATGGTTGCCCGGTATGGTTTCCGGCGAGGTTATTACCGCCATAGCAATGACTGAGCCTGGTGCGGGGTCAGATTTACAGGGCATAGTTACAACAGCGAAACGTGATGGTGACGATTACATCATTAATGGATCAAAGACTTATATTACCAATGGGCAGAATGCAGATTTAGTGATTGTGGTTGCTTGTACGGCCCCCGAAAAAGGATCGAAGGGAATCTCGTTGATATTGGTAGAATCTGATCGCGAGGGTTTTTCACGGGGTCGCAACCTAGATAAAATTGGTCAGCATTCTGCCGATACATCCGAGTTGTTTTTTCAAGATGTACGTGTACCGGTAGAAAACTGCATTGGCGCTGAGAATAAGGGCTTTATATATTTGATGCAAAATCTTTCGCAGGAGCGATTGAGTATTGCCGTAGCGTCTCAAGCTGCGGCTCAGCGGGCATTCGATGAGGCCGTATCTTTTACCAAAGAGAGAAGCGTGTTCGGGCAAAAAGTATTTGATTTTCAAAATACTCGATTTACTCTGGCTGATCTGGCGACCAAATTACAAGTTGGCTGGGCGCACCTGGATTGGGCAATCATGCGGCATCTTTCCAAACAATTAACCCCGGTGCAGGCATCAGCTGCCAAGCTTTATCATTCCGAATTACACTGGGAGTGTTGCGACGCAGCCTTACAGCTTCATGGCGGCGCTGGCTATATGAATGAGTATGCTATTGCACGGTTTTGGCGTGATGCCAGGGTTACAAGAATCTTCGGGGGTACCTCAGAAATAATGAAAGAACTGATTGGGCGGTCGCTGTAAGTGTAACTTAAATTGGCTGTTGTTCGTTTAGCTGAAGTAAACTCGGGGAGTGAATGTATGAAGGTGAGTGATGCGATTTTATCACGTTGTTCAGTGAGAAGTTATCTTGATAAACCGGTGGATATTACTCTATTAGGTGAGCTCTTGGCTAAGGCTGCTCGGGCCCCTTCTGGCGGTAATATTCAGCCTTGGAACATTCACGTCGTGTCAGGTGGTAAATTAACTCGGCTAAAGTCGATCATGGATCAACGCATTATTGCTTCGCCAAGGGGTGAAAAAGTTGAATACGAAATATACCCTAAAGGCATGTCATCACAGTACCGAATACGTACACAGGAAATCGGAGAAGCCCTTTACACACAGTTGGGAATCAGTCGTGATGATAAATTAGAGCGGAGCAAATGGTTTGCGAAAAATTTTCATTTTTTTGACGCTCCAGTGGGTTTGTTTTGCTACATAGACCGTAGTCTTGGTTTGCCGCAATGGTCCGATCTTGGTATGTACTTACAGACACTCATGTTGTTACTTCGAGAGGAGGGGATGGATTCATGTGCTCAGGAGTGCTGGGCGCTTTATCCACAAACGATAGATAATTTTTTAGAGGTACCTTCTTCGCAGATGCTTTTTTGTGGTATGTCTATTGGTTGGCGTGATCCAGAAGCACTAGCAAACCGTGTAGTGAGCCCGAGGGTTAGTGTTGATGATTTTGTTCATTTTCATCTGGATAATTAGTCATGGAGCATGAATAAATCAAGTATCCACATTACTATTATCCGATTAAATTTTGAATAAATACAGCTGGCTATAAACTATATCTTCGCTCAGAATTTTCTTAGTTGAAAAAACTGCCTTGGTGCAGTGAAATAATGACCATGGAAATACGAACGCACAGGGGTCTATGGTTACTGGACACTTTATTTATAGGTGTCGGCATTTATATTTGTGCCAGTGGATAAGGTTTACTGGGATTTTATAAAAAGAATTCGGTTAGTTATGTCTTTGAGCCACACTCACGTCTATTACCTCATAAATGACTGGTAAAGGTGTGTCACTGTTGATAAGGGATCGCACGATAAGCGTTACTGAATAATTACAAGCTCTCTTAAATCAGCCTTATTGATTTTTCTTCCCGCTAGATGACCAACACCTCAATCTTTTCCAGTCCGTAATACGCGCTAGCACATGCTGCAAGTATGTATAAGACTTAAGTTTATTTGTTTTAGCCGTTTCCACTAAAGTGTAATAGGTCGCACTGACACAGGCGCAGTGTGTGATGTCGGCAAATAGCTAAGCGTGATGAACCACTAAGTGGTCTAACACACTTTTCTGCAACCGGAATACCCATTGGCCTGCAATACACCACTATATTCGTAAGCGATCAACAAAACCCGTCTAGCTTTTTATAATAGATTCGATCTCAATATTCCAAGGTAGTAACGCCTCGAAGTTTTCTACCGTTTCGCAACGGGGCAGCCGAGTAAATAACGTACGC
>JBAYQJ010000021.1:0-60751 GCA_041677245.1 Spongiibacteraceae bacterium | reverse complement strand
CAAAAATCTGCTCACCAGATACCTTGACTTTTTGCTTATTGAGTCAAAAAAACAGGTCTTGCCCACCATTTTGCCCACCACTTAAACAGCAACTGGTAACGGACATCTGCAAACCGATTTGGATGGGAAAAATAAAAAAGCCCTGTATTTACAAGCAAATAACAGGGCTTCTAAGACATTCTTGGACGGGTGAAAAAACTATTCGATGTTTTGGATCTGCTCGCGCATCTGTTCTATTAATACTTTCAATTCCACTGCCGCCTGAGTGGTATCGCTGACGATAGATTTTGACGATAAGGTGTTGGCTTCGCGGTTGAGCTCTTGCATTAAAAAATCTAACCGACGACCGCAGGCGCCACCTTGGTTGAGTACGCGGCGGACCTCTGTAAGGTGTGCTCCGAGGCGGTCTAGCTCCTCGTCAACATCGGCTTTTTGCGCCAGGATGACCATCTCCTGTTCCAACCGGTCGGGGTTTAGTTCAGCTTTTAATTCGCCCAAACGCTCGCTGAGCTTTTGCCGTTGCGTTTGGAGGATGTGCGGTAGTTGTTGTTTGACAGTGGTAGTGATGTCGGCAATAGCGTCTAGTCGTTGTTCTATAAATTGTTTGAGATTGGCACCTTCGCGTTCACGGCTTTCGATTAGTTGTTGCAAGGCGATTTGAAAGGCGGTTAAAGCATGGTGATAAATAACATCGTCATCAGTTTCGTTGCTGGCGATAACACCAGGCCACTGTAGTAGTTCCATGGGGTTGATAGCCGCTGCTTGTTGTAATTGTTGCTGGATAGTTTCACCGGCGGCAATGACTTGGCTTAGCAGGGTTTGGTTGATAGTGAATTGACCATTGTCGTTGCCTGAGTTGATTTGCAGGCGTAGTGCGCATTCAAGTTTGCCTCGGCTGAGGGTGTTGCGCAGCTGTTCACGCAGCGGATTTTCTAATCGGCGCAGGGCCTCGGGTAGCTTGAAACTGGGTTCAAGATAGCGATGATTGACTGAGCGGATTTCCCAGATCAACGTACCCCAGTCATGTTGAGTGGGTTGGCGAGCAAAGGCGGTCATACTGCGAATCATGTTGGTTGCTACCTGATTGAAGTAGATTGAAGTTTGGCGGGCTTATTCAAGCGGGCTTGGCCTTGTGCGGGCTATTCTAACGTGATTGCAGGGCTGCGTCAGTTCCTGCGTGTACGCCTACCTGTGTATAATGCCTCGCTTTGATTCATTCTGAACAATATTGATAGCGAAGGAATACCCATGACTAGACCCAGCGGCCGCAGCACCGACCAACTACGCGACATTAGCATTACCCGAAACTTTACCTGCCACGCAGAGGGCTCGGTACTGATAGCTTTTGGTAATACCAAGGTTATTTGCACCGCGTCTGTCGAAAAGGGTGTGCCAAGCTTTCTGCGTGGTCAGGGCCAGGGCTGGATTACCGCTGAATACGGTATGCTGCCACGTTCTACTGGCGGCCGTATGAGCCGTGAGGCGGCCAGGGGTAAGCAAGGTGGTCGTACGGTAGAGATTCAGCGTTTGATCGGTCGCTCTTTGCGGGCGGCGGTTGACCTTAGCGCGATCGGCGAAAATTCTATTACTATTGATTGCGATGTTATCCAGGCGGACGGTGGTACTCGTACTGCATCAATTACTGGCGCCTGTGTGGCCTTGGTTGATGCTATCGTGTTTATGCAAAGAGAAGGCATGATTACTGGTAATCCGCTAAAGCAAATGATTGCAGCGGTATCAGTGGGTGTTTACAACGGTACACCAGTGCTGGATTTAGACTACCCAGAGGACTCTAATGCCGAAACCGATATGAATGTGATCATGACGGAGCAAGGTGGTTTTATTGAAGTGCAGGGTACCGCCGAGGGTAATCCGTACAGTCGTCAGGAATTAGATAAGATGTTGGCTCTGGCTGAGTCAGGTATTCAGCGATTAATTGTTAAGCAGAAGGAAGCGCTGGCAGGGTAAGTAACTGTTGCTTATGGAGGTGGCGTTGACGCCACCTCCACGACGGTTAGCTTATATTTCGAAGTCGTAATCCATAATCAGTGGTGCATGGCTGGAAAATTGTTGGTTTTTATAAATAGCGCCATATTCAATCAAAGGCTTTAATCCCGCCGACACGACTTGAAAATCTACACGCCAGCCATCTTTACTGCGATCGCTGTCGGGCCACCAGGTAAATTCATCGGTATCGCTGTTGATCTCACGGAAGGCATCGACATATTCTAAATTGTTGAATAGTTCATCCATCCATTGTTGTTCTTCAGGTAGGCAGCCAGAGACGCCTTGATTGGCTTTGCTATCCTGCAAGTCATTTTGGTTGTGGGTCATATTCCAGTTACCAGCAATGACGAATTCGCGGCGTTTATTGCGTACCTTATTCAAATGATTTTGAAATAGCTCGAAGAATTGCTTCTTGCGGCCCTTGGCAGCATCGTCAGCGTGGTAAGCGCTGGGGGCTAACAGGCAGCCTACGCTGATATTTTGGAAGTCAGCTTGGATGTAACGGCCTTCCATATCGAAGTCGACAAAGCCGAGCCCAGTCATGATGGCTTTTGGCATTTCCCGGCAATAGATGGCGACGCCGTTGCTATTCTTTTCGACGGAGTCGAAAAAATAAGGATTATAACCCTGGGGGAAAAAGACATCAGCTTGCAGGTCATACTCCTGAGCCTTTAGATCTTGTACGCAGATAAAATCGGCGTCCTGATCTAGTACCCAATCGTAAAAGCCTGCTTTGGCCGCTTCTTTAATGCCGTCAGCACAAAAAGTAATTATTCTCATGGTCGCCTCATTACTATGGAGAGCGTATGATACCTGAGCTTGTAAAAAGAGGGTAATAAAGACCTCTAATATATAGAACCCATACCAAACGTGGTTATATTGTGTACTAACAAGCAGGGAGTATCGATGTCAAGATACTGTTTTAAGGTGATTTTTATAGCTTGGTTGCTAATTTTCAATATGGATAAGTTTAGAAACTTGTTGCGCTTAATGCCAGCGAATTTTACTTTTTCAAGCAGTAAATTAGCGGCTTATTTTTTCCATTGGTTTTAGAGAAGAGTAATGCAAGCATATCAGAAGCAATTTATTGAGTTGGCTATCGCTAAACAGGCGCTGTGTTTTGGGGAGTTTACGCTAAAATCAGGCCGCAGCAGTCCTTATTTTTTTAATGCCGGATTGTTCGCCAGTGGTGCTGCCTTGGCTCAGCTGGGCCGCTGTTATGCCAATGCAATTATTGAATCAGGGGTTGAGTTTGATGTGTTGTTTGGCCCTGCGTATAAAGGTATCCCCTTAGCTGCAGTAACAGCGACAGCATTAGCCGATCATTTTGATCGTGATGTGCCTTATGCCTATAATCGTAAAGAAGCTAAAGATCACGGTGAGGGCGGCAGTATTGTCGGCGCCCCGTTATCGGGCAGGGTGCTTATTATTGATGATGTGATAACAGCCGGAACGGCAGTGCGTGAAGTTATGACATTAATTGCTGAAAATGGGGCTGAACCTGCCGGGGTGATGATAGGCTTGAATCGACAAGAGCGAGGCAATGGTGAGCTTTCTGCTATCCAGGAAGTTGAGCAAGAATATGAGGTGCCGGTAATCAGTATTGTTGATCTGGGGCAGATAGTAGATTATCTTCGAGGTATACCTCAGTATTCAGAGAGTGTGAAAAAAATTGAGGACTATCGCCAACGGTATGGCGTATAAATGTAAGGATAGCTTTTAATTGGTGACAATTGAGGGCATAGACTGCCAGTAAGTGGTTTAGACAGACATGATTTCTTTGCTTGGTAATATAACAGTTCGATTTTTGGTCGTTGCGACGGTGTTGTTTGCGGTTTCTGCACCTGCGCAGGCGGCTAAGCAGCTTTATCGCTATATTAATGAAAGTGGGGTGATGGTCATTAATGGCAATATACCTCCTGAGTTTGTCAGCAAAGGTTATGACATTATTCTTGCTGACGGTACCTTACTGAGCCGGGTACCGCGTCAGCTCAGCGAAGACGAGCTGCGTCTTCGCAATACTGATGAGTCCCGCGCTAGGCTGAAACAAGAAGATGCTGAGCGGATGAAGGCTTGGGATGAGTCTTTGTTGTTGCGTTATAGCAGTATTGAGGATATTGAAGCAGCACAACTCAGGGCGATGCGTGACTTGCAAATTCGGATCAGTATTCAAAAAAGTAACTTGATTACAATTAAGTCCCAGATCGAGCGAGAGCAGCAAAAAGCGGCTGATATCGAGCGTAGAGGTGCCGAGGTGCCGGCAGGATTACTAAAAAATATCGATACCATGCGATTAGAAATAGAAGACACCGAGCAATCTATTGCTGTACGCAATGAAGAAATCAAGACCGTCAAAGCCTCCTATATGCGCGATATAGAGCGATTTAAAACGTTGTTGCACCGAGTTGAAATGAGACGTCAACAATCCCAGCCTAGCTCCTCCAGAAGCAAAAGTTATTACTAGATGCCTGTGGCGGCGCGGTTCGCTGGGGCGCCAAGGGAGAGGTGTGGGCTCAGCTCGGGAATAGGAATACTAAAGGTTTTGATAGCTTGCCGCTTGAGCGATTGCAGTTTGGTTATTAGCCTCTACTGGCTTAAAAAAACCTTCCATAAGGACTGACCATTGGTCTGGCCAGTGCTCAGTTGGTTTACGTTTGAACTCGCTGCGAACAAATTGGCAGATTCTGCCTTCAACTGTTGCCATCAGTAGGTTGGCAGCAATAGCGATGGGAATAATTGGGCGTATGGCATCGTGAATTTCAGCATCGCGTAAGATTTGTTTGAGTTGCGTTTCCAGGCGATCAAATAATTGTGCAACTCGGTTGCGTAAACGTCCAGTCTCTCCCGCGAGCGCGTCACCTGTTAATATGCGAGTAATGCCAGGGTTCTTTTCTGTAAATGCTAATAACAGGCCAAGAATTCTTTCACAGCGGTTGATCGCATTGTGTTCTTCTTTAACAATTATTGTTACTCGAGTGAAGATGGTCTCCTCGATAAACTCGATCAAACCTTCAAACATTTTTGACTTGCTAGGGAAGTGGCGGTAGAGCGCAGCTTCAGACACGCCGACCTCTTTTGCTAGGCGCGCAGTGGTTATGCGCTCACCGGGGCTCACTTCTAACATGTGGGCCAGTGCCTCTAGTATTTGCTGTCGGCGAGAGACTTTTTTAATCATGCTTCGTCGAAACCGATTTTAGTTATTGGTTGGGCGTGGGAAAGAGGTTCAATCCTATCGATAACCAGTCCCTGCTGCAATAACAATCATCAAAAGAAGTTTAAATTCCCGTGTTTGTTTTTTTAGATACACGAATATATATTTGCCGCAGCTTGTGATGGCAGGGTGATGATTTTAATACTCAGCTCATACCCTGCGCGGTTTACTGCATGGCATGAGCTGTGGTTAGTGATTAAATATGCTTATTGGCCTACATTGGTAATCAGTGTGCCAACACCGGCATCGGTAAAAATTTCTAATAATACGGCGTGCGGTACGCGGCCATCAATAATATGTGAGCTTTGTACGCCGGCCTTCACCGCATCTTGAGCGCAGCGAATTTTTGGTAGCATGCCGCCATAAATGGTACCGTCGGCAATTAAGTCATCTACCTGCTGGGTGCTAATGCCGGTCAGTACATTGCCTTCTTTATCTAATAAGCCTGCGACGTTAGTTAACAGCATAAGTTTTTCAGCCTTCATTACTTCTGCTATTTTTCCGGCGACCAAATCAGCGTTGATGTTATAAGAGCTACCGTCGTGACCTACACCAATAGGGGCGATTACAGGGATAAAATTGCTATTGATCAGCATGTCGAGCACGCTGGTATTAATTTTTTCTACGTCGCCTACTTGGCCAATATCGATAATTTCTGGCGCGGTCATCTCTGGTGTCTGCTGGCTGATAGTTAATCGTTTCGCGCGGATTAATTCGCCGTCTTTGCCGGTAATGCCTACGGCTTTACCGCCATTGCGGTTGAGCAAGTTAACGATTTCTTTGTTGACGCTGCCGCCTAAAACCATTTCTACAACATCCATAGTTGCGCTGTCAGTAACGCGCATACCATCTACAAATCGAGATTCTATTTTTAGTTGCTTTAGTAGTTCACCGATTTGTGGACCGCCGCCGTGGACAACGACAGGGTTCATTCCTACCAATTTCATCAGTACTATATCACGGGCAAATTGCTCTTTGAGTTCATTGTCGATCATGGCGTTGCCGCCGAACTTCACCACAATAGTTTTGTTAGTGAAGCGCTGAATATAAGGCAAAGATTCAGTTAAAACCTTGGCGACATTGGCGGCGGCACTGCGGCTGAGTGACATGGTGATTCCTTAAAATAGTATTTGTTAGTGCCTGGTTGATAATGAGGATTGCCAGACTGTTAAAAGTTAAATTGCAGAGTGTTATCAATACTTTGTAGTTGCTGTTTGAACTG
This sequence comes from Spongiibacteraceae bacterium, assembly GCA_041677245.1. Lineage (GTDB taxonomy): Bacteria > Pseudomonadota > Gammaproteobacteria > Pseudomonadales > Dasaniaceae > Oceanicoccus. Next base: position 54,311 of record JBAYQJ010000021.1, on the reverse strand, counting down.
TTGTTGAATCCGTTGCATGGCTTCTTCGGTATCGGCTTCAAAACGCAGGATGAGCATGGGTGTGGTATTTGAGGCTCTCACCAAACCCCAGCCATCGGGAAAGTCGGCCCGAAGGCCATCCAGAGTTGAAATTTTACCTTCGCCAAAATCAGCGTTGCTAATCAGTTGTTCAATAATAGAAAATTTTTGCGTCTCGGTAGAGATCACTTTTAGCTCAGGGGTGCTGATGCTATCGGGAAAGGCCTGTAGTTGCAGGTCAAGATCTGGATCGGTAGTGCTGAGGATTTCTACCAGGCGTGCACCGGCATACATGCCATCGTCAAACCCGAACCAGCGCTCTTTAAAGAAGATGTGGCCGCTATATTCACCGCCCAGTAATGCACCTGTCTCAGCGATTTTGTCTTTCATATACGAGTGCCCGGACTTCCACATAATTGGGCGGCCGCCATAATTGCTGATCAAATTATTTAAATTGCGGGTACATTTCACATCGAATACAACGTCGGCGCCGGGGTTGCGCGACACTACATCTTGCGCGAACAGCATCAGTAAACGGTCGGCCGCTACGGACTGGCCGGTGGCGGTTACTACACCGAGGCGATCACCGTCACCATCAAAGGCGATGCCTAAGTCGGCTTGGTGCTCTAGCACCGCTGCTTTTAAGTCTGCAAGGTTGGCTTCAATGGTGGGATCGGGGTGGTGATTGGGGAAGTTTCCGTCGACTTCGCAATACAGCGGGATGATTTCGCAGCCGAGCTCTTCAAACAACTGCGGTGCAATTGCACCAGTGATACCGTTGCCCGCGTCGATAACGATTTTTAAGGGTTGAGCAATAGCAACATCATTGATGATGTAATCAATATAGGTTTGCTCAATATCCTGGGTGCGATACTCGCCTTGGCCACTCGACAGAGTATTGCTATTGATGCGGTCTTTCAATGCTTGAATAGCTGGGCCAGATAGCGCGCGTCCGGCAATAACAATTTTAATGCCGTTGTACTCTGCCGGGTTGTGGCTGCCGGTAATCATAACGCCACTTTGTGTGCTCAGTTGGTGAGTGGCAAAGTACATTAAGGGTGTTGGCTGGGAGCCAATATCGATGATATCGCGGCCGCTGGCAAGCAGACCATTAACGAGCGCATCGTGGATCCGGGGAGAGCTGTTGCGTCCGTCAGCCGAGACTATAATCTCTTGCTGACCCTGATCCAATGCCTCGCTACCGATGGCTAGGCCGATGGCATAAACGACTTCGTCACTCAGTTCTGAGTCGGCCAAGCCGCGAATATCATAGGCACGAAAAATACTGTCGGGTAGCACGGGAGGCAACGGTATAAGTTGTTCTTCGGGCACACCAGGCACTGCCTCGGTGGTGTTTATATTGTGCTCTGCTGAGGTAGGTGCTTGCTCTGAGGCGGTGGTTTTGGCCTCGGCAGCAGCGAGTTTGTGTTGCAGCTGTGCGGCAGTGTCTTCAAAGCCGGGCAGATCAAATGGCGGTGAGGCCGCGTGGCGTTTATGCAGTAGTGTTAGGTTGTTATTTAGCGCGGTCCGTAAATGCTTTAAACATAGAAAAGTTGCGATCAATACCACCGAAATGGACAGGGCTAGCAGTAGCCATAAATCAATAGCTTTGGCGTTGCTTTTGGCAATGAGCTCAGCAGAGGGGGTAAAGCGAATTTGCCAGTGGTGAATAGACGTATCGGCATCTACACCCCGGTCTGCTGGGCCGGTAAAGTCGCCGGTGGAGGTTATAAGGTTTTCTTTATTATTGAATTGTTGGATGAGTTTGGTTTGACCTAAAGATCCATCCAGCTTACTCAGCATGGTGCGTAGATATTGTTCGTCGAAGGAGATTAACAGGGCGCCATTGGCGTAGTTTTTATTGGCAGCTTCAATAGGTTCTACCAGGGAGAATAGCCACTTGCCTTGAAACTGGTAGGCTTCGGGATCAACGTGTTCGCCATTGCTGACGCGGCGCAGCAAGTCCAGTTCGATGTGGTTGCGTAGCTCGCGGCTGTCTTTATTAAGCGATGCTATACCTAGTGGTCCCAAGCTGATTAGCTGACTACTGATGGCTTCTGGAAAAGCTCGCGTTAGCTCTTGACGAAACTGCAACAAGGTAGTTGATTGATCCATTTGTGGGTCGTTTTTGTGCTCTAGAGCTGCTAACAGCTCTGCAGAATGAGCGATAGTTTCAAGTCGTAACCGCAGCTGAGATAGTGTCTGATCTATTATCGAGACTTGGCTATCTACCAGACTTTGGGCCTGCGCTTGAATATTGCTGTTATTAATTGCAGGGCGCTGGACAATAGCCAGATAAGCAAAGGCTGCAGTAATAACCACGATAATCATTAGCGCGCTGTTGATCAGATTGGACTGAAGTTTATTCTGCGCTTTGGTTTTGGCAGGTTTTTGGGTGTTGCCTTTTGTGGGTTTATTGTTGGCCATAATTCCCTTGATAGTGCTTGAATTAGTTAAAATATACGCTGACTAAAATGAGTAGTTAGCCACTTTAAATAAGTTTTTGGTGGTTAAATAGCAATAATATTGTCGTTACTCGTATTCATGCTGCTGTGTTTATCTGTTGCACGGTATTTATTTATAGTGCTGAGCAATGATAGTGATCAGGCTTCGCGCTAGCTGTTGCTTGGGGGCTAAGGGGATATTCTTTTCTCCCTGTTGCCAAATAACGCTGACGGCATTGTTGTCACTATTAAAGCCGATATCACTATCGGACACATCATTAGCAATAATTAAATCAAGATTTTTCCTCTGCAGTTTGCCGCGTGCGTAATCTAATAGGTTTTCTGTTTCGGCGGCGAAGCCAATGGTGAATGGTCGCTGTGGGTGTTTGGCAACATCGGCAATAATATCGGTGTTAGGTATTAGCTCAATAGACATAGCATCAGCAGATTTTTTAATTTTTTGTTCGGCGATGGTGGCGGGGCGATAGTCTGCAACTGCTGCGGCACCAATAAAGATATCACAGTGACCAAGTTGATTCATGGCCGCCTGATGCATCTGAGCAGCGCTTTCGATATTGATTCGCTGTACTCTATCGGGCGTGGGGAGTGATACTGGGCCAGCAATAAGCGTAACGGCTGCGCCGGCCTCTACCGCGGCTTCAGCGAGGGCGAAGCCCATCTTTCCAGAACTGTGGTTGCTGATATATCGGACCGGGTCGATCGCTTCACGGGTGGGGCCGGCGGTAATAACGATACGCACGCCATCGAGCATACTGGATTGAAACAAGTTTGCAGCCAGCGTGGCAATATCTGCTGGTTCTAGCATCCGGCCTGGGCCGGTATCACCGCAGGCTTGCGAGCCGCTGCCGGGTCCAAAAATGGCGACTTGGTTCTGTTGCAGGGTTTGCAGGTTGTTTTGCGTCGCCTGATCGCGCCACATGGCTTGATTCATGGCTGGAGCAATGGCGATAGGTGCGTCACAGGCAAGGCAGAGCGTGGTGAGTAAATCATCGGCCTGGCCGATGGCCAGTCTGGCCATAAAGTCGGCGCTAGCGGGCGCGACCAGAATTAAATCGGCCCAGCGAGCGAGCTCTATATGCCCCATTGCAGCTTCGGCAGCAGGGTCTAGCAGGTCGCAATGAACGGGGTTTCCCGATAAAGCCTGTAGAGTTAAGGGAGTAATAAATTGCTGTGCGGCAGGTGTCATCACCACACGGACTGTCGCTCCGTGATCCCTCAAGCGGCGGATTATTTCGGCCGATTTATAGGCAGCAATACCGCCAGTTACACCGAGTAAAATTCTTTTGTTAGTTAGCTGTAGCATAAGTGGGCTTTGGTTCGCGGTAAATCGAACTTAGGATTGTAAGATAAGTCGGCTGCTCAAGATAGGGAGTAGCGGGTATCGATCCCTAAACAGCATTCAAGGAGGATGTATGGCGATCACGGATTGGCCGGCGGCGGAGCGGCCACGGGAGAAACTGCTTGCCAAGGGCGCGCAAGCGCTATCGGATGCCGAGTTATTGGCCATATTTTTGCGTACCGGTGCGCCGGGTATTACCGCTGTGGATTTGGCGAGGGAACTGCTTGGTGATTTTGGTAGTTTGCGCAGCTTATTAAAGGCCAGCTCTCGCGATTTTTGTCGGGGGCGCGGTTTGGGTTTGGCCAAGTTTACTCAGCTGCAGGCGGTATTGGAGATGTCTCGCCGACATTTACAGGAGGCTTTGGAGCGGGGCGACAGCTTAACCAGCCCGCAATTGACTCGGCAGTATTTATTGAGTTGCCTGCGGGATCAGCAGCAAGAGCAGTTTGGTTGTTTGTTTTTGGATAGTCAGCATCGGGTGATTAAGTTTGAAACCTTGTTTTATGGCACTATTGATGCTGCCTGTGTTTACCCTCGGGAAGTAGTAAAACGCAGTTTGCAGCATAATGCTGCGGCGTTGATTCTGGCGCACAACCACCCCAGCGGAGTGGCGGAGCCCAGCCAAGCTGATCAGCGGATTACCGAGCGCTTGATCAAAGCATTGGCGTTAGTGGATATCCGAGTGTTGGATCATTTTGTGGTTGGTGATGGTGAGCTGGTGTCTTTTGCTGAGCGTGGATTGATATAGCAATGAGGTTATCCCAAATAGATAAAATGATGTAAATTCGCCCAAAATGAATGAAATATAGCGTCTTTACGCATTTTAAGTTGCCTTCGATTAGGGGTTCTGGTATAAAGTCGCGCTCAGTTCGGGCAGTACCTCTTTTGCGATAAAGGTCATCATTATCCTAGATGCGGGCTTCTTCCCGATAAACAGTTTCAGTTGATAAAATATTGGGAAGGGACAACATGTCCAGAGTATGTCAGGTCACCGGTAAGCGCCCTATAACAGGTAATAATGTTTCTCATGCAAAAAACCGCACTCGTCGTCGTTTTTTGCCTAATTTGCACCGTCACCGTTTTTGGGTAGCCAGTGAGAATCGTTTTGTAAGCTTGCGTGTATCTACAAAAGGTATGCGTATTATTGATAAGAAGGGTATTGACGTTGTTCTTGCAGACGTTCGTGCTCGTGGCGAGAAGGTATAAGGGGTAGATCATGGCGAAGAGCGCACGCGATAAAATCAAGTTGGTTTCTACTGCCGGTACTGGTCACTATTACACTACCGACAAAAACAAGCGTAATACTCCCGATAAGATGGTATTCAAAAAATACGATCCGGTAGTACGTAAGCATGTTGAATACAAAGAGCATAAAATCAAGTAATTGATTGCTCTGTGTTGTAAGAAAAGCCCGGCATTGTTCGGGCTTTTTTATACCTGTAAATTGATGAATTTAGTCTGGTGATAGCTCTTTATGCCTGAATTACCTGAAGTTGAAACAACTCGCCGCGGCATTGCCCCGCATATTCAGCAGCGTACTATCAAGCGGTTAGTGGTGCGTCAGCCCAGCTTGCGTTGGCCGGTGCCGGAATCTTTAGCCGGGTTGATGAAGGGTAAGGTGGTTGAAGCGGTAGAGCGTCGAGCAAAATATTTGTTGCTGCACCTTCGTACCGCGAAACGGCCTGTGGGTACGGCTATTTTACATCTGGGTATGTCGGGCAGCTTGAGGATTATTGCTGCGGATGAGCCACCGATGATCCATGACCATGTAGATATTGTGCTCGATAATGGGCAGGCGCTACGATTTACCGATCCGCGTCGCTTTGGTTGCTTATTGTGGCAGGGTGCTAAGGAAGACACCCATAGCTTGCTGGCCTCGCTGGGCCCCGAGCCTTTATCTGAGCAATTTGATGGTGAGTTGTTGTTTCAGCGCTCTCGCGGCAGAAAGGCGGCGGTCAAAACCTTTGTTATGGATAATAAAAACGTGGTCGGTGTGGGTAATATCTATGCTAATGAAGCGCTGTTTGCCGCAGGTATTCGACCCGATCGAGCGGCTGGTGCTATTTCTCGGCAGCGTTATTTGATTTTGGCTGATGAGATCAAAAAAGTACTGGCGAAAGCTATCGAACAGGGCGGTACGACGCTGCGAGATTTTGTTGGTGGTGACGGCAAGCCCGGCTATTTTAAGCAAGAGCTAAAAGTTTATGGCCGGGGTGGTCAGCTCTGTCTGCAGTGTAAGGCAGTACTCAAAGAAATACGTTTGGGCCAGCGCAGTACGGTATTTTGTAGCAGCTGCCAACGTTAATTGGGCGGTAGCTGGGCTGGGTTGGGTGGTCAAGCTATCGACGATTTCACAGATTACAGTTTTTTTGTCTGCAATTGGCGACGAAGTGCTCATTTAAGTCTATGATTACTTCAACTCTTGGGCGTAACTGTATGTGGCCAATAAACTTTTATTTTTATAGCTGGGCATGATAGTTGAGCGCTTATATATCCATAGCGATAGTTTTAGTTGGCATCATAATGGGTGCTGAGTATTTATTAGGGAGAGCAGGTAGATGAAAAAATTGGCTGATAAAATGTCCCGTATGGGTTTGGTATTAAGCATGGCGATGTTATTGCTGTTGCCGCAAATGGGCTACACCCAAGCTATTGATGAAGACCCCTCTGCATTGGCGATGGCAGGTGATTTAGTTTTGGCGCGGCCGCTATTACTGGGTGCTACGGTGGTGGGTGCTGCGCTATATGTAGTTAGCTTGCCGTTTTCTTTAGCCGGGGGTAATGCTGTCGAGGCGGGTAAAACATTGGTAGCTGGTCCTGTTATGTCAACTTTTGTGCGTTGTTTGGGTTGTACCCGCTCAGGTTATAACAAAGGTGTGCAGGGCAGCGTTGAGTAGCGCTATTAGTAACTTGATATTTTAAATGGCCTATCGGGGTAGCTTGATAGGCCATTTTTTATTGGTATGTTGGTATTGTGCCGGCTGCGATGATTAGCCGGTCGCAATAAGGTGGTGATATTTAGTGGTGAGCTGCTCTTCAGTTTCAAGGTGCGCGGGGTCTAGTGGAATGCAGTCTACTGGGCAGACGGTTTGGCACTGTGGTTCGTCAAAATGACCCACGCATTCGGTGCAGCGATCAGGGTCAATTTCATAGATTACTTCACCTTGATAGATGGCTTCATTCGGGCATACCGGCTCGCATACATCGCAGTTGATACATTCATCGGTAATAATTAACGACATGGTTACCTTATTCTTTAAAGCGTTGGGTGAGGGCTGCGTTAACTGCTGGTGGAACAAAGTTGGAGATATCACCGCCGAGGGACGCGATTTCTCTTACCAGCGTTGAGGAGATATGTGCAAGGCCGTCACTGGGGGTGAGGTAAACGGTTTCCATATCGGGGTACATAGCTCGATTCATATTGGCCAGTTGGTGTTCGTACTCGAAGTCGGCAACGGTGCGTACTCCGCGTAGGACGATATGGCTGTCTTTACTTTTGGCAAAATCGACTAACAAATTGTTAAACCCGTATACTTCGACATTATCAATGTGAGTTAGTGCTTGCTCACATAGGTTGATGCGCTGCTCTAAGTTGAATATAGGTTGTTTTTTCTCGCTATAGGCAATCGCCAGAATTACCTTGTCGAATAATTTAGCGGCGCGCTCTACCAAGTTGATATGGCCGTTGGTGATGGGGTTAAAAGTACCTGGGTAAATCACAGTTCGCATAGTTTGGGCTCTGGTTGTTACTTTCTGTAAGCGTGGTTTTGCTTGATGGTGTTGCCGCGTGAAGCAACGTCATAATCAGAAAATTTAAATAGCGATCTAATTATACCTTTGTTGGTGATTATTGCTCGTTTAGCTGCTGTTTGTGGTAAATAAACGGTAGCAAACTTGGCCGGCGGTTTTTTCTCGGTGTAGCTGCCAGCTCGGGGGGAGGGGTGGTAGTGCTTCAATGCTACCCATTTCTAGATATACATAGCTGTTAGCGGCTAGCAGCCGCTGCTCGTCGATAAGTTTAATGCAGTGCTCAGCCAACCCCTTGTGAAAAGGAGGGTCGAGAAAAATAACATCATAAGTTGGTTGAGGTGTGGGTTTGCTCGCTCGCAACCACTGATCAGCGGGCTCTTGCCAGCAGTTAGCGTGTTCTGCTTTAAGCAGCTGCAAATTTTGCTGCAGCTGCTTAATTGCTGCACCGGAGCTGTCGATAAAGTCTACTTGAGCAGCACCTCGTGATAATGCTTCTAAGCCCAGTGCACCACTACCGGCAAACAAGTCGAGACAGCGGGCATTTGGCAATACCGGCGCCAGCCAGTTAAAGAGGGTTTCACGCACACGATCTGGGGTTGGCCGCAGGCCTTCCACCGAAGGAAATTGCAATTTTCGTCCGCGCCATTGCCCCGCAATGATGCGTAACTGGTTGCCACTGCTTCTGTTCGCGGCTGGGTTGTGATTTTTAGTCATTAATTACCTGTGGATTAGTTGCAATGATACTCACATAGCGCTGCAAGAATGGTAGGATACCACTCCTGTTACCGCTCCGATAAATTGAGTTGGCCAAATATCCATGAAGTTTTTTGATCGCTTTAAACCTAAGCCTAAAAAAGTCGCCCCTGAAAAGGATTTAACTGAAAACCTTGAGTCAGATATTGAGGCAGACAGTGCAGTAGAGCATATTCCCGTAAATCCTGACCCTGTACAGCCAAGCTCAGCAGAACCTGGTCTCGCATCAGTCACTGCGCCTGTAGCAGAAGAGTCAGTTACTCCCCCGGCTGTTGCAGAGCTAGATAGTGCTGTTGCTGTGGATGAAGTGGTAGCGTCGCAACAAGATAGTGCTTCTGCAAGCAAAGAGGCTGATGCAAAGCCGGCAAAAGTAGGTTTTTTTTCCCGCTTAACGCAGGGGCTGAAGCGCACCAGTAGTAGTTTTAGCCGCGGGATGGGTAATCTATTCCTCGGTAAAAAGGCTATTGATGATGAGTTACTTGAAGAGCTGGAGACTCAGCTGCTAGTGGCTGATGTGGGCATTGCTGCCACCCAAGAGATTATGGGCTCTTTGACTCGACAGGTTTCTCGCAAGGAGCTGGCTGATTCTGGTGCACTGTACACAGCACTAAAAAAAGAGCTGGTTGCTTTATTGCAGCCCCGCGCAGTGCCTTTGCAGATCAGTAATGATCAAAAGCCTTATGTTATTTTGGTGGTGGGTGTGAACGGTGTCGGTAAAACCACCACTATTGGCAAGCTGGCTAAGCGCTTTCAGATTGAAGGCAAAAGCGTGATGCTGGCTGCCGGCGATACTTTTCGTGCGGCTGCAGTTGAGCAGCTACAAGTATGGGGCGAGCGTAATAATGTACCGGTGATCGCACAGCACACGGGGGCTGATAGCGCCTCGGTTATTTATGATGCGGTACAGGCAGCCCAGTCTCGCAATATTGATGTATTGATCGCCGATACGGCCGGGCGTCTGCATAACAAAGATAATTTGATGGAAGAGCTGCGCAAAGTGGTTCGGGTAATGACTAAGCTGGACCCTAACGCGCCTCATGAGGTGATGTTAGTGCTCGACGCCGGTACCGGACAGAATGCTTTGTCTCAGGCCAAGGCGTTCCAGGAGGTTGTAGGTGTTAGTGGCCTAACTCTAACCAAGCTTGATGGCACCGCCAAGGGTGGTATTATTTTTGCAATCAGTAAGCAGTTGGAGTTACCTATTCGCTTTATCGGTGTGGGCGAGCAGGTCGATGATCTGCGTCCCTTTGTTGCAGAGGACTTTGTTGCTGCGCTGTTCAGTGGTGATGCGGTTGATCAAGAATAAACGGTTGGTAAGTATCCAGCTTCGCTGACTTATCAGGCTACAATAAATACGTTGATAGACGACCTCAATGATTAAATTCGACCAAGTCAGCAAACGTTACCCTGGGGGCTATGAAGCACTCAAAGGGGTGAGTTTTCACATCAGCCCCAACGAAATGGTGTTTTTAACCGGCCACAGTGGTGCTGGTAAAAGCACCCTGCTCAAGCTGATGATGGTGATGGAGCGCCCGACCAATGGTCAAGTATTAATCGGTGGGCAAAGTTTGCGCGGCTTGCCGGCGCGTAAAATCCCCGCCTTGCGCCGCAACATCGGTGTGGTGTTTCAAAACCATCAATTACTGTTTGATCGCAGCGTGTTTGATAATGTCGCGCTACCGTTAATTATCGCAGGTTATCAACCGCGAGAGATCGGCAGAAGGGTGCGGGCCGCTTTGGACAAAGTGGGGCTGTTAAGCAAAGAAAAACAAATGCCAGTGACACTGTCCGGGGGGGAGCAGCAAAGGGTTGGTATCGCCCGTGCGGTGGTGAATAAGCCCAAAATACTATTGGCCGATGAGCCAACGGGTAATCTCGATCCAGAGTTGTCCGCAGAGATTATGCATTTATTTGAACAGTTTAATCAGGTAGGTGTAACCGTGTTGATTGCCAGCCACGATTTGTCGCTGATAGCCCGCTTGCCTTATCGTATGATTACCTTGCGTGATGGCGAGTTGGTATCGGGCTTGTCTGCCACTGGAGTTAGGGTGTGAGCAACATCGGCAAAAATAGCCGTACTCCACGGCAGGAGCCTCGGCCCGTTAAACGCAGTAGCATGGGTGCAAGCCAAAGTCGCACTCGTCTTCGCGATAAACTAAGCAGCTATAAATCTCATCATCAGCAGGTCGCCACTGATAGCTTGACTCGCCTATTGAATACGCCGGTACCAAGCGTAATGACATGGTTGGTAATCGGTATTGCTCTTGCTCTGCCTGCGGGCTTATTTGTTGCGCTTGGTAATGTAGAGGCGGTTAGCCGAGGCTGGGATGGTGCGGCGCAAATATCTCTGTTTGTTAATCGAGTGGTGCCTGAAGCTGAGAGTCGGCAATTGGCAAAAGAGCTACGCCTGCGCGATGATATTGCAGAGGTGGAATACATTTCTCGCAGTCAAGCGTTGGAGGAGTTTAAAGCTCTATCTGGCTATGGTGATGTGCTGCAACACCTAGATCAAAACCCGTTACCTGCGGTGATTGTTATTCGTCCAGTAGAGAAAGATACCTCCGCTGCGGCGACAGAGGCGCTATATTTAGAGCTAAAAGCGCTGCCACAAATTGATCAGGCGGTAATCGATCTGGAGTGGGTGCAGCGTTTGTATAGCATGATGGAGCTGGCGCAGCGAATGACTTTTACTCTAGCTGCATTATTAGGTTTGGGTGTGCTGTTAGTGATAGGTAATACTATTCGGTTGGCGATAGAAAGCCGTCGCGATGAAATCATCATCGTGAAGCTGGTTGGAGCAACTAACGCCTTCGTGCGCAGGCCTTTTCTTTACACGGGTTTGTGGTATGGGTTAGGTGGTGGCATTGTCAGCTGGTTGATTATATCAATCAGTATGCTTTGGCTGAGTAGGCCAATCGCTGAGCTGGCAGGTTTATATCAAAGTGAGTTTGTATTGCAGGGCTTGGGCTTTGGCCAAACCCTGCTATTATGGTTCGTTAGTGGCTTATTAGGTTTGGTAGGTGCATGGTTGGCAGTTAGCCGTCATTTAGGTGCTATTGAACCGCGCTAATGTACTGGTTTAGAATAAAAATCAAGCAGCCCCCCTGGAGTGGCGGAATATAGTACCCTATGGGTATTAATTAGCAGTATATCCAGAGTGGGAATCGAACTTTTATGGTATTAGCACTCTAAAGGTGGGAGTGATAATATCGCTGCAGATTAGATGGAGAAAACGATGAGTACCGCACTACAAACAATCAACTTGGTACCGGGGAGTAACCTCAACGCGTACATGCAGACGGTCAATAACTTTTCCATATTGACCGCTGAGCGCGAGCGCGAGTTGGGTGAGGAGCTCTATTACCACGAGAATTTAGAGGCTGCACGTGAGTTAGTAATGGCTCACTTACGCTTTGTCGTGCATATCGCCAAGTCTTACAAGGGTTATGGGCTACCTTTAGCTGATTTGATTCAGGAAGGTAATGTTGGTCTGATGAAGGCGGTTAAGCGCTTTAACCCTGAAAAGGGTGTACGTCTAGTGTCCTTTGCAGTGCATTGGATAAAGGCTGAAATGCACGAATACATTTTGCGTAACTGGCGTATTGTCAAAGTGGCTACCACTAAGGCTCAGCGTAAATTATTCTTCAACTTGCGCAGTGCCAAAAAGAAACTGGCTTGGTTGAATGATACTGAAGTCCATGCAGTAGCGGCGGATCTTGGGGTCGATGTGAAAGAAGTGCGTCGGATGGAAACCCGTCTTAGTGCATTTGACTTAGGCTTTGATGCCGGTGCAGACGACGACGAAGATGGCGTTGTCGCTCCAGCTCATTATCTTGAAGATAAGTCGGCCAACCCTGCGATGATGCTGGAGGACGCTGATTGGGAGCAAAATAGTAATGAGCACCTGTCTTTAGCTCTAGACCAACTGGATGAACGCAGCCGTGATATTTTACAGGCGCGTTGGCTGTCTGATGAAAAGCCAACGTTGCATGACCTGGCTGATAAATACGGGGTTTCCGCTGAGCGGATCCGGCAGTTGGAAAAAAACGCAATGAAAAAAATCAGGGCCACCATGGAAGCTTAAGAGCTGGTGGGGGTACTTTAAAAACCGCCTCACGGCGGTTTTTTTATGCAAATAAAATAGCCAACTTTAGATAGACTGATTTTGGCGTAACAAATATCATTCGAGAGCATTCATGGCAAAGACCTTTCTCTGTATCGCCGCTATTAGCGGTATGTTGGCGGTAATTATTGGTGCATTTGGCGCGCATGGCCTAAAGGCTCGGATCACAGAAGACTTGATGCTGGTTTATCAAACCGGTGTGCAGTATCACTTTTATCATACCTTTGCACTGTTAGTGGTTGGGCTTTTACTGTTGCAATACCCGCAGGTTTCTTTACTGCATTGGAGCGGTATTTTGTTTATCGCAGGCTTGCTCGTGTTTTCAGGAAGCCTTTATGTGTTGGCGCTAACAGGGGTGAAGTGGTTAGGGGCGATAACTCCGCTAGGTGGTCTGGCCTTTATTGGTGGTTGGGCGAGCTTGGCCTGGGCGATTTACCGAAGCATTGGCAAATAATACGATAGATAAATAAGGCGATAGGCAAATATGGCGAATAGGCGATAGAAATGGTTGAGCAGCAAGATAAACAGGCGGTAGATTTGACACAAGAGCGACAGCCAGAAGTCGCTAGGCACAGAAGCATTCGTAGTTTTGTATTACGCACTGGGCGTATGACCCCTGGGCAACAAAAAGCCTATGATAAATATTGGCCGGAAAAGGGCCTGTTATTGCAAGACGGCGTTATTGACCCTAGTAGTGTATTTGGCCGTGCTGCAGCGTTAAATCTAGAGATTGGTTTTGGTATGGGCGCCTCACTGGTTGAAATGGCAAAGGCCGCGCCGGAGCAAGATTTTATCGGTATTGAAGTCCATGTGCCTGGAGTGGGCAAGCTGTTGCATGGTATGGAAGAGCATGGCGTCGACAATATTCGGGTCTATTGTGATGATGCGGTCGAGGTGTTGAAGCACTGTATCGCCGATCAGAGCGTCGATCGTATTCAAATTTATTTTCCTGATCCCTGGCATAAGAAAAAACATCATAAGCGACGCTTAATTCAGCCCGCCTTTATTCAAACCCTGCGACAAAAATTAAAGCTCGGTGGCGTTATTCATTTAGCGACTGACTGGGAGCACTATGCCGAATATATGATGGAAGTGATGTGTGCTGCTGAGGGTTTTAACAATACTGCCGGCGAATACTGCTTTGCCGATCGCCCCGAGTATCGACCGATCACTAAATTTGAAAAACGCGGCGAGCGTTTGGGGCATGGTGTGTGGGATTTGCTATTTGAAAGAATACGCTAAGCTTTAGCCTTCGCGAAGGCCAGGTTCTTATTAGCTTGAACAGTTCTCAGTGAGCCGCTAGTGATAAGACTTCTGCCAGTTATGTAATAATTGGGCAAAGGCTTGGCCGCGATGGCTGAGGTTGTTCTTTAAGGCTGGGGTTAATTCGGCCGAGCTGCAACCGTGTTCGGCAATATAAAACAATGGATCGTAGCCAAAACCATTATTGCCCTGCGGGGTGAAGAGAATTTGGCCTTCCCAAGTACCTTGAAAAATCAATGGCGTTGGGTCGGTGGCATGGCGCACATAGGCGAGCAAACATTGAAAGCGTGCGCTGCGCTGTTCGGCGGGCACATCGCTTAATTCGTGCAACAGTTTTCGGTTGTTTTCATCATCGCTGGCATCGACGCCAGCGTAGCGAGAAGAGTATATCCCAGGCTGCCCATTCAGTGCATCTACCTCTAAACCGGAGTCGTCAGCAATAGCGGGCAGGCCGGTATATTGGGCAGCATTACGTGCTTTTAAAATAGCATTTTCAACAAAGCTGAGGCCGGTTTCTGCCGCCTCGGGCACGTCAAAATCAGATTGAGGGACTACCTCAAAGCCACAGCTTTTTAATAACTGTTGAAACTCTTTAAGCTTGCCGCGATTACCGCTGGCGAGAACGATCTTTTTCATAATAAGCATTTTGATAGTGAGAAAATTATTTCTGATCTACATAAAGCGTTTTGGAAAATTTAAGTGTATAGGGTGCAATATTGGGATCAGGCTGAACTTTAATGGTAAACGTGCGCAGTTCTTTATGGTTGAATTTAAGTTCAGCAATATAATAAACGGCCTGCTGCTCAATAATTTCTTGAAAATCGAGTTTGGCAGAGTGAATTAAATCTGAGCTACTGCCAGTTACAATGGCTTTCTTAGGTTTGCTTTCACCCTTGTCTAACCGTTGCCGAACCACAATGTTGATCAGTGCGCGGTCTTTGCCGCGAACAATGCCGTAGGCTTTAGCGGTCTCAGGGCTGATAAAGCTTGAGTTTAGTACCGTGTAATGTACATCGTAATCGCCGAAAGCCTTTTCGTTGTCGGCGTTACTGTTAATGGCAAATAGTGTGAAGCTAATAATTAGAAGTATTTTTTTAAACATGTGTCTCACCGTTAAACGCTGATTAGCGACTGATGTGGTAGACAGCGGTCACGCCAAATAAGTTCGGCATTAATCGGCCAAGTGTGCTTTCGCTGCTGTCGTGGCCTACCACGGCTTTATCTAAAATTCGAATATCTCGTTCAGTGCATAAGGTTTCAAAATCCTTGACGGTACAGAAATGGATATTGGGGGTGTCGTACCAGCTATAGGGCATAAATTTTGATACTGGCATCTTGCCCTGCTGACCCAGGTAGAAACGACAGCTCCAATGGGCAAAATTAGGAAAGGTGACAATACACTCTTTGCCAATTCGTAGCATTTCGTCAATTACCAAATGCGGTGAGCTTAGTGTTTGCAGCGCGTGAGCCATTACTACTACATCAAAACTCTGATCCTGAAAATTACTTAAACCCTCATTAAGATCCTGTTCGACGACATTGAGCCCGCTAGCAATACAAGCAGTAATTTGGTCGGGGTCGATTTCAAGTCCTAGGCCTACCACTTGCTTATCAGTGATGAGTTTTTTCAACAGCGCACCGTTGCCGCAGCCTAGGTCGAGTACGTGAGCGCCAGCTTGGATCCACTGTGGTATTAGCTGTAGGTCAAAGCGCATTAGCTGCACTCCTCGATAATGCGCTGCATGTAGGCGCTAAATACGTTTTGGTAGCGTTCGTTGGGGATTAAGAATGCATCGTGGCCAAAGTTAGCCTCGATTTCAGCATAGCTAACCGGCTTTTTAGCAGCGATTAAGGCGTCGACGATTTCTCGCGAGCGCTGTGGCGCAAAACGCCAATCCGAGGTGAAAGAAACTACAAAAAATGAACACTTGGCATGACTAAAGGCTTGCACCGGGTCGTCATTGTACTCTCTGGCCAGATCAAAAAAATCCAGTGCTTTGGTCATGAGGATATATGTATTGGCGTCAAAGCTGGCCGAGAAGACATCGCCCTGGTGGCGCAGGTAGCTTTCTATCTGGAATTCGATCTCCTCGTCATTGCCCAAAGTGAAGTTGCCCGTCTTGAGCGCGCGGCCAAATTTTTCGCCCATGCCATCTTCAGACAAATAAGTAATGTGGCCGACCATGCGTGCCAGGCGCAAACCCTGCTTAGGAATCACACCGTGATCGATGTAATAACCATCGTGGAAGTGTGGGTCTGAGGTGATGGCCTGGCGTGCAACTTCATTAAAAGCGATGTTTTGGGCAGAGAGCTTCATTGCCGAGGCTATCACCACGCAGTGGCGCACTTCATCGGGATATTCCAAGGCCCAGCGCATAGCCTGCATACCGCCGAGACTGCCGCCAATAACGGCTGCCCAGTGTCCAATACCGAGTAATTTCATCAACTCGCGTTGGGTGTTGACCCAGTCACGGCAGCGCAAGGTAGGGAAATCCTGTTGCCAGGCTTTGCCTGTCTCAGGGTTGATGGAGGTTGGTCCTGTGGAACCGTGGCAGCCGCCGATATTATTGAGGCTGACAATATAAAAATGCTTGCTGTCGATAGGCTTACCTGGGCCGATATAATGATCCCACCAGCCAGGTTTGCCATTGTCATTTTCATAACGGCCGGCAGCGTGGTGGTGGCCCGATAAGGCGTGGCAGATCAAAATAGCATTCGAGCCGTCGCTATTGAGTTCGCCGTAAGTTTCATAAACGAGGTCGTACTCAGCTAATACGCGGCCACAGGCCAAAGTGATTGGCTGATCGAAATGATGCTGTTGTGGGGTAACAATACCGACAGATTGCTCTGACATTATTTAATCCGGTTATGGTGCAGCGTGCGAGTCTAATAATACATGCTTGGTACTGCAAGTGCAGGTGCTCAATCAGTGTGGATCTTGCTTACTCGGGGCCAGTTATGCCAGCAGAGGGTGGCAGTTTGCTGGGTTGATCAATGCATAGGGTCTTTTGGCGACCCAGTTCGCCACTGGTAATGGTGACCGCTGATTTGGCCACACCAAATTGTTTGGCGATAAACTTGATTAGGTGTTGATTGGCTTTGCCGTCAACGGGTGGCGCGGTAATACGGATTTTTAAACGGTTAGCATGAGGGCCGACAAACTCATCGCAGCTGGCTTTGGGTTGCAAGTAACAGAACAGCACGAGTTTGTGTTGTTGCCAGTGATAAAAGCTCAAGTCTGCCGCAGCAGTCATAATGCCCCCTAAGCTAGCCTAAATCCCTAAAACATAGGCAGGCGGTAAGCCAGCCGCTCCGGCAAGGTGTCCCAGCAGTATTTGAACGACGTTAATCGCCAGAAAAACAAAAATAGGCGATAAGTCCAGCCCCCCAAGTGGCGGGATGATTTTACGAAAAGGCGCCATTACCGGCTCAGTTAATTGATGCAGCAGTAATATCCCGGGATTGTAGCTACCAGGCGCTACCCAGCTTAGAACAATAGAGGCCAAAATCGCATAAAAATAGATACTCACGACCATGCCGATAGAGCCCAGCACAGCCCATATCAGCAGCGAGATAGGGTTGGGGACAGTGTAACCCTGAATGGCGACCAGCATTGCAGTGGCCAGCATTTGCAGCAGTAACACTACAATTACAGTGGCTGTATCGATCTTACCTATGCTCGGTACTAAACGTCGCACTGGTGCGAGTACTGGCTGTGTTGCCTTTACCAAAAACTGGGTGATCGGGTTATAAAAATCAGCGCGGCCCAGTTGCAGTAACAGCCGTAGCAGCAGGGCTAGTAAATAGAGTTGGCAGAGTGTCTGAATCAGTAAGTTGGCAATATCCTGCAATGCATCCATAAAAAGCTTTACCTGTGCGCCCGTGGTTTTAAAAAAGAAGAGCTGATTATAGAGCAGCAATGCTCGCGTGAAAGCAATCATTGCTGCTAATCAGTGATATGGGGCCAAAAATAAGTATTTCCAGCCGGCTTGTAGGGGTTATTGGTCCTCGTCGTTATCCATTAACTGCGCGAGCTCGATTGAGCGATCACGACAAGCTGTCAGTGCTTGCTCGAATAATGGCATTAAGTCGCCTTGCTCAAAAACCTGCAAGGCTTGTTCGGTCGTACCGCCGGGGGAGGTGACTCGGCGGCGTAACTCATCCGTGCCTACATCGCTAGCAATAGCCATTTGTGCCGCGCCCAGGGCTGTTTGCAAAGTGAGTTGTTTGGCGACATCCGGGCTGAGCCCCAATTTTTCACCCGCAGCCTGCATTGCCTCCATCACCAAAAAGAAATAGGCGGGGCCGCTACCAGAGACGGCGGTGACCGCATCTAATTCGCTCTCGCTGGCAACCCAAAGAGCAATACCCACGGCCCTCAAAATCTGATCAGCCAGCTGCTTTTGCTCTTTGCTGACGTCGGCGTTGGCAAATAGTGCGGTGGCGCCAGTTTGAACCAGCGCCGGGGTGTTAGGCATGCAACGTACAATAGCCATATTGCCGCCTAACCATTTATTCAGGCTGTGAGTTTCTATCCCTGCAGCGATTGAAATAATCAGCGGCTTGTGTGTTTGGGCGGTGCTGGCCAGATCTTTGAGTATGGCTTGCATGGCCTGGGGTTTAACCGCGAGTACCACGACATCAGCATTAGCGATAGCTTGGTGATTGTCGTTGGTGGTGTTAACTGGGGCGAGCTGACGAAGTTTTAATAACGAATCGGGATAGGGGTCACTGGCGGTAATCGACTCGGCGGCAACACCTTTGCTGACCAAGCCACCGATGATGCTGGAGGCCATATTACCTGCACCGATAAAAGCAATTGTTGGATGGGACAAAATCAGCTCCTTTTTATACAAAAATTTTTGCCAGATTATAACAGGACGAAGGCAGGCGAGATACGCGCGGTAGTGTATGTTAACAGGGTGGGTAGTTAAACTATGCCCGTACGCCGAACAAGTCAGTACCAATCCTGACCATAGTGCTGCCCTCGGCGATGGCCGCATCCATATCCTTGGACATGCCCATTGAGAGCGTATCCATATCAGTGTGTGTTTGTTGCAGCTTGATAAATGCTGTTTTTACTAAGGCAAAGGCTGCCTGCTGTTCTTCAGGGTCATCACTGGCTCTGGGAATGGCCATTAAGCCCCGCAGCCGCAGCCGAGGCATTGCGGCTACCGCAGTTGCCAGGGAGGCCAAATCCGCTGTGCTGACTCCAGATTTATTAGCCTCGGCGCTGATGTTGAGCTGCAAGCAGATATTGAGAGCCGGTAGGTGCTCGGGGCGCTGGTCGTTGAGACGCTGGGCTATCTTGACCCGGTCGACACTGTGTACCCAGCTGAAATGCTCGGCGATAGCGCGGGTTTTGTTGGATTGAATAGGGCCAATAAAATGCCACTGCAGGTTTAAATCATCGAGTTGGGCCTGTTTATCGAGGGCTTCTTGCAGATAATTTTCGCCAAAATCGCTAAGCCCGGCAGCGGCAGCTTGACGAATAACGCTAGCCGGCCGGGTTTTAGTGACGGCTAATAAATGTACAGAATGCTCCGCACGCAGGTATTTTTTCTCCGCAGCGCGTATACGTTGCTGGACCTTTGCTATATTAAAGTCTGTTGTAGATGGCATTCGATCAATTTCAGTCGTAGTAGTGAGTAAAACAGCAGCCTGAACTGTGAGTTGTTTCACAGTTGTCTCGCCAGAGGGTTAAGATACAGCCCTAGGTCGCTGATGGGCCATTATACTGCTAACCACGTTGAAGCGCTTTGCCTTATCCGTTACCGATGAAGCAGTGAATACGATTATATAAAGGAATCTTATGGATATTACCGAGTTGTTAGCCTTTAGTGCCAAACAGGGCGCCTCCGACTTACATCTGTCGGCAGGTTTGCCGCCAATGATTCGGGTCGATGGCGATGTGCGCCGAATTAATTTGCCTCCCATGGAGCATAAACAGGTGCACGGCCTGATTTATGAAATCATGAATGACAAGCAGCGCAAGGATTTCGAAGAGTTTTTGGAAACGGATTTTTCGTTTGAAGTACCGGGCGTCGCTCGCTTTCGTGTGAATGCGTTTAACCAAAACCGAGGTGCCGGTGCGGTGTTTCGTACTATTCCGTCAAAAGTGTTGTCGATGGAAGAGTTGGGTATGGGGCAGGTGTTCCGCAATATATCTATGGTGCCGCGCGGCTTGGTGTTGGTCACGGGGCCAACAGGCTCGGGTAAATCGACCACTTTGGCGGCGATGATGGATTACATCAACGACAACAAATACGAGCATATCCTCACAATTGAAGACCCAATTGAATTTGTGCATGAATCCAAAAAATGTCTGGTTAACCAGCGGGAAATTCACCGTGATACCCACGGCTTTAACGAAGCACTGCGCTCAGCATTGCGTGAGGATCCCGACATTATCCTGGTTGGTGAATTGCGGGATTTAGAAACTATTCGCCTGGCGATGACCGCCGCTGAAACCGGACACTTGGTATTTGGTACTCTGCACACGACTTCGGCAGCAAAAACTATTGACCGGATTATCGATGTGTTCCCCGCTGAAGAAAAATCGATGGTGCGCTCAATGTTGTCAGAGTCGTTACAGGCAGTTATCGCCCAAACTTTACTGAAAAAAGTCGGTGGAGGTCGGATCGCAGCCCATGAAATCATGATGGGAACATCGGCAATCAGAAACTTGATCCGAGAAGATAAAGTGGCGCAAATGTATTCCGCGATTCAGACGGGTGGTGCCTTGGGTATGCAGACGATGGATCAGTGCTTGTCAGAGCTGGTGGGCAAGCGGTTGATTGCAAGGGAGGTGGCGCGGGAAAAAGCCCGTTTCCCAGAGAATTTTTAATTAGGGTTAATCTATAAACAGCAAGGATATGCGGCAGTTGCTACCAGATTATTGTATTTACAGCGCAATAAAGGGCGGGCGTAGTCGCAGGAGTTTTTAGTGGATATTGATAAATTATTACAAATCATGGTCGACAAGGGTGCGTCGGACTTATTTATTACCGCCGGCGTACCGCCCTCAATAAAAGTCCATGGTCGCGTAGTGCCGGTAACAACGAGCCCGTTGAGCCCAGAAAAAACACGTGAAACGGTGTTGGGGATTATGAATGAAACCCAGCGACAGAGTTTTGTGCGTGACAAAGAGTGTAACTTTGCTATCAGTGCGCGAGGCATTGGCCGGTTTCGAGTCAGTGCTTTTTACCAGCGTAACCTGGCCGGTATGGTGCTGCGTCGGATAGAAACCACCATACCGCGTATCGAAGATTTGGGTTTGCCGGATGTGATTAAAGATCTGGCGATGACCAGACGTGGGTTGGTTATCTTTGTCGGTGCGACAGGGGCGGGTAAATCAACCTCGCTGGCAGCGATGGTTGGCCACCGCAATCGCAATTCCAAGGGGCATATTATTTCGGTTGAAGACCCGATTGAATACATTCATCAGCACGAGGGTTGTATCGTTACACAGCGCGAAGTAGGCATCGATACAGAGAGCTTTGAAGTGGGTTTGAAAAACATGCTTCGACAAGCCCCGGATGTCATTATGATTGGTGAGGTGCGCACCCGCGAAACCATGGAGCATGCGATTACCTTCGCTGAAACCGGCCATTTGTGTCTGTGTACACTGCACGCGAATAACGCTAACCAGGCACTGGATAGAATATTGCATTTTTTCCCTGGCGACCGGCACGGCCAGCTGTGGATGGATCTATCGTTAAACCTCAAGGCGTTAGTGGCACAGCAATTAATCCCTACGCCCGATGGCAAGGGGCGTCGGTCCTGTGTGGAGATCTTAATTAACACTCCCTTAGCGCAGGATCTAATTCGTAAAGGCGATGTTTACGCACTCAAAGATTTGATGTCCAAATCTAACGAAATGGGTATGCAAACCTTTGATCAGGCCTTGTACGAGCTGTATACCGCAGGAGAGATAACCTACGAAGATGCGTTGGCCCATGCCGATTCATCTAATGATCTGCGGCTGATGATTAAGTTGGGCGACGAGCATAACCCACAGACGCTGGACACCATCGCAGGTGGTTTGTCGATGGAAGAGGCTAAAGATGAGGGGACAGAAAAACGTTACTTTCGCTAGCAGCGTACAGGCAGAGGGTGTTTATAGTGGGCTGTCGTTTTGTTGAAACCAGCTTTCAAGAATGATCTTTGCCGCAAGGCTATCGATGTTTTGTGCTTTAAAATGCCTTGAGCCAGTTTGTTGGATGATTTCGCCTTTTGCCTCAAAGCTGCTTAAGCGCTCATCGGCCATCGCAATCGGCAAGCCAAAGCGGCCATGCAGGCGGTTGGCAAACTTTTTTGCCCTTTGACTAATCGCGGAAAAACTACCGTCCATATTGAGTGGCAGGCCAATTAGCAATAAATTTGGTCGC
Source organism: Spongiibacteraceae bacterium (assembly GCA_041677245.1). Classification (GTDB taxonomy): domain Bacteria; phylum Pseudomonadota; class Gammaproteobacteria; order Pseudomonadales; family Dasaniaceae; genus Oceanicoccus. Next base: position 32,210 of record JBAYQJ010000021.1, on the reverse strand, counting down.
CACTCCTCAATGATTTTAGCGATGTCTTCCCAGTTAGGGATGCCATCCCGTGCTTTTAAATCGGTTAATGGGTTAGCTGTTTTGGTGATGGTTTGGCCTACGGCAACACCGATGGTTTTAGTGCCGTAATCAAAACAGAGAATGGTCTGGTGCAGTTTTGCCTGCTTACCCTCGTCCACAGATTCAGCCATAATCAAGCGTGCCCGGCAACAGGTGAAATCAGCGCCAAGTCCACTCCCAGTTGTGCGGCTGCGGCCTTGGCGCGTAATTCGATCGGTGTGTTGAAGATAATATCGTAGTCCGCCGGCGCGGTTAACCAAGCGTTTGCCGTGAGCTCCATCTCCAGTTGTCCTTTGCCCCAGCCAGCATAACCTAGAGCGACAAGGCTTTGTTTTGGCCCTTTGTCCTGCGCTATGGCCGCCAGAATATCCTGTGAGGTGGTCAGTGCGATTTGATCGGAGATGTGAATTGTTGAATCCCAGCTCTCATCGCTGCGGCAGTGTAAAACAAAACCGCGATCCATGTGTACGGGGCCGCCCGCCAGAACGCGGTCGTGGTGGGCGCTTTGGATGTTATCAATGTTCAGGTGTTGAAAAATATCATCCAGGCTTATATCTAGAGGGTGATTAATAACGATACCCATAGCACCCTCTTCGCTATGTTCACAAAGATAAGTGATGCTATTGGCAAATATGCCTTCCGCCATACTCGGCATGGCGATAAGAAAGTGACCTTTAAGGTAGTTGGATTGATTGGGCGTTTTCATGGGGTCATTATTGGGTCGCCATGCGGTGATAACAAGTACAAATATGGGGTAGTTGAAAAATAGTGGTGTAAAGCCTGCCTGCAGTATTAAGTTTAAATATTGGATGACAGTCTGTCTTTGTGAAAGCGCCAGGTACGGATGATTTCCAGCACATCGACTTCGCGTTGCATGGTCTGTGGAAATGGATCATAAGGGGCGGCGAGATGGACTATTCTAATGGCGGCCTGATCAAGTATTTTATGGCCTGAAGACTGTAGGATTTTTACCTGGTGTATGTCGCCGTTGGGCAGTATCGATACCATCATCCTGAGATCACCATAGAGCTGCTGTTGCTTGGCATTGCTGGGATAGTGCTGGTTACCTATCGATTCGACTTTGCTGCGCCAGTTATGTAGATAGAGGGCATCGTCAGCTTGTTTGGTGGCAACAGAGGTCAGGCGACGAATACGTGGGCGTTTGGCGTATGCTTGTTCCTGGGTGTCCAGCTTGGCTTCAAGACTGGCAATTTCCAGGCTGCGCTGCAAGATGGTTAAATCACTATTGGCTCGCTCATGCTGCTCGGCGGGCTGCGCTTTCGTTTGCGGGCTGTGATGGATTGTGCGTTTTGCGTCAAGGCTGCTTAGGATTGGGTTTTTGCTTGGCTGGGGCTGGCTATTACTGGCCTGTTGCTGCGGCGTGACTTGTTGAATATGGATGTCTTGAAAATCTGCCAACTCGCGGGTGGTGAGCATGGCTTTTTCGGTCAGCGTGCCGCTACCCTGTTGATTGTGTTGCGCGAGAAAGTCTGCTTCCTCCGGTGCCTGTTGGCTTTGGTGTTGTGCCAAGGTAATTTCTAGTTTAAGTGGCGCGGGTGATTTTTCCTGCTGATTAAAGCTGATACCTAAGATAGGCATCGCGTGCAGAGCTAGTGCCAGACAAAAGGCAAAACCAAGCCGGTCATGGCTTAGTTTACCATCGACAATCTCAGCGCTGTTAGTTGTTGGCATTGGTTATCATTGTGTTTGTGCTGCTTGGTTGGGTCCCGCGCTAGCTGTTGATAACTGCGCGGTTTGTATTCGACCAGTTTAGTCATGCTTTGCCAGTTTGCGCTCTATACACTCAATTAATTGGCCAGCAATATCGGTATTAAATGCTCGATCAATCTCCCGCACGCAAGTGGGGCTGGTGACATTGATTTCGGTGAGGTAATCACCAATAACATCAAGCCCGACAAATAATAACCCTTTTTCTCTCGCAATAGGGCCGACCTGGTTCGCAATCCAGCGATCTCGTTCACTGATTGGCTGCGCGCGACCACTACCGCCGGCAGCTAAATTGCCTCTGGTTTCCCCTTGGGCGGGTATTCGTGCTAGACAATAATCTACCGGCTCACCATCAATCAACAGGATGCGCTTGTCCCCGTCAACGATTTCTGGCAGGTAGCGTTGGGCCATAATGGTGCTGGTACCGAATTGGGTTAGGGTTTCCAGGATGACACCGAGATTAGGGTCGTCTTGCTTAACTCGAAAGATAGATGAGCCGCCCATACCATCGAGGGGTTTATAAATCACATCGCCGTGCTGTTGGTGAAAGTCGCGCAAGCGTTCGTTGTCGCGACTAACGATCAATGGGGGGCAGCATTGGGGAAACTGGGTGGCAAATATCTTTTCATTACAATCCCTAAGACTTTGAGGTTTATTAACAACGAGCGTGCCAAGCCGCTCCGCTGCCTCAAGGATATAAGTGCTGTAGATAAACTCGTTATCGAAAGGAGGGTCTTTGCGCATCAATATCACGTCTAGGTCGCCCAAATGGATGTCCTCTGTTTCACCGAGCTGATGATAGTGATCGCTATCGCGAAATACCTGCAGCGGTCTTGCCTTGGCCCGCGGTTCGGAGCCAGCTAGATAAAGATCTTGCTGGCGCATATAGTGGAGTTCCCATCCACGGTCGCTGGCAGCCCAAAGCATGGCGATCGTGGTATCTTTTTTAAGGCTGATGGACTCGATAGGATCCATGACGACGCCAAGACGAATTTTCATAAATTGACTCGCGAAAGTGGAAAGGTTGTTGTTTTTCTGATCAAAAAAGGCCAAAGAGCGGTTAGCATGGATAAAGTTGTTACTTAATTCTCATTTATTAAGCTGGGCGATACCCCGAACGGCTTCTATACTAGATACTCCGCAACCCGATACGTTACGTTGCCGAGCTGGACAAATCAAGGTTTGGCGTAACTGTCAATAATAGACTAACTTTACTATGTTTATCTGGGGTTTATAGATAATAGCTTGAAACTATGTTAAATATTCGCGGATCGTCTCGCTAGGTTTTTTTGAGATGCTGTCGCGTAAAAAGACTAAGTATTACTGATAAAGGTCGACTGTATGGACGTAAATTTTGAAGATTTAAAAGTAATGGTGATCGACGACAGTAAAACTATTCGGCGCACAGCCGAGACCCTGCTAAAAAAAGTAGGTTGCACTGTGGTTACAGCTACCGATGGTTTTGATGCGTTGGCAAAAATTGCAGACACCAAACCCGATATAATCTTCGTTGATATAATGATGCCGCGCCTGGATGGCTATCAAACCTGTGCACTGATCAAAAATAATAGTGAATTCAAAAAGACCCCAGTGATTATGTTGTCTAGTAAAGATGGGCTGTTTGATAAGGCCAAGGGGCGGATAGTTGGCTCCGATGAATATTTAACTAAACCCTTTAGCAAAAATGAGTTGCTCGGCGCTATTCAAGCACATGTAGCGGTCTCGCAATAAACAACTTGGTTTTGTAATTCATGGATAACAGAAGAGGCGTTGCGGCGCTTTTTAATGTGGAGGAAGTATGGCCCGGGTATTAATTGTAGATGATTCACCCACCGAAACGCATAAGATGTCAACCATTTTGAGTAAGCATGGGCATGAGGTTATTACTGCAGTGAGTGGCGACGAAGGCGTGGCCAAGGCGAAAGAAACCCTACCTGATATTGTGTTGATGGATATTGTTATGCCTGGTCTGAATGGTTTTCAGGCAACCCGTCAGCTGAGTAAAAATGCCAGTACTAGTCATATCCCTGTCATTATAGTGACCACCAAGGATCAGGAGACTGATCGATTATGGGGTGAACGTCAGGGTGCTAAAGGTTATTTGACCAAGCCGGTTAGTGATACTACGTTGATGCGAGCGATTACCGACGTTTTAGGCTAACGTTTAATACGCATGCAGACAGATACAAACGGATTGCTGTTATGAACGATCAAATCGAACCCTTTGCCGCGCTGCTGGATATTGCCCAGCGCAGCGTCAGCAATGCTTTGGGGTTGCCTTCTCAAGTCGCGATTAAACCTCAGTGGTCAGGTATCGGTTTCAAACTGGGTGGCCATCATTTTGTTGCGCCAATGGGCGAAGTTGCTGAGATATTAGCGCAGCCGCCGGCAACGCGTTTGCCCGGTGTGCAACCTTGGGTACGGGGTGTTGCGAATGTTCGTGGTCGGTTATTGCCGCTAATTGATTTAGAGAGTTTTTTTGGTGGCGTTTTAGGCGCGGCAAAAAGTCGCCGCGTGTTAGCCCTAGAGTTAGGTGAATTGTACAGTGGTCTGATTGTCAGTGAAGTCTATGGTATGCAGCATATGCCGGTGGACAGCTTTAGCGATAAAGTTCCTGATGGAGTCGCTGCCTTGAAACCCTTTCTGGCAGGTTCATATCAACATAATAATATTGTTTGGTCGGTGTTTAGCCCCTTTAAGTTGGCGCAAAATGCTGAATTTTTTAATGCGGCGGCGAGTTAACTTGTCGCTTTTTAGTACGTCTAATTATCTACCAATAGTTGTAGTTAACCATAACTAGCAGCGGGGAGCCCCGGTAATGAATGCCAAAACAAGAGGCGCAGCAGCGAGGCTGCCCACAAACCGAGCAATAAGCTTTTTCCTCATCCTGATGGTGGCAGGCATAGTTGGTGCAGGCATCAATGCCTATATCGTATTGAGGGATGCTGGTTATGATGCGCGATACCTTGAGCTAACCGGTGAGTTGAGGGTATTAGCGCAGCAGATTACCACCAGCTCGCGCCAGGCTACGGCGGGTGATGCTGATGCCTTTGATGACTTAGCCGAGTCGCGCACCAAGTTTAGTCAAACCATTGGTATTTTACGCAATGGCACAACGTCTCCAGAATTACCCTCGCCACAGAATATGTTACCTGCCGAATTATCTGAATTAGGTAGCGTTTGGGATAAAATAAACAACTCATCTTCTGCTATCGTCGATAGCCGTGAGCGGGTTTTGTTTTTACATGAAGTTGCAAAAACACTTAATGACTCAATCCCGGAGTTGCAGGCTGAATACAATAATGTTGTGGAAATTCTGCTAGAAAATAATGCGCCCGCGGATCAGATAGCGGTAGCCCAGCGGCAATCATGGTTGGCTGAGCGTATTGCCCGTAACGTCGATAAAATGCTTGAAGGTGGCGAAGCGGCAAAGCAAGCTGCGGATCAGTTTAACCTGGATGCGAGTTTATTCGGGTCGGTACTGAGCGGCATGTTGCAAGGTAATAAAGCCATGCGGATTTCCAAAGTTACTGAGAACGATGCGAAAGCTTCGCTGGAAGAAATCAATAAACTATTTGAGTTCGTTAGTGGTTCTGTTGATGAAATATTTTTAGCTACACCGGATCTTTTGAAAGCACGTAAAGCAGCCGATGAAATAGTTGTTGATTCTCCCCGTATTATGGAGGCGACTAGTCAGCTCGCTGAAGGCTTCAGCACACTAGAAAGCAAGCGCACAATAACAGGTACCACCGCGTTGTATTTTGTCGCGATTACCTTGTTCTCTTTGGCCATGATTGGTATTCAAACTTTCCGTAACACCCAGGCGCGTTTGCGTGAGACGGGTGAAACCAATGAGCGGAACCAAAACGCAATTTTGCGGCTGCTGGATGAGTTGGCCGACCTTGCAGACGGTGACTTAACAACTACAGCAACTGTAACCGAAGACTTCACTGGTGCTATTGCTGACTCCGTCAACTTTACAATTGACCAACTGCGGATATTGGTTTCGCAAATAAACGATACAGCAGTAAAAGTATCGGGTGCGGCACAAGAGTCACAATCGACGGCGTTACACCTTGCAGAAGCTTCTGAACACCAGGCACAAGAAATTGCCGGAGCTTCGGCGGCGGTTAATGAAATGGCGGTGACCATCGATCAGGTATCCTCAAACGCTGCTGAGTCAGCGAGTGTTGCGGAGCGATCGGTTGCGATCGCCAACACCGGTGCAGAAGTGGTGCAAAACACTATTCATGGTATGGATAATATCCGTGAGCAGATTCAGGAAACATCAAAACGTATCAAACGTCTGGGTGAATCGTCACAGGAAATCGGTGACATCGTATCGTTGATTAACGACATCGCCGACCAAACTAACATACTGGCGCTTAACGCAGCCATTCAGGCATCGATGGCTGGTGATGCGGGTCGAGGCTTTGCGGTGGTTGCGGATGAGGTTCAGCGACTTGCGGAACGTTCATCAGCGGCAACTAAACAGATCGAAGCTCTGGTTAAAACTATCCAGTCAGATACCAACGAAGCGGTAATCTCGATGGAGCAAACCACTGCCGAGGTAGTGCGTGGTGCTCGCTTAGCACAGGATGCGGGTACAGCACTTGAAGAAATCGAAGAGGTTTCGCAGGAACTGGCGGAGCTGATTCAAAATATCTCCAATGCGGCACGTCAACAAGCGTCATCGGCGGGTCACATTTCCAATACGATGAATGTTATTCAAGAAATCACCTCGCAAACATCTGCCGGTACAACCGCTACCGCAGAATCTATCGGTAACCTTGCTGGTATGGCGAACGAACTTCGCGAGTCTGTTGCGGGCTTTAAATTGCCAGATGAAGTTAATCAATATGATGAGGCCGAATACCCACAAAAAGAGCCGGAGTACGCAATGGCTGTTGGTGAATAGTTGTTAGCGGTTGGTGCTAGGCACTACTACATTGAGTAGTGCCTTTAAGTATCAGGCTAACAGCCAGTGATGTGGAGAAGACAATGTCTTCGTGGTTATATCAAGCGCCGGCAGAGCTTAGCGATGAACAGTATGCTCAGTGGCAAACGCTGTTAGAGGAGCGTACTGGTATCTGTTTGTTGCAGCATAAATCTATATTGCATAAAGGTCTTAGCCTGCGGATGCGAGAGCTCGGCGTTAAAGACTACGAGCAATATCTGCAGCAGGTTAGCGCTGTTCCTGGAGGACTGATTGAATGGGGGCAGTTTGTCGATCGTGTCTCGGTTAAAGAAACCAGTTTTTTTCGAGAAATAAACTCTTTTAATACGGTTCGGGATTTTTTATTACAGCGCATTGAGGCTTTGACCAAGGCTGATAAAAAAACCGTAGATCTTTGGAGTGTAGGTTGCTCTACCGGAGAAGAAGCCTATTCTCTTGCGATGGTGGCCAATGAAGCGATTGATTATTTATTGGCAGATATCTTTGTTGGTGTAACAGCCAGTGATATCAGTACTACAGCGCTTAGGGCTGCACGCAAAGCTTGTTACGCAAAAAGAAAGTTGGATAATTTACCGCTGGCTTTAAAGAATAAGTATTTTGTTAAAACTGATCAACACGAATATCAAGTTACAGAACGGCTGCGACAAAATCTATGCTTCATCCAGAGTAACGTGCTGGAATTAAGTAAGCTGCCCAACATGGCTATGGATGTTATCTATTGCCAAAACCTATTGGTTTACTTTCGCCGTGGCCGTCAATGGCAGGTATTGAACGCCTTGGTTAACTATCTCAAGCCAGGCGGTTTGTTAGTGATTGGACCTGGTGAGGTAGTGGGTTGGCAGAATTCACAAATGCAGCGTAATGGTGGCGAGAAAGTACTCGCCTTTATTAAGCAGTAATAAATTTTTAATCAGCTAGCTCTGTAACAACTGCCAATTTGGTGGGCAGTATAAAAACTGACTTTAAACAAAGTTAGTTTGGTTTAGGGCAGCTGATATGACCGAAATAAAGGGTTGGAATACAATGACTGAGCGCCGAGATTTTATTGCTCTAGATTGGGTTGCTGGAGAAATAGGGGAAACTCTAAAGCAAGCTGACCAAGCACTGGACGCCTATATTGCCAACCGCGATGATGCAACAAAATTGCGGTTTTGCTTAAGCCATATTCATCAGGTGCACGGTACGCTACAGATTGTCGAATTTTTTGGCGCGGCGTTGCTGGCAGAAGAGATGGAAGGTTTGGCGCAAGCATTAACGCAGGGAACTGTCCATACCAGTCATATTGATGATGCTTTGATGGTATTGAAAAACACCATTGTTCAGCTTCCCCGATACCTGGAGCGGGTACAAGAAAATCGTCATGGGCTACCGGCAGCGCTATTGCCGGTATTAAATGATTTGCGCGCAGTACGGGGTGAAAGCCTACTGTCGGAAACCGTTTTATTTAATCCCGATATGAGTTCGATGCTCGCCATCGATACAACCGCCAAGCTAAAAATTTCTTCTGCTGAGCTTATTGAAGTCGCACAGAAACTGCGACAAATGTTTCAGATCGCATTACTTGGCTTTATGCGCGGTCGGGATATTCATAAAAATTTAAATTATCTGGCAAAAGTATGCGCGCGTTTAGTCAAGCTAACGGAAGGGTTCCCGCCACAAGCATTATGGCGAGTTTGTATTGCGGTGCTCGAAGGGTTACTGAATGAATCCATAGCATCAAGTATTGCGGTTAAGATTTTATTGCGTCAGGTTGACCGGCAAGTAAAAATTATTATTGAACAAGGTGAGTCAGCCTTATCTATTCAACCGCCAGAAGACCTGATTAAAAACTTGCTGTATTACGTGGCCCGGAGTAAAGCCAACTCCCGTTTCATTAAAGAAATAAAAGCTCAATATAATTTAGATGCATCTCTACTCGGTGCAGATGAGCTAGATGATGAGACTTTGGTGACGGCAGATGCCGAGTCGATGCGTTTAGTTGCTGGGGCTTTGTTGCATGAGCTTAATGATATTAAACAGGCTTTTACTGCAGCTGGTGCTAACCGAGAAGCTTTGACCGAAATATTACCGCTGTTGCGACGAGTTAGCGATACCTTGGCCATATTGGGTATGGGCACTACGCTAAAACAAATCCAAGAACCTTATTCACAGTTAACTTACATGCTGGAGGCAGCAGAAGAAATCAATAGCGCCAACTTACAGCAAATTATTGAACAGCTTGGCAAGGTGGACACGGATTTAATTCCTACCGACATGGTGCCTGAAGATGTTACACGTGAATTGTTTAACGACAGTGAAGAGGCGCAGGAGCACCTTGATCGAGCATTTGCTTCTGTCGTTATAGAGTCGCGCAATGGCTTAGAACAAGTTAAAGAAGCTATTATTGAATTCGTAGCAACGCAATGGAATCATAATTGCATAATTGATATACCAGATTTACTGGCTGAGATCAGTGGTAGTTTAAGGATGATACCGTTGGCAAAGGCCGCCGATATCCTGGTTTGTTGTGAGCGATATATTCGCAACGAATTACTAACGATTCATTCAATACCCGAATGGCAAAAACTGGATACTCTGGCTGATGCTATTACCTCAATAGATTACTATCTGGAAAGGCTGGCAGATGATAGCGGCACGGATGGTGAGACAATTTTAGCCATGGCCGCAGACAGTGTTGCTGAATTAGGCTATTCACTGGATAGCACTGGTAGTAACCGCTCAACTGATTTTTCAGCGCAAGTATTAACTACCCCGGAAGAGCAGCATAGGGATGTTAATGAAGAGCTTGAAACCCCATTACATAGTTCGGAGTTAGCGCCATTAGAGCGTGACGGCGAAAGTGTTGCCAGCAATGTTGTTCCGTTTCAATTGCCTTCTTCCGATAAGGTGGGAACAAGCTTTCCCGCTGAGGCTGCGACGACCGATAGCGAAGAACAAGATAGCGAAGAAGGAGTTTCTGTTGTTGAAGGAATGGTTGAGGAAATTTCTGAAGTAGTTGTTGATACAAGTGTCGATGCAGAGTCGGATACAGAAGAAGCGGCTAGTGAAATTAATAACCCAGCCACTGACGAAACACTTGATGAAGACTTTGATCCTGAGATAGTAGAGATTTTTGTTGAAGAGGCGGAAGAAGTCGTTGCCGCGATCAATGAGTTTTTGCCGGTCTGGAAGCAAGATGTTAGCAATGAAGAAGCTCGGTCTACGATTCGTAGAGCATTTCATACGCTTAAAGGCAGTGGCCGTATGGTGGGGGCGAGCGATGTAGCTGAGCTGGCCTGGTCAATTGAGAATATGCTAAATCGCGTACTTGATGGCTCGGTTACAATGAATCAGCAGCGCTTCGATTTAATCACAGAAACGACCGATAAAGTCCCCGCTTTGATAACAGCTTTTGAGCAGCACCAACCCGTCGATAAAGAGCCTCTGCAAGTCTTGATGGCGCGGGCAGATGCTTTGAGCTTGGCCAACGATGTTGAGGCGCTGGATGATGCAGAGAAGGATGAAGCCAATGTTGATGAAGAGCCAAGTCCAGCGATAGACGCCGCTGAAATATCCCTGCCTGTAATTGATAATCTAAATTCTTTATCAGAGTTAGACGATGAACTTGATTCTGAATTATTAGAAATTTTTGCCGCTGAGACAACCGTACATGGCGAAGTTTTAGCAAGATTTATTGCTCACTGCAAAGAGCTGGCAGGCCCTGCTGAACTAAGCGATGACGTACAGCGTGCATTACATACGATGAAAGGCAGTGCCAATATGGCGGGTATAACTCCCGTCGCGATGGTGGTGACTCCGCTTGAGTATGTGGTTAAAGAGTTAAGAGCAAGCCAGTTAAAAGTAGATCAGCCATTAGTGGCGTTGCTAGAGCGTGGTGCTGATTTAATCCAGGCAGGTATCGATCAGCTCGAAACAACACCCTTGAAAACCCTGGACGGGGCTGAGACTTACACCGAAGATTTATTAGCGGTATTTAACCAGCGTATTGCCCTTGCTGGCGATGTTGAGGCTGAAGAAAATAGCATTGCTCCGGAAGCGTTAAACCTATTCCTTACCGAAAGCTTGGATTTAATAACAGAAATTTCCGGTAAGTTAGTACTGTGGCAACAAGGTGATTGTGAGTCAGTATCAAATCACGAATTTGAAGCGCTGATGGATCGTTTTATTAGTCACGCTGATTCGGTCAATATGCTTGCCCCCGTTGACTTCGGGCAGGCGGTGCAAGTGTTTTATCAACGAGCGGCTGCTAATAAAGGCGTCATTACAGAGGAGTTTTTTACTCTAGCCAATGCGGCTAATGATGGTTTAATCGATATGCTTGATCAAATAGCGGGACATCAAACGCCGGTGTTTGATCAGCAGTTACTTAATCATCTTCAGGACTTTGAGTTTGCGTCAATAGCTGAACCTGATTTACTGGTAGAGATAGCTGACCGGGATGACGGTAGCAGCGCTGAAGAGATTGGGCTTGAGGAAGATGACCTCGATGTTGAAAGTGAAGTCACGGTAATAGAGCCAATTAATGCAGATCATGATATTACCACAGCGATGAGTGAGCTGGCTGATGCAGTTACTGATTCAGAAGAGGTAGAGTTAGCAGCTGAGCCTGCCAGCCAGCCGACACCGCAGGCTATTACCTCGGCTGATGAGGCGGATGATTTTGATGAAGAAATTATAGAAATATTTATCGAAGAAGCCGATGACTTGTTAGAGAATCTTGATGAAGCTATTCATGGCTGGAGTATGGATAGAGGCAATCGAAGTTATCTAGATGACTTATTAAGGATTTTACATACCTTAAAAGGTGGCGCCAGGTTGGCGGGTTTAACCACCATGGGTGATATTAGTCACGACTTTGAAACCAGCTTGATCAGTTTGGAGGGTCGAACCGAGGATGTCGATGACGAAGCCTTGGCCAGTATTCAGAATTACCAAGATCAATTGTTAACTCAGATCAACCTGATTAAGTCGGGAGATCATCTGGCTTCTGTGGCTCCACTGGTAGCAGCGCCGTTGGTTACTGCCGAGCCACACTCAGAAGAACTGTTAGGTGGGCCGGAGCTTGATCATGAAGCAGTTACTGAACAGCCTGAATCAAATTTAGATATCGGTCCCGACCTGGATCTAGAGCATCAACCTGATCAGGTTGATTCAGTTAATTCAATGGGAATAAGTGATGATCATGCCCTGGTAAATATGGATGACTTGGCGGAGAAATCTGCTGATGTCGTACCATTCAAAGGCACTCAGCTACGCCAAGTATCAGCTGCAGAAATTCCTAATAAGTTGGTAGATCCGGATGCTAAAAAAGGTCCGCAGGAAGTCGTTAAGGTTTCTGCACAATTACTGGAAGAATTGGTAAACCTTGCCGGTGAAACATCTATCTCCAGGGGGCGGGCAGAAGAGCAGGTTTCGGAATTAGTATTTTCTCTAGATGAAATGCAAATTACTGTCGATCGCTTGCAAGAGCAAGTTCGTCGTTTGGATATGGAAACAGAGCAGCAAATTCTTTATCGCCAGGAGCAGGTTGAGAGTGAGGGTCTTGAAGGCTTCGATCCCTTGGAAATGGACCGTTATTCACAGTTGCAGCAGCTATCTCGCTCGTTGCTAGAGTCGTCTTCTGACTTGATTGATATTAAAAGCACCCTGTCAGAAAAATCACGGGATATGGAAACCCTGCTGGTTCAGCAATCGCGTATTAACACTGATTTGCAAGAAGGCTTGATGCGTTCAAGGATGGTACCCTTCTCTAGAATGGTACCGCGTTTGCGGCGTATTATTCGTCAGGTTAGTGGCGAATTAAATAAACGGGTGGATTTCCATTTAGATAATATCGAAGGCGAATTAGACCGTACTGTATTAGAACGGATGGTGGCCCCGCTTGAGCACATGTTGCGAAATGCTGTTGACCATGGGATCGAATCTATCGAGCAGCGCATGGCGGCGAACAAACCCGATCGCGGCAGTATTCGCCTAGACCTGGCTCGTGAAGGGGGGGAGATTGTAATAACCCTTAGCGATGATGGTGCTGGTATCGATTTGGCTGCTGTAAAAAATAAAGCGATAGAACGCGGCCTTATGGTAGCCAAAGCCGATTTAACCCATCATGAAATTATGCAATTCATCTTGCAGCCAGGTTTTAGTACCGCCTCAGAGGTTACTCAAATATCCGGTCGCGGTGTGGGAATGGATGTTGTACACAGCGAAATCAAACAGCTGGGTGGCTCCATGGATATTGATTCGGTGCCTGGCCGTGGTTCGAAATTTATTGTGCGCTTACCCTTTACTGTATCGGTTAACCGAGCGTTGATGGTCAGCGTAGGTGGAGATAGCTATGCGATACCATTAAATACCATCGAAGGTATCGTGCGAGTAAGCCCGTTTGAGCTAGAAGCTTATTATCATCCTGATGCGCCGATGTTTGAATATGCCGGCCAATCGTATTTGCTGCGTTATATGGGGGCTTTATTGCATCGCGGTGAAAAGCCCATCCTCGAAGGCCAGTCTATGCCGTTACCGGTAATTTTGGTGCGTGGTGCTGAGCATACTGTTGCTGTTCAAGTTGATAGCTTAATGGGGTCCCGAGAAATTGTGGTTAAGCCATTAGGACCACAATTTAGCACCGTACAGGGTTTGAGCGGGGCGACGGTCTTGGGTGATGGTAGTGTGGTTGTCATTCTCGATTTGTTAGCGCTGATTCGTGCCGATGCATCGCTTATGTACCGTGATTTTATTCTGTCTACAGACGATAACTCAAATCAGCATCGCAGCCTGTTAGTCATGGTGGTCGATGATTCGGTGACCGTGCGTAAGGTAACCTCTCGCTTTCTTGAACGACAGGGTATGGAAGTTATTTTGGCTAAAGATGGCGTAGATGCGATCACCCAGCTACAGGAAATTGAGCGTATTCCTGATGTCATGCTATTGGATATTGAAATGCCTCGAATGGATGGTTTTGAAGTTGCCAATCGCATGAGACATAGTGCCCGATTGAAAAATATTCCGATTATTATGATCACTTCGCGAACGGGTGATAAGCACCGAGAGCGTGCATTATCACTAGGTGTTAATGAATATATGGGCAAGCCTTACCAAGAAGTTCTGTTGCTAAACACTATCAATGCACTGGCGGGTATCACCACAGAGTAGGTGGATAGGCGGCGGTTATGGGGCAGTACAAAAAACCACGCATTGGTTTGGTGACCGATTGCGATTTGAATCGACACCGGTTTCGCCAAATATTATCTGCCGGTGGTTACGAGTTAGTATTGTCCCTAGACTCGGCCAAGTTAATAGCGGGCTTTGATGCTGATGAGGCGGCGATACAGTATGCCTTGGATGCCTGGCTGATTGACCTTAAAGACGATGCCGTGGAGCCAGCTTTGCAAGCCTTGGTGGATATTGCTGAAATTCCGTTGCTGGTAAATGATAGCGTCCCTCCAGCACAGGATATAGAAGCTTATAAATTTTGGCAGCGACGATTGTTAAAAAAATTAGAAGAAGTGGCTGTTTGTACTAATCCTGCAAAGACTGAGAATGCCAAGAGCAACACGGCGGGGCCAGCTTTAGCCGTAGTGCAACCGCCGCATGCAGATAAAGTTTGGGTGCTGGCTGCCTCGATGGGTGGGCCAGCAGCGGTAAAGCGGTTTTTTAATGCGCTGCCCGCACAGTTGCCCATTGCTTTGGTCTATGGGCAGCACATTGAAACCAACTTTGATGGTTTACTGATTGGTGCATTGGGTAATCAGCATAGTTATCCGGTACGGTTGATTAAAGGTCAACAGTGCTTGGTTGCGGGAGAGGTATTTGTCGTCTCAGTTGATCATCAATTACGGTTTTTACCTCGGGGGCGAGTGGTTGAAATGCGTGCACCTTGGGCGGGCGCATATCAGCCATCATTGGACCAGGTTATCTCGGAACTGGCAAGAGTGTATCGTGACAATCTCGGGGTGATAATTTTTAGTGGCATGTGTAATGATGGTGAAATTGGTTGCCGAGTTGCCAAAGCCAGTGGCGGTACTGTCTGGGCGCAAAGTCCAGATAGCTGCCTTAGCCCAGGTATGCCTAACGCGGCAATTAACACCGGCTGCGTTAGTTTTCAAGGAGCGCCGGAGCAGCTGGCAGCTGCTTTGGTAGAATATGTAAGCGCGACCACGATGGGCAGTTCAAGTTCTGCTGGTGGTTAGTATGATAGAAAGCTAACGAGGCGATCAAATGAGTGGAGAGTTGCAATCAACCATTGCTGCTAATGAGCTGGCAACATTATTGATACCGGTAAGAGGTAAGCAGTTGGTTTTGCCTAACGTTACCGTGGCGGAAATTATCCCTTACACCGAGCCACAGGTTGAGTCAGATAAACCGGGGTGGTATTTGGGGACTGTGAGTTGGAGGAATATTAGCGTACCTTTGGTTTCATTTGAGGTGCTTAATAACCAGATGGTTGGTAGCTCAGGCCGACAGCGCAGGATTGCGGTTCTAAATGGTTTGGTTGACAATCAGAAACTGCCTTTTTGCGCCATAGTGACCGAGGGGGTGCCCAGATTGATGCGGATTATGCCCGATGAAGTGGTCACCGATGAAGAGTCATTAGTGGGGCCCGCTGAGCTAACGAGTGTGGTTGTAAGTGGCGAGCGGGCATCGATCCCGAATGTCGACTATATTCAAAATTTGGTGCTGCAAGTCCTTTAGCCAATCAGTCGCGTTTTAAAAGTCCCCCCACGCTTGTTGTAAAATTGCTAGCGCTACCAAGGGTGCTGTTTCGGTACGTAGTACTCTTGGTCCCAGTGTTAGTGGTGCAAATTGTTTTTGCTGCGCCGCCTGTATTTCCCGCTCACTTAAGCCTCCTTCTGGGCCAATCAGTATAGCTACCGAACTAACGGTTTCGGTGGGATCGATACGGTGATCGCTGCGATGGTGCAGGACAAGCTTTTTATCAGCCTGAACGGATTCAGTCCAGCTGTCGATGGTTTGTATGGGATTGAGCTGTGGTATTTTATTGCGGCCGCACTGTTCGCAGCTGCTGATTAAAATTTGCTGCCAGTGCTGCTGCTTTTTATCGGCTCGTTCGCCTTTGAGCTTGACTTCGCTTCGCTCACTGAGCAAGGGAGTGATAGCGGTGACGCCGAGCTCGGTTGCTTTTTGCATCACCAAATCCATGCGATCGCCTTTAGATAAAGCGATCCCGAGGTGGGTGGACAACGGCGATTCCACATCGACTATTTCACAGCGTTCAGTGCGTACCGAAACAGTTTTTTTGTCGACAGCGGCGATAGTACTCGGATATTGATGGCCGTCACCATTGAATAAAATTAACGGGGCGTCGACTTTTAATCGTAAAACCTTGGACAAATAGTGACTGGCTTTTTCATCAAGAGTAATAAGTTGTTCGGCTTGTAATAAAGCTTCAGTAAATATACGGCTGATACGCATAATCTAAACAAGCTCCAACAGTGCAGGGATGGCGATTAAGATTGGGTACTCGAACTTGGCAATGCGCCAAGTTCGACGGTCAGTATTATAAACCAAGGTTGTTCCAAATGGTTTTATTGGGTTCAATCTGGTTCATGGTATAAAAATGCAAACCAGGGGCGCCTGCAGCCAGTAATTGCTCACAGAGCCGCGTTACTATTTCGGCCCCCAAACTTGCGATGCTGTCCTTGTCATCACCAAAACCTTCCAGTCGCTGGCTTAACCAGCGTGGAATATCCGCACCGCAGTTTTTAGAAAAACGTGCCAGATTTTGAAAGTTGGTAATTGGCATAATGCCAGGGTAGATCGGCTTGTCGATACCAGCCTTGTGGCACTGCTCAATAAAATAATAGTAGGCATCAATATTATAAAAATACTGCGTGATAGCACTATTAGCGCCGGCATCAAACTTGCGCTTTAAAAATTGGATATCGGCAAGATAACTGTCGGCGTCGGGGTGAATCTCTGGGTAGGCAGCGACTTCCAGATGAAAGTGATCGCCAGTTTTTTCTCGAATAAACCGCACCAGCTCTTCTGCATAAACCAGGCGCTGCGCACCCATACCTGAAGGAATGTCACCGCGCAGAGCAACAATACGGTCAACACCGGCCGCTTTGTATTCATTGATTAACTCAAGAATAGAATCTTCCTCATCGCCACCAAAGGACAAATGAGGCGCGATGGAAATACCCTTGGCTTTCATTGCCAGCACGATATCTTTGGTGTTGTTGCGAGTTGAACCACCAGCACCGTAAGTCACTGAGAAAAAATCCGGGTTTAGTTGATTCAGTTCGTCGCGAACTATATCCAGTTTTTCCCGCCCAAGATCAGTCTTTGGTGGGAAAAATTCAAAGCTAAAACGTTTTTTGTTAGTCATAATAAAATCTTAAAAGTGTAGGGTGGATCTTGATCCACCGGTAATAAGGCATGGTGGATCGAGATCCACCCTACACGTGAGGCCTGATGAACTGTAAATTAATACTTATACGATTCAACTTTGTAGGGGCCTTCAACGGGCACATTAATATACTCCGCCTGCTGTTTAGTCAGCTTGGTGATAACCCCACCAAAACCTCTCACCATATCAGCAGCTACTTCTTCATCCAGCTTCTTCGGCAATACTTCAAGCGTGATAGCCGTTGGTTTCATTGCAGCTTCTAAGTCGGCAAACTTGCGTTCAAATAAATAAATTTGCGCCAGTACTTGGTTGGCAAAGGAACCATCCATGATGCGTGATGGGTGGCCAGTGGCATTACCCAAGTTCACCAAGCGACCTTCTGATAATAAAATCAGGTAATCGTTGTTGGTTTTGTCGCGATAAACTTTATGTACCTGTGGTTTAACTTCGTCCCATTCCCAGTTTTTGCGCATAAAAGCAGTATCGATTTCGTTATCGAAGTGGCCGATATTGCAAACCACAGTACCTGATTTTAGCGATTGCAGTATGGCCGAATCACAAACATTGACGTTGCCGGTGGTGGTAACAATTAGATCGGTGTTGTTCAACAGCGCTTTATTGGTGTCAGCCGCTTTGCCGGTATTGATACCATCGTTGTAAGGTGAAACAACTTCAAATCCATCCATGCATGCTTGCATCGCACAAATAGGGTCGATTTCAGCAACTCTGACAATCATGCCTTCTTGGTTCAGCGATTGTGCAGAACCTTTACCCACGTCGCCATAGCCAATAACCAGTGCTTTCTTTCCTGCTAACAGGTGATCTGTGCCGCGCTTGATGGCGTCATTAAGCGAGTGACGACAGCCGTATTTATTGTCGTTCTTGGATTTAGTGACTGAGTCGTTAACATTAATAGCAGGAACTTTTAGTGTGCCTTTATTCAACATTTCCTGTAAGCGATGTACGCCGGTGGTGGTTTCTTCGGTAACACCGTGAATGTTATCCAGCATCGCGGGAAATTTCTCGTGCAGCATTAACGTCAAATCGCCACCATCATCCAATACCATATTGGCTTCCCAGGGCTTGCCATCTTTTAGAATAGTTTGTTCAAGACACCATTCGTATTCTTCTTCGGTTTCACCTTTCCATGCATACACCGGGACACCGGCAGCAGCAATAGCAGCAGCAGCGTGATCCTGGGTAGAAAAGATATTACAGGATGACCAGCGCACTTCTGCGCCCAGTGCGACTAGGGTTTCGATCAGCACGCCGGTTTGAATCGTCATGTGAATACAGCCAAGTATTTTTGCACCAGCGAGGGGCTTGCTAGCGCTGTATTTTTCGCGCATGGCCATCAATGCGGGCATTTCTGTTTCGGCGATATCCAGTTCTTTGCGGCCCCAGGCGG
This sequence comes from Spongiibacteraceae bacterium, assembly GCA_041677245.1. Taxonomy (GTDB): domain Bacteria; phylum Pseudomonadota; class Gammaproteobacteria; order Pseudomonadales; family Dasaniaceae; genus Oceanicoccus. Next base: position 13,691 of record JBAYQJ010000021.1, on the reverse strand, counting down.
CTAAAGAGATATCGGCAACTTTATAGTCATTACTCATGGTGTGTTCCTTTAAATTTTTAAGTCGCAGTTGGGCGCTTAATTAAAAATACAATTCGCGATAAGCATAAATGCGAGCGGTTAAGTATTCAGTGCTGTTTTTAATGCATCAACACGGTCAGTTTTTTCCCAGCTGAAAGCGGTGAAGGTATCGGATTTTTCTATACCATCTTCTTTCCATGTATAGGTATGCTCAAAGGGTTCGCGGCCGAAGTGACCGTAAACAGCGGTGAGTTGATACATTGGGTGTTTTAAGTCGAGCATCTGGGTAATAGCATAGGGACGCAGGTCAAACGTTTTGCGAATAGCCGCAATTAACTTATCGTCGGTAACGGTGCCAGTACCAAAGGTATTTACTGCAATAGACGTGGGTTCAGCAACGCCGATGGCATAAGATATTTGAATCTCACAGCGCTCAGCCAAGCCTGCTGCGACAACATTTTTGGCTACATAACGACCTGCATAAGCGGCAGAGCGGTCAACCTTGGATGGATCTTTGCCAGAGAAGGCGCCGCCGCCGTGTCTGGCCATACCACCGTAGGTATCAACAATGATTTTACGACCAGTCAATCCACAATCGCCAACGGGGCCACCGATAACAAAGTTACCGGTTGGGTTAATGTGGTATTGAGTATCTTGGTGCAACCACTCAGCAGGCAGCACGGGCAGGATAATATTTTCTTTAACCGCTTCGCGCAGATCTTCCAGTGAAATGTCTGGATCGTGTTGGGTTGATAGCACCACCGCGTCGATGGCAACGGGCTTGCCGTTTTCGTAGCGCAAGGTAATTTGTGATTTTGCATCGGGGCGCAACCACGGCAATACACCGTCCTTGCGCAGCTTAGCTTGGCGCTCAACCAGGCGGTGTGAATAAAATACAGCGGCGGGCATCAGTGATTCGGTTTCATTGGTGGCGTAACCGAACATTAAGCCTTGATCGCCAGCGCCTTGATCTTCAGGTTTGGCGCGATCAACGCCTTGGTTGATATCAACAGATTGTTTACCGATGGCATTGAGCACGGCACAGCTGGCGCCATCAAAACCCACATCAGAGCTGTTGTAACCAATGCCGGTAATCACATCGCGAATGATATCCTCTAGGTCCACGTAGCAAGAGGTGGTTAATTCGCCGGCAACAATAGCCATACCGGTTTTAACCAATGTCTCTACCGCAACTCGGGCATCGGGGTCGCGACAAATAATCGCGTCGAGTATCGCATCGGAGATTTGATCGGCCATTTTATCAGGGTGGCCTTCCGAAACTGATTCGGAGGTAAAGACGGAATATTCCGACATGTTTAAATCCTCATTTCTCACATATATGGATTATTAAATTTTAATAAATTGTCGTATCTGTACTTGAAAGCCATTGCGCTGTGCTAAATAGATACTTTCACCGGTTTTAAAACCAGCGACTGCAGCCCAGTGGGTTAAATCTTCGGGTTCAAAGCCCAGCCACAAATCACCGCAGGATTCACGCACCCAGCTTTGGTCGTGGCTGCATAAATCGGTGACGAAGAGTTGGCCGTCTTTATTTAGGATCTTGGCTAGATCTGAAAATATTTCTGCAGGGGATGGTGTGTGGTGCAGTACCATATTTACCACCACGCAATCTACATGGATATCCTGTAACTGCTCTGCTTTAGTGTCACCTTGAATAAAGCTGATATTGGTGAGACTGTTTTGTTCGGCAAGTTGGGCTGCCTTGTCTAGCATTGGTTTTGAATTATCCAGCGCGTAAACATGCTGGAAACGAGGAGCTAGCTCGGCCAAAAAAGCACCTTCCCCTGGGCCAACTTCTAAAACCTTGTGCTTGTTGTTCGAATTGTAACTGCGGCCGAGTAACTCAATGGCGTTGGGGCCGTATAATTCGTAGGCGGCAATTTGTTCTTGCTGCTGACGAAATTTATCAGCGTTTTCGGTAAAAAATAACCGTGAACTGGCCGCTCTTTCTTGCTGAACCGCATCGACTTTTTGCAAGATATCAGTGGAAATAGACTGCTGATCGATAGCGTGGTGCAGTGCTTGCTGTAATTCGTTGAGGCCATCATCACTGCTGCGGTGGGCGCGGCGGTAAAAAATAGAGTTACCTTCGCGGCGGGTGGTAACCAGGCCTGCACTGGCGAGTATTTTCAAATGGTGGCTCATGCCTGATTGCTTGCAGTCAAAAATACTGCATAGCTCAAGTACGCCGTAGCTGTCTTTGCTGAGCACCCATAAGATGTCTAGCCGCAACTGATCAGCGCTGGCTTTACAGAAGGCGAGCAGTGCCAAAGCATCGGTGGTGTTGGTATCAGCCGAATATTGGGGGCTTATCTGAGTTTTGGTGGGTGTATTCATAGCGAGGAATTCTAGCAGCACTTCATCTCTATATCAAAATATTTTGATATAGATGCGGAGGGGGGGATGATTTTGCTACTAATTAGCGGCCATAGTGTTATAAACGGGTCTGTTTGGCTCATATCGTCTGTTTATTTGTCCTGAGCAATTGCCGTAGCGACGCTGGTGAGGGAAAATAGACGCCTTTTTCTATAGCCCTCAGCAGGAGTTCTATTTAATGCCATCTCGTAGCGAATTAGCTAATGCCATCCGTGCGCTCAGTATGGACGCTGTGCAACAAGCCAACAGCGGTCACCCAGGCGCCCCCATGGGTATGGCTGATATAGCCGAAGTATTGTGGAACGATTACCTGTGCCATAACCCCGCTAACCCCAACTGGGCTGACCGCGATCGCTTTGTGCTGTCCAATGGCCATGGCTCCATGTTGATTTATTCGCTGCTGCATCTGTCCGGCTATGATCTGCCTATGGAAGAGCTGAAGAACTTCCGTAAATTACACTCTAAAACACCTGGCCACCCGGAATATGGCTATACCCCTGGCGTTGAAACCACTACCGGCCCGTTAGGTCAGGGTCTTAGCAATGCTATCGGTATGGCAGTGGCGGAAAAGGTGTTGGCAGCGCAATTTAATCGCGATGGCCACGAGATCGTCGATCACTTTACCTATACCTTTGTGGGTGATGGCTGTTTGATGGAGGGTATTTCCCATGAGGCATGTTCATTGGCGGGTACTCTTGGTTTAGGTAAGCTGATTGCGTTCTACGACGATAACGGTATTTCTATTGATGGTGAGGTGGAAGGCTGGTTTACCGACGATACCCCTAAGCGTTTCGAAGCCTACGGTTGGCATGTTATCCCAGTAGTCGATGGCCACGATAGCAAAGCGATTAAAGCGGCTATTAAAGAGGCGCGTGCTGAAACTGATCGTCCCTCTATCATTTGCTGTCAAACTATTATTGGCAAAGGCTCACCCAACAAGCAGGGTAAAGAAGATTGTCATGGTGCTGCGCTGGGTGAAGACGAAGTGGCCTTGGTACGTAAAACCATTGGCTGGCCTCATGCGCCATTTTTTGTGCCTAGCGATATCTATGCTGGCTGGAGCGCCAAAGCCAAAGGTGCAGAGTGGGAGAAACAGTGGAATGAGCGCTTTGATGCCTACGCTGAAGCCTATCCTGATTTGGCGATAGAATTAGCGCGCCGTTTAAGTGGCGATTTACCCGAAGATTTTGCTGCACAAGCCAATGCTTATATTGCCCAGTTACAGCAAGAGGGTGCGACTATCGCCTCACGTAAGGCCTCGCAAAACTGTTTGAATGCCTATGGCCCGCTGTTACCTGAATTGCTCGGTGGTTCAGCAGATTTGGCTGGCTCTAACCTGACACTATGGAGCGGCTCTAAGGTTGTTGATGCCAAAGATGCCTCCGGCAACTACATTAATTACGGTGTACGTGAGTTTGGTATGTCGGCAATGATGAACGGCATGGCCTTGCACGGTGGCTTTGTGCCCTATGGCGCGACCTTCCTGATGTTTATGGAATATGCGCGTAATGCGGTGCGGATGGCGGCCTTAATGGGTCAGCGCAATATCTTCGTATATACCCATGATTCTATCGGTCTCGGTGAAGATGGTCCGACTCACCAACCCGTCGAGCAGTTAACCTCGCTGCGTTCAACCCCTAATCTTGATACCTGGCGTCCCTGTGATGCGGTTGAGTCTGCGGTAAGCTGGAAAGCGGCATTAGAGCGTACCGAGGGCCCGGCAGCGTTGATTTTCTCACGTCAAAATCTAGCCCACCAGACGCGTACCGATGAGCAAGTAGCGAATATCGCCCGTGGTGCTTACGTATTGCGTGATTGTGATGGCGAACCCGATGCAATCATTATTGCCACCGGCTCTGAATTGCAGCTGGCGATTGATGCCTGCATCGCGCTGGAGCAAAAAGGTGCAAAAATTCGTGTTGTCTCTATGCCGTCTACCTCAGTATTTGATAGACAGGACGTTGAATATAAAGAGTCGGTATTGCCTAGCAACGTGCTAGCTCGGGTTGCGGTAGAAGCGAGCCATAGAGATTTTTGGTACAAATACGTGGGCCTTGATGGTCGCATAGTTGGTATGGAGACCTTTGGTGAATCCGCACCGATCAAAGATTTGATGGAGTACTTTGGCTTTACCGTTGAAGCCGTGGTTGAGGCCGTCGAAGATGCACTGGGTTAAGCGCAGCTAATGATTCGCTTGGCCATTAATGGCTACGGCCGTATTGGCCGCTGTGTGCTGCGGGCGCTGTATGAGTCGGATTATCATCAGCAGATGCGGGTCGTCGTTATCAATGAGCCGGCCGATCTGGCGACGATTGTTCATTTAACCAAATACGACAGCACCCACGGTCGCTTTCCTGGCAAGGTGGCGGCTATGGCGGGTGGTTTGCAGGTAAATGACGACAATATCACCGTAACGCATAGCCGCCATTTGACTGAATTAGACTGGTCGCAGTACGGCATCGATCTGGTGCTAGAGTGCAGTGGTCGCTACGATACCGAGCAAGAGCTGCAGCGACACAGACAGCAGGGTGCCGGTAAGGTGCTGCTGTCGCAGCCTGGGGTTAGTCCGATTAAACCCATTGTCTGGGGGATTAATCAGCACACTTTGGTTGCCGCTGACACCGTAGCTTCCGCTGCGTCCTGTACCAGTAACTGCATTACGCCAGCAATTGAGGTCCTGCATCGCCGCTTTACCGTGCGGACAGGGGTCATTACTACGATACATTCTGCGATGAATGATCAACCGGTGATTGATGCCTACCATCACACTGATCTGCGTAAAACCCGCGCCGCGGGGCAATCGATCATTCCGGTCGAGACCGGCTTGGCTGCGGGCATTGGCCGGATTCTTCCTGAGCTTGATGGTAAATTTGTTGCAAGGGCTTTACGGGTACCGACGATCAATGTTTCGGCGATGGAGTTGTCGCTTGATGTAGGCACTGCCGCTAGCATTGACACCGTCAACCAAGCCTTGCGAGCCGCTGCCGAGGGTGAATTGGCCGGTATTTTGGGCTATAGCGAAGAGCCGCTAGCCTCCTGCGATTATAACCACGATCCGCGTTCGGGTATTGTCGACGCTGGCCAAACGCGAGTTATTGGCAATATCGTCAACGTGTTGATCTGGTTTGATAACGAATGGGCCTACGCCAATAGAATGCTCGATGTGATTGGGCATTGGTTTAAAATTAAGTAGGTTTACAGATAAATAGGTTTGAGTCAGACACAGATGTGAGTAAGGTCTTTGGTCGGATGATTAACAAGAACAATTTTTTGAGAGGGGGATTGGCTCAATGAGCAACGCGTATAACAATGTCATCAAAATGGCTGACTTAAACCTCGCTGGCAAACGGGTATTGATTCGTGAAGATTTAAACGTGCCGATCAAAGGCGGTAAAGTCGGCAGTGATGCACGTATTCGCGCCGCCCTGCCAACCATTGAGCTGGCTTTGGCGGCAGGTGCAAAAGTCATCTTGATGTCACACCTGGGTCGTCCGACGGAGGGAGAGTTTGATCCACAGTATTCGCTGCAGCCAGTGGCTGACAATCTATCCCAGTCATTAAATCGTGATGTTACCCTCATTAAAGAGTGGCGTCAGGGCGTGAGTTTTGCTGACGACAACAGCGGCGAGCTGGTATTGCTTGAAAATGTTCGTTTCAACGTAGGTGAAGGCAAGGATGATGAGGCCTTGGCCAAGGCTTATGCTGCGCTCTGCGATATTTTTGTAATGGATGCATTTGGTACGGCGCACCGCGCCCAGGCATCCACCCACGGCGTGGCCAAATTTGCCGCTGTGGCCTGCGCTGGCCCATTGTTAGCGGGTGAGCTGGAGGCTTTGTCAAAAGCGCTGGCTAATCCGGCCCGGCCCATGGTTGCCATTGTTGGTGGCTCTAAAGTTTCAACCAAGCTCACCGTACTGGAAACCTTGTCCGATGTGGTCGACCAGCTGATTGTGGGTGGTGGTATCGCCAACACCTTTTTGGCTGCCAGCGGCAAGCCGGTAGGTAAATCGCTGTGTGAACATGGTTTGATCGAAGATGCTAAAAAACTGATGGCGAAAACGCATATTCCCCTACCTGTCGATGTCGTCACCGGCAAAGCGTTTTCTGAAACCACCGCTGCCGAAGTAAAGCAGGCCGAGGATGTTGCTGAAGACGATATGATATTTGATATCGGTCCACAGGCATCCGCGCAAATTGCCGAGATTTTACTGAACGCTAAAACCATCCTGTGGAATGGCCCTGTTGGCGTATTTGAGTTTGATCAGTTTGGCGCCGGCACCAAGGCTCTGAGCGAAGCGATTGCCAAGAGTGATGCTTTTTCATTGGCTGGTGGTGGCGATACACTGGCAGCCATTGATAAATACAATATTGCCGATAAAGTATCGTATATATCCACCGGCGGCGGCGCATTTTTAGAGTACGTAGAAGGTAAAGTACTGCCAGCTGTAGCCATGCTGGAGCAGCGCGCCAAAGGTTAACAGCGTCTGATTTTTATTCTGATTCTGACGATTGAATGACATTGATTTTATAAAGACTTTAACAAGGAATATCACCATGCCACTCGTATCATTGCGCCAAGTACTGGATCACGCCGCCGAATTTAATTACGGCGTCCCCGCGTTTAATGTCAACAACCTGGAGCAGACCCGCGCCATTATGGAGGCAGCCAGGGAAACCGACAGCCCAGTGATTATGCAAGCCTCAGCTGGTGCGCGTAAGTATGCTGGCTCGGCTTTTTTACGCCACATGATTCTGGCGGCGATAGAAGAGTTTCCAGAAATCCCAGTGGTAATGCATCAGGATCACGGTACCAGCCCAGCAATATGCCAGCGTTCAATTCAATTGGGCTTTTCCTCAGTGATGATGGATGGCTCTTTAGAAGCCGACGGCAAAACTCCTGCGAGTTATGAATACAACGTCGATGTCACCCGCCGCACGGTTGAAATGGCTCATGCCTGTGGTGTGTCTGTTGAGGGCGAGCTGGGCTGTTTGGGCTCTTTGGAAACTGGTCAAGCGGGCGAAGAAGATGGCGTCGGTGCTGAAGGTACTTTATCGCGTGAGCAAATGCTGACCGACCCGGAAGAAGCTGCCGATTTTGTAAAGAAAACCAAAGTCGATGCCTTAGCTATTGCCTGCGGCACTAGCCATGGCGCGTATAAATTTACTCGTCCACCTACTGGCGATATTCTGGCGATGGATCGTATAAAAGCTATTCATGCACGTATTCCCAATACGCATTTAGTCATGCACGGTTCATCCTCAGTACCACAGGATTGGCTGGCTATTATCAATGAGTTCGGTGGTGACATTGCTGAAACTTATGGCGTGCCGGTAGAGCAAATTGTTGAAGGCATCAAACACGGTGTGCGTAAGATCAACATTGATACCGATTTGCGTTTGGCTTCGACTGGCGCAATCCGTCGTTATCTGGGACAAAACAAATCCGAGTTCGACCCACGTAAATATCTGCAGCAAACCATTAATGAAATGAAAGCTATTTGTGTGGATCGTTACGAGGCATTTGGCGCAGCGGGCAATGCGTCTAAAATTAAACCAGTGACTCTTGAAACCATGTTTGCCCGCTATGAGGCTGGCGAGTTAGAGCCAAAATTTAGCTAAACGCTGCAGGTTTTTAAATTGTACAAAGGACGATTTATTCGTCCTTTGTTACACATACTCCGCGTTAAAACAGAATAATAATGATCTGGTCAGGCAGCTGAGCTCCAGATATTACACACGTTAAAGACAACAATGTGATCAAGGGATTATACGCTGCATGAAGCTGGAAGGTTCTTCCGCACCGATAGTAACAGTCACCGCTTTAAATCATCATTATGCGAGTGCGACGGCTGCTGCATTAAATAATATCAATTTACAAATTCCTGCGGGTAGTTGCTTTGGTTTGCTTGGGCCTAATGGTGCTGGTAAAACGACGCTGATTTCTTTGTTGACGGGTATTTTATCACCGCAAAAAAATGACCAGTTGCTGTCTGCTAGCATTCAAGTAGCGGGTTTTAGTTTTCCTAATGACGCGGCAAAGATAAAAAAAATTTCAGGTTTAGTACCGCAGGATTACGCCTTTTATCCTGCACTTACCGGTCGAGAAAACTTAACCTTCTTCGCTGGGCTTTATCAAATAGCTGCGGCGAATTTAGCGGCGCGTATGGATTACTGCGTGCGGGTGTGTGGCTTAGAGAAAGTGTTAGATAAGCCTGCAGCAACATATTCCGGCGGGATTAAACGTCGTTTGAATATCGCCTTGGGGTTATTGCACGACCCTAAAATACTTTATCTGGATGAGCCGACAGTGGGCATTGACGCGCAATCGCGGCATTTTATTTTGCAGGCCATTGAACAGCTAAAAGCCAGCGGTATGACTATTGTTTATACCTCTCACTATATGGAAGAGGTGGAGCAAATTTGTGATCAGCTGGCGATCATCGATCACGGTGAGGTGTTACTACAAGCATCTATGGCGTCGCTGCTGCAAGATGTTAGCAATGTTGTGATTACCCCCGCTGTCGCACTGGCGGCCGATACACTGGCCTCGTTGCGACAATCCTTTGCGATTGATTGGGACGGAAAAAATTTAACCATGCAGCTTGTCGCTGGCCAATCGTTGTCGATGTTAATCGCCGCAGTGGAGCAGCTCGGCATTAGTGTTAGTCAGTTGCACTATGGCAGCAATAGCCTGGAGCAGATTTATCTTCGCGCTACCCATCGTGAGCTGAGGCAATAAGCGTGCAGTTATTAGCTATTATTCGCAAAGAATTATTATTATTGTGCCGTGACTTGCATGGTTTACTGTTGTTATTTGTCATGCCAGTGGTGTTCATTTTGATCATGTCGCTGGCGATGAAAGATGATTTTGATCGTCGCTCCGGTGTGCAGCTCGATGTGTTGGTATTAGATAATGAAGACTCCGTTATCAGCCGAAAAATGCTCGACAAAGTGGCGCAAAATGAGCAGTTCAATCTGCTTAACCTATCTGATCTAGAGCTTGGGGAGAGTGCCGAGCTGGCGATAAAAGCCGATCGCTACAGTTTTTTATTGACGGTGCCAAAACAAGCCTTTGCCGATGACACCGTAGTTGCAGTGGCTGATGTATTAGTTGCTCCAGCTACCAGCCCGGCGGTCACACAATTGTTTACCGCTACATTGATGCACGCTGCTGCCGAGCAGAAAATGCGTCTAATGTTAGAGGAGCTGCAAGACTATTCACCAGAGCTGGAGGGTTTTTCCTTGATGCCAGAAGACGGTGAAGATAAAAAACTGGTGTCAGTACACTATGCGTTTAATAGTGATGAGTTAGCTGAAGCCCCAACATCGGTGCAGCAAAATGTACCCGCCTGGTTGGTGTTCTCAATGTTTTTTGTGGTCATCCCATTGGCGAACACCTTGATCAACGAGCGTCAGCTGGGCACGCTGCGCCGTATTCAAACCTTGCCGGTTGCCAGTTGGAAATTAATCGCAGGGAAAATCATTCCCTATTTTTTTATTAACCAAATTCAAGTGTTATTGATGTTATTAGTCGGCGTCACTTTGGTACCTATGTTGGGGGGTGACCGGTTGACACTGGGCAATTCAATCGCCGGGTTAATATTAATGTCGACCGCATTAAGTGTAGCGGCGCTGGGTTACGCGATGATAATCGCTGTGGTCAGTCGTACCACCGAGCAGGCGACGACCCTGGGTGGAGCCGGTAATATTATTCTTGCTGCGATTGGCGGTATTATGGTGCCCGCCTTTGTGATGCCAGAGTTTATGCAAACATTCACCATGGTGTCGCCGATGTCCTGGGGTTTACAGGGGTTTTTGGATATATTTTTACGTGGCGGCGGGCTTGCTGAAGTGTGGCCGGAGGCAGCTTCGTTGTATTTATTAGGTGTTATCACCCTGGCTTTAGCCCTGTTATTATTGCATCGTCACGATGAATCCTGAGGAAAATATAAATGAGCAATGACTTGTCGTTAGAACAATTAAAACACTCCTTGAAGGTGATGATTATCGAGGAGTGTGATAAAGACGTCGAGGTGGACGATATTCAGGATGACGAGAGATTAATCGGTGGCCCGCTGGATTTAGATTCCCTCGATGCCTTGCAAATTTGTATGGCGGTTAAGGCCAATTACGGTGTGCGTATCGAAGGTGGCCCCGATGCCAGAAAAGCCCTGCAATCAGTCGATACTTTGGCGCAAATTATTCTCGAGCGTAACGCTTGAGCAGCAACGACAAAAATCATGCAGATAAGCCCAAGCGGCGCGCATTCTTTTTAGCCGCGGGTATTCACAGCTGTTTAGGAAATGGCATCGATGCTAATTTGGCGACATTACAGCAATTGCCGCAGCCACCGGCACTACTCGATAACGACTTGACCGATGAACAGCTTAATATCCCCTATAAATTATTAGCTGAATCGCCACTGGCTGATCTGCAAAATCGTTTGTACCAGGTCATTGACGACGTACTTGAGCAAGCCTTGACGGAAGCAAACCTATCGCAAGCACAACGACAAGCGATGAGTTTATATTTAGGTTCATCTTCGTTCGATATTGGCATTAACGAAGCCAACTTTCAGCAACAATTGGCGGTAGAAACTGATACCCATAAAGCGATGCCATTACCTGGCCCCAGCATGGCCAATGTCGCCGATTATATCGTGCGGTCACAGGGGCTGCGCGGTGAAGACTTCAGTTTTAATACTGCCTGTACCTCAAGTGCCAATGCACTGATGTCAGCGGTGGCTCACGTAGAGGCCGGGTTGGTAGAGCATGCCTTAGTCGTTGGAGTTGAGTTATATAACGACGTCACTGCGCTGGGCTTTTATGGGCTGGATTTATTAACGCGCTCAGTCATGCGTCCCTTCGATAAATCCCGTGATGGCTTAGTGTTGGGTGAGGGCGTATCTGCCGTCATTATTGGTCGGGCAGCGGAAAACCAACAACAGGGATTTTATCTTTGTGGTGGTGCCAACCTGTGTGATACCCATAGCATCACCATGTCTAACGTTGATGGCAGCGGCATTGCCGAAGTCATGCAGCTGGCGTTAGCCAATGCTGATATGGCAGCTAATGCAATCAATGTAATAAAAGCCCATGGCACAGCCAGCCTGGCTAACGATGAAGCCGAGGCGGCAGGCTTGCACCGCTTATTCAAACCACTGCCAAAGGTTTGCGTGCTAAAACCTTTTATCGGTCATACCCTGGGTGCCTGCGGATTAAACGAACTGATCTTATTTTATCGCGCCATCGAGGCTGGGTTTTTAATTGCCACGCCAGGCATCGGTGCTGATAGTGGTGATTTAAATGTACAGCTCAACCAACAGCTAAGCCCCGTTGCCCCCGGTAATTTTATGCTCAACTTTTTTGGTTTTGGTGGCAACAATACCTCCTTGGTGATCAGTAACAAATGGGAGGCAGAGGCATGACCATCTACATCGTTACCACCGGTAGCTATTGCGAAAACATCACCGACGAACTCCCACCGTTAAAAACCCTAGTGACAGAATCCGTCAATTGTAGTGTGCGCAGAGTAGGGCGTTTTATTCAACTAGCCCTAATTGGCGCTGGCCGTGCCTCGCAACAATTATCCAAAAATGCCGCTGTTTACTTTACCTCCGGCAGTGGTGACATGGCGGTAACCGTCGATGTGCTCAATGCTATTTACCGACAGGGCGAAGCACCACGACCTCTGAGTTTCATTAATACCGTAAGCAATGCCTCTTGTTTTTATATCGCCCAGTCTTTACAACTTAACGGCGCAAGTAATTTTGTGAGCAGTCGTTATTTCCCGATGGAATCAGCATTAAGGTTGGCGTTATTGGCCTTAAAAAGTGGTGAGCAACAAGCGGCTCTCGTTGGCGCAGTAGATGTCGCCGTAACCCCGCTTGCTGATCATCGCAAGCGCATGGGCGTGGATGAAAATGCAACCATAGCTGAAGGCAGCCACTGGTTACAGTTAGTGAGTGATGCCACTAATAGAGACGTGTTAGCAACACTGGATGATGTGCAGCCGTTTAAAGACCGGGCTGCGCTGAGTGCATATTTATCCGAATTGCCATTTAACGACACTGATTATTTGGCGTTGGGGCAGTTTGTAGCGCCTAATGAGGTGAGCCAGTGGTTAGCGGAAACAGACCTGCCGCAATTTAAATTTCGTGATGGCGTGGGGGAGTTTAAAAGTCAGGCCGGGTTGGCGTTTTGCCAGTTTGTTGAGCAGGGCGTTGGACGGTTGATTTATTTAAACCGCGATGTGGTTGGGCGGTATATGCTGGTGGTGGTGAGTTGTGGTGCTGGGGATTAGTGGCAATAAAGATGTCTACCCTAAAAATTACGGTGTTCAAAAATTAATAAGTATATTCGAGAGGGTAGTAGTTTTCTTTGGGGTAAGTCTGAAGTAATTTTTGTGCATATTAGTTTTAAACACAACCCACGCTGCTGGGTGCTTGAACGTGAATCGAACATCAGCAGTTAACAAGCAAAGGCAGCGCTCGCTGCTTTGGGCGTTAAATTCCAGTAACCAGAAAGTCTATTGCTCCAATTATTTCATCTCTACTGGAGATTAGTGAACTTTCATTCTTTTTTAGAAAGCTCACTGAAATACTCGTAAGCTGATGAGTCAGTAAAGCGTAATTTTTGTTCTTTATTTTTACAATTGGGCATAGGTTATTGGGATAACTATTATCTGATTTACTGGCAGGAGTTAATGGAATTACGACTCTACTATTTAATGTGTCAAGGAGGGCGCTTTGAACATCAACAAAGAAAGGGTAGGTTTTATTGGTGTCCTTATCGGTATTCGTATAAACATCAAACTGCTTCATCAAAATACCCTGTGCTTGTCAGCAAAGAGTCCGTTTTTCTCTGCAAGCTCATTGCAAGAATCAATGGCCTGCTGGTTGTCTTCTAGCCACTGCTTACGTCGTTCTTTGCGTACTTTCTCAGTAAGTGCCTGCTCCAGCGTTGCTGAAAGATTTATCTTTAAACTGCGGGCTTCAGCCAGTAAGTCTTTGTTTATGCTGAGGTTTGTGGCTTTTTTTGGGGCGTTGCGATCAATTAAAGGTTGCATAAGTCCAGCTCGCAATATAGGTTATACGCATTAGTAATGCGCACTATCGTAGTTGTGTGCATTTAACAAGTCAAGCAACCGGACGGTTTCACCGCCGGTTCTTTCAGCGTGTGTGCCGGGCATGGCACTTAACTAGCGAGGTGAAAGTCCTCGTACCAGGTATTCGCAGAGCCGAAGGTTAGCGAAAGGACAAGGGCGTCCCGCAAGGT
>JBAYQJ010000020.1:0-65441 GCA_041677245.1 Spongiibacteraceae bacterium | reverse complement strand
TTTAAGCATTTCTCACCGCGGCCAAGATTACTTGCCTTTGCATCCCCGGTGCATCCCAAAGTTTAATTGGGCGCTTACCACTTAAAAAAATCTGTTGCTTCTAAGATTGGTGTTAGATGGTACCAGCGGGCGGACTCGAACCGCCACGTTCTCGCGAACGGGGGATTTTGAATCCCCTATGTCTACCAATTTCATCACGCTGGCATTTCTAAAAACTTAACTCTTTTCTCTTGGGATGTAAAATCACTTGCGGATTTTGAATCCCCTATGTCTACCAATTTCATCACGCTGGCATTGCTTAAAACTTACTTTCTCACCGAGTCGAGTAGCTAACAATCACTAGTGGATTTCGCTACTGTTCAAACATCGTGAGCGCGGCATTATATCAATATGCGACTAAAGGTCAACGGCTTTTCACATCAAATATAAGCTGTTCAAAAATGAGTCGTTAGTCTGGTTTGGGTTGAGTTTTTGCGATATTCTTGTGCGCCTGTGGATTGGTAGTCGTTAGCTTGTAGCTGCTGTTTTTCTGCCACCATTTATTTATCTCCTCCTTCCAATACAGTTATCTAATGCAATTATCTGATTTTCATTTTCATTTGCCCGATGAGTTAATCGCTCGTTATCCAGCGAGCGAGCGCACCTCCAGTCGATTACTGCTTTTAAATGGTGAGTCTGGGCAGGTACAGCATAAACAATTTACCGATTTAATTGATTTGTTAGATTCTGGCGACTTATTGGTGTTTAACGATACCAAGGTTTTACCTGCACGACTCTGGGGTAAAAAAGCCACTGGTGGGCGCATTGAAGTGTTAATAGAGCGGGTATTGGATGCGCAGCGGGTCCTGGCCCATGTGCGAGCCAGTAAATCACCCAAGGCTGGTGCCGAGCTGCACTTGGTGGCCGATGAGGCTAGTAATGAGGTGCAGGCCAAGGTTCAGGTGTTGGGTCGTCATGGAGCCCTATTTGAGCTGGCTTTTAGTGAGGACGATAACGCTTTGGCAGTAATGAATCGCATTGGTCACATGCCCTTGCCGCCTTATATTGACCGGCAGGATGAGTTGGCTGATCGAGAGCGTTACCAAACGGTGTACGGTAAGCATGAAGGGGCGGTTGCTGCACCGACCGCAGGTTTACATTTTACCGAGGCGTTTATTCAGCGTTGTCGCGACAAGGGCGTGGATACTACTTTTGTGACACTGCATGTCGGCGCGGGTACTTTTCAGCCAGTACGGGTTGAGAATATAGCTGAGCACAAAATGCATGCTGAGTATATCGAGGTTACGCAGGCAGTTTGCGATAAAGTGAAAGAGACTCGAGAGCGTGGTGGCCGAGTGGTGGCGGTTGGAACGACTTCGGTTAGGAGTTTGGAGTCTGCTTCTGCGAGTGGTGAGTTGCGGCCGTTCAGTGGTGATTCGGAGATATTTATCTATCCGGGTTATCAGTTTAAGTCAGTGGATGCAATGGTGACTAATTTTCATCTGCCTGAATCCACATTGATAATGTTAGTTAGCGCCTTTGCTGGCTATGACAATGTGTTAGCGGCTTACAACGAAGCTGTTGCAGAGCGATATCGTTTTTTCAGTTATGGCGATGCGATGTTGGTGTTGCCGCAAGCTTGATATATAGATGGTAGGTTTTAGATTTTTTGCAGATAAATATAGCGAGAATAATCTCGCCGATAGATTAGGTAAAGTTGATGAGTCGTGAATGTTTTATGGATTTTGAGCTTGATAATACCGAGGGTAAGGCGCGTCGCGGTAGAGTGAAGTTCCCTCGTGGTGTGATAGAAACGCCGGCATTTATGCCAGTTGGTACTTACGGTACGGTCAAGGGCATGTTGCCAAGAGATATTAAAGAAATCGGCGCTGAGATAATCCTCGGCAATACCTTTCATTTAATGTTACGTCCGGGGACGCAGGTTATTAAGGAGCACCGTCAGGATGCTAGTGGCGCTAATGTGGGCACTTTGCATGACTTTATGGGGTGGGATAAGCCTATTTTGACGGACTCGGGCGGTTTTCAGGTGTTTAGTCTGGGAGCTATGCGAAAAATATCGGAAGCTGGTGTGGCGTTTAAATCGCCTATCGATGGCTCTAAGGTATTTCTTGATCCAGAGACGTCGATGCAAGTTCAGCGTGATTTAGGTTCAGATATTGTAATGATTTTTGATGAGTGCACGCCATATCCTGCGACCTATGAGGAAGCCAGGCAATCGATGGAGCTGTCGTTGCGTTGGGCTGATCGCAGTAAGATCGCCCATGGTGAAAGTCAGTCAGCACTGTTTGGCATCGTTCAGGGCGGGATGTACGAAGACCTGCGTAAGCAATCGATGGAGGGGCTAAAAGCGATTGAGTTTGATGGCTATGCTATTGGTGGTTTATCGGTGGGTGAGCCCAAGGATGAGATGCTCAAAGTGTTAGATGTGGTTGCGCCAGAAATGCCGGAGCACAAACCCCGTTACTTGATGGGTGTCGGTACGCCACAGGATTTGTTAGAGGCCGTTATGCGTGGTATTGATATGTTCGATTGTGTGATGCCTACGCGTCACGCTCGTAATGCGCATTTATTTACATCTGTTGGCGTGGTCAAATTACGTAATGCCAAGCACCGCCATAGTATGGAACCGTTAGATCCGAATTGTGATTGCTATACCTGCAAAAACTTTACTCGCAGTTATTTGCACCATTTGGATAAGTGTAAAGAGATGCTCGGTGGCCAGTTAAATACCATCCATAATTTGCGCTATTACCAGCAGCATATGCAAAACATTCGCGATGCGATTGCGAAGAATAAATTGGCAGATTACGCTGCTGAGTTTTATGCTGCGCAAGGTATTGAGGTGGCGGATCAAAATACAGTGGTTTAGTGATGTTTAAATTATGTTTTTATGTGCCAGTTACGCATTTGGAAAGCGTAAAAGAGGCTGTTTTTGCCGCTGGCGCAGGCAGGGTTGGAGATTATGATAGCTGCTGCTGGCAGGTGCTAGGGCAGGGGCAGTTCCGTCCGCTTGCATCCAGCTCGCCATTTATTGGGCAGCAGGATGTGCTGGAAACAGTAGCTGAATATAAAGTCGAGATGGTCTGTGCAGACGATTGTATTATTGATGCGGTTGCGTGTTTAAAGCAGGCTCATCCCTATGAAGAGCCCGCCTATCACGTCTGGTCATTAACGGTAATTGATTAACTGGCAGGGTCGATACGGCTAGCCCCTTTATTAAAAAATCTTAGCGCGTGTTAACATCAAGGGCGTAAATAGAGGACGCTTATCGTGAGTAGCTTGTTGGTAGAAACCCCCAGCCCCGTTTGCCTGGAGTTATTACGGCGGCAATTAGCTATTAATACCCCACTGACAGTGGAGGGGGATTATACGGAAGCCGCGGTGTTGGTGGCCATAACGGTCGGTGCTGCAGAGCCAGAGGTTATTCTTACGCGAAGAGCCCAGCACCTGAAACTGCACCCGGGAGAGGCGGCGTTTCCTGGTGGTAAAAAAGACCCTGAAGATAGCTCTTTGTTATACACGGCGTTACGTGAGGCTAATGAAGAGGTGGGCTTGTTAGCTGATAATGTAGAATACATTGGGCAGCTGAATCAGCGTTTAACGCGCTCCGCGATCAGGGTTAGCCCCTATGTGGGTTTGGTTTCTTCAGAAGTGCAATTAACTCCAAATCTCAACGAGCTTGATTGCATATATCGGCTGCCACTAGGTTTTTTGCTCGATACAGCCAACGTCAATTATGAGCAAGTACTTTACCAAGGTCGTTTGATACAGGTTCCGTATTTTGTCTATCGGCATCATCGGGTAACTGGAATGACGGCTTTAGTGTTGATGGATTTAATGAATACAGGCTTTGATGCAGGTTTAAGCTCGGAGTTTTTAGTGTGAGGTTGTATCGGCCCCTCGTAATTATTTTGGAGTTAATATTAAGCAATGATTTATAACCTTGAAGATCTTCATGTTGAGTTTAAAGGCGATAGTTTCGTCGCCGAGAATGCTACGGTAGTGGGTAATGTTAGTGTTGGTCACAATGTTAGTATTTGGTTTAATGTGGTAATTCGGGGGGATTCTGACTTGATCGCTCTGGGTGAGGACAGCAATATTCAAGATGGCTCCGTGCTGCATACCGATCCAGGGGTGCAGTTGACGCTGGGGAAAGGGGTGACAGTAGGGCATAAGGCAATGCTGCATGGTTGCACAGTGGGTGATTACAGTTTAATTGGGATTAATGCTGTGGTGCTTAATGGCGCCAAAATCGGCAAGCACTGCTTGATTGGTGCCAACACTTTGGTGCCAGAAAATATGGTTATCCCTGACGGTTCTTTAGTGGTAGGTTCGCCAGCGAAGATTAAGCGTGAGTTAACTGCGGAGCAAAAGCAGGGGTTGGAGTTGTCTGCGCAGCACTATGTTGATAATGGGCGGCGTTTTGCGCAACATTTGAAAGAAAATAAACGGGGCTAATGTTTGTGAGTAATACGCTTGGAGTGGTTGTGGACGAAAAAGTAATCGTAAAATCACCCTGTATTGGTGTATGTGTTTTAAATGAGGGCGATATTTGTGAGGGTTGCTACCGCAGCTCGGAAGAGATTGGTCGTTGGTCCGAGTTGTCAGCACCAGAGAAAAAAGAGGTAATTGTGCTGGCGCATAGCCGCTTTAAAAAACTGAACAAACACTTTTTATTGTAATTTTTATTGTGCTGCTTTATTTCTCTGTTTTATTTTAGTCATGGCGACTGCATTTAAGGGTTAATCGAATTGAGAGTCTTCCTGGTCAGATTTTGTGGCTTTGACAGATTTGGCAATGTTATCTTTAATTTCTAGCACTTCAAAATAATAATCGTCAATTTTTACGCAGACTTCCGCATCGGGGAAGGATTCAAGCTTTTCCAATAATAAGCCGTTGAGGGTTTTGGGGCCTTCTGTTTCTAAATCCCAGCCAAGGCTCTTATTGATGTCACGGATGGTGGCGGTGCCGTCAATTAAATAAGAGTTGTCAGCTTGTTTGTGAATATCTTTGACTTGGTCAGCGATATTAGACGTGAACTCGCCAACAATTTCTTCAAGTATATCTTCAAGCGTCACTAGCCCTTGTACTGCGCCATATTCGTCGACCACAATACCCATGCGTCGTTGTTGCTGTTGAAAATTAATCAGCTGCGTGTGCAGAGGGGTTGCTTCCGGAGTGAAATAGGGCTCGCGGATTTTCTCCATCAGGCTGGTGCGGTCAATAGAGCCGTTTTCATCGATGATGCGGCTAACGTTACGTTGGTGCAGGGTGCCGACAATATTGTTGACGTCGTCGGTATAAACAGGGATGCGAGTAAATTCCAGTGAGCGAAGCTGCAGTAGTAGTTCTTCATCGCTATCGCTCAAATCCAGCCCTTGAATTTCGTTGCGGGGGATCATGATGTCTTCGACGCAGGCTTGCTCCAGGTCGAGAATGTTCAGTAGCATGCCCTGATGGCGCCTGGGGATATGCGCGCCGGCATCATCGACAATGGTACGAAATTCGGCGGGGGTTAGCTTGGTTTCGCTATGTTTTCGTGTGTCGATACCGAATAGCCGCAATAGGCCGTTGGTGATGCCGTTGAGTGCCCACACAACCGGGTAGAGTATCTTCATCAGCGGCACTAAAATTGAACTGGCCGGAAAAGCGATGGTTTCGGGGTAAAAAGCGGCGATAGTTTTGGGGGTGATTTCGGCAAAAATTAAAAAAACCAGGGTCAGAATAATAGGGCCAATCACCACCGAGGCGGCTTCGCCCCATAACCGAATCACAATCACAGTAAAGATCGAGGCTGCAACGAAGTTGACCAGGTTGTTACCGATAAGAATAAGACTGATCAAGCGATCGGGGCGCTTCAGTAATTTAGCTGCCCGAATGGCACCTTTGTGGCCTTTTTTCCGCAGGTGTTTCAGCCGATAACGGTTTAGCGACATCATCCCAGTTTCGGTACTGGAGAAAAAGGCTGAAAGAATCAATAAAACCGCCAGAATGGCGAACAGAACCTCAAGCGATAGCTCGTCCAACGAAAAAAATTCCTTTATATGTGAAATGGGTGCTTATCTTGACCAAAAAATCTTATTGAAGCAACTGCTTATAACGATGAGCATGGTTTTGGTGGGATTGAGTTAGCCCTGGTTTGCTAGTAGCAGTTCCAGTACCAGTTTGCTACCAAAATAACTCAGCATCAGGGCGATAAATCCACCTATGGTCCATCGTGCAGCAGTTTGACTGCGCCAGCCGAGCTGGTGTCTGCCCCATAGCAGGATGGCATAGATACACCAGGCGAAGATGCTAAAGAACGTTTTGTGGGCCAGGTGCTGGGCAAAAATATCGTCGATAAAGATAAAACCCGAGATCAGCGACAGGGTTAGCAGGACCATTCCCATCCAAATGAGCTCGAATAGGATTTGTTCCATGGTTTGTAATGGTGGCAGGGCTTTAAGGATACGGCCTAAGTGGTGGTGCTTGAGGTGGCGTTCTTGCAGCCCCAGCACAACAGCTTGCAGGGCGGCGATCGACATTAAGCTGTAGGCAAGGACCGAGGTGAGGATGTGACTGAATAGGCCGGGGGTGAAGTCGTGCTGCAGAACAATTGCGGGTGCTGATAAGTTTGAGGCAATAATGGATACCGCTGCTAGCGGAAATAATATAACCAGTAAGTTGCTGATGGGGCGTCGTAAGCATCCTACTAAGCCGATAGAGCTGATAAACCAGAATATCAGTGATGAGGCTCGGTAAAAGCCCAGGTCGAAATGCTGTTGGTAATAAATGATATTAATCACGCTGTAGGCATGGGCGATGACAGCCACTAAGCCGATGCTAAGTAATAGCGGGCGTTGAGGTTTTTGGGTGATGTTGAGGAGATAGCCAAGCTGTAGCCCCGCGGCTAGTAAATAGAGGCTGATAGCAATAGCATTAATGGCAAATATCATTTTTTTTCGCTGGTTACTTAATGTTAAGAGAAGTCACGCAATATTTTTTGTATAGTGGTTTGGGTTAGAGCCTTGTGCTCGGTTATACTTCACCAGTTTACACTGATTAAATCAACCCAATGGCGCACCAATATTATCTCTGGTGCCAGAGAATAGCAGAATTATGTTCGAGAACCTTACGGAACGTCTATCACAAACCCTACGTAGTGTTACCGGTCAGGCAAAACTGACGGAAGATAACGTCAAGGATACCCTGCGCGAAGTGCGTATGGCGCTATTGGAGGCCGATGTTGCTTTGCCGGTAGTGAAAGATTTTGTTGAAACGGTTAAGCAGCGAGCGGTCGGCCAAGAGGTTAGTCGTAGCCTTAGTCCTGGTCAGATGTTTGTCAAGATTGTGAGTGATGAGCTCGAAGCAGTGATGGGCACGGCTAATGAGGGGCTAAATTTATCAGTTCAGCCGCCCGCGGTTATCCTTATGGCTGGTTTACAGGGGGCGGGTAAAACAACTACTGTGGCCAAATTGGCGCGCTTTCTCAAAGAGAAAGAAAAGAAAAAGGTCATGGTGGTCAGTGCTGACGTTTACCGTCCTGCGGCAATCAAGCAGCTTGAAACACTAGCCATTGAGGTTGAGGCGCTGTTTTTCCCGTCTAATATAGAGCAAAAGCCCGTTGATATTGTCAATGCTGCAATCGCCGAAGCGAAGTTAAAGTTTGCCGATGTGTTAATTGTTGATACCGCCGGCCGTTTAGCCATTGATGATGCGATGATGACTGAGATCAAGCAGTTGCATGCGGCAATAAATCCGGTTGAAACACTGTTTGTCGTTGATGCGATGACGGGGCAGGATGCGGCTAATACGGCAAAAGCGTTCAATGATGCATTGCCGTTGACGGGGGTAGTATTAACCAAGGCCGATGCAGATAGTCGTGGTGGTGCAGCTTTATCGGTGCGGCATATTACCGGCAAGCCAATCAAGTTTATGGGTATGGGCGAAAAAACAACAGCGCTTGATCCCTTCCATCCTGATCGAATTGCGTCTCGAATTTTAGGTATGGGGGATGTGCTGTCCCTTATAGAAGAGGCGGAGCAAAAACTTGATAAGCAAAAAGCTGAGAAGCTGGCTAAAAAAATCAAGACGGGTAAAAAGTTTGATTTGGAAGACTTGCGCGATCAGCTTCAGCAAATGCAAAATATGGGTGGCATTGGCGATATGTTGGAAAAATTGCCTGGTATGGGTGGGATGGCAAAAATGGCTCAGTCTCAAGTCGATACCAAGATGTTTACTCGAATGGAGGCCATTATTAATTCAATGACCCCGGCTGAGCGTCGTAACCCTGATGTTCTTAATGGCTCGCGTAAGCGTCGTATTACTCAAGGTTCGGGTACCGGTATCCAGGATTTAAATCGCCTGCTGAAACAGCATAAACAGATGGCCAAAATGATGAAAAAAATGAAAACAAAGGGTGGTATGGCCAACATGATGCGGGGTCTTGGTGGCATGATGCCTCCCGGTGGTGGCGGAAAATTTCCGGGAATGTAGGGCTTTTTTTTGAGTTAGGGGCCATATATTGTGTCTAAGTGGCTGTAATAGGGTTAAAAATTCTTCAAAACGGTTCCATATTGGATGTCTTTACCTTAGAATACGCCGCCTTTCCGGAGCCTTGAGAGTAAGGTTTGTCCGGGTATAGAAATCATGACAGCACGAGAGAGTTATCCTCGTGCTATTTGCTTTAGTAATAGTTGGGAAATATATCGTAATGGTAACAATTCGTTTATCTCGTGGCGGCTCTAAAAAGCGTCCTTTTTATCATTTGAATGTAAGCGACAGCCGTACTTCACGCGATGGTCGTTTTATCGAGCGCGTTGGTTTTTTTAACCCTGTTGCAAAGGGTGCTGAAGAGCGTCTGCGTATTGATCTTGAGCGCATTGATTTTTGGGTTGGTAAAGGTGCTCAGATGTCTGAGCGCGTTGCGAGCTTGGTTTCTGGCGTTAAAGCTGCGTAGTTCAGAGCCCTTAAGTGATGGTTGATGCCTCAGATCTTATCGTTATTGGCAAAATAACTGCCGTTTTCGGTATTAAAGGCTGGGTTAAGATCCACTCTTATACGGATCCAGTGGAAAATCTTCTGGATTATTCTTCGTGTTTTTTGGAGAGCAATAAGCTCTGGGAACCGATAGAATTCGAAGCAGCAAAGTTCCATGGTAAAGGTTTAGTCGCCCTTATTAAGGGAGTCAGCGATCGTGATCAGGCGCAGCTATATTGCCAGCGTAATATAGCAGTGTTGAAGTCAGATATGCCTCCTCTAGCAGGGGATGAATATTACCTGCATCAGCTCGAAGGTCTGGATGTTTATGCGCCAGACGCTGAGGGGCAGCGGTTGTTGTTGGGTAAAGTGCATCAAATGATGGAAACAGGGGCAAATGATGTTCTTGTTGTTCATGCTAGTGCGGCGAGTATTGATGATAGGGAGCGATTAATTCCCTGGTTGCCTGAGCAGGTAATCAAGTTGGTTGATATTGAGGCTGGGTTAATCGAAGTCGATTGGGATCCTGAGTTTTAAGTAGTACCCTTGTTTGAAAGAGTGGGCTGCTTAGAGTTATTGGCGCAATTGCATGGCTAGTTATTAAATTTTATAGGAAGGCTTGATGCAGATCGGTGTTATCACGCTATTTCCTGAAATGTTTGCAGCTATTTTGGATCATGGTGTTAGTGGTCGAGCTGTTAAGCAAGCGTTACTGACAGTAGAGCGTTGGAATCCTCGTGATTTTACCGAGGATCGGCATCGTACTGTCGATGATCGTCCTTATGGTGGTGGACCGGGGATGGTTATGAAGGTTGAACCTTTGCGCAGCGCAATCGCTGCAGCAAAGGAAAAGCTTGGTGCTGGGGCGACGGTTATTTATTTATCGCCCCAGGGGCGCCAGCTCGATCAAGCTGGTGTTGAAGAGCTCAGCCGTCGAGAGAAGCTTATTTTTGTTGCGGGCCGTTATGAAGGTATAGATGAGCGGTTGATTGCGACAGACATAGATGAAGAGTGGTCCATTGGTGACTATGTGCTGAGCGGTGGTGAGTTAGCTGCAATGGTAATGATTGACACGATTGTCAGGCAGATACCCGGTGCTTTAGGTCATGAGCTGTCAGCGCAGGAGGATTCCTTTGCTGAGGGTTTGTTGGATTGCCCGCACTATACGCGACCTGAAAATCTAGAGGGGCGTTTAGTGCCAACAGTACTGATGAGCGGTGATCACGAAAATATTCGTCGATGGCGCTTGAAACAGGCGTTAGGTCGAACTTGGCAGCGACGACCAGAGCTTATTAAGCAACGTTCGCTGACCGAAGAAGAAGCGTTATTGCTGGCAGAGTTTATCGAAGCAGATAAAGACTGACAGTGACAAGAAAATTGAAGTTAACCTTAGCTGTGAAGCTAGAGATATTTGAGTACTTTAGGAGCCAATCATGAGCACTAATAAAATTATCGCTGAAATTGAAGCGGAACAAATGACCAAGGAAGTGCCTGACTTTGGTCCTGGTGATACCGTTGTCGTTCAAGTAAAAATCAAAGAAGGTGATCGCGAGCGTTTGCAAGCCTTTGAAGGTGTTGTTATTGCTAAGCGTAGTCGTGCGCTGAACTCTGCCTTTACTGTTCGTAAAATTTCTCACGGTGTGGGTGTTGAGCGTACTTTCCAAACATTCAGCCCTCTGGTTGATAGTATTGAAGTTAAGCGTCGTGGTGCTGTTCGCCAAGCTAAGCTTTACTACTTGCGTGAGTTGAGTGGTCGTGCGGCTCGTATCAAAGAGAAATTATCTCGCTAATACAAGATACACGCTCATGTTTAAAAGGCAGCTACTAGCTGCCTTTTTTGCATTTAGGCTTTTTGTATTGGTGTATCTGTTATCTGTATTGTCTTGCTAGGGTGGGCGGTGTAGCTGGGGCTGTATTGGTAGTATGGCTAACGACTGAACTATACGTCGTACCGAGTATCTATAAATAACGCCGATTATCGAAGTTAAGTGGATAATAGACAGTAATGTGTTGTATAAAGTGTTCGAGTGTTGTGCGATCACTGATCAAATTGATTATTTAAGCGAGAGTTAGATGACATTGTTACCCCGATTTTTTGCCATTATATTCACTGTGCTTTTTTCTGTAGCCTCTACGTTCAGTGTCGCGCAGCCAGTGTTAACTGCGGAAGCGATTGAAAAGCCTAAGGCCTCGCCTGCAGTAGAAAGTGCGATTAGAGCTAGCTTCAAGGCTAGCCGCCCTGAGCTTGGCATTGCATCGATTGAGCCAAGTGATATCAACGGTTTGTATGCGGTTCAAGTCAGTAACGGTCCAGTTTTGTATGTAACAGCGGATGGTAATCATTTTGTATTGGGTGATTTATATGCGGTTGCCCCTGGTGGTTTTATTAATCTGGCAGAGCGCAAGCGTGAGGGTGACCGTGCTGAGCTGATGGCTCAGGTTAAATCTAAGGACATGATTATCTTCTCACCAAAGCAGCAGCCTGCTAAGGCTACGGTTATGGTATTTACCGATGTGGATTGTTTTTACTGTCAAAAACTACATCAAGAAGTTCCTGATTTAAATCGTATGGGTATTGAAGTGCGTTATTTGGCCTATCCTCGCGCTGGTATTGGTTCTGACTCCTATAAAAAAATTGCCAGTGCCTGGTGTGCAGCAGATAAGCAAACTGCACTAACCACGCTAAAGAATCGTGGAAAAATAGCGATGAAAGTATGTACGCCTAATCCAGTAGCAGAGCAGTTAGCACTGGGTCAGAGTGTTGGAGTTAACGGTACGCCCGCGCTTATTACCAGCGATGGTCGCTTGATGCCTGGTTATATGCCAGCATTGCAGTTGGCGGCGGCATTAGGTGTTGCGGTTGATCCTGTTATTGTCGCTGAACTACAAACTGCACAAGTACCTTAGCAGCTGGCAGCGAGATTTATTATAAACGGCGCCTCAGGGCGCTGTTTTAGTTTCTGGGTTATTGATTTAGATAGGTTTTATTCGTTTTAACCTGACTGAAAGCGAGTGCGGGGGCGACAGGTAGTGAGAAGTATCGGTAAGATGGCGCGGCAAGATGGCTTTGCGAGCTAAGCTGAAATACAATATGCGCTCGCAATTTACAGTCCGTTGGACTGATCGGCAGAGTGCTAGGAGTAGGTAGTTTGAATTCGGTAAAAGTGGGTATTTGTGGTTTAGGCACCGTTGGGCAGGGTACATACGATGTACTGACTAGAAATAGTGCTGAAATATCAGCACGCTCCGGTTGTGCCATCGAAATTACACATATTGGTGCCCGTCGAGGTGCTGATATAGCGGGTATAAAAGTCAGTAAAGATATTTTTGCTGTAGCTGCAGACCCTGATATCGATATTTTGGTTGAACTAATTGGCGGCACCACTGTTGCCAAAGAGCTGGTACTGACCGCTATCAACAATGGTAAGCATGTTGTCACTGCCAACAAAGCCTTGATTGCTATCCATGGCAATGAAATTTTTGCTGCCGCTGCCGCTAAAGGTGTTGATGTGGCGTTCGAGGCATCTGTTGCTGGTGGTATTCCTATTATTAAAGCCATCCGCGAAGGTTTAGCTGGTAATAATGTCGAATGGCTTGCGGGTATCATCAATGGTACAGGTAACTTCATTCTTACCGAGATGCGTGATAAAGGTCGTGACTTTGATGATGTATTACTTGAGGCGCAGCAATTGGGCTACGCCGAAGCAGATCCCACCTTTGATGTTGAGGGCATTGATGCTGCGCATAAATTGGTTATTTTGGCCTCTTTGGCGTTTGGTATCCCTTTGCAATTTGATAAGGTTTATACCGAAGGTATTACAAATATTGCCCGTGAAGATGTTGAGTATGCAGAAGAGTTAGGTTATCGAATCAAGCATTTGGGGATGGCCCGTCGAACAGATAAAGGTATCGAGTTACGAGTACACCCAACGATGATCCCCGAGAAGCGTTTAATTGCTAACGTCAATGGCGTAATGAATGCTGTGCTGGTTATGTGTGATGCTGTTGGCCCTACGCTGTACTATGGTGCGGGGGCGGGGGCAGAACCTACGGCCTCTGCTATTGTTGCTGACATTATCGATGTGGCCCGCACCCTGAGCGCTAAACCTAAGCATCGTGTGCCTTATTTGGCCTTCCAGCAACATGCTTTAAACGATATCCCAGTATTGGATATCAGTGATATTGAAACAGCCTATTACCTGCGTATCCTGGCGCAAGATAAGCCCGGTGTGCTATCTAAGGTGGCGCAAATTTTATCGGATGCTGGTATTAGCATCGAAGCAATCATCCAAAAAGAAGCGCCGGAAGGGCAGGATTTGGTGCCGCTGATTATTTTGACTAGTCGTTCGATTGAGAAAAAACTGGTATCGGCGATTGCTGAGATAGAGGCGTTAGATACTATCGATGGTGAAGTGGTCCGTATTCGGGTTGAGTCACTAGGGTAGGTTATTTTACCTTACATTTTCATACACGGTGAGCCAAGGTTCACTCAAAGAAAAAGCGATTAACATGAAATATATAAGTACCCGCGGGCAGGCGCCTGCCTTAAATTTTGAACAGGTTTTATTGACTGGTCTCGCTCCTGATGGCGGTTTGTATGTACCCGAGTCACTGCCACAATTTTCACAAGCTGAAATTGCCTCTTGGGCGGCACTGAGTTATACCGATTTGGCGTTTAAGATTGTCGAGCCATTTGTGGGCGATTGTATTCCTGCGGATGATTTAAAAGCTATCATCGACGATACCTATGTTGATTTTCGTCATCCAGCTATAGCGCCACTGGTGCAACTGGGTAAAAATGAATGGGTGTTGGAATTATTTCAAGGGCCGACCTTGGCGTTTAAAGATTTCGCGCTGCAAATGCTCGGGCGTTTATTGGATTATGTATTAGCGCGTCGCCATCAAAAAGTTGTCATCATGGGGGCAACCTCAGGTGATACTGGCTCTGCAGCTATTCAGGGTTGTAAGCGCTGCAGCAATATTGATATTTATATTTTGCATCCGCATCAGCGTGTATCGGAAGTACAGCGTAGACAAATGACCACGGTATTAGCTGATAACATCCATAATATTGCAGTTAAAGGCAATTTTGATGATTGCCAGTCAATGGTAAAGGCGAGCTTCAATGATAAGAGCTTTTTACCAGAAGGGCGTCAGCTGGTTGCAGTCAACTCAATTAACTGGGCGCGTATAATGGCTCAGATTGTCTACTATTTTTACGCTTCATTAGCGTTGGGTGGACCATTGCGCCCCGTCGCATTCTCAGTACCGACGGGTAACTTTGGTGATATTTATGCGGGTTATTTAGCTGCCAAAATGGGCTTGCCTATCGACCAGCTAGTGGTAGCGACTAATACTAATGATATTTTACATCGCTGTATCAGTGGCAATGATTTTACCAAGCATGAATTGGTGCATACATTATCACCCAGCATGGATATTGTGATTTCCAGTAATTTTGAACGGCTACTGTTCGATTGTTATGGTCGTGATGGTGCCGCTATTGATGATTTGATGACACGCTTTCAAACGGAAGATGTGACGTTAACGGATAGTGCTTTCGCTAATGTGCGTAAATTATTTGATAGTTATAAAGTCGATGATGAGCAAACGGTACAAACGATTGCCGATGTTTATGAAGATTTTGAGTATTTGTTGGATCCACATTCTGCTATTGGTGTTGAAGCTGCGCGCAAAATGCGTCGACGTCAGGATATTCCAATGATCACTTTAGCTACAGCACATCCCGCTAAATTCCCAGAGGCGGTGATGAAGGCGGGTTATCCGCATACGCCTGAGCTGCCTCATCACATGGCAGATTTGTTTGAGAGTGAAGAGCGTTGTACTGTGTTGGATAATGATATTAAACAAGTGCAGGATTTTGTGGTTAAGCACCTTAGTGCTTAACAGCCTAAGCTCTCTAACTTTTGGAAGTTTAGAAAGGACACCCTGACTTTCGACACGCCGTGAATAAGTCCCTGTAGGACCGTCAACAGCATTCATGCTGTTGACGGTCTGAAATCAGGACATTCTTCTTTAAGGTTTCGTAGTTATCACTCTATCAGTGATTAAATTTGTAAAAAAGCGATAGAATAATGCAAAAAATTATTAAGCGTCGCGTATCTAATTTATCTTCTTCAACGTTTTCCGATTCTTTTCATCCTTTACTACAAAGTATCTATGCTTCCAGAGGCGCGAGTGCTGATGCGGATGTTAATACGGATTTGTCGGGCCTGTTAAAACCCGATGGTATGAAGGGTTTGGTTGAGGCGGTGGCGATTGTTGTTGCGGCGTTAGAGCAACAGCAGCGTATTCTAATTGTTGGTGACTTTGATGCCGATGGTGCTACCAGCAGTGTGTTGGCTGTGTTGGCGTTGCGAGCAATGGGTGCGCATTCGGTTAATTTTTTGGTGCCCAATCGCTTTGAGTATGGTTATGGCTTAACACCTGAGATTGTTGAGGTGGGTAAACAATTCAAGCCCGACTTAATCATTACCGTTGATAATGGTATCTCTAGTATTGAGGGTATAGCTGCGGCTAATGATGCGGGTATTAAAGTACTGGTGACGGATCATCATTTACCGGGTTCGCAATTACCTGCCGCTGCGGCTATCGTAAATCCCAATCAAGTCGGTTGTGATTTTGCCAGTAAAAACCTTGCGGGCGTTGGTGTTATTTTTTATTTGATGACGGCTCTGCGTTCAGAGCTTCGCAGTAGACAGTGGTTTCAGCAGCAAGGGATTGCTGAGCCTAATATGGCTGAGTTTCTGGATTTGGTGGCGCTAGGGACGGTTGCCGATGTGGTACCGTTGGATGCGAATAATCGTATTCTGGTCGCCCAAGGTTTGCGCCGTATTCGAGCGGGGCGCAGCCGCCCTGGTATTAAAGCGCTGTTAGAGGTAGCCAAGCGTAGCGCCCATCGTTTAGTCAGTGCTGATTTAGGTTTTGCACTGGGGCCGCGTTTAAATGCTGCTGGTCGCCTTGATGATATGTCGTTAGGGATTCAATGTTTGCTTACGGATGATGATTATCTGGCTCGTGAAATGGCGGTGCAGATGGATGATCTGAATCAGGATAGAAAATCTATCGAAGGCACTATGCAAGTAGAGGCGTTAAAAACGCTGAGTAGTCTACAGCTCAATGAGGGTGATTTACCTTTTGGCTTGTGCTTGTATGACGCTAATTGGCATCAGGGTGTTATTGGTATATTGGCTTCGCGGCTTAAAGATCGCTTTCATCGTCCGGTTATTGCTTTTGCTAATGCTGATGAGGAGGGGGTGATCAAAGGCTCGGCACGGTCTATTCCAGGTTTTCATATCCGCGATGCGCTCGATGTAGTGGCAACCAAGTATCCGCATTTGCTTAGTAAATTTGGTGGTCATGCTATGGCGGCGGGAATGAGCTTGCGTCAGGAGCATTATGCTGATTTTGCGGCGGCTTTTGATCAAGAGGTTAGTCGGCAGCTAACAGTCGATGACTTGCAAGCGGTGCTGCAAAGTGATGGCGAGCTGTCCGAGACTGATTTTAATTTAACTCTCGCACAAATGTTACGTGACGGTGGTCCGTGGGGGCAGCATTTTCCTGAGCCTTTGTTTGATGGCGAATTTTGGTTGGTGCAGCAGCGAATTGTTGGCGAAAAACACTTAAAAATGGTGGTGGCGCTGGATCGCGAGGCTAAGCAGTTGGTGGATGCAATTGCTTTTAACATTGATCCTAAAGAATGGCCCAATACGGAGGTGGAAAAGGTTCGGTTGGTTTATAAGCTGGACGTAAATGAGTTTCGTGGTCAGGAGTCGGTACAGTTATTGGTTGATTATTTGCAGGCGGTTTAGTGTTTGCAGTGTGGAGCTTCTCCTCTAAAGTGAAACCGAATAATAAAAAGGCCGCTATTGCGGCCTTTTTATTAATGGTGAAACTCAACCAGCTATTAAGGTAATAGGTGAGCTACGCCATCGCGTTCTTCAGTCAGCTCAGTTTGAGTCGCTTGCATACGCGCACGGCTGAAATCGCTAATCTCCAAACCTTGAACAATTTCCCATTCACCGTTTTTACAGCGGCAAGGGAAAGAGTAGATTAAGCCTTCAGTGATGCCGTAAGAGCCGTCTGAGTAAATACCCATGCTAACCCAGTCATCACCGTCAGTACCTAATGCCCAGCTGCGCATATGATCGATAGCTGCATTGGCTGCTGATGCAGCAGAAGATGCACCGCGAGCTTTAATGATAGCTGCGCCGCGTTGTGCAACAGTTGGGATATAGTCGTTTTCGTACCAGTCTTGCTCAACAAGCTCGAGAGCAGGCTTGCCAGCTACTGTTACGTTAGAAAGATCTGGGTACTGAGTAGCTGAGTGGTTACCCCAAACAGTCATGTTTTTAACATCGGTAACAGCACTGCCTGTTTTAGTCGCTAACTGAGATTTGGCGCGGTTGTGATCCAAACGCATCATTGCAGTAAAGTTGCGTGGGTTGATGCTAGGTGCATTACGCTGAGTGATCAGTGCGTTGGTGTTGGCTGGGTTACCTACAACCAATACTTTGATGTCTTTGCTGGCGTTTTGATCAATTGCTTTACCTTGAACAGAGAAGATTGCTGCGTTGGCTTCAAGCAGATCTTTGCGTTCCATACCTGGGCCGCGTGGGCGCGCGCCAACTAATAATGCGTAGTCAGCATCTTTAAAACCAACATTGGGATCATCAGTACAAACAACACCGGCTAGCAGTGGGAATGCACAATCATCCAGTTCCATTTTAACCCCTTCAAGGGCGTCCAAAGCAGGAGTGATGTCCAGTAATTGAAGGATGACAGGCTGGTCGTTGCCAAGCATGGCACCTGATGCAATGCGAAATAATAGTGCGTAGCCAATTTGGCCAGCAGCTCCGGTGACGGTAACGCGAACGGGTTGTTTCATGGATGATTTCCTGTCGTGGCTTGAAGTTCGGGTTTGTAAACTGGAAGCTTTATCTGGAGTGGATTGCAATCCTGATCGCCACCGAGCTGAATTAGGTCAAACCCATTAGTAGTTAGCCCGTAACTCCCAGGCTTGATTAGCCTTGAGACTTAGGGCGCCCCTTAAAAATAGGGCCCAATTCTAGAGGCTTAGCTACAAAATTTCTACACTTTACGTCGCCGATTTACCCCTTAATGACTTAAATAACATGTGTGGCTTGGGTAAATAGGCTGTTGAGACGTATTTTATGGCTGATAGGGTGCTAACGGAGAGGTTGTTGGTCGGTTATCTGCTTGTAGTGCGGGCGAGTGTACGGTGTTCAACCTAAGCTATGGTAGAATTATCGGCTACGTGTAGTTAAAGTTTTAAGGGTTTTTTAGAGGTGCAGTCGCCAGTGCAAGAATTGTCGAAAAAGAGTAAGACAGAATTTAACAAACTACAGAAGCGTTTGCGTCGCTATGTGGGGCGCGCCATTGAAGATTACACCATGATTGAGGAGGGTGATCGGGTGATGGTGTGCTTATCGGGTGGTAAAGACTCATATGGCATGCTCGATATCCTGATGAACTTGCAAAGTAGTGCACCAATCAACTTTGATTTAGTCGCAGTGAATATGGATCAAAAGCAACCCGGCTTCCCTGAGCAGGTGTTGCCGAATTACCTCGATTCGCTAGGCATTGAATACTACATAGTCGAAAAGGACACGTATTCAGTGGTTAAGGAGAAGATTCCTGAGGGTAAAACGACCTGTGGTTTGTGCTCTCGTCTGCGCCGGGGCACTTTATATGCTTTTGCCGAGGAGATTAACTGCAATAAAATAGCCTTGGGCCACCACCGTGATGACATGGTAGAAACGTTGTTTTTAAATATGTTTTACGGGTCAAAAATGGCGTCAATGCCACCTAAATTGCTCGCAGATGATAAGCGTAATATTGTTATCCGTCCGATGGCTTACTGTAAAGAGACTGATTTACAACAATATGCGCAGATTAAAGAATTCCCCATTATTCCTTGTAATCTTTGTGGCTCGCAAGAGAATTTGCAGCGGCAAAATATTAAGTTGATGTTACAGCAGTGGGAAAAAACACAGCCCGGTAGAGTCGGGAGCATCTTCGGTGCCATGCAAAATATAGCGCCCTCGCAATTGGCTGATAAGAAATTTTTTGACTTTGAGCAACTTAGCATTGACCGCAGTAGTGAACGAGCTGCTTATGCGTACGACGACGCAGAGGTCTCTTTTTCACGCATTCAAAGTGATGTGCAATTTATTGATGCTGCGCTAGTTGAATGACGTGATGCTATTTGGCAAAGTATGTATTGCTTGGCCCGATCGGGTGAAGTTAATAAACTCAAGATGATAGGCCTGCCTCCCACGGATGGGATAAACGAAATAACGCACTATACTTTTTTAGTTTTAGTCCATATTTTACTTTAATTCAGATTGCATTGAAGAGTTGTTGTTCATGCTGTTACCCCGAGCCTCGCAATATTTTCCAGAGCAGCTGAGAACGGTATTTGATTTTTATCCGTTAGCAATCAGCACCACATTATTACTGGTTTCATTATATACGCTGATGCTATGGCCGCTGCTTGGTGGTATAACACTTGCGCTGTGGTTTTCTACAGCTCTGTTATTTTCTCTTGTGCGTTACCGTTTTTATTTACAGTATTTGCGCGCTCCCGAAATTAACTCAACTCGTTATTGGTTGTTCTGGCATCATGTCTTTGCGGTTATCTCTGGGCTACTTTGGGGGTATGCAGTATTAAAGCTAATGCCCTATGACTCAATGTCCCACCAGCTATTTTTAATTATCAGTATGGCAGGGGTATGCTCAGGGGCGGCTACTACTTTGGCTTTGACCCCTTTGGCTTTTCTATTATTTATGCTGTGCAGCTTGTTACCGCTTTCCTTGACGTTTTATGTTATGGATGGCGAAATGGGCTGGTGGTTGGTTAGTTTATGTTATATCTATATGATCTATTTGTGGGTCGGCTCCCAGCGTCATTATGCTATTTGGTTCCAGAATGTGCAGCAGTCAATATCGCTCGCCGAGCAAGAACAAGCTTTGGTGGAATCTCTGAGAAGAGTGGATTTGCATTTTGAATGTAGTCCTTTGGGTATTATTGAATGGGATGTGGATTTTAATGTAAAGCGCTGGAATCCCGCTGCTGAAAAAATTTTCGGGTACGCGAGTAGTGATGCATTGGGAAAGTCCTTTATGCATATATCCCCTTTGGCAGAAGCTACGGAGTACTTTGAAACTTTGGCTCTTTCCGAACACTTTTTAACCGCCACACTCAGTAGCCAGCGAGAGGATAAGGACGTTATTAACTGTGAGTGGACTAGCGTGCCTATGCGCTTGGCCAATCAACAACTGGTCGGCTACACCTCTTTTATGCGGGATGTTACCCAGCGAATTTTACGCGAAGAGTTAATTAGCCATCAGGCCTTTTATGATGCTGTAACAGAGCTGCCCAACCGTAATTATTTCCACGATCGGTTGCAGCAACGCCTGAGTTTAGCTAATCGCACCAAGCAATATAGCGCGGTTTTCTTTGTTGATTTGGACCACTTCAAAAATATTAATGACTCCATGGGGCATTCAGTTGGTGATATCGTGCTGATGCAATTTGCTAAGCGTTTGCAGCGGCGTTTGCGTCAATACGATATGTTGGCCCGATTCGGCGGCGACGAGTTTGTGGTATTACTGGAGGCACTTGATCAAGATTATGAGCAGTCGCAATTAATGGCTGCACAAGTGGCACGCTCGTTACAATTACTGTTAGCGGAGCCTTTTCGTTTACACGATACAGATTGCTCGCTGACCTGTAGTGTGGGGATCACCTTATTTAATGGTGAGCAGCGCAGTGGGGATGAGCTGTTAAAGCAGGCTGATTTGGCTCTGTATGAGAGTAAGCGTAAGGGGCGTAATAATTATACGTTTTTTGAAGTTGAAATGGGTCAGCAGGCATCGCGGCATTTGCAGCTGCTTAATAGTTTGCGTGGTGCAATTGATCACAAGGAAATGTCACTGGTATACCAGCCGAAGGTGTTAGTTAGTGATAATACCTTAATGGGGGCTGAGGTGTTGCTGCGATGGGATAATGCGGAGTTTGGTGCAGTTTCTCCATCAGAGTTTATTCCGGTACTGGAGGGCTCGGCTTTAATTTCACAAGTAGGCTTATGGGTCTTAGAGACTAGCTTCCAACAATTATCACAATGGCGCAGCGCGGGTATGTGGCGTAATGATATGCGTTTGGCGGTGAACATCAGCCCTAAACAATTAATGGACCCATATTTTGTTGAGCAGATTGAAGTCGCGCTTGCGGCGAGTCAATTACCCGCATCGTTAATCGAATTTGAAATTACTGAAAATGTACTGGTTGAAAATATTGCTCAGGTTGGCGATGTGCTAGCAGAGATTAATCAGCTGGGCATTAGTTTTGCTATTGATGATTTTGGTACAGGTTATTCTTCGCTTGCTTATTTAAAACAGTTGCCTATCGATGTATTAAAAATTGATAAATCCTTTGTTGATCACTGTGCAGAGGAGGGCAACGACCAAGCTATTGTGCGATCGATACTGAGTATCTGTCATGAGCTGGGCTTAACCTCGGTCGCTGAAGGGGTTGAAACTGAGCAGCAGCGGCAACAATTACATCGGATGGGTTGTGATTTACTGCAGGGCTATTTATTTAGTCGGCCAGTTGTTGCAGCTGAGTTTGCTCAACTATTGGCCGGATCGGTTCGAGCTCAATAGCATTTTTAGTTAAATATGCTCCTCTTCTCTAATAGCCTTTGCGCTATGTTATTACTCCTTTTTAAGTTGGCCCGTTTTGTGCTTTCTCCTCTTTTACAAGCGATTCAGTCGCCAGTTTGTCAATTACTTGTCGGCTTATGGTAAAGAACGGGCATTGTTATTACTGGCTGAATGATCTAAGTGTCAGGAGTTTGACTGATAAAAGCTTGACGGGATAGAGCGGTTGAATGACAAGCCCTCGCTATGTGGCGAGGCTGGTAGTAAGAGGGGAAAGCAATGGTTACCAATCGAGTTGATGTTAATAGTTTGCTGATGCAGATGCGTGAGATGAAGGCGCAGGCACAGGCGACTAATATTGTACAGCCTCGTTCTGATGTGGAGGCGGCTATGCAAGTTGGCGACGCTAACAAAGTCAGCAGCGCGACAGCCCCTAAGTTTGGTGAAATGTTTTCCAATGCGATTAATTCGGTCAATGAAACTCAGCAGACTTCTTCGGCGTTGGCGACGGCTTATCAGCAGGGTGATCCCGGAGTTAGCTTGTCACAGGTAATGGTGGCATCGCAAAAAGCGAGTGTTTCTTTTCAAGCTTTGACCCAAGTACGTAACAAGTTGGTTGAAGCCTATCAAGATGTAATGAATATGCCGATTTAGGACTTTAAAGTCTGACCCAAACGACACCAAATGACAGTAGCAGATTAATACGAGGGGTTCATCGATGGCAGCAGTACCAGCAAGTACCGACGGAGGCATGGCAGCGAGTCCTCGCCAAAATGACTTCATGGAAGGTATTAGCAACCTGGGTATCCTGCGCCAGTTGGGTCTGATGGTGGGTTTGGCGGCGAGTGTTGCGATTGGTTTTGCGGTGGTGTTGTGGTCACAGGAGCAGGATTATCGGCCGCTGTATAGCAACCTGGATCAGATGAACCCCGCCGATGTGCTAGACATTTTGCAAACCAATAAAATCAATTTTAAGGTCGATGAAACTACAGGGGCGTTGCTAGTACAGGCAGATCAAATGAATGACGCTCGCTTGAAGCTTGCCGGTGCAGGTATTTCGGCTGATGGCAGCTTTGGTTTTGAATTATTAGATAAAGACCAGCCCTTGGGTACCAGTCAATTTATGGAGAACGCGCGGTTTAAGCGCGGATTGGAAGGGGAGTTAGCACGAACCATTGCCAGTATTCGCTCGGTTCGTGCGGCTCGAGTGCATTTGGCGATTCCTAAAACCTCTGCGTTTATTCGTGATGCTCGTGAGCCAACGGCGTCAGTGTTCCTTGATCTTTACAGTGGTGCGGGTATTAATTCAGGGCAAGTTCGAGCCATCGCCAATATGGTAGCCTTTAGTATTCCATCGCTGACTATTGAAAATGTTACTGTGGTCGATCAACGGGGTAACCTGCTTTCTAACTTTGATGTTGATGACAATATGGCTACTGCCAATAAGCACCTTGAATATGTGCATCAGTTAGAGGGATCGTTGATTAAGCGTATTGGCTCTATTTTAGAGCCGGTACTGGGCAAAGACGGTTTTAGAGCGCAAGTGAGCGCCGATGTTGATTTTACCCAGGTAGAGCAAACTGATGAGTTGTTTAATCCAGATTTACCCTCCATCCGCAGTGAGCAATTGGTTGAAGAGTCAAGAGGGGCTGGGGCTGGCGGAGGGGGTGTACCTGGGGCATTAAGCAATCAGCCGCCGGTTGATGGTCAGGCACCTGAAAATGTAGGCGATGGGGTG
Organism: Spongiibacteraceae bacterium; assembly: GCA_041677245.1. Classification (GTDB taxonomy): domain Bacteria; phylum Pseudomonadota; class Gammaproteobacteria; order Pseudomonadales; family Dasaniaceae; genus Oceanicoccus. The sequence continues at coordinate 42,040 of JBAYQJ010000020.1, read as the reverse complement.
GCCGGTGCAGTAACTGCTGCCAGTTCGAATAGTCGTAAGCAATCGGTGCGTAATTACGAATTAGATCGAACAATTAGTCATACCCGTCATCAGGTGGGTAAGTTGAATCGTTTGTCGGTGGCAGTGTTAGTCGATAATGTAAGCAGTGTTGATGCCGATACTGGTGAGATAACATCGGTTGCTATCGATCCGGCTGAGCTAGATCGCCTGACTACGTTGATTAAGGATGCAGTTGGGTTTGATATTACTCGAGGTGATAGCGTCAATATCATCAATTCAGCTTTTATTTCTAAGGAGCCTGCAGCACCCATGGTGATAGAAGAATTACCTATCTGGGAGCAGCCGGAATTGTTAAAGTATGGCAAACTGCTGTTAGGCGGCATTGTCGTGTTAGCGTTAATCTTTGGGGTACTACGGCCTGCGATGCGCGGCTTAACTGATACTACTAAAGATATGCGGGAAATCGAAGCACAGCGGGCGCTGGGTGAATTATCTGGAGACTTGGGCTCAGATTTAGTCGGTGATACGGTGACCTTATCGGGAGGCGATAGTCTATTACTGACAGGCCCCAATGAGGGTTATCAGCAACAATTAAATGCTATAAAGGGCCTGGTCGCAGAAGATCCGGGTCGTGTAGCTCAGGTGGTGAAAAAATGGGTGGCGGCCAGTGACTAATGGTACAAAGGGTTCCGGCAAAGATGGCTTTAATTTAAGCAAGCTGGATCAGGCAGCTATTCTGCTGATGTCGATGGGTGAGAAGGAAGCTGCGTCAGTGTTAAAACATCTTGGGCCAAAGGATGTACAGCGCATCGGCACAGCCATGACCCGATTGGAAAACGTCCCGAAAAATCATGTCGAAACGGTGATGGGTAATTTCATGGAGGAGGCGCGTACTATCACTGGTTTGGGAGTGGGCTCCGACGGTTATATCCGTAATATGTTAGTCGAAGCATTGGGTGTAGATAAGGCTGGCTCGCTAGTTGATCGTATCCTGCTGGGGGGGAATACCAGCGGCCTAGATACCTTAAAGTGGATGGATGCGCGCTCGGTTGCCGATATTATTCGTAACGAACACCCACAGATTCAGGCGATTGTCATTGCCCACCTTGATGGTGATCAATCGGCCGAAGTTTTGACGAATCTACCTGAAAAAGTACGCCTCGATATCATCATGCGGGTCGCTTCGCTGGATGCAGTACAGCCTTCGGCGCTGCTTGAGCTTAATACTATTCTTGAAAAACAATTTTCTGGCAGCGCAGGTTCGCAGGCGAAATCTATGGGTGGTACGAAAGTGGCTGCTGAGATCATGAATAATTTAGAGATGTCGATCGAAGCCGAATTAATGGACTCCATTAAAGAGATTGACGAAGATATGGGTAGCACCATTCAGGACTTGATGTTTGTATTTGATAATTTGAAGGCAGTGGACGACCGCGGTATTCAGGCATTGTTGCGGGAAGTTTCTTCCGAAGTACTTATTCTGGCGCTCAAGGGTGCGGATGATGATTTGCAAGAGAAGATCTTCAGCAATATGTCCAAGCGTGCTGCTGAATTACTGCGTGATGATTTGGAGGCAAAAGGCCCGGTCAGACTTAGCGATGTGGAGGGCGCGCAAAAAGAAATATTGCTTATTGCCCGTCGTATGGCGGATGCGGGAGAAATTTCCCTCGGCGCAAGTGGCGAAGAAATGGTTTAGTGAGCCCCGCATGGAGTGCTTTGCTTCTGTTGGATGTGGTTTTGATCGAGTTCATAAGTAGTGTTCGGTTTATATCCCAGCAGTATTTAACAAATATTTAGGTAGATATCCGTGTCTAGAATCCCCTCTGATCAATCCGCTGACTATACCTCTTGGGTGATACCCGAGGTTAAAGAAGGGCAGATTGTAAAGGCTGAAAAACTTAAGAATCGTGGTCCGCGCGGTCAGTTAATCAATGTCGATAAAAATGAAGTTATTTATACCTCTATCACCGCGGCACAGTTAGAAGAAATTTCCAATCAGGCTTATGAAGAGTTGCGTGAGCAGGCGCAAAAAGATGGCCATGCGCAAGGCCTTAGCCAAGGTCATGCTGAAGGTTATAAAGCTGGGTTGGCGGCGGCGGAGGAGCAGGTTAAACAGCAAGTGGATGGTTTGAGTGCCGCCGTGACTAATATTTATCAGTACCTGGCGGGACAAGACGATGAAGTCGAGTTGGCGCTGGTTAATGTTGTAACTTCGGTCGCTCGGGCTATCGTACGACGTGAGTTGTTGTCAGACTCTGCCCATGTTCAGCAGGTGATAAGTGAGGCTTTAGCGATGTTGCCGATGGACTCTAGCAATATCTCTGTTCACTTGAGTGAGCAAGATTATCAATTATTGAGTAATCAATCTGATATACCATCGCAATGGCAGCTACAGCCAGATCGTTCCCTGAGTACGGGAGGCTGTCGGGTGACTAGTAAACACAGTGTGGTGGAATACACGATGGAAGAGCAGTTTCAACAGACCATCGACGCATTGGTAACACGGCGGTTTGCAGAGCTGGCACAGCCCGATGTTGTCGGAGATCAGGATTAATGGCTGACACTCGTCGAGTGCCTTTTGTTGATCGACTGGCTCGCTATACCTTGCCAGAGCAGAGCATCATTCGTCCATTGATTTCTGGCCAGCTAATTCGTGTAGTAGGGATGACTTTGGAGGTGGCAGGGCTGGAGCTATCGATTGGTTGTCGCTGTATAGTTATGCATGATGAGCAGCGCGGGATTGAGGCCGAAGTGGTTGGCTTTAGCGAAAATAAATTATTCCTTATGCCGATTGAACCGGTATCCAACTTGAAGCCGGGAATGAAAGTTGTACCCGTCGCCTATGAAGACAAAGTACCTGTGGGTGCGCAACTGATGGGTAGAGTAATCGACGGGGCTGGCCGGCCCTTAGATGGTAAAGGTCCACTGGGAAACGCCCGCAGTGTCGATATGCAAGCAGACCTAATTAACCCCTTGCAGCGTCAACCCATTTCCAGCGTGCTGGATGTGGGTATTCGTGCCATAAATTCAGTATTGACCGTAGGCCGAGGTCAGCGTTTAGGTTTATTTGCTGGTAGTGGCGTGGGTAAAAGTGTGCTGCTGGGGATGATGACCCGCTTTACTGAAGCTGATGTGGTAGTGGTCGGCTTAGTGGGGGAGCGAGGCAGAGAAGTTAAAGAGTTTATCGAGCAGGTTTTAGATAAAGAGGGCCTGAAACGATCGGTGGTGGTGGCCTCCCCTGCGGATGATGCTCCTTTGATGAGGATGCGCGCAGCGATGTTAGCAACGCGTATCGCCGAAAGTTTTCGTGATGAAGGTAAGCATGTTTTACTCCTGATGGACTCACTAACTCGCTACGCTCAGGCACAGCGTGAAATAGCCTTATCGATTGGTGAGCCTCCTGCTACCAAGGGTTACCCACCTTCGGTGTTTGCCAAAATCCCTCAGTTGGTGGAGCGGGCGGGTAATGGTGCTGATGGTAGTGGTTCAGTGACTGCCTTTTATACAGTGTTAACTGAGGGTGATGATTTACAAGATCCTGTGGCGGATGCCGCGCGGGCTATCCTTGATGGACACGTGGTTTTATCGCGAGCTTTGGCTGATGAAGGTCATTATCCTGCGATTGATATAGAGGGCTCAATCAGCCGCGCAATGCCTAATATTATTAGTCCCGAGCACTTGGCTTTGGCACAGAAATTACGGCATTTATATTCGCGTTATCAACAAAGTCGTGACCTTATTAGTGTTGGTGCTTATGTTGCTGGTAGTGATCCTGAGACTGATGTTGCCATTGAGCGGCTGCCATCGATCAGAAAGTTTTTGCAGCAGGGGTTGCGAGAATCAGTTAAAGTTGCAGCCAGTGTGGCGGAGTTAAAGGCGGTGTTGCAGCCACCGATAGCCGAAGCTAATGGCAGCAGAAACAATGTAGCTGATTTCCCCACAGTGAGATCTTAGTAGGAGTTGCCTGATGAAAAAGACCGCTTCACAGCGCTTACAAACTGTGCTGAAAATAGCCCAACTACGCGAGCGTGCCGCAGCTGAGAAGCTGGCTGTGTCTATTCGTAATGTAGATGCAGTATCGCAACAACAGCAGCAATTAGAACAGTATAAAAATGAGTATAATGATCATTTTCAAGCGTTGGGTGCGCAGGGGCAAAGTGTTGGTCAATTATCAAATTTTATCCGTTTTTATAGCAGCTTGGATGGTGCGGCAGTAGCGCAGGGTCAGCGGTTGGCACTAGCTCAAGATCAGCGTGATGCCGCGAGTAAACTCTGGCGTCAGCAGTACTCAAGGCAAAAGAACATGCAAAAACTTGTAGAAAAAAAACAACAGCAAGAGCAGTGTGAGCAGGACAATAAGGCACAGCGAGAACAAGATGACCGTAAATATACGCCTTTATTAATATAGTCTAGTAGTACAGTGGCAAGTTTTATCAAACGGGGTGGCACTTATCGTCATCTAAGCCATTGTCTTTCTGAAAAATCTGCTCATTCTTCCTTTAGTAAATACCTAAGCGTTTCGACAGCACGGAAATAATTTTTATAGGTCGAACAAATAACTGTGAATTAGACAAAGTTGTCTCAACCTATTGGTAAAGCTAAAACAATTAGATGTTTTGTGCTGAACTTTGGCCATACGGATCTCTAGCTCCCTTTGGTTATTGCGGAGGAGATAATAATCACGGATAGGGTGTGGTGAAAATAACTACAGAGAGTTTAAGCATATCTTTCCAGAATACTTCCAGGTTAGTGTAAGAGTTACCTTTGTTGTGGGAAATTCGTTTACGTTCATTCAGACCACTTAAAAATAACTCAGCGGCGAGCCGGTAGCGGGTATTGAAAACGCCTGCAGGTAAGTGTGCCAGCTGTTTGCGCAATAGCGTGTTGAGTTCGTTAACAGCAGGAGCAAAGTTGGCGTACTCAGGTACGTCGCCACTTATAATACTATTGGCGTGAATTTTGTCGCGATGAAATAGATGAAACATAAAATCGGCGTATAAATGACGTTCTTTTTCATCAAAGGCCTCGAGGATGGGCATCATAATAGCTTTAATAATGTTTTCTGTGGTTAGCTCGCCGGATTTTTTCATCACGTTGAGAAATTCACCTCTTGCGGCGTCGAGTACGGCCATGCGGATGGTGAAAATAGCTTCTATGAGGCCTTCCTTGCTACCGAAATGATGCTGCACTGCATAATTGTTAGCCTGGCCTGAGGCCGTTACAATTTGTCGCAAAGAGACGTTATCAAAGCCATGCTGGCCAAACAATCGCTCAGCGGTGAGGATGAGCTTTCTGGCGCCTTTAGGGTAGTCTTCCAGGCTGTTTTTGGAGCCTGTTGTAGAGGTTTTTTTATGGGTTTTGCTGGTCAACGGAAAGCCTTATTGGTGGTTCAACACGGATATGTTGATTGGGTTGTGGTTAGAAACTAGGGCTATTTTAGCCTGTAAACTCCAATAATTCATAGTCTGGATACACTCAGGCTTCAGCGTATTGCCGAGGTATAATAAGTCACTTGACTTACAAAAGCGGGGGGCAGTATCATTCAATGCTGGATTTTCAGCGCTCTATCCGTATCTGTTGCGTGTGCTGGAGTTGTGATTAATAACAGTAAAATAACAATGAGGTGAGTTATGCAGCGTTTGATTGGTAAGGTAGCAATAGTTACGGGTGGTGGTGGCGGTATTGGTTCGGCTACCGCGCTGCGGTTAGCAGAGGAAGGCGCAAAAGTTGTGGTGGCCGATATTAACTTGGCGTCAGCGGAAAAAGCCGCAGCGGCATTATCGGGCAATGGTTTGGCCGTGCAGTTTGATGCGGCGGATATTGCCAGTATCGAAGCAATGATAGAAAAAACTGTGGCGCATTTCGGGCGTTTGGATATTTTGCATAATAATACTGCGGTGACCGACCCCGCCATCCAATGTCATGACACTACAGCCGTTGATATACCGATGGAAGTTTGGCAACAAACACTGGATGTCAACCTGACTGGCTATCTGGCCTGTTGTCGCTATGCTATTCCACATATGATTAAAACTGGCGGTGGTTCAATCATCAATACTGCTTCTGGTTCCGGATTAAAGGGCGACCTCAATCGCATCGCCTACGGTTCAACCAAGGGTGCCATCATCACCATGAGTAAATATATTGCTACTCAGCATGGTCATCAAGGCATTCGCTGTAATTCAATCGCCCCAGGAGTGATTGTGACTGAAGCGCTGGAGCGTACTGCGCCGGATATTAAGGAGATAATCGGTAAATATGTGCTGACTAATCGGTTGGGTACCCCCGAAGATATTGCATCACTGGTAGCTTTTTTAGCCTCAGATGAGTCAGGCTATATCACCGGTACCTGTATTGAAATTAATGGTGGCACTTCGGCTTGTCAGCCACACTATGCCGAATTTATGGGGAACCAGTCTTAATAATTGCTTAGTTGTTACTGGGGCGGTGCTAAATTTACTGCTGCTCGTTTTAATGAAGGTTGAAGAATAATGCATAAAAAAACATTTGGCCCTTATGGGCGTAGTCAAAAAATCCCCCGTAACCTAGAAGATATTACGGCACCCTGGTTAACCTCAGTGTTGGTAAACCGTTATCCGGGGATTGTCGTTGAGGGGATGAAAACTATTGAGGTTCGTAACGGCCATACCACCAAAATACGACTGGAGCTGGATTTTAATGATGTGGGCAAAGCCTCGGGTATTCCCCGCCAGGTGTGTATTAAAGCCAACTGGTCAGAGGGTTTTGAGAGCGGTGATATTTGTGAGCTGGAAGCGCGGTTTTATTATTATATTCGTGAGAATTTAAGTATTCCTGCACCGAACTGTTTTTACGCGGATTGGGATGATGACGGCAGCGGCCAAGGTATGGTGGTGATGGAAGACCTTGCCACTGAGGGTGGGGTTTTTGGTCACAGCACGCATCATATTGGTGTGGATGCTGTTGCTCATGCACTAGAAGGGTTGGCGCAGTTACATGGTGCCTGGTGGGGCAGTGATAAGCTTGACCAGTATCAGTGGTTGCAAACATCTATGGCGACAACAGTGGATTGTGAGCAGCAGCGTCAGCTCTGGCCTTTTGCAAAACTTAATATAGATAAAACAGATTATCAAAAAATATTACCACAGTGGCTGCTTGATAATCCGCAGCGTTTGGAAACTGCCTATGACAAGCTGGTAGCGTATGCGCAAGCCCAAACTGGTCCCTTGTGTGTCGTGCATGGCGATTCACATCTGGGTAACAGTTATTTACGCCCCAGTGGCGAGCGTTTGTGGATTGATTGGCAGCTGGTACGCAAGGGCCACCCATGGCGAGATCTGACTTATTTTATGCTGGGGACATTGACTATTGATGAACGCCGCACTGAAGAAGATAAATTGCTGAAACATTATTACGAGGTGTTGCTATCAACCGGAGCGACAGATTTGATGTCGTTGGATAAGGTTCGCGAACAATATCACCGCTGGCCTATTTACGGTATGCAGGCCTGGTTGGCCAATCAAGATGAGTGGGGCCAGCATGGCCTGCCTATGGTTGAACGTTTTTATCAGGCAGCCGAAGATTTTGGAACGCTTAAGTTGATTGAATCGCTCTAAGCTGAGCAATTTCAGTCGATTGAGTTTTTGCATATGAAGGACATGATGTTATGAGTACAGATTTTGATGTGATTGTAGTAGGGGCGGGCCATAACGGTATGACCAGTGCATGCTATCTGGCACGAGCGGGTTATAAGGTACTAGTGGTTGAGCGTGGCGCTAAAGTGGGCGGCATGACCAGTTCAGATTTCATGATACCCGAAGCTCCCCAGCATTTAGTAACGCCTTGTGCAGTAGAAATTATTTATCTTCGACAAACCGGGATCATTGAAGAGCTTGAGCTGGCCCGTCATGGTTTATCCATGATTGAGCCGGATCCACCCTATGCCTATTTGCATCCCGATGGCCGTTCGATTGCGCTGTTTCGCGATATGAAACGCACTGCCGATGATATCGCCCGGATCCATCCGGCCGATGGCAAAGCCTATTTAAAGTTTATGGAAATACTCGACGCGCTGTTTGAAATTGGTTCGCCGATGATGGCGCTTGACCACGGCCGGCCACAGCCAAAAGTGTTATTGAAAATGATTGGGGCGTTAATCCGCAATCGTAAATTGCGTCGTGAGCTGGAAGCTATTGCCTCGGCCACCTCTGATCAAGTGGCCTGCGAATGGTTTGAACATCCGGCCACTATCGCTTATCTCACCGGTATTGCCGCCGGTGCGGGCCCTGTCGATCAGGACGGCAACGCCGCCGCTTACACCATGATCAGTATGATCCACCGATTAGGTACGGGTAAGCCTATTGGTAGTTTGCAAGCCTTGTCCAATGCCTTTGCGGCAAGTTTTGAAGAATCTGGAGGCACTATTTTTCTTAACGCTTCGGTGGCAGAGATACTGGTTGAAGATGGAAAAACCAAGGGCGTGCGGCTTGAGGATGGCAGAGTGATTACCGCGCGGGTAGTCAATGCGACCTGCGATCCTCGACTAGCTTACAAGATGGTCACCGAGGGTGCGATTGAGCGGCGCTTGATGCAGCGCATGGAACATGCGCCGATGGCTCGTGATAACGGCGCGCCGTTTTTAGCTAACGTCGCCATATCAAAACCATTAACGCTGAAAAAACATCAGGACATGCGTCATGATGATGCTGATTTGAATAAAGCCGTGGGCATGATTGGTTTGCCCGACGATGTGCGGGAAATGTTTTGGGCGGCACGACGCGGCGATATTCCCCTGCGTCACGCGATGTCGGTGACGCCGCTGAGTAATATTGATCCCAGCCAGGCACCTGCTGGCCAATCAGTCGCTTACATCTACCTTGCGGCGATTGCAGTCAAATTGCGCGATGGGCCGTGGACTCAGGAACGCAAGGATTATGCGATGAAAGCGATCCTTGCCCAAGCCTCCGAGTACTACGATGGTTTTGATGCTGAGATAGGGCGCTTTGTGGAGTCACCGATTGACCGCCAGGAGCGAGTTAATATTACCAATGGTTGCGTGACCCATATAGATTTTGCTAGTAGTCGATCAGGGCTTAAGCGGCCTGCTTACGGTTTGGGTGGACCTAAGCCCGTAGTGCCAGGGTTTTTCCTCGGTGGTGCGAGCACGCATCCCGGTGGTGGTGTTACCGGTTTGCCGGGGCGTATTGCCGCGGATCGGGTTTCACATTACCTAAAGAAAAATCCCTAGCCTCGAATAATAATGAATAGAGCAATATATATGAGTGATCAGCAAACCGTTTTGAGTGCAGCCGACCAGCTGCGTGAGCAAAAACTATGTGCCAGTGTAGAGCAATTAACAGGTGCCAAAGTAATTAAACTAGATCGACAGTTACGCTGGCGTCCGGCCTGGTTTCTGGAGTTGCAAAAGCCTGATGGCGAGATTATCAAGGTACATGCCAGGGGTGACCGTGAAAGTGATGTGATGCCTTTTCCTGAATTAAAGCGTGAGGCGGATATCCTGCAAGTGCTAGCGCAGCAGGGCATACCGGTGCCGCATGTCTATGGTATGTGTGCAGATCCAGTTGCTATTATTATGGAGACGGTGCCAGGTACCCGCGATGTTTCAACCGCGAGCAATGATGACGAACGTCGCTCGGTAGCACGGCAGTATATTGATGCCATTGCAGCGATGCATTCGGCACCGCTGGAACCCTTTGCCGATCGCGGTATTGAGGTGCCAGAGGGTGCTGAAGCGATTGCGCTGGCAGGGCTAAACGCCTACCTGCCTCTGTATCAAAAACACAAACGCCAGCCTGACCCGTTGATAGAGTTTGCTATGCGCTGGTTGCGCAATAATATCCCTTTGCACCGTACCAAGCCGAGTTTTATCGCCTTTGATGCAGGTCAGTTTTTATTTGAAAACGGTAAGATCACCGCGCTATATGATTTTGAATTTGCCATGGTTGGCGACCCGTTAACTGACCTGGCAACGATGGCGATGCGCGAAAGTGTTGAGCCTATGGGTGATGATATTGGTAGCCTGTGTCGTTATTATGCCGAGGTTGTTGGAGAGCCACTGGATGTCAAAGTGATGCGCTATCATCATACCTTGTTTGCCACTGTTGCCTGTATGCAATTTGTTGGCTCCACTACCAATCCATCTCCTGGTGATCCACACGATGTTTATATCGAATGGGATATCGCCTTGCGCCGTTCGCTGATTAATGTGTTGGCAGAAAACCTTGGTGTAGACATCGTCCCCCCGGCACCCGTGGCCAGGCTGGCGGGCAAGCATCGTGCTATATTAACTATGTTAGATGATGCTCTGGATAAGATTGGTGTAGAGCAAGAGCTACATCAGCAAAACAAACAGGCAGCCAAGCGCTTGGTTGAATACTATCAGCGGGTCGATCAAGTAGAGGCGGAGCTGGAGCGATTAGCTCGTATTGACGCGGCTTTGATTTTGGGTGATAGCTATGATGCGAGCGCCGATCTTGATTCGCAAATGGAGGAGTTTATCCTTGCGGCAGGCGAGCAAAGTAATGTAGCTTTAATCTCATACTTAGCTACCCAAGTGGAGCGAAGAGTTCAAGCGTTTGCTGATATATCGATTGGGCAATCAGCGGCGCATGTGCGCTTGGAGCCGATGGTTTAGCGAGGTAGTAGTTCATCAGAGGGCTGCGCGGGAATACGTTCGCGCAGTACTCGCGTCAGTGCTGTTCAGGCATTGAGTCCTTCAATTTGATCATAATTTCTTCGGTAGCTCTAAGTACAACGCTCAAATAGCTGTTGATTGACGGCTAATGAGTTTATCCTGGTCGAAAATGATACCAATGGCAGTAATATATTTGGTCGGCAGAGCAACTCAAGGTAGGATAGGCAGGTGCAGGCTAAGGGGCCATGTGTGCCGATGAAGAAATCATGCCATGCCTCCTAGTGACAACCTTAATATACACATAGTCGACGAGAGTTGTGTTAATCGATAAATACAAAAATTTCATCATCGCTTTTTTGCTACTGGCATTCGCTGGTCAGCTGCTGGCATCTGTTAGTACGCCTTGTTTGCATAATATGTCGACGATCAGTAATCATAAAACAATAATGCAAATGCATACGGCTATGATGGAACATGCAGCCATAGTCAATGATAGTCACTGTGTTAATGGTAGTGATGATTTAACGGTTGTCGACGCTCTTGATGAACCGGTGACCAGTAAAATTGACACTGAGAGCAGTATAGCGATGAGCTCTTGCCCCGACTGTGATTGTAAAATGGGCAGCTGCGCAACTGCTGTGCTGCCAACAGCTACTACGGCATTTCCCGCTCTATTTTCTACTGTACCCAACTATTACGCTGGTTCGGCCGAACCTTCGTTAATCAGCTCTCTTTATCGCCCCCCTATTTCTCGCTAGCACAGCATAGCTACGCCTGCATTTTTTGAGCGCGAGTTATCCCCGATTGTTTAGCGGGAGTATTCATATTCCTTTTATCACTATTAGTCAGGCCATTTTGGTCTATGGAAGTAATTTATGAGATTTTTGTCCCAAAATATTCGTCAAGTAGTAATGGTCTTAGTGCTATTAATTGTAGCTGGGTGCGCTAAACAGGAAGTAACGATAGCAACAGCAAAACAACGGCCACCTGGTTCAACCACCACGTTTGATGTGTATAAAAGTCCTAGTTGTGGCTGCTGTGAAGAGTGGATAGAGCACATAGAGCGTGAGGGGTTCAGCACAAATATCCATCACCCTGATGATTTAAACCAACTAAAAATAACTAAGGGTATTGCTCCGAGCTACCAATCTTGTCATACCGCAATCACACAGCATGGTTATGTGTTTGAAGGTCATGTGCCAGCTAAATTTATCCAGCAATTCCTTGTTAGTCCACCGCCCAATGCGATCGGTTTAGCTGTGCCGGGTATGCCGCTTGGCAGTCCTGGCATGGAAATGGGTGATAGGTTTTCCAGCTATCAAGTGTTGTTGTTGATGGCTGATGGTAGCGCAAAGGTTTTTGCTGAAATCAACTCATCGCAGGATCAATTCGATTAAGCATTGCATGCATAGCAGGACTTTTTATCCGCGTATGTGTGTTGTGTCCTGTAGCTTGTTGGTTTTATTAGGCAGTAAAAATACTTAGGCAATAGTTATTTATGAAAACTAAAAAAATGTCACCATCAAGTCAAGGATGGTCTACGGGTAGGGCATCAGTAGCCATTTCGCGTAGACAATTTGTACAGGGCTTGGTTGCAGGTGGAGCTGTGTCGACAATGGCGAGTCTGAGTAAGGCCTCGGGCGCTCCTTTAAATGAAGGTTTTACTCCGGTAGCTCCAGTATTACGCGGCACAGAGTTTGAGTTAGTCGTCGCGTCGATGCCAGTTAACTACACGGGTGTAACCCGTATTGCGACAGCGATAAATGGCTCTATTCCTGCGCCTACGCTGATTTGGCGCGAGGGTGAAACGGTAACAATACGGGTGACTAACACTTTATCTGTGTCTACCTCGATCCATTGGCATGGCATGATTTTACCCTTCGAAATGGATGGGGTGCCGAATATCAGCTTTGCTGGTATTGCCCCCGGAAAAACCTTTAGCTATCAGTTTAAAGTACAGCAGAGCGGCACCTACTGGTATCACTCCCATAGTGGTTTTCAAGAAATGACCGGCATGTACGGTAGTATTATTATTCAGCCAGCGGTAAATAAAACGACTAAGGTACAGCGAGATTATGTGGTGCAGCTCGCTGATTGGACAGATGAAAACCCTATGGCTGTGTTTAATAAATTAAAACAACAGGGCGATTACTATAATTTTAATCAACCAACCGTGCCGGATTTTTTGCGTGATGCGTCTACTTACGGTGTGAGCGAAGCGCTGGCCAAACGCAGGATGTGGAACCAAATGCGTATGAGCCCAACTGATTTAGCCGATGTTTCTGCCACAACGTTTACCTATTTAATGAATGGTGTAACCCCGTTGGGTAACTGGACGGGGTTGTTTTCTCCTGGTGAAAAGCTGCGGTTGCGGTTTATTAATGGTTCCAGTAATACGTTTTATGACGTGCGTATCCCTGGTGTCCCATTAACGGTTGTGCAGGCCGATGGTCAGGATGTGGAGCCGGTTACGGTTGATGAGTTTCGTTTTGGCCCAGGTCAAACCTATGATGTCATCGTTGAGCCCAAGGGTGAGGTGCATACTATTTTTGCTCAGTCGATGGATCGAAGCGGCTATGCTCGCGGTACATTAGCCGTCAGGGCGGGTTTATCTGCGCCTGTGCCCAAATTGGATGCCCCTATGCCGCTTACTATGTCCGATATGATGGGCAGCATGAGTCACGGCGATGGCAGTGCTGGTATGTCGAGCCACGCGGGTATGGCTCATAGTGGCATGGCGATGGATCATAGCCAGCATTCCAATGTAGTTAACAAGCCCCTGAGTGTTGCGTCCCAAACGGTCAACCATGCCAGTACTGAGTACGGGCCGAGCACCGATATGCGGGTAGATACTCCACGCACCAATTTAGATGATCCAGGAGTGGGGCTACGCAATAATGGTCGCCGCGTTTTAGTATTAAGTGATTTGCATACCATCGGTGGTGCAATGGATAAACGTATCCCCGAACGAGAAATAGAGCTGCATTTAACCGGTAATATGGAACGTTATAGCTGGTCGTTTGATGGGTTAGAATTTGGTGATTCGACCCCGATACATTTTCGCCATGGTGAGCGTTTACGGGTGATATTACATAATGACACCATGATGACCCACCCCATGCATTTACATGGTATGTGGAGCGAATTAGAGAATGATCGCGGTGAGTTTATTGCGCGCTTACATACTATTTCGATACAACCTGCTCAGCGAATCAGTTTTCAAGTGACGGCCGACGCTCTCGGGCGCTGGGCTTGGCATTGCCATTTATTGTTTCATATGGATGCGGGCATGTTTCGCCAAGTGGTGGTGTCATGAGGACTGTGAAAGTTGGTCTTCAAATGATGGCTAAAGGGTGCTGGCTATTGGCTTTTGTTGGGCTTTGGACAAATAGCGTACTCGCCACAGATACGATGCGACTGCCGCAGCAGAGTCATAGCGTAATGAGTGTGGCTATGAGCAACCCCCCAGTGTCTGTCATTTCAATGCAGGGTGGCAGTGCGCCTAAAAATACCCGTAGCCCACACGCTTATGCCAATGATTTATCGCTTACCACAGGGCCGTATTTATTAGCAGATGCACCCCGATTAAGTTTAGCTGATGAAGATACTTTATGGGGAGTGAGCTTTAATCGCTTTGAGTGGGTCGAGGCTGATACTGGTGATACTGGTGATGCGGGTGTGTACGATGCGCAGGCTTGGTATGGATACACCTATGACCGTGCAGTTATCAAGGCGGAGGGAGAATATCTCGGCGGTAGTATCGTTGAGAGCCATACGGAGCTGTTATACAGTCATGCCCTCACGGCTTTTTGGGATATTCAATCCGGTATTCGTCACGATAGTAGCGAAGGGCCAGATCGCAACTGGTTGGTCTTAGGCTTTCAAGGTATGTCACCCTATTGGTTTGAAATTGATGGTGCGGTCTACATCGGCGAGCAGGGCCGCTCTATGCTGCAGATAGAAGTTGAGAATGAATGGCTACTCACGCAGAGGCTTATATTACAGCCGCGCGCGGAGTTCACTTTTTATGGCCAGCAGGATGAAGCGATCGGCGTTGGTAGTGGTTTGTCTAGTACCGCTGTGGGTTTACGGTTACGTTATGAAGTTACTCGACAACTCGCGCCTTATATCGGTGTGGAGTGGACGAGTCAATTTGGTGATACTGCAAGCTATAGCCGTGCTATGGGAGGGGGTAGACAAGACACGCAGTGGCTAGTGGGACTGCGCTTTTGGCTTTAATCTATAAGAATATGGCTTGCTGTTGTTCTACAAAAAGGAATATTGTCATTAGTAAGTTAAACTTCAAAAGAGTGAGGCTTTATTGCAGAATAACCTGGCAAGAGTTCAGTTGGTGTTAGCCACAGCGAGACTGTCAGCAACTGTCTGAAGTAGGAACATACATTAATTAACCAAATAGGGTGAAAATTATGGGCTCCTCGATGACGACAAAAAAGTGTACGGTTTGTAGTCTACCTAATACGGACAAAACACTAAGCTATTGTTATCAAGGCGTTGAGCATTATTTTTGTTCCCCTCTATGTCAGAATCGGTTTAAAACGCACCCGCATTTGTATGTGGGTGATCCCCAGCATGGCTTAGCTCCCAAGCAAAAAGGGGATGTGTTGATTAAAAAGCGCCGTATTAGACTGTTATCTGTAATCTCTAATGATGCGCGGGCAAGGCTAATCACCGCCATAACAAAGCTAATGGGTGTGCAAGACATTAGCATCGAAGGTGATGAAGTTTTAGTTGTTTACGATTTGATGAAAATTGCACTTGAAGATATTGAAGCCGTTATCGTTAAGAGCGTTGGTCAGCTCGACGAGGCAGTAACCGAAAAAATTAAACGTGGATTTATTCACTACTCGGAGGAATGTGAGCTAGATAATTTAGCGCACTTAACCAAGGATAGCGGTAGTTATTAATCTGTGAGCTGGTGGGTATCCTCGGTTTGCTGCTTTTGCTAAGGTCTGCTGCAAAATTAATCTGTAGTCCACAGATAAAAATTTACAGCTCAAAACCCTCAAAATGATTTTTCGTTAAAAGAAAATGCACTACAGTTAGCGGAAACAATGTTGATGGCTAAAAAAATATCTGGTGTTGCTTGGATCTCTGAGCGTGGTGGCTCCGGTGTATTGACTCAGGCGATGCAAATTTTGAAGGAGCGCAATGTTAACTTTAAGGCTAGTGATCATCATGTGTTTTTTAGTCAGCCAACGACCAATTTGGTGAAAGCTGAGACATTGGCACGGGATGTCGGTTTATCGTTTTCTCGAAGTACTCACAAAACCAATAAACTGAACCCGAACGAGTTAATTGGCGGTTTAAATGTTGCCGGTGATTTTGTTGGTATATATCAGCGCTTTCGAGCCGATGAGGATTATTCGGCAGTTAATATGGGGGTTGATATGGCGAAGAGTACAGGTGGCAGCTGGCAAGCTATTACCACGGTATCGGCTTCAAGTGCTGCAGTAACGGCAGCTATGGGTTTGGGCGGTACGGCTGTTGCATTGCCGGCCGCTATAGCCGTTGCTTCAGCAATGGCAGGTACTGGCCATGCTCTATTTAAAGCGTGGTTGCCACAACGTTACCGTTCACTGGTTTCAAAACTCTAGAGGCCGAGTTGGTAATGTTTTTACTGCATAAATTGAAATTACGGCAAGTTAATGAGCCATGTATTTTAACTGGATTAACAATCAGACAAGCCAAGCACTATAGCTTTACGCTGGATGGCACGCGTATTTCACTAAAAGTACCTAAGCATAATACTGAGCTATTAGCCGAGCCGGTTAGTCCTAAAACTCACTATGACATTGAAGGTGTGCATTTAAAGGAAATGATTAACACTCGAGATGGCTGGGGTGCTCTGGGGTCGGTGTTTCGGTCTTGCGATTTTTATGGGCCCATTTTTGGCGGACGTCTTGCTTCTATGTCGACATCCGTTGCAATTGTTACGCCGCGAAAAATAGAGGATAAAGTTTCATTTTTTCACCCGCGCTCTTTTGAGTATGGAGTAGGCCAGTTATTAGCTTTTGAACATGGCGACGAACATTTAATTGATCGTCAGGCATGGCTCGCCCCCATTGAGTGGCAACCTCTCACTCAGTTTGAGTCGGTAGCGGCTCGATTTAACGTAGAGCCAAACTCTTTACGGCATACCGAGTGTCGTTGTTTGGCGCTCCCTATAACCAATCATCATCTACTTGAGCTGAAGTTTGTAATTAACTGGAATGTCGATTACCAAAATGACAACATTTCAAAAGAAGAAGAACGCAACTGGCTTGATCGTCGCAATATTTATCAACTTATTGATGATGTTATCGATAGTCTTGAAGTGACGCTTTCAGACGAAGCTAGAGCGCAGCAAGCTAAAGCGTTAGAAGGTTTAAATGATACGTCATTAACGACCAGCTACCCGCCGATCGATTTTTCGAAAATGGATGGTAATGAACAGAGCTATCAGCAGCTTGGGCAGGGCGTTAAATGAACGCCAACTTCCATTTTAAATGCCGAGTTTATCGCGCAAGCCGTAATACAAAGCTCCTAGAGCAGTGTAGGGCGCTCGGAAGTGGCGACCGCCGGGGAAGGGATAATGTTTCATATTGGCCAAAACATCGAAGCGTTCGGCGCTACCCTTTATCGCTTCAGCAATGAGCTTGCCCGCGAGGTGTGTAGTGGTTACACCGTGGCCACTGTAGCCTTGGGCGTAGTAAATTTTGTCGGTGAGCCGGCCCAATTGCGGTAAACGACTCATGGTCAATAAAAAGTCCCCACCCCAGGTGAAATCAAAGCGCTGGCCTTTTAATTGGGGGAAGGTGCGTTCTAAGTGGCCGCGAATAAAGCGTTCGATTGAGGCTGGGTCGCCACCGCCATAGGTTACACCGCCGCCATAAAGTAAGCGGTTATCGTC
Source organism: Spongiibacteraceae bacterium (assembly GCA_041677245.1). Taxonomy (GTDB): domain Bacteria; phylum Pseudomonadota; class Gammaproteobacteria; order Pseudomonadales; family Dasaniaceae; genus Oceanicoccus. The sequence goes on along the minus strand of JBAYQJ010000020.1, from coordinate 24,497 downwards.
GGTAACTCGGTAGTAGTCCAGTTTATAGTTACAGTCTTCTACGCAATAGCCATTGGGAATCAATGCTTGAGCTATTTCGGGGGCTAACGGTTCGGTGGCGATAATTTGACTGCCGCAGGGCATCGACTTGGCGGCTAGCTCTGGTACTAAGTTTCCCATATAGGCATTGCCCGCTAGCATGACATAATCGGCGGTGACGGAGCCTTGTGCTGTATACACAACAGGCTTTTCCAGCCGGTCAATCTTGATCACGGTGGAGTCTTCATAAATAACGCCTCCCAGCTGTTCAATTGCAGCGGCTTCACCTAATAATAAATTTAAGGGATGAATATGGCCGCCGCCTTGATCGAGTAGCCCGCCACAATAAGCGTCACTTTGAATTTCATCTCGAATAGCGGTACCGTCGAGCAGGGTGAGTTGGGAGTGACCATAACGCTCCCATAATTTTTTTTGTTCGCTCAATGTATACATTTGGCGAGTGGTAAATGCGGCGAAAATACCGCCGGGACGATAGTCGCAATCGATGCCGTAATGCGCAATGCGCTGGCGGATAATATCCGCACCCTCAAAGGCCATGCGGCCCATCGCTGCGGCGGTATCCACGCCATAGTTGCGTTCGATAACGTCGATATCGCGGCTGTAACTATTGACCAGCTGGCCGCCGTTGCGGCCGCTGGCGCCGTAGCCTATCCGCGCCGCTTCCAACACCACTACGTGATAACCGGCCTCGGCCAAATGCAACGCACTGGAAATGCCGGTAAAACCCGCACCGACGATACATATATCGGCACGGATAGCATCGTTTAATGCGGGCCGGTCCAAAGTGTCGTTACGGGTAGCGGCATAATAGGAGGTGGTGTGGGGTGTTGGCATGGTTGCATCTGACTCTCATAGAAGACAGCAATGACTTTAGCATGCGGCACAGAAAAGAAAAGAGAGGAGAGCAATCTGAGTGACTTTAATTTACTCAGCTCGGGTTAATTGTTATAACAATGGAAATTGAATTGGAGCCTGATTGCTGTGGATACAAGTAAAATCGTTGGCGGGGGTGCCAAAAAAGTTTTATATACGCTAAGCACAGTGTCACGGATGGGCTTGCTGAATAGCGCTAAAGCGCTGAAAAGCAACAATGCCTGTAAGGCTTGCGGGCTTGGCATGGGCGGCCAGCGAGGTGGCATGACTAACGAGATGGATGAGTTTCCGTCGGTGTGCAACAAAAGCATTCAGGCGCAGTCCACCGATATTCAGCCAGCAATTCCCGACGAGATTTTTGATCACAGTCTGACGGATTTTAAAGCCCTTAGCGGCCGTGAAATGGAAACTCTGGGGCGTTTAAATTCACCGATTTTCAAGGCGGCTGATAGCGATAGATTTAAGCCTGTCAGTTGGGACTGGGCCTTGGATTTTGCCGCCCAGCGGTTTAAGGAGGGCGATCCGCAGCAATCGTTTTTTTATTCCTCTGGCCGCTCCTCCAATGAGGCCGGTTTTATACTGCAGTTACTGGCTCGGCTCTACGGCACTAATAACGTTAATAATTGTTCTTTTTATTGTCACCAGGCTACCGGTGAAGGTTTAAAAAATACTATCGGCTCAGGGACTGCAACGGTAGAGTTGGAGGATTTGTCCGGTTGTGACCTGGTTTTTATCATTGGGGCTAACCCTGCTTCCAACCATCCTCGTTTGGTCCATCAACTTAAACATTGCCGCGATCGCGGTGGAAAGGTGGTAGTGATCAATCCGGCGAAAGAGCCAGGGCTAGTTAAATTTGCTGTGCCCAAGAGTGTGTCATCTATGCTCTCTGGGGGGAGTGAAATTGCCTCGGATTATTTACAGCCAAACATAGGTAGCGATGTTGCAGTGATGGCGGGTATTGCCAAAGCCCTACTGGAGCAGCAGCGGGTGGATCAGCCGTTTATTAAGGCTTTTACTCTAGGATTTGATAGCTATCAAACCGTAATCATGCAAAAAAGCTGGGGCGAACTTTGTAACCAAACTGGTTTGTTACAGGCTGATTTTGAGCGGGTGGCAACTACCTATGCCGAGTCAAAAAATGCAGTTTTTTGCTGGGGGATGGGGGTTACGCATCATCTTCACGGGGTTGAGAATGTTGAGGCTATTTCTAACCTGGCTTTGCTTCGGGGGATGATTGGCAAGCGCTACGCGGGGCTGTTGCCACTGCGTGGACACAGCAATGTGCAGGGCATTGGTACCATAGGTGTTAAGCCGGTGTTAGCGGAGGATGTGTTTGCGGCATTATCGTCCAAGCTTAATGTGTCGCTGCCCACCACTGAAGGGTTGGATACATTGGCTTGCTTACAGCAGGCAGCAAGGGGAGAGATGCAAAATGCGTTGATTATGGGCGGGAATTTATTGGAGGCTAGCCCCGATACGCAGTGGACCGAAGAAGTATTTAATAAAATCGGTTTTAAATTATACCTAACCACTACACTTAATCGCGGCCATGTGCGCGGTATGGATAAAGGTGCAGCACTGATTTTGCCGGTAACTGCGCGGGATGAAGAGTGGCAATCAACCACCCAGGAATCGATGTTTAATTATGTGCGCCTCAGTGATGGTGGTATTCAGCGTTTATTACAGCCTCGACCTGAAGTGAATATATTGTGTGACCTCGCGTTAAAAATATTGGAGCAGAGCGCGGTAGATTTTGCTGCGTTTAAATCGCATGCAAAAATTCGGCAGGCGATTGCGGCGATTATTCCCGGTATGGAGCAGCTGGCGGATATCGATGTGGCGAAAAAAGAATTCCATGTTTCTGGACGGCTGCTGCATAGTCCGCGATTTTTTACCGAATCTAAGAAAGCGAACTTTATTACTCACGCCCTGGGTGATGCCAGCCGCGCTAACAGCGAGTACCCCTTTACCTTGATGTCTGTTCGCAGTGAGGGGCAGTTTAACTCGATCGTCTACGAAGAGGCGGACAGTTATCGCGGTAATAGTCATCGCTGGGTGGTGATGATGAATCAGAGCGATATGCAAGATTTGCAGCTGGGTGAGCATGATGAGGTTAGTATTGTTTCCGCCACGGGGACACTGCTGGGGGTTAAAGTCACCAGCTTTGATGTGCCGAAGGGTAATGTGATGATGTATTATCCTGAAGCCAATGCCGTAATCGGTCGCGATGTTGATCCGCGTAGCCAAACGCCAGCGTTTAAATCGGCACCAGTACGCATTGTGGCCACCGCGTAACTACGTTGGTGAGGTACAGCTTTTTCTCGTCATGGTGGTATCAGCGGCATCTATGCAAATTTTTTATAGCTCAGTAGGGTGGTGATGATTGCAGTTATGGCGATAAAACTGTTATATAATCAACGGCTTAGTCCGTCGCCTGCTAATGCTCAGGTGAACCAGTTTTTAACTTTACAATAAGATAATACATTATGGAGCCACTAGCTAGCATCACGGATTTATCCCACATTATTCAACTGGCGGTGGCGCCGGTTTTTTTACTGGCGGGCATTGCCGGTTTTTTAAATGTTATGTCTGGTCGTTTGGGCAGAATTGTTGACCGCGTCCGTGTCATTGAACGTCGAGCACTGACGTTGAAAAATGAGGTTGCTATTGCAAGCAATCAGAAAGAGCTAAAATCCTTACGTCGGCGTATTCAGCTGATTAATTGGTCGATTGGTTTTTGTACGGTTTCTGCATTGTTGGTATGTATATTGGTGGTAACCTTGTTTGTTGGTAGTTATTGGGAGTATAGCGTCGAGCTAATCATTGCTGCTTTTTTTGTTTTTGCCATGCTGGCGTTGATAGCAGCTTTGTTACTGTTTATCAAAGAGACATTACTAGCTACGAAAACATTACGCGATAGTGCGGAGTTTTTGGAGCACGAGTGAATTGTGCATAGCAAGAGGTGTGAATGAGCACGTTGCGAGGGTTATATTTACAAGGGTTTAGTTTACAAAAACTGCCTTCTCAGGGACCAAAGCTATGCTTATTGATACTGGTGCTAGCACTCGCGCCGATAACTCAGGCGGTGGCTTGTTATGAAGCCTCTCCAGCACGCAGTGATCAATCGCTGTACGATGTCATTAGCAGCCCGGCTTTAAGCCAGATACAGCATGAGCTGCTCAGTAATTTTCTCAAACGATTGGCCAAAGATCGAGATGGATATTCAACAGGTTATTTTTGTAAAAAAAATATTGGAAAAGTCGCGGTAGATAATGATGATATTAGATTTAGGGCACAATCTCTGGATGATATAAGTTACCGGTTCAGGGTCAATTTTGTTGGCGGTAATTATGGTAATGATAGCGAACGGCTGGATTACACTTTGACCGATAAGCAATTACTGCTGGGCCCTAATGAACGTGGTAATGATATTATCATTCGTTCGTTAACTCGTTCAGAGTTGGTGACCTATGAAAAGTATCGTCAGGCTACGCCCAATGGGGCTAACACCATCAGAGAGGTGGTGCGTCATTATTATTTCAAAAACAATCTGACGGTCGATAATACCTACTATGTGAATGGTTATTTACAATCAGAAAATAGATGGGTGCTGCATTAATTATCGTCTGTCTTAGTAAAAATCATATCCGTATTGTTTTCGTTCGTGGTCCAAAAACTGGCTTTTCTGATTAAACTTAAAATATCTTCTACATGCTGCATGGATGAAGTTATAAAATAATGCCGCAGCCATCTTATCGGTAAGAAGTTGTTTATATTTTATGATTTTAAATCAACAATTTACTGTTGTACTGCGGTAGTTAATGGCAGTGCTGTAACTATCGCAGTAAGTTGGTTGTATATGCCCACTATGCGGGTGTGGCTAAAATTTAAAGTTTATATCAGCAAAATAAGAGCGTGGTTCACCAACAAAATACCGGTCCCCAGCGAATCCAGAGTAATCTGCTCGTTCAGCATAATCAACATCGGTTAGATTATTTACTCTCAAGCCAACACTAATCGTAGCCGTTAGCTGTTGACGTAGCCGCAGGTTAAATAACTCGTGGCCTTCATAGCTGTGTAAATTATCGATATCAGTGTAGTACTTACCCATTGAAATCCACTCCAGTTCTAACCGAGTGCCTTCTGTTGGTCGCCAGCCGAGCTGTGCGGAGTGCATTTGGTGGGGCGCGGTATCGACGTCATTACCATCAATGTCTACTGTTTGGGTGGCGCCAAAAATGCGAACATTGCTGGTGTATAAATGACGAGCGAAAGTACCAGCTACGCTCATATCCCATTGTTCGGCAATCTGCCAGTGTAACTTGTATTCCAAACCATAATGTTTGCTGGCGCCGTTATCAACATTGAGGCGGTTGGAGGATTGGAAAATAACGTTATCCTTTTTCATGTAAAAACTGCTGAAACTGTAACTCAATGACTCGGTGGCACCTTGCAGGCTGAGTTCGATGCTATCAATCTTTTCAGCGTCTAGGTCTGCCTCGATTTGATTACCTTGCAAACGGTAGAGTTCGGTTGCTTGTGGTGCTCGAAAGCCATGGGCTAGTCTAATAACACCGCTGAAGTCTGTGTTGAATTGATGGGTTAAGCTGGTATTAAGTGACCAGTTAGTAAAGGTATCTCGGCTGTCGGCGGGACGGGCGTAGCGACAACCTGTGCCGCCAGCACAAGACGAGCCGTCAGCAGCAGTATTACCTTCGATCATTCGGTTATTGTAGTCGTATTCGAGATGTTCCCAGCGGATGCCTGCGCTGGCACTGGTAGCAGGTTGAAGTTGATAATCGCCATTGATAAATGCTGCAAAGAGCTTTGCCTTCACCTTATAATCATATTGCTTACCGTTGGGGAAAGTGCCAAAACCAGTATCCTGAGTTTGTTTCAAATAGGCGTCGGTGTACTCGGCATCAAAACCATTGCTTAGGGTAAAACTTGGATTAATGGGGCGCCGATAAAGTGTTTGAATGCCTACACTTTGCTGGCCGTTTTCCTCCAGTGGCGTGCCGGGTAAAAAGTGCATCAAAAAAGCCATATCAGTATAGCGTGCATAGGGCGTTGCGATAAATACACTATCGTTTTTAAGCTGTTTAATAAAACGGCTTTGCAAACGTGCTGATTGGCTGTCGCGAAAAGCTTCTGGGTTGGGGTTGTCCCGTTTAAGACGCTTATCTTTATAGGCCTTATAACCCTCGATATAACCGGCAGTTTCTTGATTTAAATTACTGAGGCTAAGTTGTGTATTGACGGTGATATCATCATTAAAGTAATCATGTCGAGCACTCAGCTTTTGTTGATCGAAACCGGCGTTATCCTTGTAACCGCCGTCGTGGGTGCCATTGAGGCTTACCCTGTAACCATGTTGTCCGGAGCGGTCACTGCTGCTGTATTTCACTCGGCCATAGTCGTTGGCACCAGCCTCCAGTGAGAGTAGGTTCTCTGCTTCGGTAGAACTTGGTTTACTAATTACATTAATTACCCCGTGCAGCGCATCGGAGCCGTATAAAACTGTACCAGGCCCCCGCAATACTTCAATACGCTGTGCCTGCTCGGTATTGATGTCCATCAATTGGTTAACATTGCAAAAGCCGGTCGCGCGTACCGGGATGTTATCTTCGGCCACGACAAAAGCTCCGCAGCTGCCTGCGCCGGTTAGCACTGGGGAGCGAATGGCGGTTAAGTGTTCCTGACCATTACCTCGATCGATCCATACACCGGGGACACGGGTAAAGGCTTCGCTCGCATGAACCTGGGATAATTGCTCTAGGTCCTGGGCAGAGATGACTGACAAGTTTGAAGAGGACGCATCTAAGGGTTGTTCATCGCGGGTGGCGGTAACCACCATTGTTTCAAGGCTAAATTTATCATTAGTAATAATTTTTCCTGTCTGAGCCAGTGCAGACGGTGAGGTGACGCCTAAGGCGGTACTTAGTGCTAATAATAAAGCGGCAGTGGAAAGTTTTTTGTAAGAATAAGTAAGCATGCTGTGTTAAATCGCTTGGTAAATTAAAGAGGTTAAAATACAAAATCAGCCTTCTTCTTCGATAGCTTTTGGCAGGATGGTAGAGCCGCAAAATTTACAGTACTGCGCGTCTCGTTCGTGCCCAATTTTTTCGCAATTACTGCATCGGATGGCCACACGGTCGCGTTGCATTTCGGTGATAATTTCAGCGCTGATAATGCCGGTAGGGACAGCAATAATGGCATAGCCAGTTAGCATCGCCAGCGCCGCAATACCCTGACCTATAACTGTCTGAGGTGTAATGTCGCCGTAGCCAACGGTAGTGACAGTAACAATTGCCCAATAAATACTGCGGGGAATACTGGTAAAACCAGAGGCCGGTCCTTCAATAATGTACATCAATGAGCCAAAAATAGTAACGACGATGAGTACGGAAAATAGAAAAATGAAAATCTTGTGTCGAGCCTGCGCTAATGAGCGCATAAGGCTGTTGGCTTCGCCTGAATATTGAAAAAGTTTTAGTATTCGAAATATTCGTAATACCCGTAATAAACGTATAATTAACAGTAGGCTGACAGGGGGGAAAAACAAGGCTAAGTAACTTGGCAGTATAGCCAGTAAGTCAACAACGCCATAAAAACTGGTGGCATAGGCTTTGGGGTTGGGAGAGCAATAGATTCGTACACAGTATTCAACGGTAAATAGAACAGTAAATATCCACTCGATGGTGAGTAGCCACAGTGTATATTTGTTATGGTAAAACGCTATTGAGTCGATAATCACTGCAGCGACACTCATTAGTATGGCCGCAATTAAAAACAGGTCAAATAATCGACCTGATGGTGTGTTAGTGCCGAAAATGACGCGATAAAGCCATTCTTTATTAGTTTCTTTGGTCGTATCCATATTGGCGTATTCAGTCATTAGTAGGTGGAGTTAGGGAAGATAAGTTTTATACAGGCGCCACCCAGTGGAGACTGCTCGATCAATAACTCGCCTTGATAGCTTTCAATAATATCTCTAGCAACGTCAAGCCCAATGCCTTGGCCTGCGTGTTTAGTGTCGGCACGTTGCCCTCGCTGGATGATTTTCAGTCGTTGTTGCTTGGGGATGCCTTGGCCATCATCGTGAATTTCAATATGAGTGAAATGCTGCGAGGAGCTAGCAGTAATTCTGATCTGTTGGACGCAAGCTTTACAAGCATTATCAAGTATATTGCCCAGTACTTCCATTAAGTCGCGTTGATCTCCTTTGAGGTGGACTTTATCTGTTATAACTCGCTCGAAGTGAATGGACTTGCCACTATAGACCTTGCTCATGGCATTAATAAGCCTATCGACGCACATATTTACATCAATACTTTCTGTGAGATGGTGCCGTGAAGCCAGTACAGCCCGTTGCAATTGATGTTTTATGATTTCATCCATCCGCTGGGTTTGCTCGGCAAGAATACGCTGAGAAGAGTTTGGTTGTTGGTTGTTTAACTCAACCTGGATAACCGCTAGTGGTGTTTTTAAACTATGGGCAAGGTCTGCCAGAGTAGTATGGTAGCGCTCGCGTTGTCGGCGTTCGGCATCGATTAGTTCGTTAATATTCTGAGTGACAGCCGTTAGTTCGTAGGGATAATTTCCTTCAATATGCTGTTTATCGCCGGTTTCGATTTGTTTCAAGTTGGTTGCCAGTTTGCGCAGTGGTTTAGTACCCCAGCGGAGTATCATCATCAAAATAACAATTAATAAAACCCCTAAAGCAAATAACCAACTACGAAAACGTTGCTGGAATATACGTATTTCTTCCAGAGAAGGCCGCGAATCTTCTAGTACGGTGAAAGTCAGTAATTGTGGGTTGTCTTCGGTTATTTCCCAAAACACTACATGGCGGTAAACAAAGTAATGTGGGGTGATTTCAAACTCGGCTTCGCCTGGCTTGGTACGCTTGGTTTGAAGTAGCCTAGGGTCTAGTTGTAATTTGTCAGCGGAGTAAGAGTGCCAGAGTATTTCAGTGTTGTTACCCTTGCGTTGCTTGTTTTCGGTGATAAATCCATATAAACCTGATTCATGCTGATTGAACCGAGGCTCCTCTAATTCATCCGGCAATATTAGTGAGTCCTCTCCAAGTTGAGCGGATGACATCAAGACAAAGTTTTGTAGCCGTAGTTGTTGCTCCTTTGTGGAGTTCATATTTTGCAGTGATAACTGGCCGATAATATAGCTAATTGAGCCAAAAAAAAGACTGAGGATAATAAAGCTAGCGATAAATAAACGGCCGAAAAGTGTGCGAGCCATATTATTGATCTGCTTGGGTTAATGGTTTTAAGGTAAAGCGATAGCCTTGCCCGCGGACAGTGGCTATCGGTTTGAGGGTGTTGTCAGCATCGATTTTTTTCCGCAGCCTGCCAATAAAGACTTCAATAACGTTGCTGTCCCGATCAAAATCTTGATTATATAAATGGTCGGTTAGTTCTGATTTAGATACAACTTTTCCCGCATGATGGACTAAATATTCCAGCGTGTTGTACTCATAACTGGTGAGGGTCATATCCTGGCCGTCGATAGAGGCTATTTTAGTGGCGGTATTTATTGTTAAAGGTGGGTAGTTTAGGGTAGAGCTGGCGTTGCCAGTACTGCGTCTTAGTAAAGCGTTTACTCTTGCTATGATTTCCTCCATGTGGAATGGCTTGGAAACATAGTCATCCGCTCCTGCTTCTAAGCCCTCAACTTTATCTTGCCAGTCGCTGCGCGCGGTTAATATCAAGATGGGGAAAGTCTTGCCTTTCTCTCTTAATTGACTGATAACGTCAATGCCTGATATTTCTGGTAATCCTAAGTCGATAATTGCTAAATCAAAGAGATATTCGCTAGCCATATAGAGGCCTTCGCGGCCATCTTTGGCGTTATCGACAGTAAAGCCGTGAGCTATCATCGCTTCGGTAAGTTGCTGACGGATAGTGTTCTCATCTTCGATGATCAGTATACGCATAGTGAAATGTTACGAGTCTTTATTTAAGTATTTATGTTAGTAGGGATGAAGTGTAGCAGGGGTGCTGGGAGAGTGCATTCGGTGCCGCGGATTTTAGTATTATTAGCGGGGAAGGGGTGTTTGAGGAGGATAACTAAACAGAGGATAAAAAGAGCGGTAAACAACCGAATTGTTTACCGCATCGAGGATAAGTTTTATTGATTATTTGCAAACAGTCTTAGCTGTTTTTATTTGTTTTTTGCTGCAATCGTCCTGACCACCTTTGCCCACGCACCATTTTTTACGATTGTCCCAGGCGCTAATTTCACCAGTAGTGCCGTTGGAGCAAGTGACCTCGTAGTATGAGTAGATAACTTCATTTTCTACGACGATGTCTTCAACATATTTAATACTAGTAGGTTTGGCTGCAAAAGCGCCGGCACTAAACGCTAAGGCTGCAGCGGTGAGAATAGTTTTTTTCATCATGGTCATTTTCATAGTTTGATCTCCAAGTTATCAGTGGTCTTACAGAGTTATAAATTGGTTTATTAATTGATGTTGGGCACATTATTGAACACTCAAACTGAACGAAAGCTGAATGAAGTGATAAAAATTAAATCTTGATAAAAAAGTTGTGATTTATTTGGGTTTTTTGAGCAAAGATGCGGGTGGTTTGGTTAAATATAGGGGGCATGTGACGGCAGCATGTGCTGCTGGGGCGTTTAGTTTTGTGTAGCCAATCCTTAACAAGCGAACTTATTGTTTACAGGGAGGCTGGCTATCTCATTCTTGTTGAGGGCTTGGATATACTGGCGATTTTGATGTTCGGTTAATCGGCAGTGATGGCAAGTTAGGCAGCGGTTCGATATTTTAACGGGGCGTTTTTTAGACAGGGGTGTGGGGTGGCGGCGGAGTGTATAAAAGTATTCATCTTGCTTAAATCCCTGCATTGATAAGAATTCAGCGGTCAATAGTAAGGGGCGATGGTGATGGCTTAAGGGGCCGGTGCAAAATCTGCATGATTTTGCACGTTGTTGTTGGAAGTGATGGGTTGCCCCAATAACTAATAGGCAGGCGAGGGCGATGATTAATGCATAGTGCCATGGGAGATGGGCGATTATGGCACTGACCATCGCTGTTAAGCCAATTAATAAGAGTAAGCTATAAATACTGGTTAGTATGGTTTTAGTAGTGGGGGGTTCGAGTGATGCCACTCGATTATATGTTTCCAGCTGATCCATTGAGTTGGATATCCCTATACATATTTGAAATTAATAGATAAAACATGGGGTTTGCGTAACCCAAGACCTCTTTTAGAAAATGGGATAAATAATTAGCAGTCAATGCTATCATGCAGGGTGTTCGCAAGCATCGCCCTGTACTGATAATAATTGATATTTAGATCCTTTAAATAATTCTATGTAACAGTCGGTTTTTAATCCAGCCCGCTAAACAACCGTCTAGTATATTGTTGGCCATGATATCAGGGTTCTTCGTGGGACTGGTTCTCTATTTTTGATTTTGCTAGGTGGATCACTTTCTCTACGCCAAGTTACAGGCTGGTCATTATTTGATCTATTTGTGGCTTTGAGCTCGGCGTCTTATTTGGGGTGCATATGGAATAGGGGTAATATTCCAAATATTAATAACAGCTGTATAGATATATACTGGCGCCAATTAGAAACATTATTTGTTTTCCATAGTCGAAGATAGTGGATGATTGCTACACGGAGTAGCGATATACTTCTATCGATTAAGTCACATTTAAGGGAGCAGTACCTATGTTAATTTTGACTCGCAGAATAGGCGAAAATTTGATTGTTGGTGATGATGTCACTATCTCAGTCTTGGGCGTTAAAGGTAATCAAGTAAGAATCGGTATCGATGCCCCTAAAGACGTACAGGTTCATAGAGAAGAAATCTATAATCGCATACAGCAAGAGAAGACTGGCGAGCCTGTTATTAAAGAAGTTAATGGCAATAGAGCCGATTAATAATTTCAGTTATTTGATCTATTAGCTAGGTAAATCAAGGTGTGGGTATAGAATTTTTACAGTCGTTATAGCCTTGAAAATGGTAAGCCCTGAATATATTTAAAGCTTGGTAATATCGCAATAACAGGTCAGCATAGGATACGGGCCTCTTTCTTGAAAGGAATATGGGCCCTTAACCAGTCTAGATCACGCCAGAATACTCAAAACAACTACTTTCCAGCAGCTCATCATCAGCTACACCGACTTGAACCGGCAGCTTCAACCAGTTTAGAGGTCAGTGTGGCGAGGTCGTCATTGTCGATAATATACGGTGGGATGGTATAAAGCAGTTTTCCGAAGGGACGAGCCCAGATACCGGAGTTAACTAGCTGCTGTTGGATGTTTTTCATCTCGACGGGCTGTTTTAGCTCAATAACCCCCAAGCTTCCCAGTACTCTTACATCAGCCACCTGTTTGCAGTCTCTGGCAGGTGCCAGACCTTGTTCCAGTTGTCGCTCTATATTATTGACGGTAGCCTGCCAGGGCTGTGATAGCAGTAGTTTGGTGCTAGCATAGGCAATAGCACAGGCCAATGGATTGGCCATATAGGTGGGCCCGTGCATAAATACTCCAGCTTCCCCCTCACAGATTCCGTTAGCGACCTTGTCGCTGCACAGGGTGGCAGCCATAGAGAGATAGCCGCCAGTTAAGCATTTGCCAATACAGAGAATATCCGGCGCTATGTCAGCATGCTCGCAGGCAAATAACTTTCCGGTACGACCAAATCCGGTAGCAATTTCATCGCAGATCAATAGCACATCGTAGTGATCGCATAGCTGGCGTACCTGTTTAAGGTATTCAGGGGAATAAAAGTTCATTCCGCCAGCGCCTTGTACAACGGGTTCTAAAATAACCGCGGCTAAGCTGGCGTGGTGTTGGTCGATGAGCTGCTTAAAACTATCTAGGTCACTGTCATCAAAAGCTTGGCCAAATTTACTACGGGGTTTGTCGGCAAAGTGATGCTTTGGCAGTACTTCATTAAAAAGGTGGTGCATGCCAGTAACGGGGTCACACACCGCCATGGTGGCAAAGGTGTCACCATGGTAGCCTCCGCGCAGCGATAATAACTGGTGCTTTTGTTTGTGGCCGCTGGATAACCAGTACTGAATCGCCATCTTGATTGCTATTTCTACCGCGACTGAGCCCGAGTCATTAAAAAAGACTTTGGTCAGGGGTGCTGGCGTTATATCCACTAGTAGCTTGGCTAGCTTGATTGCCGCTGGATGAGTCAGGCCGCCAAACATAACATGTGACATGTCCTCAAGTTGATCTTTGGCTGCTTGGTTGAGCACTGGATGATTATAGCCGTGGATAGCTGACCACCAGGATGACATACCATCGATTAGCTCTCTGCCATCAGCTAGTTTTAGGCGTACGCCGCTGGCTGATATGACTGGGTATACCGGTGCGGGGTCAATTGTCGAGGAATAGGGGTGCCAGATATGTTGCTGGTCGATCTGCAACATCTGTTCTGTGCTCATTACTGTTGTTGTATTACTCATAAAAGGGTGCGTCATTGATAAAGAGTGGTGTAGGCAGAAAGTAGCTTTGCTATTGTAGGTAAAGTAGCCGCTAGTTTAAATCCTTGTTTTGGCTTTGGGTGGTAGTTACACTAAAAACTATAGCAAAACAGTTACATTGAATAGTTGAATAAAAACAATCGTAATCTAGTAGCGGAACGGAGTCCGTGACGATGTATAATGCGCCGATGCATACTAATCCCCTTGATATTTTAAAAGACGTTTATGGTTACGATAGCTTTCGTGGCCAGCAAGCTGAGATCATCAATGTAGTCACTTCCGGGCAAGACGCACTGGTGTTAATGCCCACCGGTGGTGGTAAGTCGTTATGCTACCAAATCCCCGCTTTGCTGCGCGAAGGTACCGGTATCATCATCTCGCCATTGATCGCCTTGATGCAGGATCAGGTTGATGCCATGCAGCAATTGGGTGTGCATGCTGCTTTTCTCAATTCAACCTTGGCTGCCGGTGATCAACGTTTGATCGAGCAGCAATTAATCGAAGGCCAGTTAGATTTACTCTATATCGCTCCCGAGCGCTTGGTACAGGGGCGTATGTTGGATTTACTCTCGCGCAGTAAATTAGCTCTTTTTGCTATTGATGAAGCGCATTGCGTCGCACAGTGGGGGCATGATTTTCGTTCAGATTATTTGTCACTGGGCTTGTTGCACGAGCGCTTTCCCCACGTACCACGTATTGCCTTAACCGCCACCGCTGATCAGCGCACCCGTGAAGAAATCATTCAACGGCTAGATTTAGTGGAGGCGCAGTCCTTTGTTAGCAGTTTTGACCGCGCTAATATCCGCTATGCGATTACTAACAAAGTAAATCCGCGCAAGCAGTTGCTGGCATTTTTACAAAATCGTCGCAATGAGGCGGGTATCGTTTACTGTTTGTCGCGCAAAAAAGTGGAGGATACCGCTAACTGGCTGTCGGAGCAGGGCTATATTGCCTTGCCGTATCACGCCGGCTTGCCAGCAGAGTTGCGAGCATATCACCAAAGTCGGTTTTTGCGTGACGAAAATGTCATTATTGTTGCGACCATTGCCTTTGGTATGGGCATCGATAAACCCGATGTTCGTTTTGTCGCCCATTTGGACTTACCTAAAAGCATCGAAGCGTATTATCAGGAAACCGGGCGTGCAGGGCGCGATGGTCAACCAGCGGAAGCATGGATGGTTTATGGTTTGCAGGATGTGGTGCGCTTGCAGCAAATGCAGTCGGAATCTACCGCGGCCGATCAATTTAAGCGTAGTGAGCGGCACAAGCTCGATGCCATGCTGGGATTATGCGAAGTAACCAGTTGCCGCCGTCAGGTTTTACTGAATTACTTTGGCGATATGGCACCGAATAACTGTGCTTATTGTGATAACTGCCAGATCCCCCCCGAAACCTGGGACGCGACCGAAGCAGCGCAAAAAGTCTTATCCTGCGTTTATCGTACGGGCCAGCGTTTTGGTGTGGTACACGTATTGGATGTGTTGCTGGGTAAAGAAACCGATAAAGTATTACAGCATCAACACCATCAACTCAGTACCTTCGGCATTGGCAGCGACATTCACGAGGCGCAGTGGCGTTCAGTGATCCGGCAGTTGGTGGTGCGTGGATTGTTGCGGGTAGATATAGAGGGCTATAGCGCTCTGCAGCTAACAGATAGCTGTCGGCCAGTGTTACGTGGTGAGCAATCACTGTACTTAAGGCTTGAAGAAATCAAAGTGCCTACGTCGAAAAAGGGCAAGAAACCCCGCCAAAAACAAGCGGTATTACCTGAGCATGAAAAACTATGGGAGGCATTGCGAGCGTGTCGCAAGCGTTTAGCCGATGAATTTAATGTGCCGCCCTATGTTATTTTTCACGATGCCACCTTGCAAGAAATGTTAGAGACTAGACCAATGTCGCGAATGGATTTACTAACGATCAGCGGTGTTGGCCAAAGCAAGCTGGATAAATATGGCAGCGATTTTATCGAAGTGATTTGCCAACATGCCGAGGCGGCTTTTACGTGAAAGCAAAGGGCGTGAGTGCAGGCGAGTTATTGTTAAATGACGCGCGACATTCAACCGATGGTGCGTTTGCCTCGACGATTAAATATGTTATCAAGCGTCAGCGTCGTAAAACCATTGCTTTGCATGTGTTGGCGGATGCCAGTATAGAAGTGCGCGCACCGGAGTGGGTGCCTAAATCCGAACTGATTAACTTTGTCGAAAAACGTACCGCTTGGATAGTCGAGCAACGTGCTAAAGTGCAAAAAAAATTAGCTTTGGTGCCTGGATTTTATCATGGTCAGCAGCACAGCTTTTTAGGCCAGCGCTATCCGCTATGTGTGGTCAAAGCCGCCAGGGCAGGTGGTGCTTTGGTGGATGGCAGTTTGGTGCTAAAAGTCCGCGATCCTAATGATACACAGCAAGTGCAAAAAGCCCTGGAGCAGTGGTATCGACAGCAAGCTGGGCCTTGTTTTGAAGAGCGTATGTTTGCCTGTTTTGAAGCCTTCCCTGACTGGTTTCAGGATCAGTACCGAATTCCTGAGATTACCATCCGAAAAATGCGTCGTCGCTGGGGTAGTTGTTCCAGCAAAGGCGATGTCACACTCAACCTGATGTTGATGAAAATGCCACTGGCATGCATAGATTATGTTGTTACTCATGAACTATGTCATTTGGAGGCATTTCATCACGGCCGCGCATTTTATGATCTGCTGGCCGCAGTAATGCCGCAATGGCGAGAGCGCGAACTATTAATTGAGCGGCTTGCATAACTCGGACTCGGTCAGACCTTAACCTGCCATAGCTTAGTTTTAAGTACAGTTTCTATATAAATTACTAATTAAGTTACACAGCTACAACAGTGGCTCCAGTTGCGGCAGTACATTACGTAGTATAAGCGGTTGTGCTTTGGTTACTGGGTGAATACCATCGCGCTGCATTAGCTCAGCATCAGTGGCGATACCTTTTAATAAAAAGGGTATCAGCGGCAGACTGAACTTTTCCGCCACAAGCTCGTAACTACCGTAAAACATTTGGGTGTAACGAGGGCCGTAATTGGGTGGAATCATCATTCCGGCCAGTACTACCTTAGCATTGGCTGCTTGAGAGAGTGTCACGAGTTGTTCAAGGTTTTGGCGAAATTGAGCAATGGGAAAGCCACGCAAACCGTCATTACCACCGAGTTCAATAATGACAATGTTTGGTTGGTATTCAGCCAGTAAATCAGGTAGTCGTGATAGTGCGCCGCCGGTGGTTTCACCGCTAATACTGGCATTAATTACGCGGTAATTATTATGATCGCTTTGATTTAAGTGCTGTTGCAGTAAAGTAACCCAGCTATCTTCACTGGCAATGCCATAAGCTGCGCTGATACTATCTCCCACTACCATAATCGATGGTTGCGTTGGTGCTGGCGAATTTGGCATAGAGCCAGGCAGGCTTGATGGCTGGAGCGATGAACTTGCTAGCGAGTTGGTTGCCCAATTGAGCGCCGCTGAGGATGACTGTGAAGTCTGTGATTCAGTGTGGGCACCGTTACTGAACATGACAATAAGCAAGGTGAGGCAAGCAATCATTAATCTCGGCATGCACTGTTTAGTGCCGCTGTTTTTAATACCGCTAAGCTTGGTATTGTCAGTTTTGACGTAGTAAGCGTTAAAGGTATTGATAGTAGAGCTAAATCTCGAGAGCACTTAATACATCCTAATTACTTAAAATAGAAAAGCGTTATGATCAAAGCACAACACGTGGAAAAAACCGTTCACACCTCCGAAGGTGCACTGTGCATCTTGAAAGGGATTGACCTGGAAATCAAGCCAGCTGAATCCGTCGCGATTATTGGCGCCTCCGGTTCAGGCAAATCCACCTTGCTGGGCTTATTGGCAGGCTTGGATGTGCCTAGTAGTGGTGTTATTTTGTTAGATGGCCGCGACATTACCCAATTAACCGAAGATCAGCGAGCGAGCGTCAGGGCTGACTTGGTTGGTTTTGTGTTTCAGTCATTTCAGTTGCTGCCCAGCTTGACGGCGCTCGAAAATGTGATGTTACCGGCTGAGCTGAAAGGTGAGCGCCAAGCGCGGGCTTTAGCAGAAAAATACTTACAGCGGGTGGGCTTAGAGCATCGTATGCAGCATTACCCGCGCCAGCTATCCGGCGGCGAGCAGCAGCGGGTTGCTATCGCGAGGGCGTTCGCTTCACAGCCTAAAATTCTATTTGCCGATGAGCCTACCGGTAATTTGGATACGGTGACGGGTGCCACAGTGATTGACCTCTTGTTTGATTTAAACCGCGAGGAGGGTGCAACGCTGGTGTTGGTTACCCATGAGCAGCGTTTGGCTGATCGCTGCCAACGTACCATCCGTTTAGAGGCCGGCGCTATTATTAGCGATCAACGTCGCGAGCCAGCGGTAACCCATGATGGACAAGCTGTGAGCGAGAATAACTAATGCCGAGTTTGACGATGGGATTGAAGTTAGGGTTGAGGTTGTTGTGGCGAGATTGGCGCGGTGGTGAGCTAGGTATTTTGGCCGCAGCGATTGTTATTGCCGTGGCTATTGTTACCGGTATCAGTTTATTTGCGGAGCGTTTGCAGCAGGGTATTGTTGATCAGAGCACCCATTTTTTAGCGGCCGACCGGGTGTTGCAAAGTCCGCGCCCTGTCGATGAGCAGTGGTTGCAACAGGCGCAGCAGCTAGGCCTGCGAGAAGCGCAGGTAATATCATTTCAATCGATGGTCTATGCCGGAGATTCGATCGATGCGCCGATGCAGCTGACATCGATTAAAGCAGTCAGTGATACCTACCCACTTAAGGGTGAGCTAGAAGCCAGTGATGCCGCTTTTGGCGTCAGCATAAAAACTCGTCAAGGCCCCAAGCCGGGTGAGGTCTGGTTAGATTCACGTTTATTGCCACTGATGAACCTGGCCATAGGTGATCGTTTAACCGTAGGCGAAACTCAGCTACTGATTAGCAAAGTTGTGGTGAATGAGCCTGATCGCGGAGACAACGTCTTTATGCTCGGGCCACGGGTTTTGATGAATACCGCTGATATTGCAGCGAGTGGCTTAGTCCAGCCGGGTAGCCGGGTATCTTATCGGTATTTGTTCGCCGGTGATGAAATCTCGCTGGCGCAATTCGGCGCATGGCTACAAATACGTATGGAGCCTTCGCATAAATGGCTCAATCTTGAAGATAGTCAGCCGCGTATCGCCAAAGCGTTGGAGCGCGCCGAAAAGTTTTTACTGTTAGCGGGGGCAATGGGAGTTGGTCTCGCTGGCATTGCTATCGCCTTAGCAGCACGGCGCTATAGTGAGCGTCACTACGATTATGTAGCGATGATGAAATCACTGGGCGCAAGCTCGGTTCAGGTGATGTCCATTTACGTGAATAATTTATTGATCCTGGCGCTGTTAGCGATAACGGTCGGCTGTGTCTGTGGCTGGCTAATACAAGAAGTCTTTATGCTGGTGTTGCAAGATTATTTCAATGTCAGCGCACTTCCGGCGATTAGCTTACGTCCGTTTGTGATTGGTGTGATTACCGCCTTCGTCTGCTTGCTGGCATTTGCCTTGCCGCCATTGTGGAGTTTGCAAGGTGTTTCACCGTTGCGAGTATTACGACGTGATATACAGCAAAGCGGTTTAAGTAATATTGTCACTTATGGTATGGGGGTGGCAGGTATTGCCGTGTTAATGTTTTGGTATAGCGCCAATTTGTTACTCACTTTAACGGTGCTTGCAGGTGTGGCCTTAACCTTTGTTATCGTTGGCGCCCTTGCTTGGTTACTGTTGCGTGGCAGCGTTAATGTTGGCATGCAAGCAGGTAGTAGCTGGCGTTTGGCGCTTGCGTCACTGCGACGACGCGGGGTACAAAATGCTGTGCAGGCAGTTATCTTTTCGCTGGCCATTATGTTGCTACTGCTGTTGGCGTTGGTACGCAGTTCTTTGGTTGAAGAGTGGCAGCTGCAATTACCTGAGGGGACACCGAATCATTTTTTAATTAATGTGAGTGAGGATCAAGTTCCTGCCCTCAGCGTGTTATTAGAAACTGAACAATTAGCCAGTCAGCCAATATACCCCATGGTGCGTGGTCGCTTCCTGACGGTTAATGGCGAGTCGGTTCAGGCATTAGATAACAAACACAATCTACAAGGCGATAATGGTATCAACCGAGAGCTCAATCTCACTTGGTCAGATACTATCCCTGAGGATAATGTACTAACGGCGGGGCAGTGGTGGCAGCCGGGCACTAATAATGCTGAGCTTTCGATAGAGTCGAATTTAGCCAAGCGCTTCGATATTCAACTCGGTGATCAGCTACAATTTAAAATTGGCAGCGAACTATTGGTGGCCACCGTCAGCAGTATTCGCACACTCGATTGGGATACCATGAAACCCAATTTTTATATGGTTTTTCCACCAGGTCTGCTGAATAAATACCCGGCAACTTATATCACCAGCTTTTATTTACCCGCAGAGAAAAAGCAATTTCTCAATCAGTTTTTACGTAACTTCCCGACCATTACCGTGATAGAAATGGATGCGGTAATTAAACAAATACGCAGTATTGTCGGACAGGTGAGCAGTGCGGTAGAGCTTGTGCTGGGGCTCATCGTTGTGAGTGGCTTATTGGTGTTAGTGGCTAGTGTGCAGGCAAGTCTGGATAGCCGTTTTCAAGAAAGCGCTATTCTAAGAGCGTTAGGTGCAAAACGCAGCCTGGTACTGGGTAGTCTGGCAATAGAGTTTGCAGCCCTAGGTTTATTGGCGGGGTTGTTGGCGGCGATGTCTGCTGAGCTTGCCGTATTTGGCCTGCAAAAATTTGTACTGGAAATGGAATATGTACCCCATCTATGGGTATGGCTGGCAGGACCATTGTTAGGCGCCGCCTTGATTGGCAGTGCAGGTTATTTTGCTTGCCGTAAAGTGGTCAATACGCCACCGATGGACGTGTTACGGGAGTTGTGATTAGTCGTTGGTTTGTTCTGCTGAGCGATGGAATCATATATTGAGTGAGGCCACAAAAATATCTTGGCAGGTTGAAACCAGGGCCTCCTAATGATCGTTATATTACCAGTTAAATTGAGGCTTTCAGGTTAAAGTTACCTTGCAGTTATGGTTGACGCGGAGCCAGCTGTGTTATTTCTCCAGTTAGAGAATCTTTAATAAAGTTTGACGGTGGTCGACATAGCTGTCTGCGCTGTTTGTATCGCTTCTATCTTATGGTAGGTGCAGAGGACGGATAGTTAAGTCTAAGTTTACTCGGCTGTAGGCATTGAAAGTTACGCTTGCACTCACCAATCGTTGAATTAATTATAATGAGTATTTAGAGGAGGTTCAGTATGGACTTTGAGTTGTCCGAGGAGCAAAGAGCGTTTCAAGATTCCGTTCGAAGATGGGTTACTAAAGAAGCCCCTAAAGATTGGGCCAGAAAGCTGGAGATGGATGAGCACAATTATCCATTTGAATTGTGGGATAAGTTTACCGAGGCCGGCTTTCACGCTGTGGGCATCCCTGAGGAGTACGGCGGTGCCGGTGGTGACGTGGTTACACAAATGATTTTGGGGCGTGAATTGGCCAGAAGTTTAGGTGGCTTGGCATGGATTTGGGGTATCACCTCTTTTGCTGGCAGTAAATCTATTGGGGTTTATGGTTCTGATGAGCAAAAAGCTGAGTTCCTGCCGCAGATTGCAGAAGGTAGGTTACGCGCCGCAATCGCTTTTACTGAGCCTAGTGGAGGAACAGACTTGTTAGGTTCCATGCGTACCGAAGCAGTTCGTGGTGACGGTGGCTGGGTCTTGAATGGTGAAAAAACCTGGTCGTCTTCTGCTCACGTTGCAGATTACCTGTTGGTGATTTGTCGTACCGAAAAGAAAGTCGAGAAAGCTTCTCAGGGTGTGACTCTGTTGTGGGTCCCGACTACGTCGCCTGGCATCACAGTGACACCATTGGCGAAGTTGGGTATGCGCTCAATGGGTTCTTGCGCAGTACATTTTGACGACGTATTCGTGCCGGACTCCCTGGTCTTGGGTGAGCCAGGTAACGCTTGGCGTATGCTACTACCAACGCTGAATAACGAGCGCATTATGGTGGGTGCATTTTGTACGGGTGTTATTGATGGTGTATTAGAAGATGCACTGGATTATATGAAGCAGCGTAAAGCCTTTGGCAAAACCATAGGAGAGTTTCAATCTCTTCAGCATTATGTTGCAGACATCGCTACTTGGCGTCAGCAGGCTGAGTTAATGCTGCATTACTGTGCCTCGTTGCAGTCAACAGGTAAGCCCTGTCATATGGAGTCCGGCATGCTGAAGATTACCGCGTCTGAAGCCGCGAATAAGGCGGCTGATTTGGGTATTCAGATTTTGGGTGGAATGGGTTACTCCGCCGAGACCGATATGCAACGTTACTGGCGTGATTCACGTTTGTGGCGCATCGGACCGATTACCAATGAAATGGCGCGCAACGGTATTGCCGAGGGCCTTGGCTTGCCGCGCTCGTTTTAATTTTAGAAGTAAATTGGGCATGAGAGTGCTGGTGTTGAATGGTATTATCTATTTACGCTATCTTACTGATTCCTAAAGTAAATAATAGCATGCGTAGGCCGCATCCGTAGCTCCTGCTACGTGGTGCTGCAAAGCAAAGCCCGCCGGATGTTACCTGTACTATCAAGCACGATCATATTCACTTTTGGGCTCCATCTTGCCGACGATAATCAGCCTAGCCTAAAGGAATAGTTAACGTTAGGTTGTCTAATTTTGAGCAGATAACGACAAGCTGAGTGCAACCTTCGGGGGAGTCAATGATTTGCTTTTAAGTTGAGAGAAGGTCATAGAGTTGGGCCTGCCTCCCTTGTCAGCTCAAATCTTAACTACTGCATTTAATGTGTATAGTTTAAGCAGTTTTTTTGATGCTGGATGCTTTTTTCTTGCGGCGTTTTTTTATCAATGCCTTACCTTTGCCCTGTAAACCGGAAAACCTAATCTGGCTGACGTCGATTATCAGCTGGCTAAGAGTGTTGGTCATTGGTGTCATAAAGTGTTGGTAGCTGAGCTCGCGCTGGCTGATGGCATTGAGTTGCGCTTCCCATTGGGCGGTCATGTCGGGTAGTGAAACACAGCTTGGTAAGTTGGTAATTAACTCGCGCCCTATGTCGGTGGAATGAATGTCTTTACCTATGCGCGTTAAAAAATTTCGAGTAAACAATAATTCAATGATGTTGGCGCGGGTGGCTTCTGTGCCTAGGCCATCGGTATCACGTAGCACTTTTCGAATCTCTGGATCGCTGACGTAGCGGGCAATACCTGTCATGGCGGCGAGTAGCGAGGCATCGTTGAAGCGTTTTGGTGGTGTGGTGTTTTTATCTAAAATATTCGTCTCGATGCATTCGACAGGTTCACCTTTTTTGAGCGCTGGCATCGAATCCTTACTGAATTCGTGTTTGTCTGTATCATCTTTGCCCGTGATCTTTGGCTGGGCCAGTTTCCAGCCCAGAGCGATAACTTCTTTGCGCTTGGCGACAAATACGCCGCCTTTAATAATGGCCTGCAATTGAATTTGGCGATAATCAAAGCTAGGTAAAAATTGCATTAGATATTGTCTGGCTATTAACAGATAAATTTTTAATTCTTGCGCAGATAGTTGCTGGGAATTTATCTTTTTACTGGTGGGAATGATAGCGTGATGAGCGCTTATTTTTTTATCATTCCACGCTTTAGATTTGCTTTGTAAGTTGGCTGCGTCGGCGATACTGCCAAGCTCTGGACCAATCGAGGTAATAGCTGCAAGCACCTGGCTGGCCTCACTAAAATGGTCGCTGGGTAAATAGCGGCAGTCTGAGCGAGGATAAGTAATCAATTTGTGTCTTTCATAAAGCGTTTGGCAGGTATCAAGCACTTGCTTTGCGCTTAGCCTAAAACGCTTTGCCGCATCAATTTGCAATGCGGAAAGATTATAGGGGAGAGGGGGGGCTTGTTTTTTAATACTCTCGCTAAACTTATCGATTATGCCTTGTTGATTTATGACTCTTGCGGCAACGTTTTCAACCAGTTTTCGTGATAACACTCGGTTCTCTTCATCCATGTAGGGTTGGCAGGCTTCGCTGGGTTGCCATTTTGCTGTGAACTGATAGGCCTGTAATGTCTTTAGTGAAATATCTAATTCATAAAATGGTTTGGAGACAAAGTTTTCAATTTCCAGGTCGCGTTTGACTACCAGCCCGAGTATTGGTGTTTGCACTCGACCAATGGATAGTACACCTTTGAAACCGCTTTGTTGCCCCTGTAATGTGCATAGGCGGGTCATGTTAATACCATAGAGCCAGTCGGCTCTGGATCTTGCCAGCGCAGATGTGGATAGGGGAGCGAACTCGGTGTTATCGCGCAGATTATTTAGAGCGTGTTTTACGGCAGCAGGATTGAGATCGTTGACCAGACAGCGTTTAATCTGTGCGATTTTGGTTTTGGGTACGCCGCAATAGTTGATAACCTCATCGATGAGCAGCTGGCCTTCGCGGTCGGGATCACCTACGTGTATTAGTTGATCAGCTTTTTTTATCAGCTGGCGTAGCACGGTTAACTGTTTTCGCGTCTTAGGCTTAGGGCTGAGTTTCCAGGTTTGAGGAATGATAGGCAGGCTGGCATGAGCCCATTTTTTAAATGCAGGATCGTACGCATCAGGTTCAGCTTGTTCCAGCAGGTGGCCGATACACCAGCTGACACAGTCACCATTGCCGACATAGATACAGCCCTCAGCTTTGCGATGAGGCTTGGGCAGGTTGTCAGCTATAGCACGCCCTAGGCTAGGCTTTTCGGCAATATACAATTTCATTATCGGAATATTACTGTATATAAAAACAGTAATCCAGTGCTGTGCTAGTTGGGTGCTTTGTTTTTCGGTCTCGGGATCAAGGACCAATAGCATCGGTGTCGTTGAACGATCCAGTCAATGCCAGGGTCTGTTATTAACAGGGTCGGCGTCGATCTGTGGGGTCCATCACAAAGTATGTTGATTGGGTGGTAGCGCCCAACACAGATCGAACGGTTTACTATACTCCCCATTTTGATCATGCTATTTTTATTGGCTTCAATTAAATTGAATGCAGCTATAAAAGCAACGCGTTGA
>JBAYQJ010000019.1:0-66140 GCA_041677245.1 Spongiibacteraceae bacterium | reverse complement strand
TTTTTTTTCCTTGGTTTTTTGGGGGGTTAATCCACCGGTTTAAAGGCTGATGTAGCGCCTGAATATTGGCCCTAATTTATTGGTAATTGGCTCCGGTAGCTTGGCCCATGTCGATGCTATGAGGGGCCTGAGTTTGCTGTTGCCCGGCGCAGCGCTAACAGTGACCAGACCTTGCTGATCGTACTCTTGCCAATCGAGTGCTATGGGTGTTGCTCCCCATTGTTTTTTAAATCTATAGGTGCCTTCGCCTATGGATGAACGGCCAAAATCGAAGCGTTTATAGCCGTTGTCTGCGGCGTAGCTGAGCAAGCCCCAATAAAGCAGCATATTGGGAGATAATCTGTTGTACTCGGCGAGGGTGGAGGCCCAAGGCACGGTAACTGTCTGGCCGCAGAGCAAAATAATCGCCGCACCAATAACGAGGCCATCTTTTTCGGCTAAGCCAATTTGGGCTTTATCGCCGTATTGGTGAATGATTTGCTCAAACCACTGCTTTGCGTGTACTGGTGAGCCGAGTAAGCGCATATTGGCTTGCATGACAGTATAAAAAGCGTCGAGTGCGTATTGATCGTTGGCTTGCCGGTAGCTGATGCCGTTTTTTTCAGCTTTTCTTACTTGGCTTCTGAGCTTGGCTTTAAAGCTTGCGAATAATTGCTCGGCGGATTCGGGCAGGTTTAATAGCATTCGCACTTTTTGATTTTGTGCCTCTGAGCCAGGGTCTGGTTTAGAGTCCGGGGCTGGCTCTGTACTAACAGGTGCGCTTGCTCTGAGTGCCATTTTGCCGGAGGTGTGTTGTTGGGCAATTGCGGTTGCGGCTTTGAGTAATTCAGCGGCTGCTTGCTCGTTATGGCTTAACACGCCGCCTACATCACAAAAGGGCAGTGAGCAGAGCGAGCCGGATAGCAGCGGCGGTTTAATGATAACCAGGGGCAGGATACCAATAAGGGTATTTTCCTGCTCGGCGATAAGATAAAAGCAGCGGTGCTGATAGGCGGTTTCGACGGCTTTTAACCACGCTGATAAGTGATAGGGGCTTGCGTCGGGATGGTTTTCTACAAATTCGTCCCAGCGAGCATGGTCACTCAATGTGGCTTGTTTTACGGTGATCATGTTCATTTCGCTTGCGTGGATTCGTTAGTCTTTGTTGTTGGGTTGGTTAATATCGCTGCAGCCTCGGATAAAGTACAAAAACTAACATCTGCGTGCTGAGTCAGGTGGTTAATAAAATGCTTGATGCTCATGTAGATCGCTTGTGTATCTTCTTCCGTCTGGGTGAATTCGTTTTGGCCTGGTAGTAACGTTGAGCTGTGTAAAAACATATGGATCACGGGGTGGTCGGCGGAAATAGCGGCCGTTGCCAAGGCAATCATATCGCTGCTTGATGATAATTCAGGGCTGAGAAAAAGCTTCCGGAGGCTGTTGGTGCGCCAAGCCAAACCAACAGGATGGAGCAGCTCCAGTCCTGGGCGGGATAATAAGCGGTGGACTTTAGCCCAAAAGCGAAATGGCGCGCGGTTGAAACCTGAGGTGATCGGGAGCTCGAATAGCTGCCGTTGTGAGCCTTTTTTATCCGGGGTAGTAAAGTCTGGCCAGTAAGGTTTGTTGTGAGAGTGCTCGCATGAAAAGTACTCATTGGAATAATAAGGGTACATGCTGGAGTCGATGGTATAGCCGGCATCGCTTACCAGTTTGAGCACGGCGCTATTGATCCCCCAGCGCCCAGTGCGAAATACAGTAGGGGTTACGCCGATGTTCTCGCGGATTGTCCGGGTTAGGCTATCGAGCTTTTGTTTAACCAGCTCGATGGGTAGGTTGATAACGTGAGATTCTTTTTCACCATTGCCCCCCTCGATAGGGGGGGTGCACCAAGGGTGTAAATGCGCGCCTATTTCTGCATTGTTAGATGCGTGAATATTTTTAAGTACAGCAGCAGCTGAATGGTTTGCTGCTACGGGGTAATCGACTAAATACGTTGGACGAATGCCAAGCGAATCACAAAATTGCTGAAATTTGGGCAGGCGCTGGATGTTCTCCACAGTACAATCATGTTGCGGAAAACTGCCATTCCAGTCGAACTCTTCTTCGGTATCTACAGAGAGTAGGAAAAGAATCTTTTTACGGGTCGCTTTTATCGGCATATTTTAGCTGGTTTCCAACATGTCCCTGTATAGCTGAGTGTATTCTTGCGCCATTCTTTTTCCTGAGAAGTTATCATAGACAAAGGTCATGGCGTTAGTGCTTAGTGTAGCCGAATAATCTGGGTCGAAGAGTATTTGTTCCCAATAGTGGGCGAGGGTGTCTTTGTCGCCATGTTCGGCTAACAGTCCGGTTTGTTGGTGGGTTATTAATTGATCAATGCCGGCGATATTGTAGGCGGCTACGGGTATGCCCATGGCCATGGTTTCCATCAGGCAGCGGGGAATACCTTCGAGGGTAGAGGTCATCACAAAGATGTCCATGCTTTGCAGCCATTCTAGGCGGTCATCCCGAAAACCTAAAAATTCGATGAGGTGCTTTGAGTCTAATTGTTCGCAATAGGCTTCAAGTTGTTGGCGTTGATCGCCATCACCCAGCAGCTTTAATTCAATGTTGTCGTGCTTTTGTGCCAGCTGATCGAAAATATCGAGTAGATCGACAATGTTTTTACGGCTGATCATTTGTCCAATAAAACCAACTCGTTTTTTGTTTTTTTGCTCAATTTTCGGATTGTTAGTTTGTTGCCGCTGTATTTCAACTTCGTCTAAATCGACGCCGTTTTGTATATAGTGCACTTTAGCTTTGTTGACGCCAATGCTGTCCATATCTTTGCACAGCTGCTCTGACAGCGGCGCTACGGCGTGAAAGAGCTTTAAAAATTGGTTGCCAAGGCCAATATAGGCGCGCAGTTTCCAATCCTCTGCGTTTTCGAAGCCGTGCGGTGTTGCCAGTGCTTTAATGCCGGTGAGCTTGGCGGCGATTAAACCGAGAATATCGGATTTATAGCCGTGGGTATGGATAATATCGATGTTCTGGCTGCGAATCAGTTTGCATAGCTTGGAGATGACGCTGAGGTCAAAGCGGCTACTCATGGGTATTTCAAAAACACGTTTATCTAGCAGTTTATAATGTTTGCTGATTTCGAGCGGTTTGCAGTTGGGCTCGATAGTTACCGCCAGATCACAGTTTATGCTGCTATTGTCTAGATTCTTTGCCAGTGCGAGGATCCAGCGTTCGGCGCCGTAAAAACCAGTTGGGCAAATAAATTGTAAGACTTTGATGCTTTTTTTCATGGTGAAGCGCTAACTCGTATTTAGATAATAAAAAGTCTATTAGGCGTGATATTAAATAGATATAGCCTTAAACAGCCCAGTGATTGTCCCGATGATTCTGGCAGGGAAGTAGATAAGATAAAATTGGATGATTTTGGCCATCTTTATTTTGCCATTAGCAATTTTGTGCAGTCGCAAGGAATACAGGGCGATGGGAAGCAGTGTTAATAATAAGCTGCTTACCGCCATCGTGGTTTGTAGGGTTATAAAACATACTATCGTGAGTATGCTAAAGAAAAGAATCCAGATGGGGGTTAGGAAACTGGGTATTTCACTGGCGGGTATCGGGCGACCTTTTATGGATTGAAGGTTGGATTGTCCGCGCCAAATTTCTTTGTGAAACATAGCCTGATATTCTTTGTCTTCACCTAGGTGTATGTAGGTGGCTTTAGATGAGTAATAAAGTGTACCTAGGCTATGAACTTGATCGGTGAAATAATAATCTTCGCAGGTAACGAGGTGTTCTGGAAATCCGCCTACTGCAGCAAAGGTGGATTTATTCAAGAATAGATTGCGTCCTGGTAGAAACCGCACATTACAATCGATGTGGGCGTTACTTAAAGCCGTACGAATTTGCTCTAATGGCGGGGCTGTTGCTGCGCATTGTTGTATCGCGCTGACCAGTACTCGGTCGGGCTCAGCATTGAGTTCATCCAGCATGCTGGTAATCCAGTTTGTTGAGAGCTCGATATCGGCATCTAGAAAGGCCAAAAACTGTCCTGTAGCTTGCTCTGCCCCTTTGTTTCGGAGTGTTGAAATGGTTTCACTGGCGGGCCGGATGAGGGTGTTAATGCTGAGTTCAGTCTGGCTGGGTAAAGTTTGAGGGCTGAGCGTTTCGTTTTGGGTGACAACTAACACTTCGACCTTTTTAAGGTCATAGTCCTGATTGTTAATGGATAGCAATGTTTGAGCGAGTAGTTCTTCCCTGCCTTTATGGGGAATAATAAAACTAATGTTGATATTGTTGTGCTCCGTGTTCATTGCGAATCCATACAAAGTTATATTTTTTGGGTAAATAAATGCGATATAAGCGTATTGGTAATTATCATTAAAACGCTGGCGTATTACTATAGCGCATGATTGGCGATCGGTGGTGGCTGAGTTAGGATTTATTGTGGACATTCCTTTGGGGTAGGCATGGAAATTATTGCAAAAAATATTATCAGGGTTGATTTTTCTGGGACGGCGCAGTTAGTTTGTTTTGGTTTGCCCTTGCCGGTGGGAGTGGTTAGCGATTTATCTCGGTTGCGGTTAATTCAACATGACCAAGTCATACCGCTGGTTGCCGAAGTGTCCGCCAGTTGGCCTGACGGTTCGGTTCGCTGGGCTTGGTGTAAGGCACGTATGGAGCGTGCTGGTAAGGTTGATGTGGCGCTCTGCCCGGCAAAGGCTCCTGCTGATACGGGGCTGATGAATGATGCCGCGAGCCCTTTGTGGGTAAGTCCAGGCGTGGAGGCTACGGGCAATGATTTACTGAGCTTGTTGGGTGGGGCTTGTCAGGTATCAATCCGCTTAACAACCAGCCATTGCGAGCAGCCATTATTATTACAAAGTAAACGTGTTGGTTGTTTGTCCGATGCGTTAACGCAGACGTATACCCTTACGGGTGATTTTGATGCTGGCAATGGTCGGTTGTGTTTGAGTTGTGACCTAAGCGTATGTCGAGGCAGTGGTGCTACAGAGCTACAGCTGCGGTTACATAATCCGCAGGCTGCCGAGCACTCCGGTGGCAGTTGGGATCTTGGTGACCCCGCTAGTATTATCATTACTGAATTTGCTTTGATTTTTCGAGCAGACGGCGCAACGACCTCTGTTGTGGTGACAGATGAGGGGGTGGGGCTTTTTCCAAATAATTCTTCAGTGCAATTTAATGGCTCATTTATTTTGGCTCAACAGGGCAGTGGTGGTGAGCATTGGAAGAGCCCCATTCACTGGGATGCCAATAAAATCAGTACGGTGCAGCAGCAAGGCTTCGTGTTAAAGCAAGGAGAGGGCGTTGATGCGAATAGTATTACTGGTTTACGTGCAATGCCTGTTGCTACTTTAACAGCAGGTGAGCAACAGCTGGGGTTGTTGTTAGAGGGGTTTTGGCAAAATTTCCCTACGCAAGTAAGCGGTGGTGATGGCGAGCTGAGTTGGTCATTATTTCCGCAGCATACCGAATTACAAGGCGGTGAAAGTAAGACGTGGCTGTTTAGGTGTGGTGTTAGCTCTGCTGCCAGTGTTGAAGATTTATCCTTGGCATTGTCGCAAAGGCCAAAGGTTCATTATGAGCCGGATTACTTAAATCGCTGTCAAATATTGCCACATTTGATGTTTTCACCTGCGCCTTCGCCATTGGGTGATTTAATTCAGCAGGGCTTGACGGGGGAGAGTAATTTTTTTACCAAACGTGAGCAGGTGGATGTTTATGGTTGGCGGCATTATGGCGAGCTCTATGCTGACCACGAATGTCACGGCTTGCCCGAGCAGCCTTATTTTATCTCGCACTATAATAATCAGTATGACCCGTTAATGGGGATGACTCTGCAATATCTGCATGATGGTAATACCGCTTGGCTGGATTTAATTCAGCCTTTAAGCAAGCACGTTCAAGATATTGATATATACGATACTGAACAGGATAAAGCAGAATATAACGGTGGTTTGTTTTGGCATACCAATCATTATTTACCCGCAGAAACCTGTAGCCATCGCTCCTATTCTAAATATCACACGGCAGTATATGACGGCTACCAGGGTGGCGGAGGGCCTGGTGGGCAGCATTGTTATACCACCGGCCTGGCCTTGCAGTATCACCTTTTTGGTGATCAACAGGCTAAGCAAAAGGTTGAGCAGCTGTGTGCCTGGGTGCGCTGTTTTTACAATGGCAGCGGTAGCTTGCTCGATCGAACCTTTCGTTTTTTGACCATTGATTTTAAGCAAAATACGTTTACTAACATTGGTATAAAAGCGCCCGGCTATCGTTATCCGTTAGATAGAGGGACAGGCAATTATTTGGTGGCATTATTGGATTGTTATGATGTGACCGACCGTCAGCACTTGTTAGTGGAGGTGGCTGATGTCATTAGGCAAACCTGCCACCCTGAAGAGGATATTGAGCTGCGTGATTTGCACGATATTGAAAACGCCTGGTTTTACACGGTATTTTTACAGGCTGTGGGTCGGTTCTTATTTTTAAAGGAGACGCTTAATCAGATCGATGATGATTACTGGTATGCCCGCCATAGCCTGATGCACTACGGGCAGTGGATGCTGGCCAATGAAGGTTTTTATCTGGATAAGCCGGAATTGTTAGAGTTCCCCAATGATACTTGGTGTGCACAGGAGCTACGTAAGGCGAATTTATTCTGTTACATGTATTACTTTTCTGCGCAGGAGAACCGAGCCTATCTTGATCGTGCAGAAGCCTTTTATCACTATATAGAGCAGCGCTTACAACAATCACCAGAGGCTCAATACACGCGACTGTTAGTGTTGATGATGCAAAATGATGGTGTAAAACAAAAGTTTCAGACGCCTTTGCGCTCGCCGGTGTTATTTCAGGAAAGGGATTTTGCCAAGGTGCCGAGTCATAGTGTTGTTAAGCTGTGCCTGGATTATATAAAAGACATTGCTCGTTTGAGTTTGCGGTTTTCTTTTGCCCGGGAAAGGCAGTGGTTAATGGGGCGGCTTAAAAGCAGAGGCGCCTAAGGGGCTCAATAGCTTTAAGTCTAATAGTTGTTAAATTTTAAGCAAAAAAAAGCCTGTGATGTTACTCACAGGCTTTTTTATTACTCGCTAATCCGTAGATTAGGCTTTGTTTTGCTTACGACGTGCAAAACCAAGACCAGCAAGGCCAAGGCCTAATAGAGCCAGTGAGCCTGGTTCTGATACTGGAGAAGCAGATTCAATGAACGCTACAAAATCATTGAAGTCTTTGTCGCTAGAGTCATAGGCAGTGTCTTCGAAGGCAAGTAACCAGCCGCCTTGAGTCCATGCTTTGTTGCCTGCAGCACCAGGAAGGTTGATGTAATCACCGTGACCACCTTGGAAGGCAACCATTTGGTCAGCATCACCATTTTTGGACTCTTGTGAGTAGAATGTACCGTTAGGTGTGCCTAAATAAAATCCAAACAAAGAGCTGGTGAAGTCAATGCCTGTGTCTACTAGGTTTAGCTCAACAGTCCCGTCTGTCAGAATTTCGAAGACGATTTTATCGCCAGTGGTATCGCTGCCGTTAAACAGTTCAACAGTGGCATTGCTGTAAATGTCATAAATACCGAAGGTATTTACACTGGCATTACCAGCAATTTCTGCAACAAAGCGAACGGGAGAAATACCCGAATCTGTGCTGGACCAAACTTGATCAGGGTTAGCTTGGTTTGCGTTTACGTCAATGCTGGAAACGCCGCCAACGGTAAGGCCGTTTACAATTTCTTGTAAGCTGGTTTCTGAGCCAGGCAGTACTACGGTAGCATTTGCAATAGCAGAGGTAGCTAATAAAGCCGCTGTCAGAAGGGTCTTTTTAAATTCCATGTCGTTCTCCTTGTCGAGTTAGGGTGGGTGTGTGGCCAGGCTGTCTAATCATGAGACCCTTGGTTTTCCGTCCCAGTCTCGCGGCTGGTTTGGCGGTACCCGTATTACATCTTTTGTTGTTGGTATTGGCAGGTTGCTGCCATTTGCAATCGCTATACATATAGCAACCCTCGTGCCAGTTTATAAAAAGTATTTATAATCAATGAGATGGGATTTTTCTTTGGGTGCCAAAGTGGATGGGTGTAAATCTTCCCGACAGGAGCTATGCGTGTTTTCCGAGAAGCACCTTTAATTTATGTGTGTGATGAGGCTGATAGAGGTGTTTTGGTGCGTTAGTTCAAGGTTGTGAGTGAATTTGTGGAGGGAGTCACTGTATACAGGCTTATATGTGATAGAAGCCGAGCGTTAAGTTTTTCGACAGTTGCTACTTTTGCGGGGTAAGAGACTGGATCCACCCTGCCGCATTGGTTTGCGTAGGGTGGATCTTGAGCCGCTAGTTGTGGATGTTATTTTTTAAGCTTGGCCTTGGTAGCCTGTAGGTGCTCGATGATCTCTTGGTTCTCGGGGGCTTGGCTAGCGGCCTCTTCAAGGATGGGGAGCGCTTTGGCTGCTTGGCCTGTTTGGCTGAGGATCCAGCCATAGGTATCAGCTATGGCGGCGTTCTTACCTGCTACTTCATAGGCTTTTTGTGCGTGTTTAATAGCGTTGTTATTATCGCCCTTTTCGTATTGCAGCCAAGCCAGGTTGTTCAGCGCTAGTGCGTTGTTTGGGTTTAAGCTAACAGCTTGGCTATAGGACTCAATGGCGGCGGCTGTTTGCTTGTTTTGCATTTGATGATTGCCATTTGCGGTATGGGCTTGGCTGCTATCGGGCAGCTTGCTTACCCACTCTTTTAAGAAGGAGCTGGCCGCTGCGGTATTACCTAGCCGCTGGTGGGTGCTAAGTAGTTTGACGGCAATACTATCTTTGGTCTGTGCTGCCCAGGCTTTTTTGTAGTGCTCGGCGGCCTCCTGGTATTGTTTGTTGGCCGTGGCCAAGTCACCCTGTAGTTGAGTGATGATGATTTCGTTAGGGTGTTCGCTTTGAGCCAGGCCGGTTAGTAATTTATCAGCTTCACGCAGGTTGTTACTACGGATCTCGAGGTTGATTAGCTCGGCAGTAATCAGCTGGTTATTGGGTGCCAGGGCTAGCGCCTCCATGATCGCAAGGCGGGCTTCCTGGGTTTTTCCTCGCTGGTTGTATTGCTGGGCCAAGGCCAACCAGATATTAATGGCAATCTGCTTGGTGCTGGGGTTATTTGCTGCGCGCTCACTGATTAATTTAGCTTTGTTTCCTGCGAGAGCAAAGTCCTGGTTGTACATGTGATTTAGGGCTATCGCTGAGGCGGGCGCCCATAGGTCGGGGGAGTTGGCCAGTTTTTTATCCAGCTCCACTGTTAGTGCGTCTCTTTTCTCTTTGGTAGCGGCGATGCCGTATTTTACTCGGTATGGGTAAACGTCATTGGGGGTTACTTTTATTAGCTTGTCGGCCAGGGTGTTGGCTTCATCTAACTTTTTATCAGCCAATTGTGTTTTAAGCATGCCTTTCAGTGCCATGGCATTATCGGGCTGTTGCTTGAGCGCTTTAGTAAAAATCGATTTTGCTGCGGCAATTTCTTGTACTTGCAAAAGTGTTGCGGCGTAAAGAAGCTGGTTATCGAGAGATTCACTGTTGTTGGCAAAACCTTTGGCTGTAGCCACGGCTTGTTTGGGTTGTTGAGTGGCAAATAGCTGGTTTATCAGTGTGCCTTTAAGGGTGAGGTCATCAGGCGAGCTTTTAATGGCGTCCTGTAGTTGTTGTGTGGCTTTTTCTGGCAGGCCTTTTTGGTTGTAGTATTTAGCTAACAGTAGGTGTAGACGGCTTCTGCTAGGGTCGATATTAATGGCTTTATTAATGGCTGCTATGCCTTGCTCTTCTTTGCCTTCGGCTAATGATGCCAGGCCGTAAATCGTTTGATGTTGCGCATTGTTGGGGTTGTTGCGCACGTTGGTTTCAATAGATGCGAGCACTTCAGCAGGTTTGTTTTGTCGCAGCTGTGCTTCGGTGAGCATGTTTAGGTTGCTGGCGCTGGCTGTCTCTGGATCTATGTTTTCGCTGAGATAACTGTAGGCGTCATCGTACTCGCCTTGCTGCAGCTTCATCGCGCCCAGTAGTGTGCCAATATAGTTGTTGGCATTTTGGTCGTAAAGTGCCTGTAACTGTTGCTCTGCCTCTTCGACGTTGCCTTGTTTATAGCTCTCCAGGGCTTGTTCAATTTGAGCTTGGCTGTTTTCTACGCCGGGTCGCGCTTCGGCAATGATTTTGGTGTAGGTTAGCGCCTCTACTGAGCGGCCTTGTCGAGTTAAGACGTGGGCTAAGTTGCGTAGTACCTGAATACGGGTGTTGTTAATGATATCGGTGTTGCTTAGTGTGCCTAAAGCCTCGGTTAATAAGTTTTCGGCTTCTTCTAGTTTGTTTTGGGCATAGGCGACGCGAGCTTTGAGAATTAGCGCGTCAGTATGAGTGGGGTATTGTTCTAGCAATTGGTTGAGTGCTTGCTCGGCTTCAGCGGTTTGCTGGAGTGAAAAGTTAAGTCGAATATCGGTGAGAGCCACTTCCTGGCTTAGCTCGGTGTTAATGCCTTGCAGGTTGCGCAATTGGCTAAGGTGGCGCTTTGCGAGTTCGATATCCTGACTCTGGATGGCTACCTTGGTTTTAATCAGTAAGGTCTGAGCCTGCTGGTTTGAGTTAAGTGTCGTCGAGTCGATTAAACCTAGCGTTTTTGCGGCACTATTGGCTTTGCCTTGGTTGATATAAGCTTCGGCTAAGAGTAAAACCGCATCGGGGTTTGTGGCTGAAACGAAATCTTTGAGCAGGTCAGCAGCATTTTTGGCGCTGCCAAGGTCAAGGTTGATTTGTGCCAGCAGTATTCGGGCTTCTATGTTGTCATTTTGTTTTTGCAGGGCATTTTTGGCCTCTATGATGGCGGCTTTGTATTGGCCTTGCTTCATATAGGCGTTACTGCGCTTTAAATGTAAGGCAATGGCAGCTTCATTGTTTTCTGTCTGATTGCTACAGCCTTGCATTAGACCAAGTGATAGCAGAATAAACGCTGCTAGCCCTAACTTCAGAGTGATGCTTTTCATAGTGTCAATCCTTGTTCAATCATTATTGAATGCTATATTTTTTTGCTAAATCGTAGAGTGTTGGGCGGGTGATGCCTAATAATTTTGCCGCGGCTGAAAAGTTATTTTCAGAAACAGAAAGAGCTCGTTTTATTGCGCTTTTTTCGGCGTCATGGCGTACCTGGCGAAGATTGATTGAAAAATCATCGGCGCTGCTGATAGCTAAGTCTTCAGGGCTGATGTTTTTGCCCTCGCACATGATGATGGCACGCTTGATTTTGTTTTCCATTTCTCGAATATTGCCGGGCCATTGGTAGGCTTCAATGGCTTGCTTGGCCTCTGGGCTAAAGCCGGTTACTTTACTGTTGAGGCTGGCGGCCATTTTATCGAGGAAGTGGCGCGCTAATAAGGTTTTATCGCCTTCACGCTCCCGCAGCGGCGGGATATTGATGGTGATTTCGCAGATGCGGTAGTAAAGGTCTTCGCGAAAGCTACCTTCAGCAATCATGGCTTCAAGATTTTTATTGGTGGCGCAGACTACGCGTACATCGACAGGGATCTCAACACGCCCACCAACGCGCTCAATGACGCGCTCTTGTAGGAAGCGTAATAGTTTAGCTTGTAGTGCTAGTGGCATATCGCCGATTTCATCGAGGAACAGGGTGCCGCCTTGAGCGACTTCAACTTTGCCGGGGGTTTGTTTGCTAGCGCCGGTGAATGCACCTTTTTCGTAGCCAAATAGCTCGCTTTCCATTAAATTTTCAGGCACTGCGGCGCAGTTAATGGCAATGAAGCGATGATCTTTGCGCGGGCTGATGTTGTGAATGGCTTTAGCGAACACTTCTTTGCCGGTGCCGCTTTCGCCCAGCAAGGTGCAGGTAACGTTAGTTGGCGCTATTTTTTCGACGGTATTGCAGATGCGCAGCATCTCTGCTGAGGCGGCAATAACGCCGTCCAGTGGTGACTCTTGTTGGCTTTGCAGCTGACGATTTTCTTGTTCCAGCGTATACATGTGATAAGCACGCTGTACGATTAAATCCAGGGTTTCTGTATTAATAGGTTTTTGATAGAAGTCATAAGCACCCATGGCAACTGCGCGGACAGCGTTTTCATAGTCATGGTTGCCGGTGACGACAATAATCTTGGAGGAGGGCGAGATGCGGCTGATCTCCTGTACCGATTTAAAGCCTTCTTCGACCCCTTCGTCGTCGGGGGGTAAGCCTAAATCGTGCAAAATCACTGAAGGTTCGTGTAAGCGTACGGCGGCTATAGCGCTTTCACGGTCTTGTGCGATGACCACATTGTATTCGTCAAAGTGCCAGCGTAGCTGGCTTTGAAGGCCTATATCGTCTTCAACGATTAATAATGTTTTTACGGTTTCACTTTTATTCATGTCGTTTTTGAGTTGCTCTGCATGAGTCTTCATTGTCGATAGAGTTCGCTAAGCGGTATCTTTTTATGGGTACCACTTTACACGACGCTGACGGGAATAGTTAAAGTAAAGGTAGTCCCCTCGTTTGGGGTGCTGGCTACCTCCATTTGCCCGCCTAGGCTAAGTAGGAGTTCGCGTGTTTGGTAAACCCCAATGCCCATGCCTTTTCCTGATTTAGTTGTATCAAAGGGCTTGTACAGACGGTGTAGGACGAAATCTTCATCCATGCCTGAGCCGTTATCTTCAATGGTGATAATGGCATTTTTATCCTGTTGGCGTAAAGTCACATCCACAAATCCTTTGTTATCAGTAGCTTCTTGAGCATTTTTGATAATATTGGCGAGCACCATGACGAGGTGGTCCTGATCTGAGTCTACGCGCAGGTTGGTAGCCTCAAGACGTAGCGAAGGAGTGGGTTTGCTTTCTTGACATTTTTTAACCGCGTCCATCAATACCTTATGGAGCTCAAGGCTGCGCACTTCGTTGATTTCTTGCTGCTGGAGTTTGCGTAATAAATTACTCATGCGCCCGACTGAATTATCGATAGTCCTAATAGCATCTTCAATAAAAGCGGGATTGTCTTTGTGTTTGGCAGCGTTTTCGACCACTAAAGCCTGTTGGGCGATGAGGTTTTTTAAGTCATGCATGATGAATGCGGTGAGTTTATTAAACGCTTCAAACTGTTTTGATTCTGCCAGTTGTTCGGCAGCTTCGTGTCTATCCAGGTAGCTGGCGACCTGCCGCCCGACCGTTTTTAATAGGTCTAGATCCTCCCAGGTTAGGGCGGCATCATGGCGAGGTTGGGTTAGGACGATAAAGCCTAGCAACCGCTCCTCTGCTAACAGGGGCAGTACTAGCCAGAGGTTGGGGATGTCGTGGGCCCATGAAGGTAGATGGTCATTAACATTGTACTCGCCTTCTTTGCTGGTGGTGAAGGGCGAAAATACCCATTCCTGATTGGTCATAATGCGGCAAAAGGGCGAGTTAATATCTTCTGTGGCGCTGATTGCGGGCATGTTATAGCAGTGTGCCGGTCTAAAGTGACCGTTAGTTCCGAGCCAGAGGTAGCCGCCCTCACTTTTAAATATAGAGGCGACAACTTTGATCGCGCGCTGATGAAAGTCATCTTCTTGCAATGGCTGGGTAAGTGCGGCAATTAAGCGTAGCCACTCAACACGGTAATCGTACTTGTGCCGGAAGAAGTGTTTGTTGATCCAGACATTGAGTGTTGAGCGAGAGCTTTGAGAGAGAAACAAAAAGCTGATTAATATGGCGGCGGTGAATAAACCAACAACTTGTACCACATTGCCCCAGCGGCCACCGTAAATTTGCACGTAGTAGCCACCGAAGGATATTAACGCTAAAAATATACCCGCAGCGGAAATGCTGGTGGTATAAAAAACTACTGGGCGAGATACAGATAGGGCTGTTTTGCTAGCCTGCTGGCTGGCGAGGGTGATGGCGCCAACCCCAAGCAGTAGGGCTGATAGGCCGTTTATTGCGCCTCTGGATTGCCAGAGTTCCAGGTGTATTTGGTTGAAAATAAGGCTGTAAGAAAACAAGTACAAGTCGTAAGCAAATAGGGCGCCGATACAAATACTCAATAGCTTCATTAGTCGCTGTTGATGGGTATTTCGATATAGCTGCTCTACTGCCACCAGTCCTACAATGGATAAGATTAAGCTATTCCAGATTAATAGGTTGCTGTTTTGAATAATGGGGTGTTGCAGCGCCGTCAATAACACCAAGGCTAAAAGGCTTGTTATCCAGATGCAGTGCAGGAGTGCTCTAAATTTTTTGTGCAGCTTTTGCTGAGTGCTGAACTCTAGCGACATCAATAATGCGGTTATCCAAGCGCCGTATCTGAGTGTTTCGAGGATCAGTAAATTAGGGCGGCTTAAGCTGATGCCGTGGTAGTTGGCTGCAATAGCTATGTGCCATAGTAAAGAAGCAGTGGCGGCAATAATAAGTGAAAAGTGGGTGAGTTTAATTTTCCACAAGTAGGCTAGCACGAGTATGAGTAGTGCGAAGATGATGCCGCCGCCCATGTAACTGATATAGGCGATAAAATTTTCTTCCATAATTATTTCAGCTGATGTTAATGAGATGAGAGATGAGTGACTGTGTATGCAAATTTGGTTATTAGAATATTATTTATTATAGCCGATGCGGCATTATTGTTTGAGCAATGTTTTTCCCTGGCAAATACTTTTCATTATAAAAACAACTCCGGTGGTGGTTGTTTGAGTACTTTTCGCCGGAGTTGTTTGGTTTTGTATATAAAGCTTCTGGGCTTAGTGGGCTGCCTGGGGCTTGATGGTTTTGTTGAGCCGGCCAAGTATGCTGCCCATGGCTCGATCGAATAATTGTCCGCTATCTAACACGGTAACGCGGTTGGCTTGCATGTCACAGGCGAAATCTTTGCGCGACCTTTCTAGCGCTTTGAAGCCGTAGCGATTGACAAAAATATAGGTATCTGAAGATTCAATCTTGGAGGCTAATTTACAGCGGATGGTTTCGCCGCTAGAGGGGTTGGTATATGACACCCAGGTGTGTAAGGGCAGCTGCTCAACCTTGCGGATATAATCGTAAGTAAGCTGTTTATAGCGGGCCTGTTGCCGTTCAACGCCAGTCATATTCTTCCAGCTTTTGCTACCGCCACCGGGGGTGTGCCCCAGTTCTTTGGCTTGCTCGACACTGAGGGGGCGGAATAATACGGCGTTGTCACCGTTGGTTTGCAGTAGGTCTAGATCTTTATCGATTTGGGTGATGACGCTGTTTGCCGCTTCGGGGCTGTTGGCTATTTGATTCATGCCGGTCGCAATGCGGCTAAGCAGGTTGGGTTTGATTTTTGTGTAGCGTGCTTGAGATTTAGGGTCTTTATGCTGTTGGCTGGCCCAGGCGAGATCATCAATCAGCTGAGTGGCATCTACCCACTCTGGGCTATCTTCTCCGTGTTTAAGGTGTGTCATCAATAGGAGATTTAACCAGTGTTCAGTTAAGAACTGGCTGATAGTCTCGGGCAGAGATACGGCTTCAAGTTTTGCGTACATGGTGTTTTGTGCGGCAGTTTTGGCCAGCTTGGTTTTTGCTTGACCCTCTGCTGCTTGACCTGTGCGTTTTTCTATTAAGTTGGATTTGTGCTTGGTTTGCATGATGAATTCATGCAGCTCGTCTAATTTTAAAGTAAAGGTGACGTTGCTATCGATGTATTGCTCATTGATGTCCTGGGTGATTTTGGTAATCAGGGCGTATAGGTGGTCTTTTTGAGGTTGCGTTGTGTCGTCCCAGCCGATACTGGCCTCGGCGATGGTGTTGATGAGTGTTCTCGCTGGGTGTGAGCTATTGCTGAAAAATGTTTTATCTTTTAATGCGATTCTTAAAACTGGAATTTGCAAGCGGCTGATTAGTGCTTGAACTGGAACGGGTAAGTTCTTGTCGTCCAGCACAAAATCAAAAAACATGGCAACAAGGTTGATAGTGTCATCTTCAGGTTGGTTTAGTGCTCTTTCGGGCTCTTTACCGTGGTTTGACAGTAGGCTGCTTATTATTTGTCTCAGGCTGTTGCCCAGTTGTAGCTCTTCATCGAAGGATGGGGTGCTGTTTTGCTGAATGCTGCTCAATAGCTGTAATAACTCGTGGCCAGCTAGTGCAGGCCCTGGGTTGGCAGAATATTGGGTATAGTTTGGCGCCAGTCCGGCCAGGTTTTCTGGGCTTTGCTGACGAATGTTGGCGAGCAGGACGCTTAACTCGGCAAATTCCATTTCGATGGCTTGCTGCATCTGCCCGGCTGATCGCAGGCTGTTATTCTCTGTTTGAGGGGCGCTTGGGCTCGGGTTGGTTTTACCTCGAAATTGGACTTGTGGTAAAACACCGGCTTCAATCAGCGTATTGTTGGCAGCTGAGTAAATGATTGCCAATTTATTGACAATCAGGCGGTCAAATTGCTTAAAAAGAATAATCCGTGCCTTGATGTTGATATCAAGAATGTTGCAGGCTTCGGCAAAGTAGTTGCAGATTTGCTGAGGATCCATGGGATTATTTTGTTTGGTGACGGTGATGCTGGGTGAAAGAAAATCAAGTCGAGCATTGAGGTGGTAGAGGCTTTCTTGGCAGTTGGTTCTTGCCTTGTTTGCCATGCTTGAAATAGCAACATCTTGCTCAAGCGCATCATTTTGAACCAGGCTTAACGTGTTGTGCTGGATTTTGGCCACTTGAGGATTGGGAATGCGCGTAGTGTTGTTGGCGAGCTGGTTGAAGCCTGATTCAAACAGTCTTTTAAAGCCGCTGGTAACGCCGTTTTTTCTTAGTCGAACTTCTCGCATGGATTCAAAATACAGGTTTTGTTCGCTGTTGCTGACTGCGCGGCTAGACAGGTCAAAAAACAAATCATCACAGGAACCAAACAGGTTTTCGAGGTGCCCCATAATAGTGGCGAGAGAGTCATCTTTTACCTGGCGTAAGAGTACGGGGAGCGGGCCTGGTGGGGACTCTTTGGGGACTGCGTGAATATGATCAGTGTCTTTTTTCATATTGTTTGAATGTGCCGAGTTGGTCGGATATTTGTAGAATAAACGATAATGATTACTTTAGCCTATGGCTTTCTGTATGTAATGCAAGATTCATGCCCTGTAATGTCGTTTGCCGCTTGGTATTGTCTGAAAAATACGGCGCTGATTCTAACCTATTGTTAAATAATAAAAAAATAGATTTTTGCCGTGCTCTTTGCTGCGGAGGGTGTTAATGGTATTGGTTGCTGCGGCTACTGAATTATAGACAAGATCTATTATCTGTAAATTAATTCGACATGCAAGCGTCATTTGGCGGGGTGGTTTAGCAGTTTGGGGGCCGTGGTGGCCCCCTTTTTGAGTTATTAGTTGATAACAACTTCTACGGGTGGGGTGGTGTCGCTGAATAAGTTGTCTTTATCAAAGGTGGCGATAGCAAACATATAGGTGCCGGGGCTGAGGGTGCCGGGTTCAATGTTGTAGTTGGTGTTGTTGCCGGTAACGTGGATTGAGTTAGCATCGGCCAGTGTGGCCTCGCTGCTGTAATAGTAAATCTCGTAGCCACCGATTTCGTCGCTGCTTAATGGATCGCCGTTTTCTCTGGTTTCAGGGGCTGTCCAGCTGATGCTGAGGCCGCGGGTTAGGTTGTTGGGGTCTTCTGGGTGGCTGTCGGCGGCATCGACAATGCGGTCGCCATCTATGTCATCTCCAGGGACGGCTGGTAATAGATCGGGGATGGTATGGCTGGAAATACTTATATTTAGATCCAGCTGCTGTAGTTCTTGGGGTAGTACATCGCTGATTAGCTTGGTGATTGGTGTGTTGGTGCCGGGAATGTTTAGGTTGTTCGGGTCTTGGGTAAGGATATCCAAGAGAATTGTTCCGCGGGTTGGGAGGTTGGTGCTGAGCTTGCTAAAAATACTAATCGTTGTGTTGTTGCTATCAAGGGCGTTTATTGTTCCGTCGGCAATGTCGGTTGCCAGAGCGGCAAGAACTTGGTTGGCGGTTGCTGTAATGCCGCTGTCGATGACGGTGGTGTGTATCTCCAGAGCGAGTGCTGCAAAGGTTTCAATGGCTACTCGATAGTTGTTGCTTTCGGCCTGGTTGGTGGTGGTTGATAAAATGGGTGAGGTGGTGAATAGGTTGGTGTTGGTCAATAGCCCTGCGTACTCGCCCATACCAAAGCTGTTTTTGGTGATAACTGTTGCGTCAGTTACTGCTGCTAAGAAGTCTTCGTTGCTGTGGCTGGCAGGCAGTTTTGTGGCTAATTCCAGTGCAAAGGTTGTCAGTGGTGTGGCGAAAACGGGAGTGCCGGCAATAAGTTGCTGCTGGGTAATCATGGTGCGCAGAGTGGGTATTAAGGGGGTGCGATTGGTGGTGATATCTAAGCCATCGGTAAATTCAAGGATGAAGAGTGTGCTGGCATTCTCGTCGATGCGCAGGTCAGTGATTTGAGCGTTGGCGTTGGTGCTCCCGGTGGCTACTAATGCGCCTTTAAGGTCGGGTTTGGTGAAGTCCAGAATATAGGCCTTAACGGTGGCTGATGTAACGGGGCCTTTAACAGCGGAGCCGTTAACCTGCTTGGTTGTATCGATTGGGTCGATTGGGTCGACGGTATCGATCGGGTCGACGGTATCGGTTGGGTCAATCGGGCTGTTAGGGTCTGCTGGGTTGATCGGATCGGTCGAGTTGTCTGGATCAAGGGCGTCGACGATGCGGTCGCCATCAGTGTCGGTCCCTGGCATCGCTGGCAGCAGGGTTGGGGTGATGTTGTTGGAAATATTGATGTTTAGTCCCAGCGTCTCAAGCTCAGTGGGCAGTACGGTGCTAACCATGTGGCTAATTGGTGTGTTGGTGCCGGGAATATTTAAGTTGTTTGGGTCTTGGGTAAGGGTGCCGAGTAAGTTCGCGCTAATTGCTGTGGTGCTGCTGCCGAGGCTTTTAAAGGTGTCAATGATAGCGTCGCCATCCTTGAGGCCGTCAATATCGCCATCGGCAATGTCCATGGCTAGGGCGGAGAGTATTTCGTTGGTGGTTGCTGTGCTGCTGGCGGCGTTCACTTCAGAGAAAACCTCCAGCGTTAAGGCGGAAAAGGCTTCTATTGCGAAGCGGTGTTTAGTGCTTTCTTTTTGGTCTGTGCCTGCTGACAAAATGGGTGAGGTGGTGAATAGGTTGGTGTTAGTCAATAGACCCTCGTATTCGCCCATGCCGAAGCTGTTTTTGGTAATAATGGTTGCGTCGGCCAGTGCTTCCAAGAAATCTTTGTCATTAGCGCTGGCTTGCTTGGCCGCTAGCTCGGCTGCTAATTCAAGTGTAAAAGTTGTCAGTGGTGTGGCAAAGATGGGGGTGCCGGCTATAAGTTGTTGTTTGGTGATTATGGTGCGCAGGGTAGGTATTAGGGGTGTGTGATTAGTGGTGATGTCTAGGCCGCCAGTAAATTCAAGGATAAATAGTGTGCTGGCATTTTCATCGATACGCAGGTCAGTGATTTGGGCGTTGGCATTGGTGTGCCCGGTGGCGATTAGCGTGCCTTTAAGGTCGGCCTTGGTAAAGTCCAGAGTATAGGCATTAACGATGGCTGATGTGACGGGGCCTTTAACGGCGGAGCCATAAACCTGCTTGGTTGTATCGGCGGGTTCGATTGGGTCGGTCGAGCTGTCTGGCTCTGTTGGTTCTACCGTTGGTTCGATTGGGTCGATAGTGCTATCTGGAGTGGTTGGTTCAATCGGGTCGGTAATGTTGTTTGGGGTAGTTGG
This sequence comes from Spongiibacteraceae bacterium, assembly GCA_041677245.1. Classification (GTDB taxonomy): domain Bacteria; phylum Pseudomonadota; class Gammaproteobacteria; order Pseudomonadales; family Dasaniaceae; genus Oceanicoccus. The sequence continues at coordinate 46,475 of JBAYQJ010000019.1, read as the reverse complement.
TTCGACCGGCTCGATAGTGATGATGGGGACGATTGGCTCGACCGGCTCGACTGGATCATTGGGTGTGGTTGGTTCGATCGGGTCGACAGTGTTATTCGAGTCGGTTGGCTCGGTCGGATTAATTGATTCGCCCAGATCGGTTGAGTTACTGGATGTGGGGTTGCTGTCAGAATCGTTCTCGCTGCCGCCGCCACCACCGCCACCGCAGGCAGTTAATAAAATGCTTAGTAGGGTTAAGGCTAATGAGTATCTAATGCTGTGCATTTGGAGGATCCTGTTAGCGAAGAAAATAATGACCGGCTACCTGATTGATATGAATTGTAGGTGCAGTTTTAAAGGTCATTCAAGCGCTAACGAGGATTGTTACGAACACTGTGATGGGGTTCGCGCACTGGGGTCAAATTAGTACCAATTTGATCTAACAATTACGCTCAATCGAGAGTTCGATGATGCGGTAAAGCGCTATTTTATAAGGGTTTTCACCTATTTCCTTGAGCGCTTGCTGGGCGAGAATTCCTTTCTTTTTGGCTTGGTCCAGGGTGTAATCGAGGGCGCCGGATTGAGTGACGGCATCAATAATTTGATCGATGTTTTCGGTGGATTTGTGGCTGATGGCGTCGCGTGTTTTTGCTTTTTGCTCATCGCTGCCATTGCTCATAGTAAAAATGAGTGGGAGGGTTGGTTTGCCTTCGGCTAAATCATCGCCCACATTTTTGCCCATATCTTCGGCGTTGCCGGTGTAGTCGAGTGCGTCGTCGACTAATTGAAACGCCAGACCCAGGTTGAGGCCGTATTGGTAGTATTGCGACACTTGCTCTTTGTCGACGCCTGCAAGCATGGCGCCGCCGGCGCTAGCGGCGGCAAATAACACCGCGGTTTTGTTTTCAATAACCTGGAAGTATTCCTCTTCGCTGGTGCTTGGGTCGCCGGCTTTGGTTAGCTGCAGTACTTCGCCTTCGGCAACGGTGTTGGTGGTGCCGGCTATTAGGGCCATGACTTCGCTGTTGCCGAGTGTGACGAGTAGTTGAAAGGCGCGAGAGTAAAGGAAGTCGCCTACCAGTACGCTGGGGGCATTGCCCCACTCGGCATTGGCGGTTGGTCTGCCTCTGCGTAGCGTGGATAAATCTACAACGTCGTCATGCAATAGGGTTGCGGTATGAATGAACTCAATGGCGGTGGCCAGGGTGATGTGATTTGGATTGAGGTTGCCGCAGGCGCCGCCACTTAATAGGGTCAGCATGGGCCGCATGCGTTTACCGCCGGCTTCGACGATATAGTGGCCGATATTGCCAACTAAGGGGACATTCGAATGAAGATTTTCAATGATCAGCTGGTTGACGGCGTCAAATTCTTTGGCGATTAGTTCGCGAGCTTGTTGCATGACTCGATAAGTGCCTATTGTAGGGGTTGATCATTATTGGGTGAGAAAAGTGAGAAGCATGCTAGGGGGCGTCAAAGAGCCTGTCAAGCGGCGCGAAACGCTTGTCTAAATAACGGTTATTAAGTGTTCAAGGGGGGCTTGTTCTTGCCGCTCGGTTGCCGTAGAATGCGCCTCCCGAAATCCGAACCTAAAAGCGTTCTGATGTGGTTGCTGTAAATGCTGAGCTCTTGCATTAAGCAGCCTTGTAGTCACGTAGCCTTTTAGCCATCTATGTAGTGGTGGTTTGGTGCCTGGACTTGTCCCGGTTGTAATTTTTGAGTGTTAAAGATGCAGCTGGCTGATATAGACCATTTTGCAAGCAGGCCAATTAGTGGAGTTAAACTATGTACGCTGTCATTGAAAGCGGTGGTAAGCAGCACCGTGTTGTTGAGGGTGAAACCCTTAAGTTGGAAAAAATTGAGCTAGCTGTTGGCGAGACTATCGAATTCGATAAAGTGCTGATGGTTGGTGAAGGTGAGGGCGTCAGTATTGGTGCTCCTTATGTTGAGGGCGGTAAGGTAACGGCTGAAGTTATCGATCAAGGGCGTCATAAGAAAGTTAAGATTATGAAGTTCCGTCGTCGTAAACATTCTATGAAGCAAGCTGGTCATCGTCAGTGGTACACTGAAGTTAAGATCACTGGTATCACAGGCTAAGCTAAGCCTCAACGAGAATTGAAGGAGTGTAGTAATGGCTCATAAGAAAGCTGGTGGTAGTACTCGTAATGGTCGCGATTCCAATAGTAAGCGTTTAGGTGTTAAGCGTTTTGGTGGCCAGGAAGTATTAGCAGGTAATATTTTAGTACGTCAGCGTGGAACGGCTTTTCATGCCGGTACCAATGTTGGCTTGGGTGTTGACCATACTTTGTTTGCAAAAGCTGATGGTGTGGTAAAGTTTGAAGTTAAGGGGCCCAAAGGCCGCAAGTATGTGAGCATTATTTCTGCTTAAGTACGAGTTGGATTGCTAAAAAGCCTCGTCTAATGACGGGGCTTTTTTGTTTGCATAGCGGTATTTGTGTCATCGTAGTTTGAGTCAGGTTCTGCTCGGTTTGTGGTCACGCAATGCCAAAGAATCAACTATTATCTAACCACCAGCTATTAAGCGCGGAGAAATGAGATGAAATTTGTCGATGAGGCCACTATTAAGGTTCAGGCTGGCCGTGGTGGTAATGGCTGTCTCAGTTTTAGGCGTGAGAAGTACATTGCCAAAGGTGGGCCGGATGGCGGTGATGGCGGTGATGGTGGCAGTGTTTGGCTGGAGGCTGATTACGCGATTAATACTATGGTGGATTACCGTTTTCAGCGCTTTTATGATGCGCAGTCCGGTAAATCCGGCTCTGGCAGAGATTGTACCGGGCGAGGTGGTGATGATTTGACTCTTAAGGTTCCGGTGGGTACTACGATTATTGATGATGATACCCAGGAGGTTTTGGGTGATTTGACTGAGGCGGGTCAGCGTTTAAAAGTTGCTCAGGGCGGCTTTCATGGTTTGGGTAATAGCCGTTTTAAATCGAGTACTAATCGCGCGCCAAGACAGACATCACCGGGGTCGGATGGTGAGTTTCGTAATCTCCGCCTGGAGTTAAAGGTATTGGCGGACGTGGGTCTACTGGGTTTGCCCAATGCGGGTAAGTCGACTTTTATTCGTTCTGTGTCTTCGGCCAAGCCCAAGGTGGCGGGTTATCCGTTTACTACCTTGGTGCCCAACCTGGGTGTGGTTAAGGTGCAGGCACACCGTAGTTTTGTGATAGCCGATATTCCTGGATTGATCGAAGGTGCGGCAGAAGGTGCAGGGTTGGGTGTGCGGTTTTTAAAGCATTTAACCCGTACTCGGTTATTGCTACATATTGTTGATATGGCTCCCTTTGATGGTAGTGATCCTGCTGAGGCGGTTAAGTCGATTCTTGCCGAGCTAGAGCGGTTTAGTCCTACTTTGTATGGGCGTGACCGCTGGTTGGTGCTGAATAAGATTGATTTGTTGCCAGAAGATGAGCGTGAGCAGCGCTGCAAGCAGGTGGTTGATGACTTGGCTTGGACTGGGCCGGTGTACTCTGTTGCTGCTATTAATAAGATCGGAGTGCAGCCAATTTGTGCCGATATTATGACTTATCTTGAAGAAATTCGGGAGCGGGAGCTTGAGGATCCTGAGTTGGCGGAAATTGAGGCTGAGACGCAGAGTCGAATGCAGGAAGAGTCGCGTCTAAGGGTGCAAGAGTTGGCAGCTGCGAGAAGGGCTGTAAGGTTGCAACAGAAAAACGGCTTGGATGATGATGACGACGATTGGGATGAGGATGATTACGATGTTGAGGTTTCCTACGAGCCTTAAGTCTCGGTAGGTGTGTGTCGCCGGGGTTTAACGGCGAGATGATTTTAGTAGTGTAACTGGGATATTTCGGACGAGCTATGACCACAAGACAGCGTCTCAAACAAGCGCAGCGTTGGGTTGTTAAAATAGGAAGTGCTTTGCTGACTGCCGATGGCAAAGGTTTAGATGTTGTTGCTATTGCTGGCTGGACCGCGCAAATGGCTGAGTTGCGCCAGCGTGGTGTTGAGGTGGTGCTGGTTTCTTCTGGTGCTGTAGCTGAGGGTATGAGCCGCCTGGGTTGGAGTGAGCGTCCAGTCGGTTTGCATCAATTGCAGGCGGCGGCGGCGGTTGGTCAGATGGGGCTGGTGCAGGCGTGGGAATCTCGATTTCAGCAGTATGGTTTGCATACGGCGCAAGTATTGCTGGGGCATGATGATATTTCCGCCCGTGATCGCTATTTGAATGCCAGGAGTGCCATAACGACGCTGTTGGCGTTGGGTGTGATTCCTGTTGTTAATGAGAATGATACGGTGGTTACCGATGAGATTCGCTTTGGCGATAATGATACTTTGGGTGCCTTGGTAGCTAATTTGGTCGACGCTGATTTGTTGGTGATTCTTACTGATCAGCAGGGCTTGTATGATAAAGATCCGCGTAGCCATGCTGATGCGGTGTTGGTGTCTGAGGCTGCTGTTGACGACAGCAGGTTGGCGTTGATGGCGGGTAGTAGTTCCGGTGCATTGGGGCGTGGCGGTATGGCGACTAAAGTTGGTGCGGCAAAGCTGGCTGCGCGTTCAGGTGCTGATACGGTTATTGTTGGTGGTGCCATGGAGGATGTGCTGTTAAGGGTTGCTGCGGGTGATTTGGTGGGGACTTTGTTGTTGGCAGGGCAGCAGCCGCTGGTGGCGCGCAAGCGGTGGTTGGCGGGTATGACTAAATTACAGGGCAGCTTGAAACTTGATGATGGTGCGGTGAAGGTGCTGCGTGAATCGGGGAAGAGTTTGCTGCCGGTTGGGGTTAGTGCTGTATCGGGTGCGTTCGGTCGTGGTGATTTAGTTTCTTGTGTTGACCAATTCGGTAATGAAGTTGCTCGTGGTTTGGTTAATTATGCTGTTGCCGACGCGGAGAAAATTATTGGAAAAAGTAGTACTTTGATCGAGTCGCTGCTGGGCTATCAGGGGGAGGTGGAGTTGATTCACCGTGATAATCTGGTTTTGGTGTAGGGTTTTGTTGAGTGATTTGTGCGTATTTCAGACATAAAAAAACCGGCCGTAGCCGGTTTTTTTATGTCTGGCGACTGATTAGGCGGCCAGGGCTTTTACTTGTGTGTTCAAGCGGCTCTTATGGCGTGCAGCTTTATTCTTGTGAAGAATGCCTTTGTCTGCCATGCGGTCGATAACAGGAACTGCTGCATTGTAAGCTTTGGTTGCTTCTTCAGAGTTACCGGACTTGATTGCAGCAATAACTTTTTTGATAGAGGTGCGCACGGTAGAACGCAGGCTAGAATTGTGCTGACGACGTTTTTCTGCCTGACGGGCGCGCTTTTTAGCTTGCGGTGAATTCGCCATTGTTTATAGATCCTGGGCTGTAAAGGTATGTCCTCGAAGTCCAGTTTGGTCTGCGAGGTTGAAAATTAAAGAGGCCGGATTATTCCCTGTTAGTGCGCTGATGTCAAGCGGGAGGGGCGCTAAAAGTTATGCTATTACTTAGTTTTTGTTGTTCTTGATTTGCCCGGTATTGGTTTGTTGTCTGTCAGCGTTTAGATTAATTAATAATTTATCGTTCTTTGTGTTTTCGCTTGGCTTGTTTTGTAGTTTGGTTTGCTTGTGTGCTCTGCATGAGCTTTTGCAGCGAGACAAAGGAATAGGCGACTGAGCTTGGATATTCGGTGGAGGTGTCCTGGGTGGAGCCCTGCGCTTTGGTCTTGGGGTGGGCTTGTAACAGGTGGTGAAAACTTGGTTGTGTGTTTTGCTCTGCCTCGGTGATTGCTGGGCTAGGCCTTAGTAGGTTGCGGCTAAGGGTTGTTAGTGAGGGTTTGCTGGTAAATGTTTGCATACAGGCCTCGGTGGGGTTCAGAGGTTTGTAATAGTGGCATTATTTTTCAATTTGCGGTGTATGGACAATTAAGCCATACCGAGTGGATATTCAGTATGGCTTATATCTGCATTTGAGCAACTATTAATAAGCAATTGGGGGTAGCTAGAAATTGCTCGCAGAATATTTCGGGTTAAGCTTTGCAGGCTTTTTTGGCTGCTTTGATTTGCTTTTTGTGGCAGTTATCTGTGGAGTCGCTGCCGACGCACCATTTTTTACGGCCATCCCAAGCGGTTAATGGTTGTACTGAGCCATTTGAGCATTTTACGAGGTAGCGTGCATATTCAGAGCCATCGGGTGCAGTTGCATCAGCGTCGAATGTGATGGCGGTTGGTTTGGCGGCGGAGGCACCGATTGAGAAGGCTAAAAGTGCGCTGGCAATTGTTAATGACTGGAGCTTATTCATGTGTTCCCTATCCATAAGTTTGAGGATTAAAAGTAACATTGTATCATCAGTTGCCATAATTACTAGGTAAAGCGAGGCGTGCCAAGGTTAGGTTTGGTTGGTTTTTGAGCATTGAATTAGTGCGGGAATCTCTATTAACTATTTAATTTTAAATGGAATTATTTTTTTATTTGGGTTTTTAGATGGTTTGGATTGTATTGAGGTGTTAATTAAAAATTTGTTACTGTTGAGCGCTAGTGTGTAAAAAGGGGACGTTTATAAATACGCCTATCTTGAATGGCGCTTACTTAAAGCTCGGTTATAAACCGTAGGGTGAGGTTTGTTTCGCTGGAAGAATAGTGTGGCAGGTTTCGGATAAATATACTGATTGCCGTGCTGCTTTAATCAGTATCTGTATTGGTGCTGTTGCGTGTTTGGTGGATGCACCATTTGGATAAATGGCGCATCTCTCGTTTGTTGCCAAAGGCCTTGATACTTACCGGTTTAGCCGGTCTTCTATTAGCTGATCCACGACAGCAGGGTCCGCTAGTGTCGAGGTGTCTCCTAAGCTGTCCAGCTCATTGGCGGCTATTTTTCTTAAAATACGTCGCATAATTTTACCTGAGCGAGTTTTGGGTAGGTCCGGAGCCCACTGGATTAGATCGGGCTTAGCGATATGGCCTATCTCCTTGGCGCATAGGGCTGCCAGCTCTGTTTTTAGTTGCTCTGAGGGAAGCTCGCCGTGCATCAGTGTGACATAGGCGTAAATACCCTGACCTTTGATGTCGTGGGGGTAGCCGACAATAGCGGCTTCGGCCACTGCGTTATGCAGTACTAAAGCACTCTCTATTTCTGCTGTGCCCATACGGTGACCGGAAACATTGAGTACGTCGTCAACGCGGCCGGTAATCCAATAATAGCCGTCGGCATCACGGCGGGCACCGTCGCCGGTAAAGTAATAACCTGGGTAGGCGCTAAAGTAGGTGTCAACCATTCGTTGGTGGTCGCCATATATGCTGCGTATTTGGCTGGGCCAGGATGCTTTGATAGCAAGGTTGCCTTCGGCCGCGCCTTCCATTTCTTCACCCTCGGGATTTAATAGCACCGGCTGCACCCCAAAAAATGGCCATGAGGCCGAGCCAGGTTTGAGGGCGGTGGCGCCGGGGAGTGGGGTGATCATATGTGCGCCGGTTTCGGTCTGCCACCAGGTATCGACGATAGGGAGCTTAGACTCGCCTACCACACGGTAATACCACTCCCACGCTTCCGGGTTGATGGGTTCACCTACGGTGCCTAACAGTTTTATTGAGCTGCGAGAGGAGCTATGAACAAACTCATCTCCCATCGACATGAGTGCGCGAATTGCGGTAGGGGCTGTGTAGAAAATATTAACCTGGTGTTTGTCACATATTTGCCAGCAGCGAGATGCATCAGGATAGGTGGGGACGCCTTCAAACAGCAGTGTCGTCGCCCCGTTGGCCAGTGGCCCATAGATGCAGTATGAGTGGCCGGTAATCCAGCCGACATCGGCCGTACACCAGAATACATCGCCGTCGTGATAATCGAAGGTGTATTTAAAGCTCAACGCGGACTGTAGCAGGTAACCTGCGGTGCTATGTAGTACACCCTTAGGCGAGCCGGTAGAGCCCGATGTGTAGAGTATAAACAACGGATCTTCGCTATCCATTAACTCGGCTTCGCATTGATCTGAGGCTTCTTCCATCGCGAGGTGGTACCAGATATCCCGAGTTTCATGCCAGTTGACATCACCGCCAGTACGCTTAACGGTTAGCACCGAGTGAACATTGGGGCATTCATTTAGCGCAATATCAGTATTGGCTTTGAGTGGGATAGTTTTTCCGCCACGCACACCTTCATCGGCGGTAATGATTACTCGGCTGTCAGAGTTAAGGATACGGTCTTTCAGGGCTTCAGGGGAGAAGCCGCCAAAAATTACCGAATGGATGGCGCCGATGCGGGCGCAAGCCAGCATCGCGTAGCTAGCTTCGAGAATCATAGGTAGGTAAATACAGACGCGGTCGCCCTTTTTTACGCCAAGACTTTTAAGTACGTTAGCCAGTTTGCACACTTCGTCGTGGAGTTCTTGGTAGCTAATGGTAGTCGCGTCTTCAGGGTCGTCTCCTTCCCAGATAATAGCTGTTTGTTCGGCGCGAGCTGGCAGGTGGCGATCGATGCAGTTGGTGGTGATATTGAGTTTGCCATCGATAAACCAGGCGGCCTCGCCCTTGATGAAATCAGCCTCGTAGACTTTGCTCCAAGGTTTCTCCCAGCTAATCATCTGTTCAGCTTGCTCGGCCCAAAACTGCTCTGGGTGTTCAATAGAAGCTTGGTACATGGCCCGGTACTGTTGTTCGTTGAGCAGAGTGGTGCTGGCATAAGCTGGTGGGACGGGATGAATCTTGGTATCACTCATGTTTGAAGTTCCTGTTTCTTTTTAGATTCGCTGCTAAGTGCGTTGGAAATCAATAACGGCTGGTAGCGGTTATATGAGGGTAGGGTCAATATTAACCTAGCGCGGTACTTATTGTCGTCAAAAGATAACAGAAATCAGTCGGAGTGGGTGTGTGCAGGGGGCGGAGAGGATTTTAAAAGTCTTTTATGTCCCATCAAAAAACCCGGCTGGTACCGGGTTTTTTGATGGAGTGGCCGGCTTTAATGGGTAGCCAGCATGCCCCAGTCTTGGCTGGGGTTGAGGGTCAGAGTGACATTGTCGATCAGGCGCGGTTTACCCAGTTTGGCAGCGGCCAGAATAACAATTTGCTCGGTCTCATGGGTGACTTCACGCAAAGTCTGTGCGTCGCGCACGGAGAAATAATCGGGTTCGAACCCCGCATTTTTAAGCGCGTCAGTACAGTATTGCTCTAAGTCTTGGTAGCTATCAAAGCCGCAGGCGATGGCTTCGCGGCAATCTAGCAGGGTTTGATGCAGGGCTGGGGCTATGCTGCGCTGTGCTTCGGTAAGGTAGCCGTTGCGCGAGCTGAGTGCCAGACCGTCCACATCGCGGGCGGTCTCAACGCCGAGTACTTCAATCGGCATACAAAGGTCGCGGACCATTTTTTCAATAATCGCGAGTTGCTGATAATCTTTTTTACCAAAAATGGCAATATCGGGGTGGACTATTTGGAACAGTTTGTTGACCACAGTGGCAACGCCAGCAAAGTGGCCGGGACGGTTCGATCCGCATAGTGTTTCTGATAAATCGGGGACGATAACCAGTGTTTGTTTCTCTACGCCGTCGGGGTAGATCTCTTCGACATCGGGGTAGAGTAAGTAGTTTACCCCAGCAGCAAAAAGCTTTTCTTTATCGGCTGCCAGTGTGCGTGGATAGCTATCGAGATCTTCGCCAGCACCAAATTGCAGTGGGTTAACGAAAATGCTGACCACGACCACATCCGCTACCTGTTTGGCCTTGCGTATTAACTGGATGTGACCTTCGTGAAGGTTGCCCATGGTCGGTACAAATGCGACAGTTTTACCTGCACTTTTGTGTTGGGCGATAGCGCTGCGTAATTGTTTGCTTTTACTGAAAGTTTTCATGCTGCCAACTTCCTACTCTGTGTTGAGTCGTCGCCATTGTGCTGGTGGCGTCAGCGACCCATGGTTGCAGGTTGCCGTGAGCGCCATTGGGGTTTTTCAATTCCGATGGCGCGACCCATTTGCTTCAATTAGCTGGTGTTCAAGCTGTGTGTTTGTTGATCATCTTTTCAGAGGCGGGCAAGTATGCCCCAATCGTTTCATTGGATCAATCATTTGATAGTTAATATATTACATATTTGTTACCAAAAGAACCATGGTGCCAAAAGTAACAGGAGGTAAATGAGCGTTAGCTAAAGCTATGCTCTGCTGCTGGAAAGCTGCCATTTTTAACGGACTCATTATAGTCCTTGAGCGCGCTTTGAATATCGGTATTGCCCTGCATAAAGTTACGCACGAATTTGGGGCTGCGGGGGGATAAGCCTAGTAGGTCGTGTAGTACCAGTACTTGGGCGTCGGTGTCGGGGCCAGCGCCAATGCCGATGACGGGAATGTTCAGGGTTTGGCTGATCGATGCAGCCAGATCTGTTGGGACGCACTCCAGCACTAGTAAGCTGGCTCCTGCAGCCTCTATGCGCTGGGCGTCTTTAAGGATATGAGCGGCTTGCTTGGCATTGCGTCCCTGTACTTTGTATCCGCCTAGTGTGTTAACCGATTGTGGGGTTAAGCCCAGGTGACCGCATACAGGTATACCGCGCTGGGTTAGGGCGCTGATACTGTCTAGCAGCCACTCTCCCCCCTCTACTTTAATCATATTGGCACCCGACTGCATCAGGGTTGTTGCGTTAGTCAAAGCTTGCTCGATGGTGTTATAGCTGCCAAAGGGAAGATCACTGATTATAAGCGGTGTGGCACAGCCTCGGTTCACACAGGCGGTGTGATAGGCAACGTCTTCAACGCTTACTGGCAGGGTGCTGTCGTACCCCTGTAATACCATGCCTAAAGAGTCGCCAACTAGAATGACCTCAATACCTGCCTGTTCTACGACGCCGGCAAAGGTGGCGTCGTAAGTGGTGATCACAGAAAACTTATCTCCGGCTTCTTTATGGGCCAGTAGGGTGGTGACGGTCACTTTGCTCATCTATAAAACCTCTGAACGATAGTCGGTGTAGTGGGTGTGTTTATTTAACCCGGCTTACAAAAACGTTGGGTTGAAATAGTGGCGGCCACTACGAATATTGAGTAAATAATCGACCAGCTGGACGTAATCTTGATGACGGTTTACTACATCCAGCTCATCGGCGTTGATAATCAGTAAGGGAGCGCTGTCATAATAGAGGAAAAATTCGCTGTAAGCCTCGTTAATTGATCGCAAATAGTGTTGTGAAATCCGTTGCTCAAAGTCAACTCCGCGAGTTTGAATGCGGGAGAGTAGTACGTCTACAGATGCCTGTAAATAGATCACTAGATCTGGTTTGGGGGCATCGATAGTTAGCTGTTGATAGACTTTGTTGTAGAGCTGATATTCATCTTGATCAAGATTGAGTTGAGCGAACAAGCGATCCTTGTCGATTAAAAAGTCGGCAACCCGTACCGGTTCAAAGATATCACCTTGGCGTAAGTCTTGAATTTGCTGGCTGCGTTGGAATAAAAAGAACAGCTGAGTTGCCAGCGCGGAGTTTTTTTGATTTTGGTAAAAGCGCTCAAGAAATGGATTCTGTTCGGCATTTTCCAGCAGGGTTTGATAATTAAAGGTTTCGGCTAGTTGTCGCGCGAGGGTGGTTTTACCTACGCCAATAGCGCCTTCCACAGCAATAAAACGTGGTGGGGTGCGGTTTTTGAAGTCGATAACTGGCGAGGTGGCTTCCTGATTCAAAGGCGGCTCCGGTGAATGTCAGGGGGTGGTTTTGCCGGCTATTGTAGGTGATGTTGGTGCATCAACCAAACGTAAGCCGTCCATAGGGCAGTGGTTTAACAGCTGCTTTAGTGATTGCCCGGTGGCAAAGTGAATATCTGGTGCTAAGTCGTTCAGTGGGTAAAGTACGAAATTTCGCTCCAGCATCCGCGGGTGTGGCACCGTCAGTCTGGGGTGGTTAATAGTTTCTTCGCCATAGAGTAATAGGTCCAGGTCGAGGGTGCGTGGTCCCCAGTGCTGCAGCCGTTTACGCTGATGTTGGTTTTCGATGGCTTGCAGTAGGCTTAGTAGTTCCAGCGGCGGTTGCAGGGTGTGGAGTTCTGCTACGCCATTGATGTAGTCGGGCTGTTGGCCGGGGCCGACAGCTCTGCTTTGATACCAAGGGGATGCGGCGATTAGGCGCGAGTCAGGCAGTGCGGCTAGCTTTGTCAGGGCGTCATTAACTTGCTGCAATGGCTGCTCAAGGTTACTGCCCAGGGCAATGAAACAGCGAATCATAGCGTTTGGCTCATGCTTGGCAGGGCTCAGGGGGTATCAATAGTGGCGGTTTTTTTAGGCCGCGGTTTGCGCTTGCGTTTGGGCGCCTGTTCCTTCAAAGCATTAACCATGTCAGCTCTTTGGTCGGGGCTGCGATTTTGGTATTCAGTCCACCATTCGCCCAGCTTGCCGGTTTCTTCGCCAGCCTGCTCTCTGAGTAGCAGGAAGTCGTAGGCGGCGCGGAAGCGGCGGTTTTCCATCATTTGTTCAGCTTTATGCCCGCCGCGTCGTGGTAGGCGGAGTTGCAAATCCCAGATTTCTCTCATGGGCATACCGAAGCGGCGTGGTATAGAGGTTGCCTGTTGCTGAAGGGTTGCCACCTCATTGGCTGCTTGATGCATGGCGGGTACTTCGGGCAAGCCTTCGCTAATCAGTTGCTTTTGTCTGCGTTCAACGGCGGGCCATAATAAGGCGGCGTAAATAAACGCTGGTGTTACTGGTTTGCCTTGTTTTATACGAATGTCGGTATTTTTCAGTGCTTGTAGTACCAGACGTGTCGCCTGCTCGCTTTTGAGGCAGGGTTGAGTCTGGGGAAATAGTGGGCTAAACAGGTTGTGCTTTTGCATTAATTCGTAGGTAGCTACCCCATGGCCACCCATGAATAACTTGAGTACTTCATCAAACATGCGTGCGGCGGGGATGTCTTTTAGTGACGGTGCCAGGCGCTTCAGCGGCTCGGCTGACTGCGTTTCGATACTGAAGCCGAGTTTGGCGGCAAAACGTACGGCACGTAGCATGCGTACTGGGTCTTCGCGATAACGGGTCTCTGGATCGCCGATGATGCGAATGACTTTGTCGTGCAGGTCTTTTAAGCCGCTGGTGTAATCGTAAACCGAAAAATCAGCGGTAGTATAATAAAGAGCGTTAATCGTCAGGTCGCGGCGGATGGCGTCCTCTTCAACGGTACCAAAGACATTGTCGCGCAGCAGCATGCCATTTTGAGAGCGAGCCGATTGTTGATTTAGGGGACGTTTGCCCTTTTTGCTCTCTTCAGGGGTATCGTGACTACCGCGAAAGGTGGTGACTTCAATAACCTCGCGACCAAAGCGTACATGAACGATTTTAAAGCGTCGGCCAATAATGCGGGCATTGCGAAACAGCTTGTTAACCTGTTCGGGAGTTGCGTCGGTAGCGACATCAAAATCTTTTGGGCGCTGACCTAAGAGTAAATCGCGCACGCCTCCACCAACCAGAAACCCTGCATAGCCCGCTTGCTGTAATATGCTCATCACTTTTAGCGCGGCATCACTAATATGTTTACGGGAGATATTATGGTGATCACGCGGAATGATATGTGGGTCGATGATGGAAGGTGGCTTATCCTTTCCCAGCATTCCTTTGACTCGTTTAATGGCATTGGAGATCGGATTTGACATGTGAATGTAAGCTCGGCCCAGCGGCTGGGAATAATGATTAATGGCTGTGTGGCAATGGTTAAAATGGATCAATTATAGCAGGGGACGGATAGTACCACAGATATAATGTGAGGCTTAAGTGTGAGTTTTCGTTGTGGCCGTAGGGAAATAAATTGAATCAGTAGTGAACCAATAGCGGGCTTAGTTGTTTAATAAGGTGTAATGAGTGGATGAGTTAGTGTGGTAAGGGTGTGGCAGGAAGGTAAGTTGGGCTAGTTAATGATGAAGGGAAAACATATGTTCTCCCCCATCCAGGTCTCATTTTTATTGTTATTATTTTGTTATTATTTTGTTATTATTTTGTTATTATTTTGTTATTTTTTATTCTTATATATTAATAGTTAGCAGGGATCGTGCCAGAAAATAAACTTCAATAATAACAAGGGCTTATATAATCCCAGTCTCAATAGAAAAATAGAATTTATGCCGTTGTTACATAAGCTCCCGATATTTGTTACGAGAGAATTGAATCAGTAACATAAAAAATACACCTCTACAGTGTGAATAGTCAGTGCTTATTTATGAAGAGAGGGGCGTGTTAAATGAGTTACGTGCTAAGTGAGTGGGCGCGGAAAAATATTAGATTTGTTATGAGAGTGGGACTGAAGCGCGGCGGCTTCGATATGGCATCAGGCGGGTGAGGTAAGCGGTATTAATTGATGAGGGAAGATTTCTCTTCCTCATCCAGGTCTCAGTTGTTTTTATTATTATGATAAGTATTATTTTTATAATATTGGTTATTTTTATTATACCTAACCTATAGCATTACTCGTGCCAGTTTTAAAAACACAATAAAATCAATATGTTAAGTATTTTTCAGATGGGGCTGAATGCGTTTGCCCTGCACGCTGTTACCAATTAACCCGCGATTTGTTACATTTTATCAACATGGGTAACGAGGTTTTGAGCGATGTTGTTTTTTAATCGCGAGTGATTATTAAGGCTGGAGTGATTGGTGCCGAAATAAATGGCTAGCAGCGAAAGCTGGCGCTGTACGCCAGCAATCTTTTGCAGTACGCGCCGTATTTAGCTTAAAGCATGGGTATGAGAAGGGGGGGAGTCAGCGCGTGCTTAGGCATTTACCGATTTGGCGCCTTTTTTCCGCGGTATGCCTAGCCGTTGGCGGCGTTCCCACAGGCATTTACGACTAACACCTAGTTTGCGTGCTAGCTCGGTTTCGCTCATTGAGTCTTGATGCTCTAGTACGAAGCGTTGAAAGTAATCCTCCAGTGACAGGTCATCACCTTGATCTTTTTCGTCGTCATCTATGGATTGGTCGGCAGCAGTGTTAAAAACAGGTGCTGAGGTATGCTTGGCGCGAATTTGGGTAATATTGACCAGCTCAAGGTCTATATTCAGCATGTTATTATCGATAGTTTCGCCATCGTTAAGAATAACCGCTCGCTCAATCACATTTTCTAGTTCGCGAATGTTACCTGGCCAAGTATAGGTGGTGATAGCTTGAATAGCTTTGGGGGAGAAGTGGGCTACAGGTTTGCCGAGTTTAATGCAATGGCGCTCAAGTATGGCCTCTGCCAGTTCAAGTATATCCTTACCGCGCTCGCGCAAGGGTGGTAAAACGAGCTGTACAACGTTGATGCGATAATAGAGGTCGGGGCGAAATTGGTTGGCTGCCGCCAGTGTTTTCAGATCGCGGTGGGTTGCACAAATCAAGCGTACATCTACTTTACGTGAGTCAACGGCACCAATGCGGCGAATTTCGTTTTCCTGGATAAATCGTAATAGCCGAGCTTGGGCTTCTAAGGGGAGTTCGCCAATTTCATCAAGAAATAAAGTTCCGCCGTCAGCTGCTTCGATTAAGCCCATGCGGTTAGCGTTGGCGCCGGTGAAAGCGCCTTTTTCATAACCGAACAGCTCGGATTCAATCAGTGTTTCAGGAATGGCGGCACAGTTAACGCTAATAAAGGGCTGTTCGGTCCGATTGCTTAAACCATGAATCGCTTTGGCTACCAGTTCCTTGCCGGTACCTGTCTCGCCATGAACGAGCACGGTGGTGCTCGTGGGCGCGACTTTATTAATATGTTCGTATAATTGGGCCATTGGTTGGCAGCTGCCGATCATGCCACCAATATGGGGATGATTTTTTTTGCTATTGGCGGTGCGCTGGTCTGGCGATAGCTTTTGTGGAGAGTGGTTGGCGATAATGGCGGCTACAGCATCCAGCATTTCGTCGTGATCAAAGGGTTTGGCGATATAGTCGACAGCGCCGCTTTTCATTGAATCAACGGCGGATCTTAAGCTAGCGTAGCTGGTCATGATTAGTACGGGCACATCGCCAGCAAGTTTGATGAGATCGGTGCCGGGTGCGCCGGGTAGGCGCAGGTCGCTGATAATTAAGTCGAAGCTATTGAGATCGTAATTGGTTTTTGCCTCGTTGACAGAGCCTGCTTCGCTGACTTGGTATTCGTTATGCCCTAATAGTTTGCGTAGAGCACTACGGATTACGGCTTCGTCCTCAACTATTAGAATTTTTTCCATGGAAATAACCCTTGTCTATTTTAGGCCTGGTGATTAATTGCGTACTGTAATGACCGCTGAGTACCGCGGTAACATAACGCTTCTGCTCAGTTTTTGCTAGTCAAAGCACTATAATCGTGACGACCCCTGAGATGTAGTTGCAGAAATCTATGTGTCACTCATGGGTTGTATGTTTTAACTTTAAAGTAAAACGAGTGCCGCCAAGCCCTTGATTTATAGGGCTTTCGACGCTGATGTTGCCGTCCATATCATCAATGATACTGTAAACCAGTGACAACCCCAGTCCGGTACCTTCGCCCGCTTCTTTGGTGGTGAAAAAGGGGTCGAAAATTTGTTCTTGGTGTTCCTTTTTGATACCGCTGCCGTGATCGGTAACATGGATATGGACCTGATGATTAACAAGTTCGCTGGTAACCGTAACGGCGCTGTTCTCTGGGCTAGCATCTCTGGCGTTGCTGAGTAAATTGACAAATACTTGGAGCAGTCGCTGGCTGTCGCCAAGCGCATAGTGTTGTTCGTTGCACTTATTTTCAAATTGTATTTGTTTGGCTTCTTTATTGAGATGTAAAAGATGAATAGCTTCTTCTACGCAGGCCCAGATGTGTATGGGGCCTATTTGGTGTTTGCTGCCTTCACTGCCCGCGTGGGCAAAGTTCACCAAAGTGTTAACGATTTTAGACACGCGTTCGGTTTGTGCCAAAATTTCCTGCGCTGTTGCTAGGCTATCGGGGTTGTCGGTGTCATAGCGCAGGTTTTGTGCCAGGCAGGCAATGCCGGTAATCGGGTTGCCGATTTCGTGGGCGACACCGGCGGCAAGGCGGCCAATGGAGGCTAGTCGTTCACTGTGTAGTAGTTCGTCCTCAAGCATCTGTATATCGGTGGTGTCTTCTAGCACGATAACGCGACCATCGATAGGCTCCCCTGCGGCATCGACTGTGGTTTTGTGTAGATTGAACCAGTGGCTGGTGTGGTCAATTTCTAAGTGTTGCTTGTAAAGACGGGGTTGCGGCATATCGATAAAATCGCCCAGCAGACGTCCCCAGGGGGCTGGCAGATTGCGAAAGTTGGAGCCAATCACGTCATAGGTGCTGATACCAGTAAATTTATCGATGCTGCGATTCCACATCAGAATTTCACCATCACGTCCTAGTGAGCAGACGCCGACGGGCAGGTCTAGCAGCGTTTGGCGGTGGTAGCGGCGCAGATTGTCCAAATCCTCGGCAAGACCGGTGAGGTGGACTTTATAGTTTTCCAGCAAGCCTTCTATCAAGTTGATATCTTCGCCACCATTGCTGTTGGCGTTATCTGAATAGGGTAATAATTTATTGACCATATCGTTGGCTACGGAGGGACCGAGTAAGACTGAGAGGTTGGCTTCTACTCGATAACGCAAGCGGCGTAGTGCGAAGGGGCGGTTTTCGGTCGGCGACATCTGCATTTCCCTTAGCGCGCGATCAACTTCTCGTTGCGCGGTGCGGGTGCCGATGGCGCCGGCTAGTTGTTTTTTCATTTGCAGGGGGTTTTTTATATTTAGCAGGCGTCGGGTCGGGCGGCTGAGGTCGTCAGCAGAGCATTCTTCAGCGGCTATTTTTTCCTCTTCGGAGGTGCTGGTTAAAAAGGATACCAAGGCAAAAACCAACATGTTAATGCCAAGAGAGGAGATGGCAACGGAGCTCCAGTTGCCGTTGTAATCAATGCCTAAGTATTGTGCACCGATTAATGCAGGGTTGTAGCTGGTAATAATTGGTAGTAATAGGGTAACAAACCAGGTGCCAATACCTGCGCTAAGACCTGCAATAAAGCCTTTGTGGTTGGCACCCTGCCAATAAAATGCGGCTAGTACGCCAGGGAAAAACTGCAAAGTACCAATAAAAGCGGTTAGGCCTAAGTCTGACAGCGTCTCACGCCCGGCAATAATATGATAGAACAAATAGCCGGTTAGAATGATGAAAACAATAAGGGTTCGGCGTATCCAAAGTAGCCAGCGGTATATATCCCGGTTTGAATTGGGGCGATAAATGGGAAGGATCAGGTGTTTGAGGCACATAGAGGCCATCGCCAGTGTGGTGATGATCACGGCGCCACTTGCAGCAGATAGCCCGCCGATATAAACCAGTATGGCAAGCGTCGGTGATTGTAGCTCGACACCAATTGCCAGCGTGTAATACTCCGCTGGTATGGTTGTTCCCAGTTTCATTCCCGCCCAGAGAATGGGCAGAATGGGCAGACTTATTAGTAACAAATAGAGCGGAAACCCCCAACCTGCGGTCTGTATCGATTTGAGGCTGGGGTTTTCGGAAAAAATCATGTGAAATGCATGGGGGGTAATCACCGCGGCGGAGAAGAAGACCAGTAACAGTGCTCTTGATGAGTCGTGTTTGGTTGGTTCGCTCAATAGCGAAACCACTTCGGGGTTGCTAGCCAGCCATTGATCTAATCCACCAAAGCCCCCGAACACTCCAAATACGGCAAAGCCCCCAATCACTAGCATCACTATCAGTTTAACCAGTGATTCAAAGGCGATAGCAGCCACCAGGCCGTTGTGGCGCTCATGGGCAGTTAGATGTTTTGATCCAAAGGAAATCGTGAACAAACACATCACCAGGCAAAAGATAAACGCCAGCTCAATATGCTGGGATTTGACCTTTGCTACGCTATGGCTGCCGGCAGTTAAAATATGCAGGCTGTCAGCTACCGCTTGAATTTGCAGTGCAAGCAGTGGCCATACTGAAAACAGCATAAACAAGGAAATCAAGGACCCTGCTAGCTGGCTGCGGTAGCGATAAGTTAATAGATCAGCGAGGGAGCTGTGTAGATAGTGGCGAGTTATTCGCAAGATTGGGCGCAATAGTAGCGGCCCAAAACAAAATGCAGCGGCAATCCCCAGATAGAAAGAAAGAAAACCATAGCCGTATTGGTGTGCCAGTCCCACCACGCCATAAACAGCCCAGACGCTGGTAAATACACCCAATGATAATATATAGGTTAGTGGATGGCGGATCAGTGCCTCAGGGATCCAGCCTCGATCGGCCAAGTGGGCTATGCCAAATAAAATCAGCAGATAGGAAAACCCAATAATGAACAGCTGCCATAATTCAAAGCTCATTGGGGTTTTTTCCCTGATTATTTTTATCGGCTTGTCGGCGTTGGTAGTAGTGGGTGCCCCGCCAGAAAAAAAGAATAGCTACGAACCATAAAATATAGGCGCGATACCAAACGGTGCCACCCTCGAGGATCCATTCCTGCAGTGAGGGGGTAAATATAAAAATAATTAGCAGCAACAATAAGTGGGCGGGGCTTATATTCATAATGGCTTGAGTCTAAGTCGTTATTATCAAGGTGGTAATCAATAATTGGGTTATGAAGGATATAGCTTGATAGTTGCCGATGATAGTAGCTAAGGCGATCTTAGTGCGTAAGATGGCGACTGGGATTATACCGCGATGGTATTAAGTGTCACCGATAATACCCATGCATTTTGGAATGGCCGCCGGCAACCAGTGTTCAATAGCCCATTGGATTATCTTGTCGACATCATGGCGGGAGTTTAGTGGTGGTTTGGGTTGTTGCAGAAAATCCAAGGCAATTAAGAGGTTTTGGCAGGCGTTGGTGGCATCCATGGCGGGGGCGAAAGTTTGCTTGCTGAGCTTTTGCCCCAGCTGATTGGTGATAACAGGGATATGACAATAATGAAGCGGTGGGAGGCTGAGGGCTTGCTGCAGAGCAATTTGTCTGGGGGTGGAGCTCAGCAAGTCAGAGCCGCGTACACAGTGTGTTATTTGTTGGTAGGCGTCATCGACCACCACGGCCAATTGATAGGCGAATAGACCATCTTTGCGTTTGAGCACGATATCGCCCACTTGTTGTGGCAAGTGCTGACTAAAGTACCCTTGAATGGCATCATTAAAACCAATGGTTTGCTCGGGTACTTGCCAGCGAATGGCAAAGGGGCGGTTGGGTATTTGTGTTCGTCCCCTGCAGTGACCGGAGTAAATGCCTCCCTGGTGTTGAGTATCACTGCGCGAACAGGTGCAGTAAAAGGCTTGCCCGGTTGCCAGTAGCTGGTCAATTATTTGTTGGTAAGCCTGGTGACGTTGATGCTGCCACAATACCGGTTGATCCCATTGTAAGCCGTGTTGTTGTAAGCAAGTCAGGATAGCGTTGGCGGCGCCGGGCATTTCTCGAGGGGGGTCTAAATCTTCTATTCGTAGTAACCATTGACCGCCGTTGGCTTTGGCGTCGAGGTAGCTGGCAAGTGCGCCGATTAGTGAGCCAATGTGTAGCGGGCCAGTGGGCGAGGGGGCAAAGCGGCCTATATAGTGGCTCATAGGAGGTGGCAGGCCGTTAAATAGGCAGTATAAACAACAACGGGAGAGCGTAGAATAGCTCTCCCGTTCAGTGTGGCTGTGCTGTTATCAGCCGCGATGCTGTTTTTCTTTGATTTCATCAAGGGTTTTGCAGTCAATGCACTGCGTTGCCGTGGGGCGTGCTTCCAGGCGTTGAATACCGATTTCGACGCCGCAGGCTTCACAAAAACCGTAGTCGTCTGCATCGATCAAGTCGATAGTCTTATCGATTTTCTTGATCAGCTTGCGCTCGCGATCGCGGGTGCGAAGTTCCAGGCTGAATTCTTCTTCCTGAGTGGCGCGGTCAGCAGGGTCAGGAAAGTTGGCAGCCTCGTCTTTCATGTGGGTTACAGTGCGATCCACCTCCTGCATCAGCTCGGATTTCCATGCCAGCAAAATTTGACGGAAATGATCCCGCTGCTCTTCACTCATGTACTCTTCGCCTTTGGCTGGCTTGTAGGGCGTAAAGTTACTATTGTTATTAACCGCAGCTGCTTTTTTCTTGGGCATTGCTCATTCTCACTTTTTGCTAAAGTATCTAGCTACTGTCATTAGGCCGACCGGCTTAATCCCGAATAGGGATGGTGTTGGTCGCCGCTTTCCGTGCCTTGCTCGCATGCCGTATTTATAGAATAAAATACGGTAAAAAGGAGCTCTTTTACGAAACCGCCAAACCTACCAGATTTATTCCTGTGGCGCTACCAGATAATCCACTGAACTGTCTTAATCGGTAGTAAAGCAGGTTTTTTAGCGGTCTGTAGCACAAAATCATGGTGATTAGATTTATCGTGGCTAAAACAGTACTGCTGGTAGGCTCTCGGGTATGATGTCGCGATGTTTAGTGCTGAGTAAGCGCCATCCAGTCGTGAACCCTTTTATTAAGGAGTCGAAGTGACCAGAACAGTGAGTAGGCCGTTTGCAGATAGAATTAACGATATAGAACCTTTTCGTGTGGTGGAGGTACTGACCCGGGCCAAGCAGTTAGAGGCTGAGGGGCGAGATATTATTCACTTGGAGGTGGGTGAGCCTGATTTTGTTACCCCTGGCGCCATTATCGCGGCGGGACAGGCATCTTTGGGCCGAGGGGAAACATTCTACAGCCAGGCGGCGGGTATTCCGCAGTTGCGGCAGGCGTTGTCGACGTTTTATCAGCAGCAATACGGAGTGGATATTGATCCGCGTCGCATCATGCTGACCCCTGGGGCCTCGGGAGCTCTGTTGTTAATTTCGGCGTTGCTGATAAACCCGGGCGATGGCATGTTGATGACGGATCCAGGCTACCCTTGTAACCGGCATTTTTTACGTTTAGTAGAAGGGCATGGACAGTTGGTGCCAGTAGGGGCGGAGGATCGGTTCCAGTTAACCGCGGCGAAGGCTGCGGCGTATTGGCAGCCCAATACTATTGGGGCGATGGTGGCGTCGCCGGCGAACCCCAGTGGTGAGATGTTGACGAAACAAGAGCTGGCGGATTTATTTGATCTTTGCCAGTCTAATAATGCTCATCTGGTGGTGGATGAAATCTACCACGGTTTAAGTTATGACGAGCCTGCACCGTCAATATTAGAAATTACTGATCAGGCTTATGTGATTAATAGTTTTTCCAAGTATTTTGGTATGACAGGTTGGCGTTTGGGCTGGTTGGTGGCGCCAGAGCACGCAGTAGAGGCCTTGGAGAAATTAGCGCAAAATTTATTTATTTCTATGTCGACTATGAGCCAGTATGCGGCGCTGGCAGCGTTTGAGCCCCAAACGCGGGCTGAGTTAAATGCTCGTCGTGATGAATTTGCTCGTCGTCGTGATTACTTATTGCCAGAGTTACGACGCTTGGGTTTTGGGATTCCCCGTGTGCCTGCGGGTGCATTTTATATTTATGCCGACATCAGTCAATTCTCTGATGATAGCAGTCAATTTTGTTTAGATTTATTAGAACAGCACGGTATTGCGATAACCCCAGGGGCAGACTTTGGTTCGCATCTGCCCAAACAGCATGTGCGTTTTGCTTACACGACAAGTATGGAGCGCTTGCAAGAGGCTGTGCGACGGTTAGATTTAATATTCGGATAGTATGAGCGCAAGCAGTGCTTAGGGTGGCAGTTGGCGTGTTAATATCAGTCAATAATATAGGTAGTTACGGAGCAGAAAGTTAATGAAGTGTTTAAGTTTTTGTGTCGAATTAGCGCGAGCTGAGCAGTTTGATAAAGATAGCTTGTTAAAACATATTAAAAGTCTCGGTCGCTACCCTGAAGTCGATATAGAAGGCGGAGTGGTGGCGTTTAATTTTTTTACTGAGCAATTACCCGAGCTGTGGCAGCAATTACAGGCAGGCTTGTTAGCAAATGACCGCTTTGGTGCGATGCTAACCGCTGCATCTATTGTAGTTGCTGAGGGGGACGAAGAGGGGGAGGATTTATTATTGTTCCATTATGACCCCAATGAGGTGCGGGATCAGTTGGGCTAGTTAAATGCAGCTCCCCGCTTTGATACCGGCCACCTTGATTAAACGTTATAAGCGTTTTCTTGCTGATGTGCGCCTGCCCTCGGGGCAGGTGATTACGGTGTATTGCCCGAATACGGGGGCAATGACAGGTTGTGCTATGCCCGGTGCGGCCGTTTGGTTGTCTCGCTCAGCTAATCCAAAACGAAAATACCGCCATACTTGGGAGCTGGTAAAAACTGATGCGGGCGATATGGTGTGTATCTATTCAGCCAAGGCTAATCAGCTGGTCAAAGAGGCGATTGAAAATGATAGAATTGAGGCTCTGCTTGGTTACGAGAGTATTAGCAGTGAAGTAAAATACGGCGATGAAAATAGTCGGATTGATTTGCTGTTGCAGCGTGCTGATCAACAATGTTTTATCGAAGTAAAAAGTGTGACTTTATTGTTAGATGCTGGTTTGGGTGTTTTTCCCGATGCGGTCAGCGCGCGCGGTAGCAAGCATTTACGTGAGCTGATTGCGATGGTGCAGCAGGGTCACCGCGCGGTGTTGTTTTTTTGCGTGCAACATACGGGGATTGATTGCGTCGCCCCGGCAGATAGTATCGACAGGAAATATGCCGATACATTTCGCGAGGCGCTAGCGGCGGGAGTTGAAGTGTTCGCTTATCGCGCCGACATCTCTGTCGAGGCTATGAGCTTGCGGCAATCTCTACCGGTGTTTGATAGCCAGGAATCGCTGTTTTAATCTATGCAGCCTTCAAACCCCGCTTGTAGTTAACATCTGGATATTGAAAAAAAACCAGCTCGCGAGTAGTGTGGTAATCATTAAAGCACTTGATCAATGTAAGATTTATAGCGTTATTGGCAGGGTTGTAGCTTGCTGAGTAAGTACACCAACATAGGATTATTAGGGTGAACACGAGCGATTTGAAGGCCTGGTTGCAGGAGCGTAAAGTTACTGAGGTGGAGTGTCTGGTGCCGGATATGACCGGTAACGCGAGAGGGAAAATCATCCCCGCCAATAAGTTTGTTGAAGAGAAAGGCATGCGCCTGCCGGAAGGTATCTTTGTGCAGACGGTGACAGGTGATTGGCCTGATGATATGTCGATGGTTGATGAGGCTGATCGGGATATGTTTGTACGGCCTGACATCAATGCCGCCTTTATGGTGCCATGGGCGGATGATCCAACGGCGCAAATTATTCACGATTGTTACACTGAGGATGGTGAGCTACATCCGCTGGCGCCACGCAGTGTATTAAAACGGGTGATTAAATTATACGATGAGCTGGGGTTAAAGCCGATTATCGCACCTGAGGTCGAGTTTTTTTTGGTGAAGAAAAATACAGATCCCGATTTTGCTCTGGAGCCGCCGATCGGTAGGTCGGGTCGGGCGGAAACCGCACGCCAATCTTATAGTATCGATGCAGTCAACGAGTTTGACCCCCTGTTTGAAGACATGTACGACTATTGCGAAGCCATGGATCTGGATGTGGATACCCTGATCCATGAATCAGGTGCCGCACAGATGGAGGTTAACTTCCTTCATGGTGAGCCTTTAAATATTGCGGACCAGGTTTTTTTATATAAGCGGGCGATGCGGGAGAATGCGGCCAGGCATGATATTTACGCCACTTTTATGGCTAAGCCGATGGAGAATGAGCCGGGTAGCTCAATGCATATGCATCAGAGTCTGGTGGATGCGGTAACCGGCAAAAATGTATTTAGTGATAGCGAAGGCAAGCACAGTGATTTATTTTTACATTATATCGCCGGCTTGCAAAAATATGTTCCTGCAGCGATGGTTTTTTTCGCACCGAATGTAAATTCCTATCGACGTATTATGCGCGATGAGTCGGCACCGATTAATGTGCAGTGGGGGGTGGATAATCGCACGGTAGGTTTGCGGGTGCCGCATGCATCGCCAGATGCCACACGCATTGAAAACCGGTTTGCCGGGGCTGATTGTAACCCCTACCTCGCTATCGCGCTGTCGTTAGCCTGCGGTTATTTGGGCATGAAAGAAAAACTGCAGCCGACTGAGCCCTTAATTGGCAGTGCCTATGCTCTGCCGTTTCAATTGCCGCGCAGTTTAGAGCGGGGTATCGACTTGCTTAACGAATGTCAGCCACTAAAAGATATATTGGGCGAGCGTTTTGTTAAAGCTTATATTGCAGTAAAAGATAAAGAGTATGAAACTTTCTTCAAGGTTATCAGCTCTTGGGAGCGAGAGTTTTTATTGTTGAATGTATAGCTTGTTAAGGGGCGGGTTAGGTGCTGCTGTCCTGGTGAGTAAGAGTTTGTAATTGAAACCAGCGTTCGTCAGAGGCGCGTAATCGACGACTGAGCTCACGAGCAATATTCATTTGAATAATTAAATATTGCTCGCAGTCATATTGATAGAGTTTGTGTAACGCAGAGGCAGGTATTTTTATTGCGGTGCAGGGCGTTTTAGCCCGAACAGAAGCACTGCGCGGGGTTAGGTCAATCAGTGCCAAGTCGCCAAAACAGCTGCCTTCATTAACTTCTCGCAGCTCCAGTTCATCTTCTCCGGATTGTTTGAAGATGCTGATTGCGCCTTGCTCTAAAATATAGAGCGAGTCTCCCTGATCGCCTTGTCGGAAAAAATACTCGCCGGGCTGCAGGCTAAGTGTTGTTGACAAATCCAGGAGCAGGGCGATGCTGCTGTCTTTGACAGCACCAAAAAACGGCATGGATTGCAAGAGTTTGATGCGGTCTTGGGTTGTCATGACGCTCCTTTTGGCTGTTGGCGCTAGATGCTTAATTAAGTTAAGCATCTAGCGCCAATATGTAAACCAATATTATCCGCTTAGACTGTGATCGCGCTGAGTAATTCCTGGTGTTTTTCTACGGCTAAACGGGGGCCGTAATCGCTGACGACCGTTGCTGATGCGAGGCTTGCTAGCTTACCAGCAGCTTCAAAGTCGTGGCCGTGGGTAATGGCATACAAAAAAGCGCCGGCAAACATGTCGCCCGCGCCATTGGTATCAACAGCTCGAACGGGAGTGCCGGCAATATCAATCAGTCGTTCGCCATCAAATAGCACAGCACCATTGGCGCCCTGAGTAATAGCGAAGGTATCGGCGGACTGCTTGAGTGTTTTGATGGCGGTATTTAGATCTTCGGTATTGGCCCATTGTTTGGCTTCGTCTTCGTTACAAAATAACAAGTCGACTTTACTGCCAATCATTTGCTGTAGGCCATCTTTGAAAAACTCCACCATACCTGGATCAGACAGAGTAAGCGCAGTTTTTACTCCTGTTTGCTCGGCAATTTCGCGTGCTTTGATGGCAGCTGTGCGGCCAGTGTCAGAGGTGACTAGGTAACCTTCGATGTAAATATATTCTGAGGCGGCAATGGCGGTTTCATCAATTTGTGCCACCGATAGTGAGCCGCTAATACCAAGATGGGTATTCATACTGCGTTCTGCGTCTGGGCTGATAAGCACCAGACATTTACCGGTGACGCCTTCATCACCATGGTTTTGCTCAATATGGTCAACGCCGGCTTCACTTAGACCCTGAAGAAAAAATTGTCCATTATCGTCGTTGGCAACTTTACATGAGTAGAAAGATTTTGCGCCAAAGCAACTGGCAGCATAAACGGTATTGCAGGCTGATCCGCCGTTGGTGCGTGTTGAATGGACTAGATGCCCCTCCAGCTGGTCGGTTAGTTGCTGTTGGCGTTCCTCGTCGACCAGTGTCATTAGGCCTTTTTCTACCTTCATATCGACAAGATCTTGGTCGTTGACTTGGATTTCAGTGTCAACCAGGGCGGCACCTAGGCCATAGAGGTGGTACTTTTTCATAATAACGAGTGTCCAGGCGTGAGCATAAATTGGTCGGCTATTATCCGGTTTGAGTAGGCAAATGCAATGTTGCTGTGCTGTCGTGTTAGACTGTCGGCCTTCGTGATCTGGCTGTAAAAATATCAAGCCGCTTACTCTTATTGCTCCATTACTTTTTATACTGTTGTAACTCATGCCAAAAGCCTCGCCTAAATTGTCACCGTCTAAAAACGTATTACGATCATTTCCCTGGCTAAAGATGTTGTTGGCTGTAGCGGTATTGCTATTGGGGGCGCTGATTTATCTGGATGCCAAAGTTCGCTACGACTTAAAAGACCGGCAGTGGCAGCTACCGGCGCGGGTCTATTCCAGAGCGTTAACTTTGCAGCCGCAACAGAGGATGACCGCTGATGATTTGTCTCGGGAGTTAAAGCAGTTGGGTTATCAGGTGGCCAAGGATAATCGCCGCCCTGGTAGTTTTAAGCGGGTTGGTGATCAGTTTTGGATTTACAGCCGGGGCGGTCAAAGTAGCCGTGGCAAAATAAAGCCACTGCGTTTTCAGCTGCAGTTTAGCGGCCAACGCATCACCACCTTGGAGGCGGCAGGCGGAGTGCCGTTAGCACAGGTGCAGTTGGAGCCGCAGGAAATAGGTAGTATTTATCCGCGTCACCGTGAGGATCGCCTATTGGTGAAGCTGGACGAAGTGCCCGGTAGTCTTAAAGAAGTCCTGTTGTTAATTGAGGATCGGCACTTTTATCAGCACTATGGTATTTCACCGAAGGCGATTGCGCGTGCCATGATCAGCAATATTAAAGCGGGCCGGGCAGTGCAGGGTGGCAGTACGATTACCCAGCAATTGGTGAAAAATGTTTTTCTAAGTCTTGATAGAAGCCTGTGGCGCAAGGGCATAGAAGCGGTGATGTCGTTATTGGTAGAGGTGCATTTCAGCAAGGATGAGATCCTGGAGTCCTATATCAATGAGGTTTATTTAGGGCAGGAAGGACCAAGGGCGATTCATGGTTTTGCGTTGGCCAGCCAGCATTATTTTAATCGGCCCCTCAGCGAACTCAATGCAGGTCAAATCGCTTTATTGGTCGGCATGGTGAAAGGCCCGTCCTACTACGACCCTTGGAGAAACCCCCAGCGCTCTAGGGAGCGGCGCAGTGTAGTGTTAGAGGTGATGGCGCAGCAGCAATTGATCGGTCCGCAGCAGTTGCAACAGTTTAAACGGCAAGACCTTGGCTTGGCGAAAGCCAGTGCAGTGTCCAATGTGTATCCTGCTTATCTGGATTTGGTGCGCCGCCAATTGCGCCGTGATTACAGTGAGCAGAGTATGCAAACCGAAGGGATGAAGATTTACACCGCCTTCGATCCAATCGTACAGTTTCATGCTGAGGCTAGTTTGGCATCGGTACTCACCCGTCAGGCAAAAGGTATAGAAGCTGCGATGGTAGTGACTGATGTTGAGAATGGGGATGTTATTGCTGTGGTTGGTGGTCGTCAAATGCGTTATGCCGGGTTTAATCGCGCCTTGGATGCGGTGCGACCTATTGGTTCTTTGATTAAGCCTGCGGTGTATTTAGCTGCTTTGCAGCAGCCGAAGAAATACACCTTGGCGACCAAGATTAGTGATGGTCCGGTTACTGTTCGCGGTGGTGACGATTCTTTGTGGCAGCCGAAAAACTTTGACTTAAAAAATCATGGCAATGTTTTGCTGCATACGGCGTTAGCGCACTCTTATAATCAAGCCACGGCACGGCTTGGTATGGAAATAGGTTTACCGGCGGTAATTGCAGCAGTAGAGCAGCTGGGGGTGAAAAGATCGTTATCGACGTTGCCATCGATGTTGCTGGGGGCTGGAGCGATGTCGCCGTTGGAAGTGGCTGGCATGTATCAAACCATTGCTTCAGCAGGGGTGTATAGCCCGCTGCGCTCCATCGTCAATATTGCCGATAATAGTGGCCGTTTGTTGGCGCGTTATCCGGTACAGCAAGTCGCTATGGTGGAGAAACCCTATATGCATTTGCTGCACTACGCCATGCTTGAAGTGGTGCAAGAAGGTACGGGGAAAAGTATTTATCAGCGTCTGCCAACGGATTATTTGGTGGCGGGAAAAACCGGGACCACCAATGATTTGCGCGATTCTTGGTTTGCCGGTTTTGCTGGTGATTACTTGGCGGTGGTGTGGATGGGGCGGGACGACAATGGTTCTGCAGGGCTTACCGGGAGCAGTGGTGCGCTCAAAGTCTGGAGTGAGTTTATTGCCACTGCCAGTTACAAACCGTTGGATTTCTCGGTGCCGCCGGGGATTGCTTACCACTGGGTGGATAGTAATACCGGCTTGCTCAGTCGTGAGCTGTGTGAAGGGGCTCGATACCTGCCCTTTATTCAAGGCTCTGCTCCTACCCAGCGCAATGACTGCAAGGCAACGTTACCGAGTGTCTGGCAATGGTTTAAACGGCTTTTTTAATGAGAAGCCGTTATCTCAGTGCACTTTGGCGGTATAGCCCCCATCCGCATGAGGTATGAGTTCCAAATGTTGGTTGATGCAGCGGGGGATTTCATTGGCGCTGTGACTTACATAAAGAATATGGCAGTCGCCGCGCTCAGCAATTTTATCCAGCAGAGCTAAAATCAAATGGCGGTGGGCTAGGTCGAGGCCGATACAGGGCTCATCCAAAATTAATATTAGCGGTGATTTTACCATTGCTCGCGCCAGCATTGCCAAGCGCTGCTGGCCAAAAGATATTTGGTTGAAATAATGATCGGCGATATTTTCCAGCCCCATAACTTTGAGCCAGTCCAGGGCAATTTTACGATCCTTGCCTGAGCACTGATGGTAGAGACCAACGCTATCGTATAATCCCGATGCAACCACCTCGGCGACGCGGGTGCGACCAACGTGGTTGAGTTGCAGCTGGGTGTTGACCACACCAAACTTTTGCTTTAATTCCCAGATGCTTTCACCGCTGCCTCGTGGCTTGCCGAACAGGCTGATGTTTTGCCCGTAGGCTTTGTGATTATCGCCATTGAGCATGCTGAGTAAAGTTGACTTGCCTGCACCGTTAGGTCCGGCAATGCAGCAATGTTGTCCCTGCTCTAATCGCCAGTTGATGTCAGTTAAAATAGCCTGGTCGTTATAGCTTACGCTGACGTGCTTAAGTTCCAATAGGGGCTCATTTTTATTGAGCTGATAAGGGCGATCGGCGGCAGCAGGTAGTTCTGGAATATTGATATGTTGTTGTAGCTCGGTAGCTAGGCTAAGGATTTCGTCGCGCTGGCCGATATGTTTTATCTCGCCCTCATGCAGATGCATAACATGGGTGATATTGTCGGCTACTTCGTCAGTTTGTTTGATCAGCAACAATATTTTTAGTGGTGATAGTAGCAGTTGGTCAATCAGGCTTTTTAGTTCGCCTTGCGATTGTTTGTCCAGGCCTTCAAAGGGGTTGTCGAGTATCAATAATTTAGGTTGGTTATAGAGCGCTCGGGCTAACAGGGCTTTACGGCTTTCGCCGGTAGAGACAAAACGAATGCCTCGATCGAGAATATGATCGATATGACATTGCTTGGCGATAGTGGCAAAACGCTCATCTTCAGGTTGTTTTTGCAGCACAATTTGCCGCACGGTGGTGCCTACATCGAAGGCGTCGTCGCGGGTTTCACTATCGTCGTAACGAATGTCGTGGTCGATCAGTTTACGTTGTAATTCGAAACTAAGGTGTAAAATGTCGGTTTCGGGGTTTAGGCCTTGCTGACGCTCAATGGTACCGCGTTGGGGACGCAAGTGATCCGTCAGCAAATGAGCGATAGCGCTTTTGCCGGCGCCATTGCCGCCCAAAATCGCCCATTGCTGGCCCTCCAGCCAATTCCAGGTAATATTTCGCAGTATCGGGTCGATACGATAGGCGGCCCAAACATTGTTGAGGTGTATAATAGTGTTTGTATTCATGGGCGCGGATCATACTATATTTAGCGGTTATATTGATAATTTGTATGGGGTTTGAGGTGCAAAAAAATAGGAGTGGCGGGTGGTTATAGCGACACTGGAACAGGCGAATAAGCAATTGCAGCAGTTTCGTCCACGAAGAAAGTGGTACCGACATTTTTGCAAGCGCTCGGCAGTCGCTCTAATTTTGCGTGAGGCCGAGGGTGGTCTACAAGCGTTGATGATTAAGCGGGCAGAGCGCGAGGGTGATCCGTGGTCGGGGCACATGGCTTTCCCTGGAGGTAGGGCGGAAGCGACGGATCGTAATGACTTGCACACCGCGCGACGTGAAACCTGGGAAGAGATCGGCCTCGACACCGAAACGCATACTGAGTATTTGGGGCAATTATCCGATACATTTACACGCTCCCATCGCCGCCGATGGGAAATGGTAGTGACGCCACATTTATTTGCTGTTGAGCAAGTGCCACGGTTACGCTTTAACCATGAGGTGGCGGAGGTGGTTTGGGTGCCGTTGAATTTTTTAGCTAACAGGGGTAATCGTCAGGCTAGTTTGGCGCTCCAGGCCGACGAAATACTGGACACACCTTGTTATTATTACCAGCAGCGATGGATTTGGGGTTTGTCCTTACGCATGCTAGAAGAGTTGTTGACAGTGGTTGCAACGAGGCGTTGATTATCGATCTTGTTTTTGTTGCGATCGGCCGATAGAGGCTTTCGCCTATAGTAAGTAAAACCGAGGAAAATAATATGAGGTTATTTTTTAGTTTGTTAGCTTGTGCTGCGCTAGTGTTCTCCGGATGTTCGCTGCAGCCGCGACTGCAATCTGGTCCCGACGCCAGTGTTTCTTACGACGGTTTAACCAGAGTTGACCATACTGCGATGGACGAGGTTTGGATCAAGGCAGAAACCGATTTTAGTAGCTATGATAAAGTCATGTTGCAGACGGCAGAAATTAGTTACAAGCCGGTTAAAGGGAACGCCTCAAGCGTCGCGGGGTATCGCTATGGGCAGTCGGAGTTCCCTCTTGATGATAAACAAAAACAGCGTTTAGTCTCTATTATGACAGAGGCGTTTACTGGAGAGCTGAAAAAAAGTAACTACCTTACTCTGGCTTCAGTGCCTGGGCCAAGCGTGTTACTAGTTAAAGGTAAGCTCCAGGATGTTATATCTAAGGTGCCACCAGAACCCATGGGTCGCAGTGACGTTTTTGTGTCAGAAATAGGCTCCGCTACTTTGGTTCTAGAGGTTTATGATTCGCAATCCGGCACCATCCTCGCCCGCAGTATTGACAAAAGAACAGCTGAAGGCTTCTACGATTTAACCCGCGTTACTTCGATAAATACTTGGATGGAAGTAAAGCAGGAGGCTAAGAGATGGGCGCGGTTGTTACGCCAAGGCTTAGACAGTGTTATTGCTTCGGGTGATAACTCAGACTGAGCGGCAAGCATTCTCGGAAAATAATAAACATATTGACCATGACGCGCAGCTAATTAAGCCCTGCTTAGTTGGTTGTGCTTTAACGTTGTTGACTGGATATAAATTTAAAGAGTAATCCGTTATGAAAATTAATGAACCTGTTACCCAGAGAGAATATTCCTTAAGCGAAGATGATGTCATTATTTCGACGACGACGTTAAAAGGAGTGGTCACATCGGTTAATGAAGATTTTCTCAGGATTAGTGGTTTTTCTAACGAAGAGTTGATTGGGCGTGCGCATAATGTGATACGTCATCCAGATATGCCGCAGGAAGCGTTTAAAGATTTGTGGGATACCCTGAAAGTCAATAAACCCTGGATGGGCCTGGTAAAAAACCGCTGTAAAAATGGCGACCATTATTTTGTGGATGCTTATGTCACACCTATTTATGAAAACGGCAAGATAGATGGTTATCAATCCGTCCGTTTCCGCGCTGATCCAGAGGTGATTAAGCGGGGCATGGCTCTATATAAAAACATTCGTGAAAAAAAGTTTAATCGCTTTGCTGCGCTAAATGTGAGTAATTTATCTTATACCAGCAAATCTTGGTTGGTGGCATTGTTTACGGCAATGCCGGTATTGTTGGTGGCAGTTTACCAACAAAGTCTATTGCTGGCGGGGGTTGCAGCATTGACGTTTGTGCTGGCGGCAGCAATGGTGTTTATGTTATCTCGGCCAGTGACTCGGCTAGCAGAGCAGTCTAAAAAATTATTTGAAAATTCAATAGCTACACAGGTCTACACTGGGCGTACTGATGAGGTTGGTCAGTTAGAAGTGGTGCTAAAAGCATTGAGGATGCAAAACCGTACTATCTTGGGTCGGGTTGAATACTCAGCGGAAATATTAGGTGCCGTGGCACGGGAGACCAGTGCCATTGTCGATAAAACGACTGATGGAGTGAGGGTTCAGCAGCGAGAGGTTGAACAGATGGCGGCAGCGATGAGTGAAATGGTAGCAACAGTTGCTGAGGTGGCGCGTAACGCCGAAGAAACAGCAAGCTCATCGGCGGAGGTGTTAGCCAAGACTAACGCTGGTGATCAGTTAGCGAAAAGTGCTGTGATCGACATCTCAGCTTTGTCGGTTGCGGTGAGTTCGGCAACCAAGGTTATCGAAAAATTAAAAGAAGATAGCCAGAATATTGGCTCGGTAGTGGATGTGATCAGCAAGATTGCCAGCGAAACAAATTTGTTGGCGCTAAATGCTGCTATTGAGGCTGCTCGTGCAGGCGAGCAAGGTAGGGGTTTTGCTGTTGTGGCCGATGAAGTAAGGAATTTGGCGAGTAATACCCAGCGTTCAACCGATGAAATACAGCAAATGATAAAGGCAATTCAGTTGTCCTCGGCGGAGGCGGTGAAGGCGATGAATGAAGGTAAAAAGCGTGCGGATAATAGTGTAGAGCAAGCTGAGCGTGTTGGTGTGGCGTTTAGTGATATCAGTGCTGCGGTTGATAATATTAGTGAGATGAATATCTTGGTGGCGACGGCCTCAGAGGAGCAAAGCTCGGTAGCTGAGGAAATCAATCGCAATGTCGTTGCTATTAACGATGTGGCCCATGCGACGTTGGAGAACGCTAGTAATACAGCTCATGCTAGTCATCGTTTAGGTAAGCTGGTTGATAGCTTACGCTCGCTGGTGAAGCAGTTCGGCGCAATCTGATTGGTGTTTGCTTGAGTCTTTGAGCCAGTTTTGACTGAGTTATTGCTGGCTTTGAATAAATTGCTTGGTTTGCTCCATCAGTTTTTTTGCCGCGGTTTGTGGTTTGGCGGCTTCTATCAGGGCTCGATCGGGGATGATGTCCTTTAAGTAAGCATCAATAAGCTCGAGTAATACCGGGTTCATGGCATCATTATGCCATTGCCAGCGCGAACCATTTATCAAGTTCCCAGTGACATAGCCTTCAGTCAATTGCAGCCAGTAGGCACCGCATTTTGAAAGATAATAATCGTTGGTTCGGCCATAGCTGATGTTCGGGGTTGAGGGGTTGAATCCCTCTGGCACATCGCGGTCAATTTTATGCAGCGCCATAAGCCAGGTTGAGTTTGTCGGGAAGTCTTCAATTGCGGGGCGACATTCTTTGCCGTCATCGCCCCAGATACGAATAATAGAATTAAACTCAGAAAAGTTAACGCCGCGATCATATAGCGTGCGTTCAATGCGTAAATCGGCGGAATTGCCTTTTTGGCTGATGATTTCTCCACTTACAATTAAATCGGCATTGGCGGCGACTTTGTTAAAAGAACCCTGCCATAAGCAAGTACAGCTTGCTGGTGGTTGGGCGTGGCTGCTTGGGGAATGAGTGCTCAGGCCGAATATAAGCATTGAGACAATGCTTATCCTAATGGCTGCTGTATTGAGTCGATTAATCATTGTTTGATTATAATAAGCTGAGTGGGTCGAGGCTAGGCGCGCCATTAAAAAAGGCCAGTCAATATGGCTAGCCCTTTTGTATGGTCATTAGTGGTTTTGGTTGGGTATTTAAAAATG
Organism: Spongiibacteraceae bacterium; assembly: GCA_041677245.1. GTDB lineage: Bacteria > Pseudomonadota > Gammaproteobacteria > Pseudomonadales > Dasaniaceae > Oceanicoccus. The sequence goes on along the minus strand of JBAYQJ010000019.1, from coordinate 11,908 downwards.
GTAAAACGCGCTGATGTAAGCACCGTCGATAGTTAAATCGGCAGTGTCGTTATTATCATCGTAATCGATGGAGAAATTGCGATAACCGGCTTCTAGACCAAGGCCAATAGAAGTTTCATAGCCGATGTTAACTTTGTAGTCGATGATGGAATCATTATTGATGCCTAGGCCATTAATGTCGCCACCAGCGTACAGGCCGGTTAGTGGTAGTTCAAATCGCGCGGCTAGATAGAGTAGCGGGAGCACGCCGTCGGCTTCAAAGCTTTCGGTTTGATTGGTAGTGCGGTCGTGTATTTCAACTAGCCCATCCTGAATAATCCGCGCAGTAAACCCCACATCTAATGAAACCCAGTTGTCGAGTATCTCGTAGTAAAAGGTAAGGTCGGTGTGACTTAAGTCGATATTAGAGCTAATGTTGCCAGTATAGACTTCTCCGCCAAAGCTGAATGGGGCGGTAGTGTTATTGGTGCTTATATCCAATTCAGTTTGCTGAATACGTAGATTAGGGATGAGAGGAATAGGGTGTTCTAGTAAAGCATAAAAAACAGTACTGGATTCATCATCGAAACCCAGGTCATCTTCAATATCGATATTGCTTGATAGTTTGCCAGACTCGACGCTACCTGAAAAATTTGGCTGCCACGCGTAGGCTCCAATTTCGAAGCCAATAGTGTCGGCTATAGCTGTTGTACTTAGTGCGCAAGCCAAGCCTGCGCTGATTAGAGGGTATCGCATGGGTATCTCCATTATTTGGCTGGTATTTCTAATTCGGTGTAGCTAACACAGTATGTCTATGGCGGTGCTTTTAGTGCGAGGCTTTAAGGTTTCAGCATCGCAAATATACGTAAAGTTAGGCTGTGTATCATACGGTCTAGTAAAGGCTGGCCAAGGTGTTTTACTGGTTCAGTAGCTTTGCGACATCTTTTGCAAAGTAGCTCAGAATACCGTCGGCTCCCGCACGCTTAAAGGCGAGCAAAGACTCCATCATCACCGGTTCTTTGTTTAACCAGCCATTTTCGAAGGCGGCTACATGCATGGCGTATTCACCACTGACTTGGTAAACAAATGTGGGTACGGCTAGCTCATCTTTTACTCGACGCACAATGTCCAGATAAGGCATGCCAGGCTTGACCATAATCATGTCGGCACCTTCTTGTAAGTCGAGTGCGCATTCGTGCAAGGCTTCGTTGCTATTGGCAGGATCCATTTGGTAGCTGTATTTATCTGCACCTTTTAAATTGCCGGCTGAACCCACTGCATCCCGAAACGGGCCATAATAGCTGGAGGCATACTTGGCTGAGTAAGCGAGAATTTTTGTGTTGATATGCCCGGCCTGCTCCAGTGCAGCTCTGATCGCGGCAATGCGTCCGTCCATCATGTCTGATGGGGCGACGATATCAACCCCGGCGTCAGCGTGGGAGACCGCTTGTTTTACTAGTGTTTCAACGGTGCGGTCATTGAGTACGTAACCGCTGCTATTGAGTATGCCGTCCTGGCCGTGGATGGTAAAAGGGTCAAGGGCGATATCAGTGATAACGCCGATCTCAGGTACAGCATCTTTGATGGCTTTAACCGCGCGCTGAGCTAAGCCATCCGGGTTGTAAGCTTCTTCAGCAAACTCCGATTTGGCACTGGCTGGCGTGACGGGAAATAGAGCCAGCGCGGGGATGCCAAGGCTGTGCAGCAGTTTGGCTTCTGTGACTAGCAGGTCGATGCTGAGGCGCTCGATGCCAGGCATAGAGCTGATTGTTTCTCGTTGATTGTTCCCTTCCAGCACAAAAACAGGAAAGATGAGATCGTTAACTGTTAGCGTGGTTTCTCGCATCATTCGCCGAGAAAAATCATCGCTGCGCATTCTGCGCATACGGGTGTTAGGAAAAGCGCCGCGGTGTAGAGATTTTGTCATAAGCCACTCGTTAATTGTTCAGTGATTAGTAGCGAAAGTTTAGCTGTTACAGCGTAGAGAAAACTTTCTTCGCTGCCTCTAGGGTATATTGAATATCGTTGTCGGTATGGGCGGCAGACATAAATCCGGCCTCATAGGAGGCGGGGGCCAAATAAATACCAGCATCGAGCATACCGTGGAAAAAGTGGTTAAAGCGCTCGTTGTTGCAATTCATTACTTGAGCGTAATTCGTGATAGTTTTTTCTTCGGTGAAGAAGCCACCAAACATGGTGCCGACATGGTTGGTGGTAAAGGGAATGCCTGCATCGCTGGCGACTTTTTCCAGTCCTTTAGCGAGGGCTGTGGTTTTATCAAACAGCGGCTGATAAAAACCTTCCTGCTGAATGGCATTCATCTGCGCTAAACCGGCGGCCATGGCGACAGGGTTGCCCGATAAGGTGCCTGCTTGATAAATGGGCCCAAGCGGTGCAATTTGCTCCATGATTTTACGTTTGCCACCAAAAGCGCCAACGGGCATGCCGCCGCCGATGACCTTGCCCAGGGTGGTGATGTCAGCTTCAATATTGTAATAACCCTGCGCGCCGGTGAGGCCTAGGCGAAATCCCGTCATTACCTCGTCCATGATTAGCAGGCTGCCGTATTGGTCGCACTGTTGACGCAAGGTTTCTAAAAATCCTGCTACGGGAGGGACGCAATTCATATTGCCCGCTACCGGCTCAACAATAATACAGGCAACCTGATCGCCTATCTGTTCAAAAGCCTGCTTTAGGCCTTCGATATCGTTGTAAGTCAGGGTAATAGTGTGGTCGGCTAATGAGGCGGGGACGCCGGGTGAGCTGGGCACACCCATGGTTAGGGCGCCAGAGCCGGCTTTAATCAGCAGCGAATCAGAGTGGCCGTGATAGCAGCCTTCAAATTTAATAATCTTGTCACGGTTGGTATAGCCGCGGGCCAGCCGAATAGCACTCATTGTCGCTTCGGTGCCCGAGTTCACCATGCGGACTAAATCCATATTTGGCATGATTCGGCACAGCATTTTGGCTAACTCGGTTTCGATTTCTGTTGGTGTGCCAAAGCTCAAGCCGGCTTTGAGCTTTTCTTCAACCGCACTGAGGATTGCGGGGTGGGCATGGCCCAAAATCATTGGCCCCCAAGACAAAACATAATCGATATAGCGTTTATTTTCGCAATCATAAAGATAAGCACCTTTGGCGTGGTCAATAAATACCGGGGTGCCGCCGACGGCACGAAAGGCTCGCACCGGTGAATTTACGCCGCCGGGAATATATTGTTTGGCTTGCTCGAAAAGTTGCTCGGATGTGCTCATGGAGAAGGACTGCCGTTGATGTCTGGATGGGTGAGATAGAAAAAATAAAGCCTTTATCGGTATGTTGTTACGTTGTTTACAGCCAATGCCAGCAAATTTCTATCATTGTAAAGCGCGGAATTATCTCGCTTATGAGTAGTAAATGCCAGTAGCAACGGTGCTTGTCGATGAGTGAGAGAATATTGCTGAAATGCAGGAGTCAGGAATGAAAGTGTTTTACGCAATAAGGTGTTATTTTTTACACCAGTGCATACGATCGGGCAGTAATTTCCCCATGCCAATACGGCGGCCTTGGTGCAGTGCCTGCCATGTAAATTGCTGTGCTTGTTGAATGGCCTCGGCCATGCTGAGGCCATGGGCCAAATAAGCACTGGTGGCGGCAGCCAAGGTATCGTTAGCGCCCTGGTAGGCATAGGGAAGGCGCTCCCATGTATATTGCTGGCTGCTGCTATGAGCTAAAAACCAGTGGTTTTTGATTTGGGTGCTTACCGTCTGGTCGCCGGTGATCAGTAAATTGTTGCAGCCTGAGTCGAGTATCTGCTGCGCGCAGGCGGCGAGAGTATCCGCACTCGGGGCAAGAGCTAGGGCGTTTTCTTTGCTGAGAATGAGCAGCTTAGAGCGGGGCAGAAGCAGGGTGCTGAGTGCTTGGTCTAGGCCGCAATCATCGGGTTGCTTTAATTTTCCGGGGTGGAGTAGCACAGGGATGTCACTGTAGTCACAAAGAATCGTATGGATTGCTTCGGCGTTCCTGATGCTGGTGACGTCGCCGATACTGAATAAGTTGACGTTGATATCTTCTAGCACTGCGCGTATTTGTTCGATCAATAAACTGGTATGGGTGACGAAGCTGTCTTTTAACTGACTGGTATCTCGGGCACAAAGTTGGGTGATTATAGGTGTGCAGTGGCAGCCGAGGCTGGCGAGAGTTTCGATATCTGCGGAGATACCGCCACCGCCACAAGGATCGTGACTGGTGATGCTCATTACTACGGGGGTGCTAGTCATTAAATCAGTCATGGTTTTGACCGTGGGGGTGTTTAAGGCTGTGTGTTGGTGAGTCTATTGCTAATTTTTAACCTAAGTGAATGGTTTTACCACTACCAGTATAACGATTGCAAATAATGCTAAGACGGGTGCTTCATTAAACCAGCGGAAAAAAATGTGATTGAAGTTACAGCGGTCTTGTTGCAGTTGGTTGACAAAATGTCCGCAAGTCAAATGATAGATAATCAGTAGTGCGACAAAGCTTAATTTAATCACGAACCAGCTTGAGTGCCAGTAGTAATCCCAGTTGTAGCTGGTTAGCCATAGACCGAATACAACGCTAAGCACGGCAAAGGGCGATATAAATCGATACAACTTGCGTTCCATAACTTTTAGGTGATTACGGGTAGCGCTGTCTGTCGCCATGGCATGATAAACAAACAATCGGGGCAGGTAAAAAATACCGACAAACCAGCAGATAATGGCAATGATGTGAAATGATTTGATCCAAAGCATAAGCAGTGCGTCGTTTATTGTAAATGTGAGTATCGTGGTGAAGAAGGGGGCATCTATCACTTACGATTATGGTTTGATTGATTTATTATAGTGTATCTCTAAAGTAACTTTTTGTGGCCTAGAATCTTTGGCTAGTTTTGGCATAGGTTTTACATAAGTTTTGAATAGGATGGTAGCGTGATTAAAGTAGGTATCGTTGGTGGCACGGGATATACCGGAGTTGAATTGCTCAGGATGCTGGTCAATCACCCTGAGGCCGAAGTGGTAGTGATTACTTCCCGCGCTGAGGAAGGCTTGCGCGTGGATGAGCTGTACCCAAGCTTGAGAGGCCACCTAAACCTACGTTTTTCGCTGCCAGACCCTAATGTACTGGCGCGGTGTGATGTGGTGTTTTTTGCCACACCACATAATGTCGCAATGAAGATGATGCCTGAGTTGCTGGCACTGGATACTCGCGTGATTGACCTGTCCGCAGATTTTAGGATTCGCGATCACCGTTTGTGGTCAAAATGGTATGGTGAGCCACATGCCTGTCCTGACTTGCTGGCGGACACGGTTTATGGTTTGCCAGAATTCAATCGCGATGCAATAAGGGAGGCGCAATTGGTAGCTTGCCCCGGATGTTATCCTACGTCGGTGCAGCTCGGGTTGTTGCCGTTGTTGGAGAATAACCTGATTGACGAGCAGCGTATTATCGCCAATGCCGTGTCTGGTGTGAGCGGCGCTGGCCGCCAAGCTAAAATTGATAGTTTGTTTGCCGAGGCGAGTGATAGCTTTAAAGCGTATGCCGCGCCGGGCCACAGGCATTTGCCAGAAATTGAGCAGGGGTTGCAAGATATTGCTGGTAGAGAAGTCAATGTCACCTTCATCCCTCATTTAGTGCCGATGATTCGTGGTATGCATTCGACGATCTATACGGAATTAAGTGACGGCGCAGTTAGCCTTGATGAGATTCAAAAACTTTATGAAGATCGTTATGCGGATGAGCCTTTTGTTGATGTGATGCCTCTGGGTAGTCATCCGCAAACTCGCTCGGTAAAAGGGGCTAATTATTGTCGGTTAGCTATCCATCGTCCTCAAGGGAGGGATACGCTGGTGGTTCTTTCGGTAATTGATAATTTGGTTAAAGGTGCTTCTGGCCAGGCGATTCAAAATATGAATATTATGTTGGGATTAGATGAAAATGCCGGACTTGAAACTGTTGCGCTAATGCCTTAATTGATTAGATTAGGCTTATTTTACATTCTGGCTCCAATTAAACGGGGCCAGTTTTTTTTAGAGAATTGAATAATTCCTTATGGCTAAAGTGACCGGAAGTAAGCAGTATCGCTCTATTGTAGTTCAGGATCGAACCCGCTTTCGCCGCGGGCTGTCGTTAATATTCATTGTCTTCGTGGCGGTCTTGTCATATTTTTTGGGGGCTTATGTGAGCCGTGGCGGCCATGAGCAGTTAGTAGAGGATTACTCCGAGCAAACAGAGCGCCACGAGCAGCTGCAGCAAAAATTAACCTCTGCTGAAGCTGATCTTGAAACCCTTAAACAGGAGTTGGTGAATAGCAAGGTTGGTGCTGATGTTGATCGTCAGGCCGTTAATGAATTGCGCTCAGTGATTAGCGAGCACCAACAAACTATTACTGAGTTAAATGAAGAAATTTCATTCTATAAAGACTTGATGGCGCCGACAGAGCGGGAGAAGGGCTTGGGCATTCGCAGCTGGGAGTTGTATCCGTCCACCAGCCCGCGGCATTTCCAGTTTAAGTTGATTGTGCAGCAGTTGGCGCTAAAGCATGCCCTGTTAAAGGGGGTGGTGAATGTTAATATTGTGGGTAAGCGCGGTGATGTAGATGAGACTTTGTCGCTGGATATATTGTCGCCACAGGTAGATAGTAAAGGCATTAAATTACAATTTAAGTATTTCCAGTACATTGAGGGCGAGTTGCAGTTGCCGGTGGATTTTATTCCCGAGCGTATTGATGTTATCGCTAAGCAAACATCGCCAAAGAAGATTGTAGTTGAAAAACATTACGGCTGGATTGTGCAAAATAGCCCAGGTTAACAGCTGTTATTTAGATATTGTTACCTGCAAAGGCAAGAGTTTTATTCGCGTATATATCGATGCCGGTCAAATGACTTAAAACACAAGAGGGCAAGCAGTGGCATTTAATAGTGGTAGTTCAACGACTTTAATTTCCAAGGATTCAGAGATTGTTGGGGATATAAAGTTTAGTGGCGACCTGGAAGTTCAGGGCCTAGTGACGGGTAATATCTATGCTAAAGCTGATAGTGGTGCAACGGTACGTATTGTTGATGGTGGCCGAGTAGAGGGGGAGGTACATGCCCCTAAGGTAATAATTAATGGTATTGTACGCGGAGATATACATTGTGCCGAGCATGTAGAGCTGGCAGTTAAGGCTAATGTGGAAGGTAATATCCATTATAATCTTATTGAAATGGTAAAAGGTGCTCAGCTTAATGGAAGCCTGATCTACGCTGGTGTCGGAAAAAAGGGGGCCAAAGTTGAAGTTGTAAAGACTAATAACCAGCGGACGGCTTAGTTTAGTTGACTAAATCAGTCGGGATTGAGCATAATCATCTGTCATGGTTTAAGAATTAACGAGGTTTATATGTCGGTGGCGGAGCAATTTACCCCCCAGGTTCTCACTTTAACAGACAAGGCCGTGGCCAAGCTTAAAAAGCTGGTGGCGGAGGAGGCTAATGATGAGCTGAAATTGCGAGTGTTTGTCACTGGTGGCGGCTGCTCGGGGTTCTCTTATGGCTTTACCTTTGATGAGATAGTTGCCGAAGATGATACTTTGGTTGAAAAAGACGGCGTGGTGGCGCTAATAGACCCAATGAGTTATCAGTATTTGGTAGGCGCACAAGTTGATTATCAAGAGGGTTTAGAGGGGGCTCGTTTTGTCGTTAGTAATCCTAATGCAGAGACTACCTGTGGCTGCGGCTCATCTTTTTCGGTTTGATGGGGGTGTCAGTCAGGCTTGGTAGATCGCGCCCAGAATAACTGCTTGGTCTGCGCCCGTCACTGCTGTTAAATTACCTGGCTTTTGGGCCAGTGTTTGCTGCGCTAACCAAGCAAATGCGGCAGCTTCTATCCATTCAGCGGCGATGCCTAGATCCTTCGTCGTGGCGACAGTAAGGGGCTGCAGTAGCTGGCTTAGCCTAGTCATTAAGGTATTGTTATAGGCGCCACCGCCACAGATAAAAACCTCATCCACCGGTGTTGATAGCTTAGTAATAGCGTCACAGATAGTTTGCGCAGTAAACTCCAATAAGGTCGCCTGAACATCGATAGCATCCACGGCGTGCTGATTTAAGATGAGCTGCAGCCACTGCAGGTTAAACTCCTCTCTCCCCGTGCTCTTGGGTTGTGTTTTTTGTAAAAAAGGGTGGGTTAAGAGCTGTGTTAGTAATGGCTCATAGACCCTCCCGCTTGCTGCCCACAGCCCTCCTTGATCGTATTTTTGTTGCTGTACTTGCTGGATCCAGCTATCCATCAATATATTTCCGGGGCCGGTATCAAAGCCGAGGCTTGGCTTGTCAGTATTTAGCAAGCTGATATTAGCCATGCCGCCGATATTGATGATTGCTCGTACTTGTTCTGGGTGAGCAAAAGCAGCTTGATGGAAGGCGGGGGCCAATGGTGCGCCTTGGCCTCCAGCGGCAATATCCATGCGCCGAAAATCAGCGACGGTGGTAATGCCGGTTTCGAAGGCAATGGTATTAGGGTCACCTATCTGTAGGGTGAAAGCGTTGTCACTGCTGGGGCGGTGCCGAATCGTCTGCCCGTGACTGCCAATAGCGATAATACGTTCTTTGGGGGTGTTGCTAGTACGTAGCAATGAGTTAGCTGCTGCTGCAAATTCTTTACCCAGTATTCGGTCAGCGAGCCCCATCCTTTCTATTTCATTATCCCCAGGCTGGCATAGCTCGATCAATTGCTGGCGCAATTTTGTGGGGATAGGGTGTTCGGTCGCAGCAATTAATTGGCAGTGATTATCGTCTAGTTGAACCAGGGCAGCGTCGATACTGTCGAGGCTTGTACCCGACATGAGGCCGAGGTATAAGCCGCTGCCGCTGTTTATCACAATGTTGATTTATTCGGTGATTGATCCGCGCTGGCGAGGCGGCGGTTGTTGTTGTAAGTGGCTAACTGTAACTGTACTCCACTTATCTGTGCCAGAAAGCGCTGTTTTTCTGTGCTATCAATGCTTTTTGCTTTGGGTAATTTGTCCAAGATAGTTCTAGGATTGCGGTGTACGCCATTAACTAAAAACTCATAGTGTAAATGGGGTCCAGTGGCGTAGCCAGTAGAGCCTACCCAGCCGATTATTTGGCGCTGGACTACTTTTTGTCCTTTGTTTACGGCGCGTTTTTGCAAGTGTAAGTACTTGGTAGTGTAGCTGGTGCCGTGGTTTATTATTACGTAGTTACCGTTGGCTTTGCTGTAGCCGGAGCTGACAATACGGCCGTCACCGGCTGCGTAGACAGGGGTGCCGCGTGATGCAGCATAATCGATGCCGCGGTGTGGTTTGTTGGTTTTAAAAATAGGATGCAAGCGCTTAAGGTTAAACCCTGAACTGATGCGAGTAAAGTCGAGTGGGGCACGCAAAAAAGCCTTGCGCATGCTTATGCCTTCCTCGTTGTAGTAGCTTACGCTGCCGTCTGGGTATTGGTAGCGATAGGCGGTATAAGTCTGGCCACGGTTGGTAAACTGCGCTGCCAATATGGGGCCATTCCCTGTTTTTTGGTCGTCGAGAAAAAGCTCTTGGTATAATACTGAAAAGTTGTCGCCAGCTCGGACATCATAGACAAAGTCGATAACGCCACCGAAAATATCGGCCATTTCCATAATCAGCTCCTGCGATAGGCCTGAGCTTTGTGCTGCGCGGTATAGTGAGTTGCTAATGATCGAGCTGGCGTATCGCTGTCGAACTTCTGGGTCTCGGTGAATGTGAGACGTGGTGAAGTTGTTTCCTTCGCGCTCGAATAAAATGGTATCCAGCTGATTTTTAACGTATTTTAATGCGCTTAATTTACCCTCTTCATCAGTTTGGAATGCGAGCTTTTGGCCTGGGTAAAGCTTTAATAGCTCTGCAGAGTCTTCGCTGTTATTGACAATGCTATATACGTCAGCTGCTGATAGTGAGGCGCGTTGAAATATTCTTGATAAATTGTCGCCGCTTCGGACTTCTACTTCTTGCCAGGGAGTTTCTTCGATATTTGCCAGTTCGGGTGTATTAATGCTGGGAGGGCTTGTTTCTAATTGAAGCTCCACCGGTAAGCTAATACGTTTGGCTTCGGCTTCTTGACTGGGGGCGAGGAGTAAGCAGACAAAAACCAGTGCCACTAAAGAGCTGGCAATGATTAAGTGTTTGCGTGGGTACAGGGCCATTAACTGGCCGAGCTGGAGCTTCTGTTTTCTTTTAGTAGCCTGCATCGGAAGTTTGCATCATTTCGAGTAAGTGGACTTAACTGTAGGAAGTATAACAAAAAATAGTAGAATCCCTAGGATTGGCAAGAGAATCTTGCTCAGCTTGGGACTCTTTTCACTGAATGGGCTGCTTGCATTTGTAGCAAGTTGAGGTATCGTGCCCGCTCTTTGCGGCCACATATTGAAGGTTTTTAGAGTATTTATCAATCAGTGGTTTTTATATATCTCCGGTAAAAAGTCAGTATATCGCATGTGGTTGCTATACGAGGCTGGTATTGGTTCAAGGTAAGAGAACGTTATGTCTATAGATGGTAAAGGGTTGATTGCAGATTTGCGGGCGCGGGGACTTATCGCGCAAATGACGGCGGATCAGGCGCTTGAAGAGCATTTAACCGGAACGATGCGGACTTTTTATTGTGGCTTTGACCCCACTGCGGATAGCTTGCATATAGGCAGTTTGGTGCCGCTATTAACCTTGCGGCGGTTCCAGCAGGCAGGTCATAAACCTTTGGCCTTAGTAGGTGGGGCGACGGGGCTGATTGGTGATCCTTCTTTTAAGGCTGAGGAGCGAAAGTTAAATACGCCCGATGTTGTGGCTGACTGGGTGGAAAAAATAAAAACCCAGGTGTCTGCCTTCATTGATTTTGATTGTGGTGATAGCTCGGCTTTGGTGGTGAATAATCTTGATTGGATTGGCGGCATGGATGTGCTGACTTTTTTGCGGGATGTAGGTAAGCATTTCCCTGTTAATCAAATGATTAAGAAAGAGTCGGTTAAGCAACGCATTGAGCGTGAGGGGGAGGGGATTTCGTTTACGGAGTTTACCTACCACATTTTACAGTCGTTGGATTTTGCGGAGCTCTATAAAGCTAATGATTGTACATTGCAGCTTGGAGGCTCCGATCAGTGGGGGAACATCACGGGTGGTGTCGAGCTAACCCGTCGGCGTTACAGTGGGCAGGTTTATGGTTTGACTCTGCCGTTGGTTACCAAGTCCGATGGTAGCAAGTTTGGTAAGTCAGAGAGCGGTACGATTTGGTTGGATGCAGCTAGAACGTCGCCTTATGCTTTTTATCAGTTTTGGTTAAATACAGCGGATGCGGATGTTTATAAGTTTCTATGCTACTTCACTTTTTTGAGTGTTGCCGAGATAAAGCAGATAGAGCGGGAGGACGCATTGGCAGAGGGCAGGCCCAAGGCTCAGGGGATCTTGGCTGAAGAGGTAACGCGCTTGGTTCACAAAGAAGAGGGTTTGCTGGCGGCTAGGCGGATCACTGAGGCTATGTTTAGTGGTGATGCCTCGATGTTGTCTGAGCAGGATCTGGAGCAATTAAAGCTTGATGGTCTGCCTGCCAGTACGATTAGGCGTGACGACTTGGTCGATAAGCCGCTAACAACGCTGCTGGCCGAATGTGGAATGGTCAAGGCTGGGCGAGAAGTGAAGGATGCTCTGGCCAGGCAGGCGGTCTTTATAAATGGTGATGCCAAGGGGGCTGAGGACAATATGAGGGCGGGGGAATGCTTCGCGCCAGAAGGTGCGTTACATGGTCGCTTCTATATAGTTAGGCTAGGCAAGAAAAAGAACCATTTATTTGACGTTATTTGATCACATTGCTGAATAAATAGCCGAAATAAAAAGAATTATGCAAGAAAGTGAAAAAGCGGTTGCAGTGTCGGTAAAAAGCTCTATTATGCGCCTCCCTGACCAGCTGGATCGGTTCAGGAA
>JBAYQJ010000018.1:0-70517 GCA_041677245.1 Spongiibacteraceae bacterium | reverse complement strand
TCGGTAAACATGATGCGTATTTCTCTGTAACTCCATGAACGGGACACCTCACAATGGCTAATGCCATTGTACGCTATCCAGCTCGGGGGCAAGCCCCCGAGATTTACGCTACGCGGTTAAAAAACGCAACAACCCCCGAACATCCCGCCGCCCATTATTACCTAAACGGCATACACACCAAACCACTAAAGACAACTTGCTGCCATCGATGCTATCTTGCGATACTTATTCACTCGTCATTTTAGCTACTGGAGTATGTAATGAGTTGGACGGTTTATCTTTCAGGTGAAATACACACAGATTGGCGTGAACAAATTATGCAAGGTGCCGCTTCACGCCAATTACCAATTACCTTTACTTCCGCTGTCACTAACCATGAAGCCAGTGATGCCGCCGGGGATATACTAGGCGCTGAGAGCAACGGCTTTTGGCGCGATCATAAGTCGGCCAAGGTCAATGCGATTAGAACGAAAACATTGCTCAAAAAGTGCGATATCGCCGTGGTGCGGTTTGGTGATAAATACAAACAGTGGAATGCGGCTTTTGACGCGGGTTACTGCGCTGCGCTGGATAAACCTTATATCACTCTCCATGCCGAGGATATTATCCATCCACTGAAAGAAGTTGATGGTGCCGCTATGGCCTGGGCAACTACGCCGGAACAAGTGGTTGAAATACTTGCGCATGCCATCCAAAACTAAACGGTGTTAACAACGTACATGGAGTGTATTCCAAGTAGATCTAACTATACCCTTTGCTTTTATTGTTAAGCGCCACATGCATGCTCACTGGATAAACAAAAAATATTCACAGTGGTTCGTTGGTGCCCCTAAGTCCTAACCCAAGAGGCTGGGAGTTATATTTTTTCGCTACCTTCCCATCACCTCACTAATAATTTCCACTGACCGAAATCGCTTTACTGGGTCAAACATATCCGACACGATCATCAACTCATCCGCCTGGGTTCTGGCGACAAGCTTATCGAGACCCGCTTTAACGGTAGCGGGGCTGCCAACCGTGCTGCATTCCAACATTTGTGATGCTTGGGCTTTTTCTGCTGGACTCCAGTAATCATCGATATTATCAATAGGGGGCAGCATCAAGTTACGCTGCCCCCGCACCAAACTCGCAAATGACATCTGCTGCGACGTGTGCAACCAGCGGGCTTCATCATCAGTCTCAGCTGCGATGACGTTGGTGCCTATCAGTACATAGGGCTCTGATAATTGCGCCGAGGGTTTGAAACGCTCGCGATAAATCCGTAACGCATCATCAAGAGCCTGAGGGGCAAAGTGGGAGGCAAATCCATAGGGCAAACCCAATTCCGCAGCCAGCTGAGCACCAAACAAGCTGGAACCGAGTATCCACAGAGGCACATTGGTATTAGAACCGGGCACGGCTTCGATTCTCTGGCCCGGCTGCAATGGCCCCAGATAACTTTGTAGCTCTACCACATCTTGAGGGAAGTGATCAGAGCTAGCGGGGTTACGCCGCAGCGCCCGCAGTGTCATTTGATCAGTCCCAGGGGCGCGCCCCAGCCCCAAATCAATACGGTCCGGATAGAGCGTCGCCAAGGTGCCAAACTGTTCAGCAATGACGTAAGGCGCATGGTTAGGGAGCATAACGCCACCGGCGCCCACACGAATAGTATGAGTCGCAGCAACGATGTGTTGAATCACCAGCGATGTCGCCGCAGTGGTTACGGCCGCCATATTATGGTGTTCGGCCACCCAAAAGCGCTGATAGCCAAGCCGCTCAGCATGAACAGCCAAGTCTCGGGCTTCGTTAAGCGCTGTTCGGCGGTCTGAGCCTTCCCGTACACGGCCCAGTTCAAGTATCGATAATTGAGTCATAAATTCTCTTAAGTCATAACATGGCAGTAACAGTACGTTGAATTTTATAGCAAAACGGTTAATTGATCTCGCTTAAGATCAAAACCCTGGCGACCCGACCTCAGTTGCATGCCTGAGCGAGCACCACCTCTTCTCATCCAAAGCATGAGAGCCAAGTGTACCCAACCCCAGGCAAATAGACCTCCTTTAAAGTGCAGTTTATTTGTATTTTAAGTCGGCTCGCTGAGCAGCCAATCTCTAAATCAAGCCCTTAATTCATCCAACCTACAATTCCTTTTGTGATAACCGTCAATAAAAATATCAAGCGCGATGAACCTCATAAACCAATCCATAAAATACAGCTGAAATTCCAGGGCTATTGCGGTAATACAAGATAAATCATCACCAAAAAATAACCGGATGGCTATTGATAGCAAACAGATAAATAATTAGGGGAAAAAACGGATAGTATTAGATATAGCTTAGGCAACTCTAAATAATAGAGTTGTACCAAAAAGAAGAATAAAAATTGGATGTACTGAAAATCGAGGGATTAAAATAGAAATATTTTTAGGCTCTAAATTCAAGATAAGCACTTGAACTTAAAGTAAAAAATTGGCGGACCGGACGAGACTCGAACTCGCGACCTCCGGCGTGACAGGCCGGCATTCTAACCAACTGAACTACCGGTCCGCACAACCGATATAGTTTGAAGTGGTGGGTGATGACGGGATCGAACCGCCGACCCTCGCCTTGTAAGGGCGATGCTCTCCCAGCTGAGCTAATCACCCTGTCTCCTCAAACGTGGGCGCATTCTACATCAATCGATTACCTTGTCAAACCCCTGTACTAGAAAAAGATGAATATTTTTTAAAAAACCTCTAATTGCTTGTTTTACATACAGAAAAAAGCTTAAAGCGGCTAAAAATCAACCCATTCTCAAAAGGAGGTGAAATCACTTCTATAACTGCTGTATTACTGTACAGCGCTTAGGTAGATGATTATTATGACGCCGAATTCATCAAGATGACGTTAGCGACATGCACAGCACTATGGAAATATATAAAGAATTTAGTTTTGAAGCAGCCCACCGACTCCCTCATGTTCCAGAGGGCCATAAATGTGCCCGCTTACATGGTCACTCCTTTTATGTCCGTATTTATGTGCGCGGCGAGGTCGGCTCTCATACTGGCTGGGTAATGGACTTCAGCGAATTAAAACAAGTGTTTAAACCTATTTACGAACGCCTGGATCATCATTACCTAAATGATATTGAAGGCCTGGAAAACCCTACCAGCGAAAACCTGAGTCGCTGGATATGGCAACAGCTTAAACCACTGCTCCCCATCCTCAGTAAAATTGAAGTAAAAGAAACCTGTACCAGCGGCTGCATCTACTCGGGCGATTAATAAACGACCGTCATGCCTAGATAAAGAGCAAAACGATTGTTTTTCAATCGGGTTTTAGCCCCTAAGCACGCCACTCGATAAATTACTTATGCACACGGTCATTTTTTCAACGGAAAAAATTAGCTTGGAACAACTCTCAAAGCTAACACTTTAAGTAATTTTTATAAGTTGTTGATTTTAAATGATATTTTTAGCTTGGTACGTTTTTTAACCAATTTGACAAAGGTATTACAACCACTAGGGTGGGGAACTTACTAAACAACTTACTCACAAACTTATCCACAGCTTCTGGGGATAAAGTTCTTTGTTACGGCAGGTCAAATCCAGCGGCAATTAAAGTAACAAATTCGAGTAACTCCTTCTCATTTTTGTAGGTTTTTGTTTTCAAAACTTCCCAATTACCACCGGGATTGTCGGAGGGTAATATAACTGACATGATTTTATCCCCCGAAATAAACACACCATGCAGCCCTGAGACTGGGGCAAAATCAGGGGCAATAACCACATCAAATGGCGGAAG
The DNA here is from genome assembly GCA_041677245.1 of Spongiibacteraceae bacterium. Classification (GTDB taxonomy): domain Bacteria; phylum Pseudomonadota; class Gammaproteobacteria; order Pseudomonadales; family Dasaniaceae; genus Oceanicoccus. Next base: position 66,756 of record JBAYQJ010000018.1, on the reverse strand, counting down.
TCCTCTAGTGTGGGGGACTTGTTTGAATGATATGCTACGCATGCTGGCAAAGCTGTTATAGACTTTGCCCTCTCTTTCGCCAAAACCTTCTTCATTCAAGTTAAATAAGATTTGCTCTCGCCGTGCCAATGCTATGGCTTTTTCGTCAACTTCAACCTCCCCTCCTACACTGGCCGGAGACAAATCATCAAGACTATTTAGGTTTATAGGCTGTGATTCAAAGCTATCTGCATCACCATCAACTGACTTACCACCACTCATTACACCATTTAACGTTGCCAAAGCCTGGCTTAGCTTGGCAACTTCTTTGGGGTCGTGCTTGAGTATCCCTTGGTAATTCAACGCTTTGGTGGCCTTTAACAGAGCAGCAGCCCGCTGCAGTACATTTTTAGAAAGCATGCTTGAACCTATAAATAATTTGGGTGTTGATAGTCTGTTATTATTAATTTCTACGCACCCGTACAACATAGCTATAAACGCTAAGATTCTCCAGTTTAAGGCAGCTAAAGCCTCAACCTTACAAGATAAGATTACAAACTATTTGAGTGGCTGAAGGTGACTTTTCATTATGTAAGCTGATATTTATATTGATTAAATATAACAACAATCTACGCTTGTCATAAGAATGAAACATATCTATAGCATTATTCCCACGTCCAGATTTAAAGATGAACCCACACATTAACCTTGTGCGCTTACATCACGACCAGCAGGTCTAACTGGAGTCATTAAAACAAACTAGGAGAAACCGGATGAGCGTTAACAAACTTTTGGCAGCTGCTATCACAGCCACCACTTTTTCGACGGTTGCCGCAGCGGCAGATGTCACTGTTTACGGCAAGGCCAACGTTACTTTAAACCAGTATGATATAGAACAATTAGGCGCTACCACCCAAGACAACTGGAAAATGGAAAGTAACGCTTCTCGTCTAGGTGTTAAAGGCAGTATTCCTGTCAATGACAGCTTAAAAGTTATTTATAAAATGGAATATGAAACATATATTGATGATGGGGACAAAAGTGGTAATACCTTCAGCCAACGCAATATTTATGGCGGCTTACAGGGCAACTTCGGTACTGTTATCGCCGGTAAAAACGACACACCAACCAAACTAGCTCAAGGTAAGGTTGATAAATTCAACGACTTGCCACTCGCTGATATCAAAAACGTTTTTGTCGGTGAGAATCGCGCCAGCAATATTATTATGTATACCACTCCTACTATGAGCGGCTTTAGCGTTACAGCTGCGATTATGCCCGGCGAAGATAATGGAACAGGTAGCGACGACGATGACGGCCTTGCTGATTATATTTCAGCCGCGGTTACCTATACTCAGGATAATATCTATATTGCCCTAGCTAGCGACAGTGATGTAAGTGGTAATGATGTTGTTCGTTTAGTAGGCGAGTACAGCTTTAGCGATTTCAAAATCGGTCTTATGTACCAGAATGCTGAAGAAGCTGATACCGCAATGGGCCTGGATGATGACGGCGATTATGAAGAACAAACAGGTTATTTACTCAGCGGAGCGTGGTCAATTAATAGTAACTGGGCAGTAAAAGCACAGTATGCTTTTGCTGAAAACACTCGCATCGACAACGGGGATGATGACGAAACGACCTCAATGAGTGTCGGCGCTGATTATAAACTTAATAAGCAATCTAAAGTCTTCGCTTACTACTCAAATGTCACCACTGAACAAAGTGGCTCAACTGATCTGTACGATGGTAGCACCTTTGCTGTAGGCTACGAACTCAAGTTTTAATCGATTTCGTTGAGCAATATATTAAAGGGCGCTATGCGTCCTTTTTTATTAAGCACTACCCACCATTTAACCGCTATTATAAAATAAGCCGGTATCAACTCTCCAATCACTTTTGGGTATAGTTCATGAATACAATAAACAAACTGCGCTCACTCTTTACCGCAACGCTGGTAATGAGCGTACTCTCAGCCCATGCTCAAATGGATGTTGATCAGGCAGACAGTCTAGATTTCGAAACTTTTCATACCGACAAAGAGCAAGCGGTAAAGCTTTGGGATAGCAACGATGACAGCAAAGAAGTTAAAAAAATTTATACCGAAGAACACCAAAAGACCACGGTAGAAACGCCCCCACAATCAGCTTCTAACGACAGCAAAGGCAAGCGCTTCGAAATTCGCGAGCTATATTCTATTGTCGGCAGCGATCGTACCGGTTATAACCCAAATACTGTCGTACAAGCGCTTTTCCTACAAATGCAGGGTCTATGCTCTAATGGCTGGAAAAAGCTGGATGAGCGCTCCGTACCAGACGGTGAAGCATTTTATATGTATTATCAATTTGAATGCTTATAACTAACTATTTATACTCGAAGAAGATTAGCGCTTACTTAAACAAAAAAAGCCACTCCATTCAGACAACAACAAAAAAGGCCCATCAGTTGATGGGCCTTTTTTAATCTAAAACCTGACTAACTTCGCTTCCACCCATCTCTTGTTAATATTATTCCTTGTGCAGTCAAGGTATTGCGCAATACATCAGCCGCAGCATAGTCTTTAGCGGCCCGGGCTTGATTCATTTGCTCGACTAAAGCCTCAACCTGTTGATCAGTTATCGCCCCTTCAGATGGCGCCACGTAAAACCAATCTGCTGGCTGCTGCTGTAACAAGCCTAATAATGCGGAGGATTTCAGCAGTATCGACTTTAATCGGACCTGCTCATCACCTGTAGCTGCCTTCATCGCTTTTGCCAAAGCGTGAATTTCACGGATAGCTATCGGGGTATTTAAATCGTCCAGCAGCGCTTGATACACACTGCTAGCACTGATATCAACGTTCGCGTCTACCGGCACATCAATTACGTCGCGCAAATAGCCATAAAGCTTATCCAGCGTGTTGGCGGCTGCATCCAACGCATCGACACTGAAATTTAGTTCCGAGCGATAATGCGCCGACAAAATAGTAAAACGCAGTACTTCACCGGGATAGTGCTCTAATAAATCGTTGACCATACGAAAATTGCCCAAAGACTTGGACATTTTTTCGCCATCAATATTAATGTAAGCGTTATGCATCCAGTAGCGTACAAATTGCTCACCACCATGAGCACAGCGGCTCTGGGCAATTTCATTTTCATGGTGAGGAAACTGCAAATCGATGCCCCCACCATGAATATCAATAGTATTACCCAAATGTTTTTCTATCATCGCTGAGCACTCAAGATGCCAGCCAGGACGGCCACGCCCCCAGGGGCTGTCCCAACCGGGCTCATCATCACTTGAAGGCTTCCACAATACAAAATCACCCGCATATTTTTTATAAGCTGCCACCTCTACCCTCGCCCCAGCTAACATATCATCGAGGGAACGCTTGGATAATTTGCCGTAATCCTCCATGGATTGAACCGCAAACAACACATGGCCTTGTGCTTCATAAGCGTGACCGCCGTCGATCAAACGCTGCACCATAGAGATCATTTCGGCAATATGCTCAGTTGCATAGGGCGTGATGGTTGGCTCCAGGTTATTTAACTTTGCCATGTCGTCAAAGTAGGCTTGCGCAAAACGAGCTGACAATGCCGAAATACTTTCATTGCCCTGCTTGGCAGCCTGCATGATTTTATCGTCAATATCGGTGATATTACGGGCGTACACTACCTTGCTATACAAGGTTTGTAATAGGCGATACAAGGTATCAAAGACTACTACCGGCCGCGCATTACCAATATGGACTCGGTTATAAACCGTTGGTCCACAGACATACATTTTCACTGTGTCAGGCTCAAGCGGGGTAAAAATCTCTTTTTCACCACTGTAACTGTTATAAATTTTTAACGACATTGATACCAACTCTAACAGTGAATTTTTTAACCAACTGGAATAAATATAACTAATTAAAACTTAACCGCGCATACCAATAATAGCGTACTCGCCGTTGAAACGTAGTGCCTCTCGACCGTTACAGAGCACGGTGGAACTCACTGTAGCCCGAGCTTTACCACGAGACTGATAAGCTGCAAAAAAATCATCCCAATTAATCTCTTCTGGGGCGTGACAGCTGGCGATAATAACCTCATCATCAACCGGCGCAAGATATTCGATCTCTGCACGGCTCACCACTAAATTTGGATTTAGGCCCCGTTGACGCCCCTGCAAGTAAACCATACCCCAGCAATTCATCACCGCAAGACAATATAGGCTGCCACCAAAAGCGGTCAGCTTATCATTGATGGAAGGGGCTAAATCTATCGCCAGGGAGAAGGACTCACCGCTATATTCATGCACACGCATGTTCAGGTATTGAGTAATTGGTAGGTGCTCTGCAAAAAACTCATCAAGCAGAAAACTGACTTGATCCGGCGGCAGTAAATCAGCCATTAAAAACGAGCTCCTTACATTAGGTTGATTAAGGTTTTAGCCGCAATATAAGGCGTGGTTTTACCGGCGATTACTTTTGCTTGTAATTCGGGTAACTGCTTTTTAACCTCAGGGTTTTGCTTTAATTTCAACTCAAGCATTTCAAACATCAATTTGCGCATCCATTCTTTATTTTGCTGCGAGCGCTTCTCATAGAACGCATTGTTGTTGATTGCATCAATATGATAATCGGAGATCATGCCCCAGACTTTATCGATATTTTCATTGTTCTGTGCCGAACAGGTGAGCACTCGCGGTGACCAAAACGATGTTTGCCGTAACAAGTGCAAGGCATTTTCATAATGGCGTCTGGTTTGCTGCGCTAAATTTAACGACTCACCATCGGCTTTATTGATAACCAAAGCATCGGCCATCTCCATAATGCCTTTTTTGATACCCTGCAGCTCATCGCCAGCATTCGGTAGCATCAACACCATAAAGAAATCGACCATGCCGGCCACTTCGTACTCACTTTGACCAACACCAACCGTCTCGACCAAAATAACATCATAACCAGCTGCTTCGCAGAGCAACATGGTTTCACGGGTTTTCTGCGCAACCCCACCAAGAGCACCCTCTGAAGGTGAAGGGCGAATAAAAGCGTCGTTCTCTCTGGACAATAACTCCATTCGAGTTTTATCGCCCAAAATAGAACCTCCCGCCAAGGGAGAACTAGGGTCTACCGCCAATACCGCCACCTTTTTCCCCATTGCAATCAGGAATAAACCAAAGGTTTCAATAAAGGTGGATTTACCCACACCAGGAACACCGCTAATACCAATACGAATACTTCTTCCTGTATCAGCGAGTAATTGTTCCAAAATTAATTGCGCTTGATCACGATGCGCATCGAGCTTGCTTTCAACCAAAGTAATTGCTTTAGCCAATGCACGGCGATTACCTTGCCGAAGGAGGTCTATATCAATTGCGGGCATAGTTAAAATCTTTTAAGTCAGGAGCCTAACGCGCTTCGTCAGGCTCAAACTCTAGCCGAAGCTAGAGCCCATAGGCTTCATTAATAGAATCCAGCACACCACGTGCCGCTAAAGGAATTTTAGTACCTGGGCCAAAAATGCCTTTTACGCCAGCCTTATAAAGAAAATCATAGTCTTGCTTGGGTATAACACCACCTGCTATCACAATAATTTCGTCAGCGCCCTGCTTCTTCAATTCAGCAATTAAGGTTGGCACCAATGATTTATGCCCCGCCGCTAATGACGATACGCCAACGACATGTACATCATTCTCAATCGCCTGTTTGGCAACCTCTTCAGGGGTAGAAAACATTGGCGACAAATCGATATCAAATCCCACATCAGCAAATGCGGTAGCGATAACTTTAGCGCCACGATCATGCCCATCTTGACCCATTTTACAAACCAGCATACGCGGACGACGGCCGTGTTTTTCAACAAAGGTTTCGATATCAGAGGAAATATTCTGCCAGTTCTCATCATCTTGATAAGCACTACCATAAACACCTGATACTGTTTGTGAGTTAGCATTATAGCGACCGAATTCACGTTCCATAGCAGAAGATATCTCCCCAACGGTGGCGCGAACACGCGTTGCAGCCACAGCCAAACCAAGTAAATTGCCTTTACCGGTCACTGCACACTGGTAGATAGCTTCCAGCGCATCTTCAACCGCGGCTTCATCACGACTAGCCCGAATAGCAGCCAATCGTTTAATCTGTGATTCCCGTACTGCATCGTTATCGATTTCAAGAATATCAACGTCATCTTCTGTTTCGAGGGTGTATTTGTTAACACCGACAATAACATCTTCACCGCGATCAATACGAGCTTGTTTTCTAGCTGCTGATTCTTCGATACGTAGCTTAGGCAGGCCAGTTTCAATCGCCTTAGCCATGCCGCCTTTTTCTTCGACTTCTCTGATCAACTCACGCGCTTTGTTGGCGATATCGTTGGTCAGACTCTCCATCATGTAAGAACCACCCCATGGATCAACCACCTTAGTAATGCCGGTCTCTTCCTGAATAATTAACTGGGTATTACGGGCAATACGTGCAGAGAACTCAGTGGGCAAAGCAATCGCCTCATCCAGTGCGTTGGTGTGCAAAGATTGCGTACCACCAAATACGGCAGCCATGGCTTCAATGGTCGTACGTACTACATTGTTGTAAGGGTCTTGCTCGGTTAACGACCAGCCAGAGGTTTGGCTATGGGTGCGCAACATCGAAGATTTTTCATTGCTCGGGTTAAACTCGTTAACAATTTCGGCCCACAATAAGCGCGCCGCACGCATCTTGGCAATTTCCATATAGAAATTCATGCCGATGCCCCAGAAGAAGGACAAACGCGGTGCGAACTGGTCAATACTTAAACCTGACGCAATAGCGGTACGAATATATTCTTTACCGTCTGCCAATGTATACGCCAGCTCAAGTGCCGCATCAGCACCCGCTTCTTGAATGTGGTAACCCGAAATAGAAATGGTATTGAATTTAGGCAAGTGCTCAGACGCATAAGCAATAATATCGCCGATAATTTTCATCGACGGAGCTGGTGGATAAATATAGGTATTACGTACCATGAACTCTTTTAAAATATCATTCTGGATAGTACCGGCCAATTTATCCTGACTAACACCCTGTTCTTCAGCGGCGACAATATAGCCCGCCAATACCGGTAATACTGCACCGTTCATGGTCATCGATACCGATACTTTATCCAACGGGATAGAATCGAACAGGATTTTCATATCTTCAATGGAATCAATTGCGACACCTGCTTTACCGACATCACCGGTAACACGCGGATGATCTGAGTCATAACCACGGTGCGTAGCCAAATCAAAAGCGACTGATATACCCTGGCCACCGGCTGCTAATGCTTTACGGTAGAAGTTATTAGACTCTTCTGCGGTTGAAAACCCAGCATACTGACGAATAGTCCAAGGACGGCCCGCATACATTGTCGCTTGCGGACCACGAATATAGGGTGCTGTGCCCGGCATGGTGTTGGTGTATTCCAAACCCTGCAGATCTTCTTGGGTATACAAACATTTAACATCAATACCTTCAGCGGTATCCCACGTTAAATCATCCGGGCTTTTGCCTTTCATTTGTTTAGTAGCAAGCTCTTTCCACTGCGCAACGTCGGCTATTTTTGGTTTGTAATCTGACATAATAAAACCTTTAGATGTTGGCCGGAGCCCGAACAAACTCAGGACCCAGCACTAACTATATAAGACTAACGATTTGATACTAGCTATTAGTGATTTTCACTCGGCTGATTAATTTCAATCAACACGCCATCACAGGATTTAGGGTGAATAAAAATCACTTTGCAATCATGTGCGCCGATAGAGGGCTCTTCTGATAAAAACTGGTAACCTTTAGCTTTTAAACGAGCAACGTCTTCTTCGATGTTATCGCTACGAAAACAAAGGTGGTGTAAACCGCCCGGTTTTTTTTCCAGGTATTTAGCAATCGGGCCTTCACCATTTAACGGATGAACCAATTCAATACTGGTCGGAGGTAAAGGAAAAAAGGCGGTAGAGGTTTTAGCCGCTTCCACATCTTCAGTCCCTTTAAATTCCAGCCCGAAATCATCCATAAAACGCTTGATGCTGGCTTCTAAATCGGGAACAGCGATGGCGATATGGTCTAATGCAGTAATCATAATGCGTAAGCCTGTCTCAAAATTTAGTTAATGACTTGCAAAAACTCAGCTGTGCTTTTTTGTCTGCGCGCAGCAATGTCTTCGGGTGACTCTACAACCACAACTTCATCAGGGGTTATTTTAAATAAAGGCTGACCCTTTTTAATAATAACACCGTCAGTATCAACCAATACCTTATTGATAGTGCCAGAAAATGGTGCATAAACCTTGTTGAACATTTTCATTACTTCAACAATGTAAAGCGGCTCACCCTGGTTGAAATGTGAACCTTCAACCACAAAAGGATCCATACCTGGAGCTTCACGCGCGTAGAACATACCACCACTAGCGGCAAGAATTTCGTCTGATTTAGCTACGGGTGGCGGCACTAGTACTTTCGCCATTTTTTCCTGTAGCTCGGGTTCAGTCAGCACCTCAGGAATATGAATACTCAGATCGTCATTGACAGACAAATCGAAGAAACCGGTTTGCAGCGCGATATAAGGCAATACCGATAAGACTTCCATTCCCGCTTGAAAACCAGCGTGAGCAGATTTAACCGCAACCCACTGCTCGTCAGTAAAGCCATTCGGCGCACTGCCTTCTACCGCAGTTTCAATTTCAGTAAAGCGAGTTAAACCCAGACGCTGTTTCAAGCTAGCATAGAAACTCACGCCTTTTTGTAGCAGTGTATTGTCATGGCTCCAAATCATATTCGCTGCAGGCTTACCAGCAATATAATCCATATTAAGGAAATGATACATGTCTGCCAAAACCTCAACGGGGTTCTCTACCCAGGAGATTTTGCCATTATCAATAGCAAACGCAGTGCGGTTGACACTTAACCAGCCAGATAACTGGTGTGGCTCACTGAACAAAGCCTGTAATGGACGCAATACCAAGCCCATCTTGCGATCCAGCGCAGCAGTAAAAGCGGTTTTATTTTCAACCGAGCCTAAGTACTTGGCCCGCACTTTGTTATAGGCAAACGTCAGGTCGATGTCATTAGCAACAGCTTTCAACTGACCAACTGCAGTAAGGTACGGCACAATAAAGCGCGTGCTGGGGCGCGCATTAATGTTTTGACCAATAAACCAATTCACCAAACCGTAATGAAACTCAAGGTTGGTGGCCAAATCTTTACCGCGCAAGGTAGTGCAACGAATCACTTCAGCCAAACGCTGGTAACTGCTCAGGCGAGTGTCACCCACAGTTAGCAACAACGCGATATTTGAGTCGTAAGCACCCGCCAAGTGATAGCGCATAAACTCATTAGTATCAGGGTTATGCATGCTGATGCCCTGATCATCACGTACTTCACCTTCAGCACAGTTTGACCAACGCTCAATCATACCGCCCGCATGGGGTTGTAACGCTTGGTTGGTCGCATTCAAACGCGCCTCTACCGATGCAGCTTCACGCGGTAAACGCTCAGGTTTTGGCAAGCGTTTGTTGTGGCGAGCCAAAATAACCATCGCCTCAACCAAAGATTCAACCACAAAGAACTCAGAAGGGTTTTCTGGATTGGCAAATTTCAGTTTGTAACACAGTTCGGTAACGCGGTGCTCAACCTGAATACGGGTATTCATCTCCATAAAGAAATGGCTACTGCCATCCACGATACACTCAAAAGTCGATACTGAATCCAAGCCAACAGCCTCACCAAAGCGCGCTGATTCGTCTTCCATTTTCTTAAGGATCTCAAGATCCTTACGCAATGTTTCAAGCTCGGCTGTTTTACCGTCTTGCTCGGCTTTTTTGATCGCAGTGGTCAGCTCTTCAGTGGTCACCGATACTTCTAACAGCTTCTGCTCGTGCATTTGCAATGAACAGTCACGACCACCCATGGTGATACACCATTCGCCATTACCCACTACTTGAATTTCCTGATGGCGGGTAGTTTCAATATTCAATTCAGCTAGTACGTTTTTGTTATCGCCTACGCCGTTACACTTGACCTCGTTGAGAATCTCCAACACTAAACCGGGCACTTTAGCCGCAGCAGCCTTGATGTTTTCTTCTTCGGTTCCACCCAAACTATTAGGCGCTTGCAGAATACGCTGACCTTTACCACCGCCACCAGAAATTGCTTTTAGGCGTATACGGTTATTAGGCCACCCTTGGTACATTTCAATAACTTTCTTTCTTAGCGTTTCGCCGAGCTCTTCAATCGTAAAAAGATCAACACCTTTCGCTAAAGAGGCATTTAACACAGCCTCAGCTTTAGCCTCCAGACTTACCTCTGCATCGCCAAGGATTGCCGTATCAACCTCTAGACCATGCTCTTTACAGACCTGAAGCAACGCTGCCTGATCCGGGTACTTAGCTAATACAGTCAACGTTGTGCCGTTATCAACACCTGGGGTAACACTAACGCCCACATTCAATGCAGTACGCTTAGCTTCATCTTTCAAACCTGCATCATGAACAGTCTTAGAACAAGGACCGATAAAATTAAGCCCGGCCTTTTCCATTGAGCTAACCATTTCTTCATCTTCAGCCATAAAACCATAGCCGGTGAAAATAGAATCGTAGCCGTTATCTTTAGCAATTTGAATGATTTGACGAATACGCTGAGTACGCTCTTCTTTATCAGCACCGGTATAATCAGGTACACGATGAACGCGATCTGGATCGGTTAATTTACGCAATTCGGGTGCCAGCGCGTTGGTGTATGTAATCGAATCTTTTTCAGACAACAGGATACCGTAACCATGGATGCCCATTTCATCGAATACATCCATCGCTTCCTTACGGATCGGCCCGCGGCAAATAATCAGCGGTTTCATATCTTCACAGCTAAAACTGCGAACCCACTCAGATGCCGAACCGCTCAATTTACGGTTTTTATGGATCAGCGGATTATTCAGGTAGAAATCGTTAGTTTTTTTCACTATTTAAATCCTTGCTCAAATTCTGTTGGCTTGACTGGTTGAGATTAATCCTGACTTTAAAAGAACTCACGCTGCACAGCGTTAAGCGGCTCTGCTTCGTAATGTGCCAAATGGAAAGCCATATTTTCAGCCAACACCTTGCGTAAATCACTAGGCATAACAATTTGCGAAATAGAACCCAAGCTGAGCGCTTCATTAGGATTCATCAATTCTCTTTCGTAACGCGCAGTCAATACAGCCTCTTCCTGCTTCACCCAGTTAGCGACGGATTGCTCAGCCATTGTTCTGGCTTCTACTTTATCCACACCATTTACTAAATGCTCTTTTTCTGCAGTGGCCACACGCGCTGCAACCGAGCTGCGAATTGCCCGCAACTCATCTTTATAGACAAAATCGACACCAGCAGGCCCCATTACTGCTACCCGAGTTGTCGGCAGCGCAATAACTAAATCCGCACCTGTTGGATAGTTGTTGTAAGAAGCATAAGCACCACCAAAAGCATTACGCACCAGCAACAAGAAACGTGGTGTACGTAAATCGATAATCGCATCCAGCATCGCCCGTCCCGCCTGAACGATACCGCCGCCTTCCTGATCACGACCAGGCAAGAAGCCGGTAGTATCTTCCATAAAAATCATAGGTATGTTGTACAGGTTACAAAATCGAATAAAACGAGCATTTTTATATGCAGCGTCAATATCAATCTGGCCGGAGCCAACCGCTGAATTATTGGCAACAAAGCCAATCACATTGCCACCCATACGACCTAAGGCACAAATCGTATTGCGGGCACGCTCAGGCTGAATTTCAACATAGTCACCATGGTCACATAACTGCTGGATCAAAATACAAATATCCAACGGCGTGTTAAAGCCCGTAGGTGAGTTAAACGCTTTTTTCAATAAAATATCAATATCCCATGTTTTACGGGCGATAGGATCTGAAGTAGGCTGAAACGGAGCCAGCTCAGCATTGTTAGCGGGCAGGTAATGCAGTAATTGACGGACTTTTTGCAGCGCGGCAACTTCATCAGGGACCACGAAATCGGTCACACCAGTTTGACTATGAACACCAGGGCCACCTAATTCATCTGGGGTAACATCTTCACCCAGTACCGACTTAACCACCCCAGGGCCAGTCAAACCAAAGAAAGTGTCATTGGGCTGGATAACAAAGCTACCCTGGCGTGGCAAGTAAGAGCCACCACCGGCATTAAAACCAAACATACACATAATAGATGGCACGACACCACTGATTTTGCGCAGAGCAGTAAAGGCTTCAGCATAGCCATCCAAACCACCAACACCAGCAGGTACAAAAGCGCCAGCGCTATCATTCATGCCAATTAATGGAATTTTGCGTTTACCAGCTAATTCAAATAAACGTGCCAGTTTTTTACCGTTAGTCGCATCCATAGAGCCGGCACGAACAGTGAAATCATGGCCATATACTGCCACGTCACGGCCATTAATTTTAACAATGGCGGTAACCAGTGAAGCACCGTCTAAATTGGGCCCCCAGTTTTGGAAAAAAATGGTCGGCTCAGTGCCGCTATCGGCCAACACTTCCAACCGCTCCCATACTGTCATCCGATTTTTCAGATGTTGCTTCTCAGTGCTGACGACACCAGCGGCGGTCTTAGGACGTTGAATCAACGCATAGCCCGATTGTAGGGTTTTCTCGTACAATCCTGGGTTATAGCTAATTTGACCAGGCACCACAAACTCAACGTCCTTGGCTTGCTCAAAAGGGTTCTCTAAGGTGGGCTCAATATGGGAGTAATTTGTCATAGAAATAGTGTCTCAACATAACCTGTTTTAGGAATTTTAGGTCGCAGCAAACAAGCAATGTTGGGATTACAACACCGCAGATACTACAACAAACTCAGGGGCCCACTAAGCTAGAAATTCAGCTCGTTGATGTGGCTGGCTGCTACCATTCAAAGATAGCCTTACAAACTTGTGCAGCCTATGTTATTAGTTGACGCTATTGCGTTAACATAGTTAGCTGCAGCATTATCAGTACTAATCTAGCATTAATTTAGCTAGCTTTAGCCCTAGCCTGATAGGTATCCCGAGCATCAAAGCAAGGATTCAGCCCCGTTAACCGGGCGCTAACATTAATGGGCCCAACGCTCTTTGTCAATGTAAAAACCTGTGGCTATCAATAGCTTAAATACTTTGCAAGCCAGATTAACACTGGCCTTAGCACTCACGATGGCCGTACAATTTGCCACGAAAACCAACCCAGAACCTGACCACCACACATCACAACCAAGAGACCTGGAAGCCGCTCAATGGACCAACTAATCATCGAAGAGCAGAGCTATTACCTCGACAGCACACCCATTTTTGCCCAGTTTCTTGATATGCAACAAGCTGTTTACCTGGATAGCGCAGCTCCTTTTTCCACCCGTGGGCGCTACGATATTATCAGCGCCGAGCCACTAACCACGCTTCAGATATTCAGCAATAGCGCTTTAAACACAGGTAATTATAAGGACGGAATAGCCTACTTAAACGCGGTAAAACAGGCCGTCAAAGAGCTCACACCATCCTTAAACAACAGCTACCAACTGCCCTTTATTGGCGGAGCCTTAGGCTATCTGGGTTATGACTTTGGCCGCCAACTGGAGCAGCTACCCAGTATCGCAGCAGATGACCTACCCATGCCGCAGGCCAGCATGGGGATTTATAGCTGGGCGATAATCATCGACCATCAGATGCAGCGGTCACTACTAGTAGCCCACCCCCAAACCAGCAAAGACCTGCTTAACAACGTACGATACCGACTGCGCAATGCAGACCAGACTATCGCTAAAACAGCTAACGATTCGGACAGAGACAACACCCCATTCAAGCTGAGATCAGCTTTTGAGCCCACGATAAGCCGCAATCAGTACAACGCTGCTTTCAGTAAGATACAGAACTACCTCCATGCCGGAGACTGCTACCAAGTCAATCTTACCCAGCGCTTTAGCGCCCACTGCGAAGGTGACCCCTGGCAGGCCTACCTCACGCTAAGGGAAACCGCCGCCGCCCCCTATTCAGGTTATCTGCAGCTCGAGCAAGGCCGCATTTTATCTCTATCTCCCGAACGTTTACTGCAAATCAACCAAAACACAGTGAGTTCATCACCGATTAAGGGCACCATCGCCCGGGGCCAAGATGCAGCTAGTGACCGACAGCTGGCACAACAGCTAACCAATAGCGCCAAGGATAGGGCTGAAAATCTAATGATAGTGGACTTGATCCGCAACGATCTAGGCAAAAGCTGTATCGCCGGGAGTATCCATGTAGATCAATTGTTTGAATTACAAAGCTTCGAAACTGTACACCACTTAGTGAGCACAATTAGCGGCCAACTGCGCGACAATACCGATGCTTTTGATGTGCTAGCCGACTGCTTTCCTGGAGGCTCAATCACTGGCGCCCCCAAAAAACGGGCGATGGAGATTATTGAGGAGCTTGAACCACAACGTCGGTCAGTCTATTGCGGCTCATTGGTATATATCAGTAGCGACGGGCAGATGGACAGCAATATTGCCATTCGCACGATGATTCATGAAAACAACAGGATTCACTGCAGCGCAGGTGGCGGTATCGTTACCGACTCCCTATGTGACAGCGAGTATCAAGAATGTTTAACGAAGGTAGGTCCCCTGCTCGCAGCCCTGGATTCAAACGGCAGCACAGAAGTTGTAGAAAGCGCTGAAAAACTGCGATAAAACCAACTCAGCGGCAGCGGGACTAATAGTTCCGCTGCCTAGTAAGCATTACAACGTCAGGTTACGGTTACTCGCCTTAATAAACTCTTTTTTCAAGTCTTCATAAGTGTGAACTGCTGGATACTGAGGAAACTCAGCAATCACATTATCGGGCGCTTTAAACAAAATCCCAGCATTAGCCTCGGCCAGCATGGAGGTATCGTTGTAAGAGTCACCTGCAGCAATCGTCCGGTAGTACATAGAGTGAAAACCAATGACTGCCTGACGCTTAGGGTTGGCTTGACGCAATTTGTAATCCACCACTCGACCCTTTTCATCAACCTCAAGCTGGTGGCAAAGCAGTGCGGGATAACCCAGCTGCTTCATAAAAGGCATACCGAACTCGTAAAAGGTATCCGATAAAATTACCACCTGAAAACGCTCGCGCAGCCAATCGAGGAACTCACGCGCGCCTTCCATCGGCTCCAGCGTGCTGATGACCGCCTGAATATCCGGCAAGCCATAGCCATTTTCGTCCAAAATGCGCAAACGCTGCCGCATCAGCACATCATAATCAGGAATATCACGGGTAGTCGCTTTTAACGCTTCTATACCTGTTTTTTCGGCAAAGTTAATCCAGATTTCAGGAATCAATACCCCTTCCAGATCAAGGCAAGCTATTTCCACGATACACTCCAAACATAAATTAAAAGGACAAAATTAAGGCGGGACAATTTACAGGGAAACAAAGTACGGTGCAAACACCCAACAAGCTTTAGTGATCTGGATGCTGATACTGCGTACTACCCTGCTCCAGAAGCTGCTCGTGGTCATGTACATGTCCAGGCTCTATCAAACCAATACTATAAGCAATTGCAATACCAGCTAACAAAGCGATGGTTAGCTTAGCGCGATCATGGGAATGAAATTGCACCTCAGGCAATAAATCACTGAGGGAAATACATAGAAAAACCCCAGCAGAAAATGCTAGCGCAACCCCCACCAACCAGTCTCTCGACACATTCAGCTGATCGACACCAACAAAAAACAATAGCGCACCTAAAGGGCACATTAAGGAAAATAATATATTCACACAGCTACGCGACTTCACTGACCAGCCACCGGCCATCATCAAAGACGCTATAGACATCGCATCAAGAGGCTTATGCAAGACGATGGCAACAAAAACACCAAAGCCAAGCAGGCCTAACGGTGCAGAATCCATCACCCCAGCCTGAATCGCGGCACCCAGAGCAACGCCATCGATAATAGTATGCAAAGCCAATCCAAAGGCAATACCCGCCCAGCTCAGGGGATTGACAACCGCAGCACCATGACCTTGATGGTGATCATGGCCATGTTGATGGTTATGGCCGTGGTCACCATTATGAGCAGGAGGAATTAACTCATCAATCAATGCGCCCTCCTCCAAAGGCCCGTGCTGGTGAAAATGGAAGGCCCGCAACAGTACAAACATAAATAGCAGGCCCGCCATCAACCACCACATCGCTCCCTCAACCCCCGTTTCAGCAGGCAGTGTGTCAATCGCATGGGGTAGTAATTGATAGAAAGCTATGCCCAGCATTAAACCCGCAACAAAGCTCATCATGATCTGTGTGCCGGTGTGGGTCATTTTTACCCGCGTCGGCAACCACCCCCCCAGTAACGACACGGAGATGATAACAGCAGAGTATATAAGCAATAGCAAATTAGTAGACATAGGCGGCGCATTGTAAGTGTAAACACGCTCAACACAAGTATCCGCTTAAAAAAAACATCACCGGCAATAAGCAACGGCCTTCATTATTATTTATATGACAGGAAAAATCGAGAGCTCAAACTTAATAAACAGGAAGCTCGACGCCCTGAAACAACTCTTCCAGCTCCTGCTTGGTATGCCGCTGATAAGCCTCTTCAACCACCGCTCGGGTTAAATGCGGGGCAAAGTCTTGAATAAAGTCAAACATAAAACCACGCAGGAAAGTACCGCGCCGAAAGCCAATCTTGGTGATACTGCTCTCAAACAAGTGACTAGCATCCAACGCAACCAAGTCGCTGTCCAACTCGGGATCAAAAGCCATCTTAGCAACAATACCAATACCCAAACCGAGCCTAACATAGGTTTTAATAACATCAGCATCAGCAGCGGTAAATACCACCTTAGGAGCCAAGCCTTTTTCGATAAACGCTTCATCAAGCTTGGAACGCCCAGTAAATCCAAACACATAAGTAACAAGCGGATGAGCAGCGACATCCTCCAAGGTCAATTGCGATTTTTGCGTAAGTGCATGCCCCTTTGGTACCACTATAGCCCGATCCCACTTATAACAGGGCATCATGATCAAATCACTGAATAACTCTAGCGCTTCAGTCGCTATAGCAAAATCAACTGTGCCATCAGCGGCCAACTCGGAAATTTGCATCGGCGTACCTTGATGCATATGCAAAGATACATCGGGGTAGCGTTCGATAAATAATTTAATTGTCGGTGGCAAGGCATATCGCGCCTGGGTATGTGTAGTGGCAATCGACAAGCTACCCTTCTTCTCATTGCTAAACTCTTGAGCAACTTGCTTGATGCTTTCTACTTTGCGCAGAATCTCACCCGCAGTTTTCAGTATTGCTTCGCCAGCAGGGGTAACACGAGTTAAATGTTTGCCGCTGCGAGAAAAAACCTCTACACCAAGCTCATCCTCTAATAAACGGATTTGCTTACTGATCCCCGGCTGCGATGTATATAAACTTTGTGCGGTCGCAGACACATTGAGGTCGTGGTGAGCCACTTCCCATATATAACGTAACTGTTGAAGCTTCATACCGCCCCCTAATGGTTAGATTTCTTATATTTCATTAGCTTGGACAACAAACCTGCAGTAAGTACTTATGTATTTTATCGATTATTCCTTACAACTAACTAAGACAATAGTCTATATAACTAATTTCACCTAATTTACCTAGCTTAGCCTAACCGAACGATAAAATTATTAGCTACCTGTAAGCGTACTACGATAGTTTACTGGCGCCCAAGCCATGACATTTCTCCTCCCTGTTTCGCCCCTATATTCCGCACCAAAGGCACCATATACACAGGCACTCTCGACACTTGCAAAATCCGCGACGTCACCGAGCCCAAAACATTCTCCGAGGCCGTCTCACCATGACTACCGAGGACAATCATATCCGCACCACAATGTTCCGCTTCGTGCATAATTACCTCAGTGGGCTTACCGGACACAACCCTCACATCACGTATATTAAAAAGCCCCTGCTGCCCATCCATGAACTCCTCCTCCAGAACATCAACAATACGATTTTTCACCCCGTCAATAATGCGGGTAATGCCTTCTTGCTGAAACGCCTGCAATGTTTCATCACTTAAACAAGATTGGACTACCGCATCACCTACATTCTCTGGTGGCTCAATGGCATGCACCACGATTACTCGGCAATTATACTGCTCCGCCAAGCCATTAACGTGGTGCAACAAATAATGGGTATGCAAGCCCATATCCGTAGCAAATAAAATCGTCTGGATCATAGCCAAGCACCTGAAAGATAATTCGACAACCCAAAAGGCAAGCAAGATACAAGGCCAGCGACTAAAAAACCCTAACCCGGCCCTACCGAAACACCATGAGAATAGCAGTAAATTAACAAGCCACTGAATTACACTATAGAAACTGTGAATAAAGTCGTAGTTTTAATCTCTGCACAACATTCCCGACAGCTGTGCCGAAGCCTCAGTTATTAGCCACTCCATGCGGGACATGACCTGTAGCTACATAAGGGCTGGCCGAGTCACAATGCAGCTGCTGGTCATCAAAAAAAACATCGGCGCCGTAGGCTTTTAAAAACGCTCCCTTTGCCAAACCACCCAAGAATAATGATTCATCGATACGCACATTCCAGGCCCGCAGAGTACGAATGACACGCTCATGGGCTGGCGCCGATCTGGCGGTAACCAAGGCTGTTCGAATGGGTGAAGTGTGTGGAGAAAACTCAGATTGCAAACCATGCAACGCGGCTAAAAAAGCTTTAAATGGGCCACCCGTCATTGGCATTTTCGCCGAAGATTTTTCATTTTTGGCAAAGGCTTCCAACCCCTGAGTTTTAAAAATTTGCTCTGACTCATCAGAAAATAAAACCGCATCACCATCAAAAGCAAACTTTAACGGTGAATCATCAGCCTCATAACGCGATGAGGACGACATCAAGGTTGCCGCAGCGACACCATTTTCCAAAGCCGATCTCACATCGCGAGCATCGGTGGATAAAAACAAATGACAACCAAACGCTGACACATAACGGTAGGGACTTTCTCCGCCGCTAAACGCTGCGCGAGTAATATTTAAACCATAGTGCTCAATCGAATTAAACACGCGCAAACCCGTATCAGCACTATTACGTGATAACAACAAGATCTCGACTCTTGGGTCACCCTCTAAATAATCATTGATACGCAATAACTTTTGTACAATCGGAAACGCTTCCCCCGGTGCCAGCACTTCATCTTCGCGCTCGATTTGATAGCGCGCATAAGCCTCTAAACCTTCCTTTTCAAACACTTGATGACTGTCATCAAGATTGAATAACGCGCGGGAAGAAAGCGCAATAACCAGTTTATTTCCAAAACCTGCAGACATAGAGTGCTCCAGCACCAATCACCACTAAAACCATTAGTTATCACTATACAAAATTGCTTGCCACAAAACCAATATCGCGACGACCTAAGCCACAACGACAAATAGCCCCTAGCCCGCTTAGCGACAGTTCCGGTACAATCTCAGACCTCGTCCAATAGCCGATACAGCTTATGCCCCACACTGTCACCGCCACTATAGATCTCGCAGCGCTTAGGCATAACCTACAGCAGGCTAAGCGACTAGCTCCTAACAGCCGCATCATGGCGGTAATTAAAGCCGACGCCTATGGCCACGGCATAGTAGCAGCGGCTAAAGCCTTAGCGAGCGCCGATGGTTTGGCCGTAGCTCGGCTTGAAGAGGCACTCACTCTACGCAAACAAGGAATAAACCAGCGTCTACTATTGCTCGGCAGCTTTCTCGACTCGAATAGTCTGGCACTGTGCGCCGACAATAACATTGACGTAGCCGTACACAATAGCGCAGGTGTTGACACCCTATTGGCGAGCCGTTCACATAAACAGCTCGCAGTCTGGTTGAAACACGACAGCGGTATGCACCGCTTGGGAATGAACGCCCTAGAGCTTCGCTCAGCACACCAACGATTAAGTAGCTGTAGCCATATTGGAGATATGGGTTTAATGACGCACTTCAGCGCCGCCGACGACCTCGACCCGCACACCACGCAGCAACAAACACAATCATTTCTACAAGCCACCGAGGGCTTAACCGGCTTCAGCTGCCTGGCTAATTCAGCCGCGATTATTCAACACCCTCAAACTCATCTCGACTGGGTGCGCCCTGGTATCATGCTTTACGGTGCCAACCCGCTCCCCCCCACTATTACCAAACTCAATAATCTTGAGCTCCAGCCAGTGATGACACTACGCGCCAAAATTATCGCCATTCGTCCAATCGCGACGGGTGAGAGCGCTGGTTACAACGAGCGCTGGACTGCCACCAGACCAACGCAATTAGCCACTCTCGCTATCGGCTATGCTGATGGTTATCCGCGTCACGCCCGCAACGGCACACCGGTGTTAATCAACGGCCAGCGAGCAGTGCTAGCAGGGAGAGTATCGATGGATTTGATCACCGTAGATATCAGCGATTGCCATGAGGTTAACATTGGTGACGAGGCCATTCTATGGGGACAAGGATTACCCGCAGAAGAAATTGCCAGCTATGCTGATACCATTAGCTACCAACTGTTTACCTCTGTATCAAAACGCGTACCGAGGATATATATCAACACCGAATCTATCGTTTAAACCCTAGCCGAGTCAGTTTGAATACCACTGGACTTAGCAATAATAACGCGATCAAGTTCGGTATCGCCATCAAGGCGTTAAGGGTATCTGCCAGCAGCCAAATAAAGTCGAGCTGCGCCATTGCGCCAAAGGGTATAGCCACCACCCATAACACACGAAACGGTATCAACGCCCCAGTACCAAACAAATAAACCGCGCAGCGTTCACCATAGTAACTCCAGCCCAACGCGGTCGTAAAAGCAAATAAACACAGGCCCACCGACACCAAAACATCACCATAGGGAACCGATGCCGCAAACGCCATAGCTGTTAGGGCTGCTCCACCAGTACCAGTAACCCACTCACCGCTGAGCACAATCACTAAACCGGTAATACTGCATACTACCAAGGTATCTATAAACGTACCCAACATCGCAATCGTACCCTGCCTAACGGGATCATCAGTTTGCGCGGCAGCATGGGCAATAGATGCACTACCCAAACCCGCCTCGTTAGAGAAAATACCCCTGGCAACACCAAACTGTATCACCAGCATAATCCCCGCACCGGCAAAACCACCCTGCGCCGCGGTACCAGTAAAAGCACTTTTAACAATCAAGACAATCGCTGCGGGGATATCGGTGATATTGAGTAGCACCACCAGCAAGCCTAACGATAAATAGCCCAGCGCCATAAACGGCACTAAAAAACCGGCAACAGCGGCGATACGCTTTATTCCTCCCAGCAGAACCAAGCCTACTAACGCCACCATCACCACACTCGTGGCCAAAGGAGGAATAGCGAAGGTTGATTCCATCGCATCGGCGACAGAATTCGCTTGCACTGTATTACCAATACCAAACCCCGCCAATACACCGAAAAAAGCAAAGGCAACTCCCAGCCACAACCAGTTTTTACCCAAACCATTTTTGATGTAATACATCGGCCCACCGGCATAATTGCCATCGGCATCAACTTCACGGAAATGCACCGCACACACTGCCTCAGAATATTTAGTCGCCATCCCTACCAGCGCCGTACACCACATCCAAAACAAAGCACCTGGGCCACCGATACTGATCGCCGTTGCCACCCCGGCAATATTCCCGGTACCAATAGTAGCCGAAAGCGATGTCATTAAAGCATTGAAGGGGCTGATCTGACCTTGCCGCTCACTTGGGCTACGCCCATTCAACAGCGCGCAAAAGGCTGCAGGAATACGGCGCAAAGGCATAAACTTCAAGCCAAGCATCAAATAAAGCCCTGTGCCCAAAATCAGCACCAACATCAAAGGCCCCCAAACAATACCGTTGATGCTCTTTACCCACTCTACCGCTAACTCCATTGACCGCTCTCTGTATCATCCCCGAAACTGGCTGGCACGACGACTAAATAAGTAGCCACGCCGCTAAAACTGTAATTGCTCACGCTGGGCAAATAAACCAAAGATCCCGCCAGTATGAACAAACACGATGTCGTCACTATCATCAAAGCGACCTTGTTTAATTTGATCAAGCATCCCCAAAAAACCTTTAGCCGTATAAACAGGATCTAGTACCAAGCCTTCGACTTCAGCCACTCTTTTTATCAGCTCAAAGATGGCCGGTGTCGCTTTAGCATAGCCTGGGCCAACATAGCCATCGATGACATTAATCGATAGATCCTCTATCGCAAAAGCAGGATCAATTAAACCCGAATACCACTGTCGCCACTGCCCTATGTCCGTAGCCACCTTATTGATAAAATAGGCTTCGTCGTCGCAAACATTGACCCCCCATACTGTCGCCCCCAACTCAAACAAAGCATTTCCCACAGTCAAACCACCCTGAGTGCCCCCAGAACCCGTTGCAGATAAAATATGTTTGGGTTGAATTTTTTCGCGGTCAAAATCAGCTTTAAGCTCTTCGCAAGCAGCAACATAGCCCCACAGGCCAACGCCATCACTGGCCCCCACTGGAATAGCCAAAGCCTTACTTCCTTGATCGGCATAGTGCTGTATCCACTGTTGATAAATCTCATCACCACGACGCTGATAATCGTCATGGGAGTAAAAACTGATACTGGCACCAGCTAATCGGTCCAGCAATAGATTGCCGTCCACCGTAGTTTCTGCATTGCCCCGCAAAATTAAATGGCAATTTAAGCCGAGCTGCGCGCACAACAAAGCAGTAGTACGACAGTGATTGGACTGTACGCCGCCGCAAGTAATCACTGTATCGCAACCTTCCGCCAGTGCTTTAGCTAAACAAAACTCTAGCTTGCGAATTTTATTACCACTAACGGCACTGCCGGTCATGTCATCACGCTTAACCCAGATACGTGGGCCGCCGATCTGTGCTGACAGCCGATCTAAAGCCTGCAAGGGAGTAGGTGTTTGTGCAAGTTTTAATCGTGGAGGATAATTAACAGCCATGTTTAACTCTAATTAGTTTAACTCTAATCAGTCTAACTCAAGACGCTAATCAATCAAGGAAAGGGGTAAAGCATAAACAAAAAACCCCCATACGGGGGCTTATTCGAGACAATAAGGGCTGTTTAAGTCTTCAGTCCTTAAAAGGGTCGCCGGAAGTTATATAGACTTCAGCGTACCTTTAGGCAACACCGCATTGACGGCTGATTTTTGAAACTTCAGCTCAACATTATCGGTAACTTGCAGCACCAAGTAATTATCATCAATCTTGCTGATTTTCCCCATGATGCCACTGTTAGTTACGACTTCATCACCCTTGGATAAATTGCTGATGAGTGCATTATGTTCTTTTTGACGCTTACGCTGTGGGCGGATAGCTATAAAGTAAAACATCGCAAACAAGCCAACCATCAACGCCAACTGCATATACCCTGTTTCTGGTGGCTGCTGTGCCGCAGTTTGAGCATAGGCTGAAGAAATAAAATTCATGGACTTAACCTTTCAAATAGTGAGGGAGTATAAAACTGGCATCATTATCCCAGTTTTTAGCGTGGCCACTGTACCCTTTTTCGCGCCGATCGTCGAGACTGAGCTGCTCGACCCCATAATAACTGAGACAGCCAGAGTAACAGCCAAACTGCCGCACAAATAAAACAGCTAGAAACTGGAAAAACACCAGCATAGTGCTAACGCGGCATGGCTAGTTACTGATTATTCAGTGTGAGCAGGTATTATCGGTGTGGTGCAGTGTACATCAGCATTTTGACCACGGTGACGCAGCAAATGGTCCAGTAGCACGATGGCCAACATCGCCTCAGCGATCGGCGTAGCACGAATGCCTACACAGGGATCGTGTCTGCCGGTGGTAATCACTTCCGACGCTTTGCCCTCTACGTCGATAGTCTGGCCTGGCAGTAAAATACTTGCTGTCGGCTTTAATGCAAGGTGGGCAACAATATCCTGACCACTGGATATTCCGCCGAGGATGCCGCCGGCATTATTCGAAGTAAACCCTTCGGGAGTTAGCTCGTCACGGTGTTCACTGCCTTTTTGTGCTACCGCATCAAACCCAGCGCCTATTTCCACACCTTTAACCGCATTAATTCCCATCAGCGCATGGGCGATATCCGCATCCAGACGATCAAAAACGGGTTCACCAAGCCCCGGAATAACTCCGCTGGCAACCACTGTAATTTTTGCACCGACAGAATCACCACTCTTACGTAATGCCAGCATATAGGCCTCCATCTCAGGAATTTTGCTGGCGTCAGGGCAGAAAAACGGATTAGTTTCGATCAAATCCCAATCGACACTTCCAACCTTAATAGGCCCAAGTTGTGATAGGTAACCACGTATCACCACACCGTATTTTTCTTTTAAATACTTTTTAGCAATCGCCCCCGCGGCAACACGCATGGCCGTTTCACGCGCCGATGAGCGACCACCACCACGGTAATCACGCACACCATACTTTTGCGTATAACTGTAGTCAGCATGCATCGGTCGAAAACGATCTTTAATTTTCGAATAATCTTTAGAGCGTTGATCTGTATTCTCGATCATTAAACCAATGGATGTACCCGTGGTTTGACCCTCAAATACACCAGATAAAATACTGACCTCATCCCCCTCACGACGCTGGGTAGTAAACTTTGATGTTCCCGGTTTACGGCGATCCAAATCTACCTGTAAATCCGCCTCGCAAATCTCCAGACCTGGGGGGCAACCGTCAACGATACAGCCGAGGGCCTTACCGTGGCTCTCGCCAAAGGTCGTGACAGTGAATA
Source organism: Spongiibacteraceae bacterium (assembly GCA_041677245.1). GTDB lineage: Bacteria > Pseudomonadota > Gammaproteobacteria > Pseudomonadales > Dasaniaceae > Oceanicoccus. Next base: position 42,045 of record JBAYQJ010000018.1, on the reverse strand, counting down.
ATTTGCCTATGGTATTTCCTGACATGGATAATTCCTAACCGCGATCATCTACGCTGATCTTATTAAATAATGGACATTACTTCATAGCAATCGCTGATTATACGTCAATCAGCAGCATTCGTCAGACACTGCTTGGGGCAAAATGAAATCAATTCATCCACATTACCTACCCTCTTCAAGCAAATCATTGCGATAGGCCTCCTTTTAAACTTGTTGATCTGCTAATATTTCTGCCCATTAATAAATTAGGAGCCAACAACGTGGGTGACCTCAGCAATAAAACCGACACCAAGCACGGCTGTAATCCCACCAGCAGCGCCATCAACGATCGTAACTCAGCTGCAACGCTAAGCGGACTAGAAACAGCTTATACCCAAATCATTAGCGGTGTTGGCGAAGATGTTAATCGTGAAGGCCTGCGCGACACACCAAAACGAGCGGCGAAAGCCATGCAGTTTCTCACTCGAGGCTACGAACAATCAGTAGATGAGATTGTCAACGGCGCGCTATTCGAATCTGATGCCAGTGAAATGGTACTGGTTAAAAACATTGAGTTATATTCAATGTGCGAGCACCACCTACTACCCTTTATTGGTAAATGCCATGTAGCTTATATCCCCAATGGTAAAGTATTGGGGCTGTCCAAAGTTGCACGCATTGTAGATATGTTTGCACGGCGCATGCAAATTCAAGAAAATCTGACCGCCCAAATCGCTCAATCCATTATAGATGTCACTGGAGCAGTGGGCGTTGGTGTAATTATCGAGGCCAAACATATGTGTATGATGATGCGTGGCGTGGAAAAGCAAAATTCAGAAATGCGTACATCTTCGCTACTGGGTTCATTCCGAGATAATGATCAGACTAGAGCAGAGTTCTTATCGATGATTGCCTCACGCTAACCCATTTGTAAGCAACAGATATTCAAGGCACGGAAGCCTTAATAACAACACGCCACCCAACAATATCTTTTAGCTACGAATTATGTTCAGCAAATAACTGCCGCACCATCACCGCTATGGCTTCAGCCTGCTCTTCCATATGAAAATGATGACTGCCAGGCAAACGCTGCTGGTTGATATTTTTATAGCTCGCCAGCAGCTTCATTAATCGATCATTACTCCCCATCCCCTCGTCAGCTACAATCAAAAGGTTAGGTGCAGTAAGCGCAGAAATCAGTACATGATTGTGTTCATCTGTCATTTTAAAGGCAGAAGGCGTCGACAAACGCGGATCATAACGCCAATAGAAAAGCGCACCTTTTTTCAATAGCCCGCGCTCAACAATCAAACGTGCACTTTGCTCCGAAATAGTCGCACTTAAACGTCGCGCAGCAATTGCCTCATCGACATTATTATAGCCGCGTTTATTTTTTCTATGTGCCTTTCGTTGGCCTACAAGATGATTGTGTAGCTGTTTTGCCGTATCCAGAATATTAACCGACTGAGGAACTATGCCATCCAACATGACGATCGAAGTGATTAAAGCTGGCATTGATGACGCCAGTAGCATCGCTATCGCTGCACCTCTGGAATGGCCAATCAGATTGAATTTCTTCCAACCCATTTCATCAGCTACTGCAAGAATGTCTTGCAAGTCATCCCAGATATTATAGCTAGCCTGCGGTGGTTTATGATCACTCAAACCATGTCCAGGCATATCAAGTGCAATGACATGACAGTCGGTTAATAGTGCCGCCAAAGCATCAAAGCTAGCAGCATTATCAAGCCAGCCATGGCAGGCAATAACTTTATACTTTGCCCCTGCGTGCCACTCTTTGGCCGCCAATTGATAACCATTGACCTTAAAATAACGAGCGCTAAATTGAGTTTCTGAAGCTAACATCAGCGGCTCGATTGAAAGTTAGGAGCATGACGCAACCACTGTAACTGACTGCACCCAGGCAAGAGAATGTCCGCGCTCAGCAAGGCCATGCTAGCCGGTGACATCGGTGGACCAGAGCGGGTGTTACCACTTTCCAGCATGCTTATCAATGAACTCACCAGAGGCTGATGGCTCACCAACAAAATATTTTGCTTACCACAAGCTGCCAGCAAATCAATGATTAGTGATATTTTTGCGTCAGGCTCCAAATGCTCACACACCTTCCTCCGCAACTGACCATAACCAGACAACAACTCATCAGCGGTTTGCTGCGCGCGAATATAGGGACTAACCCAAACTTGATCAAAGGACAAATCAAGTTGCTGTAAACACTCACCGGCTAAACGCGCTTGCTGGCAGCCCAATTCGGTCAAGCTTCTTTTAGCATCACTTTCAGCGTAGGTTTCAGCCTCACCATGGCGCATGATCAGTATATTCATAGCGGAAAGACCCAAAAAATATTGTTATAGATTATTTAACTGTAAATTCGACATCACGACTTTGCTCAGCAAACATTAATGTACCGATAACAGCATCGATTGTTTTTTGTTTATACATAATGTCGTATAAACCATTTACTAATGGCATATAAATATTTAATTGCTCGGCCTGCTCTTTCAGCAACTTAAGTGTATTAACACCTTCAGCCACCTGCCCTAGATCCTCGATAATTTGCTCCAACCGTTTACCCTTACCCAGCTCAAAGCCTACACGGTAATTACGACTTAACGGTGACATACAGGTTGCAATTAAATCACCTACGCCCGACAAACCCAAAAAAGTCATCGGGTCAGCCCCTTTATGTACAGCAAAACGGCTCATCTCCGCCAAACTACGCGTCATTAACATACTGACCGTATTTTGGCCGATACCCATAGCTGTCGCCATACCAACCATAATGGCGTATACGTTTTTTAACGCACCACCTAGCTCTACACCAAAAACATCTGAACTGGCATAGACCCTAAAAGTTCTGCTGCGTAATAATTTTTGAATGGTAAAATTAAGCGCTTCATCTTGACTTGCAATAACAGTCGCAGTGAGTTGATTAGCGGCAATTTCTTTCGCTAGATTAGGGCCACTCAACACGCCAATTCGAGCCTGCGGAATTTCCTCCGCTAGCACCTGGCTCATGAGTTTGAATCCATCGTGCTCAATACCTTTAGTGGTACTGATAACAATAGTACCATCGCTCAAATAACCCGATACATCCCCTGCCACAGCACGACTCGATTGACTAGGCACAGCCATAAAAACAATGTCGCAATTTGCTACAGCAGCAGCAAGATCGACACTGGCTTTAAGCTCAGGATTGAGAGGGAGCTCAGGAAGGTAAGAACTATTAAGATGCTGCTTGTTGATTTCATCAGCTCGCGACTGATTACGTAACCATAAACACACCTCATGACCGTTATTTGCCATAATATTAGCAATGACGGTACCGAAACTGCCTCCGCCGAGTACTGCGATTTTGTGGCATGTGCCCATAAATACTTACAACCTTTGTAATATTTTAAAGGCGGCCAGCTTAACATAGAGTCCAGCTGTAACTGTCAGGAAATGGCGATATAAACAACCGCCACTCCCCGAACTCTGCACTAGCCCCATTGTCACACGTGCCTAGCGGCTCAATTCCAACAATAGCTTATTCAAGCGATGAACATAAGCAGCGGGATCCTCTAACTGGCCCCCTTCTGCTAGCGTCGACTGGTCAAATAAGATCTCTACCAAATCGGCAAACCGATCCTCATCGCTCTCTTCATCCAGTTTTTTCACTAGAGAATGTTCAGGATTTAGCTCGAGTATCGGCTTGGATTCAGGCATAGCCTGACCAGCCTGCTCAAGAATACGGCGCATTTGCGCACCCATATCATCCGCCGCCACAACCAGACATGCTGGAGAGTTCGTTAAACGGTTGGTCACTCGAACTTCAGCTACTTTTTCGTCCAGAACCTTCTTAACACGCTCGACAAGATCTTTACTGCTATTTTCGAGCTCTTCTTTCTCTTTTTTGTCAGCTTCATCTTCCAGGGAACCAAGATCTAATTCACCCTTACCCACATCCTGAAATTTCTTGCCATCGAAGTCCATCAAATGCCCCATCAACCACTCATCAATGCGGTCGTACATGACAAATACTTCAATACCTTTTTTACGGAAAACCTCTAAGTGAGGACTGTTACTGCCCGTGGTGAAATTCTCTGCTGCAACATAATAAATTTTTTCCTGCCCCTCTTTCATACGGCTGACATAATCCTCCAGGGACTGATCCTGAGTTGATTTGCCGGTATGGGTAGACGCAAAACGAAACAGCTTGGCAATTTTTTCTTTGTTAGAAAAATCTTCGGAAGGCCCTTCTTTCAACACCTGACCAAACTGCTCCCAAAACAACTGATATTGCTCTGGCTCATTCTTGGCAAGCTTTGTTAACAAATCCAATACCCGCTTGGTCAACGCATTTTTCATTGAATCTACTGCGGGATCTTGCTGCAAAATCTCACGCGATACATTCAATGACAAGTCATTGGAATCAACCACACCTTTGATAAACCGCAGATACAACGGTAAAAACTGCTCAGCATCATCCATAATAAAGGTACGCTGAACATAGAGTTTTAGGCCGCGAGAAGCATCGCGATTCCACATATCAAACGGGGCTTTTTTGGGCACATACAACAAGCTATTGTATTCGAGCTTACCTTCAACTTTATTGTGGCTCCAGGTTAATGGATCTTCGAAATCATGAGATACATGCTTATAAAACTCTTTATACTCTTCATCAGACACTTCACTGCGAGAACGAGTCCACAGCGCCGTAGCACTGTTAATCGCTTCGAATTCAGGCTCTTTACTCTCTGTTTCTTGTTCTTCTCCATCCTCAGCAGGAGCAGAGAAATCTTGTTTTTCCATCATTACTGGCAAGGAAATATGGTCAGAATATTTTTTCACTATAGAGCGAATACGCCAATCATCGGCAAACTCTGCCTCTTCATCTCGCAAATGCAGCACAATGGTGGTACCACGATCAGCTTTTTCAACTGACTCTACGCTAAAATCAGCCTCTCCAGAGGACTCCCAATGCACACCCTCGCTGGCCGCCAAACCTGCACGCCGGGTAAATACTTCAACTCGATCAGCGACGATAAAGGCCGAATAAAACCCCACCCCAAACTGACCAATCAACTGGGAATCCTTCTTTTGATCACCGCTTAGTTTACCGAGAAATTCTGCAGTTCCAGACTTGGCAATAGTACCCAAATGAGAGATAACATCATCTTTGGACATACCAATACCATTATCAGCAATGGTAATGGTCTTAGCGTCTTTATCAAAGATGATGGTGATTTTAAGATCTGGATCGTTTTCATATAAAGATCCATCAGAAAGCGCTTCAAAACGGAGCTTATCCGCGGCGTCCGAAGCGTTTGATATCAACTCTCGGAGAAATATTTCTTTGTTGCTATAAAGCGAGTGAATCATCAGGTGTAGCAGCTGCTTCGCCTCTGTCTGAAAACCTAATGTCTCTTTACTGGTTGCTGTCGCCATTGGTATGTTCCCCCACCATTGCACCTGATTACATGTGCTTTGATTAATATTCAGTTGTTCTTACAGTTACATTCAACCTGATTAACATCAGATCAAATAAATGGATGCAACCGATATGGGGGCACTAAAGCACAATTCAAGGGTTAATTAACTCAGAGGTTTATAAACTTCAAACATCATGGTGACTCCAGACTCAGGTTGTTACACCACCGCTGTAAACTATTATCTTCCACAGCCCAGCACATCAGCCTCACATAGCAGGCATAAAAAAAGGGATGCTTTTAGCATCCCTTTTTATTACTGATATTGACTGTGGTTTATTTCCAGCCAGTTAACTCAGCTAATGCTTCGCCGATGTCTGCCAAGCTGCGAACAGTTTTAACACCAGCATCTTGCAGCGCTGCAAACTTCTCATCAGCAGTACCTTTACCGCCAGAGATGATCGCACCAGCATGCCCCATACGCTTACCAGCAGGTGCAGTAACACCAGCAATATAAGACACTACAGGTTTAGTAACATTAGCTTTGATATAAGCCGCTGCCTCTTCTTCAGCAGTACCACCAATTTCACCAATCATTACGATAGCTTCAGTTTTGGGGTCATTTTGGAACATTTCCAAAATATCGATGAAGTTAGAACCAGGGATCGGGTCACCACCGATACCAACACAGGTAGACTGACCAAAACCAGCATCAGTAGTCTGCTTAACCGCTTCATAGGTCAAAGTACCTGAGCGAGAAACGATGCCGACTTTGCCAGGCAAGTGGATATGGCCAGGCATAATACCGATTTTACACTCACCAGGAGTAATAACACCCGGGCAGTTAGGACCGATCAAACGAACACCTAACTCATCACACTTAACTTTACAGTCAAGCATATCCAAAGTCGGGATACCTTCAGTAATACAAACGATCAGCTTGATACCGCCGTTAGCAGCCTCAAGGATTGAATCTTTACAAAATGGTGCTGGTACGTAGATTACAGAAGCTTCAGCACCCGTCGCAGCAACCGCATCGGCTACTGTATTGAATACTGGCAAGCCCAAATGCTCTTGACCGCCTTTACCAGGTGTTACACCACCAACCATCTTGGTGCCATAGGCAATCGCTTGCTCTGAATGGAAAGTACCCTGTGAACCGGTAAATCCCTGACAGATGACCTTAGTATCTTTATTGATTAAAATGCTCATTATTTGCCCTCCGCTGCTTTAACAACTGCATCGGCAGCTTCTTTCAAACTTGAGGCAGCAATAATATTCAGACCACTTTCAGCCAGAAGCTTAGAGCCCAGCTCAGCGTTGTTACCTTCAAGACGAACTACTACAGGCACTTCAACACCCACTTCGCCAACAGCACCGATGATACCCTCTGCAATCAAGTCACAGCGAACGATACCACCAAAGATGTTAACCAGAACTGCCTTAACAGTGTCATCAGACAGGATAATTTTGAACGCTTCAGAAACGCGCTCTTTAGTAGCACCCCCACCAACATCCAGGAAGTTAGCTGGTGAGCCACCGTGTAACTTAACGATATCCATAGTACCCATCGCCAAGCCAGCACCATTAACCATACAGCCAATGTTGCCGTCCAGCGCTACGTAGTTAAGCTCCCATTGGGCAGCCTGCGCTTCGCGAGCATCTTCCTGTGAGGCATCGTGCATTTGCTTCAGCTGAGGTTGACGGTACATCGCATTGCTATCAACGCCTAATTTGGCATCCAAACAATGTAAATTGCCTTCTTCAGTAATAACCAAAGGATTAACTTCGATCAACGCCAAGTCTTTATCTTGGAACAATTTTGCCAAGCCCAGGAAAATATTAACAAACTGCTTAATCTGAACGCCTTCAAGGCCTAATTTGAAAGCCAGCTCACGACCTTGGTAAGGCTGCGCACCAACCAATGGATCGATCTCGGCTTTGAGGATTTTCTCAGGAGTTTCTTCAGCTACCTTCTCAATTTCAACGCCACCTTCAGTAGATGCCATGAAAACGATACGGCGCGACGAGCGATCAACAACTGCGCCTAGGTATAACTCTTGATCGATGTCTGTGCAGGACTCAACCAGAATTTTCGACACAGGCTGGCCATTCTCATCAGTCTGATAAGTTACCAGGTTTTTGCCCAGCCACTTTTGCGCGAATGCTCTGATCTCTTCTTTGCTGTCAACCAGCTTTACACCGCCCGCTTTACCGCGGCCACCAGCGTGAACTTGGGCTTTAACAACCCACTTATCGCCGCCGATACGATCTGCAGCCTGAGCTGCTTCTTCGGGTGTATCACAGGCATAGCCTTTAGAAACAGGTAACCCGTACTCGGCAAACAATTGCTTGCCCTGATACTCGTGAAGGTTCATCTTGATTTACCGTTTTGGTCTGTGAAATTCGAGGTAGCTTGCCGATGTATTACAACGCCATACACCATTCAAACTGCGTTTCGATTTGCGCAACCCAGATTTACTACCCGCTTGAAAGGCATAAATCAAGGTGTGTTAACCGCAAAATTCGGTGGCATATTCTCCCGAATTTTGCGCTCAACCGCAAATATAATTGCATGATATTTTAATAGAAATGACAAAATGATGGATAATGAAGCGCTAGCCTACCGTCATTTTTTACACCTGCGACCCATAATATTCAAAATAAGGGTCAATAAGCCGTCACTCTACCGTGTTATCAACTTACCTATCTAACTGTTTACTAGCGCTTTTTCTTATTAACCATGTGAATGGCATAACCATCGATTGCCAAAGCAGCCTCATGCACAGCCTCAGACAAAGTCGGGTGACCAAACACTGTCAGGCCAATATCCTCTGCACTGGAACCGAATTCCATCGCAATAACTATCTGCTGAACTAAATCAGCCGCACTTGGACCAATAATATGGCAGCCCAAGACTCTGTCAGTTTCTGCATGAGCAATCATTTTCACCATGCCATCAGTGTCATTAGCGGCCATAGCCCGTCCACTGGCAGCAAACGGGAACACACCCACTTTATACTCAACACCATTAGCTTTCAGCTGCTCTTCAGTTTGACCAACCGCAGCAATTTCTGGGTGAGTATAAATAACGCTGGGAATACAATCGTAGTTCATCGCTACCTTTTTACCCACAATGCGCTCAGCAACCATGATACCTTCCTCAGAACCCTTATGCGCTAACATGGGCCCACGAACAATATCACCTACCGCATAAATACCAGGCACTTCAGTTTCGCAATAATCATTAACGAATACAAAGCCACGCTCATCCATAGTCACGCCGGAATCAGCCGCCAATAAATTTTGGCTTTGCGGACGACGTCCAACAGCAACAATCAATTTATCAAAAACTTCCTGCTTTTCACCATCTTTATCCGTGTAAGTAACGGTCACCTGACCTTTCTTGACCTTGGTTCCAGTAACTCGCGCACCGAGACGAATATCTATACCCTGCTTCTTGCTAAAGATCTTATGCGCTTCTTTAGCAATTTGTTGATCTACCATCGGCAAAAACGTATCTAAAGCCTCAAGCATAACCACTTCAGAGCCCAAGCGCCGCCATACACTACCAAGCTCAAGTCCGATGACGCCAGCACCAATAACGCCCAAGCGCTTCGGCACCGTCAAAAACTCTAGCGCGCCTGTTGAATCAACAATAACATCTTGATCAACTGGAGCAGATGGAATATCAATCGGTAGAGAGCCCGCAGCAATAATGACATTATCGGCAGTCAAGACTTCAACAGAGCCATCATCTTTAGTCACCTCAACCTGCTTACCCGCCAGCACTTTACCTGTGCCCTTCATGGCGGTAACACCATTGGCCTTAAATAACCCTTCAATACCACCCGTCAACTGACCAACGATTTTATCTTTACGGGCAATCATTTGGGCTACATCAATAGAAACATCACCAGTAGCAATACCATGCACGGCAAGATCCTTCTTCGTCTCAACATACTTATGCGAGCTATCTAATAATGCCTTTGATGGAATACAGCCAACATTCAAACAAGTCCCGCCAAACCCAGTTTTACCCAGTTTATTCGTTTCCTTTTCAATGCACGCAGTTTTCAGACCTAACTGTGCAGCACGAATAGCCGCAACATAACCAGCAGGGCCAGAGCCAACAACAATAACATCGTACTTTGACATAGCAATCATCCTAAATTTTTGATCTTGAATAAACCGACTCGCTAAACTTAAAGTCGGTATCGCGATTTAAATTTCTGGTAAATATTAAATTTCTAGTAAGATCCTTGCAGGATCTTCTAATAAGTCTTTGATTGTCACCAAAAATTGTACGGCCTCTTTACCATCGATCAAACGATGATCGTAAGACAAAGCCAAATACATCATTGGCAGAATTTTCACTTCACCGTTAACCGCCATTGGCCGCTCTTGAATTTTGTGCATACCCAAAATAGCAGTTTGTGGTGGATTCAATATTGGCGTTGACAACAGCGAACCAAACACACCACCATTGGTGATGGTAAATGTCCCGCCCATCATATCTTCGAGGGATAATTTACCGTCACGGGCACGGCCACCAAAATCACGAATAGTATTTTCAACCGTAGCCAAGCTCATAGAATCCGCTTCGCGCAAGACCGGCACTACTAAGCCTTTATCAGAAGAAACCGCCACACCGATATCTTGATAGCCATGATAAACAATATCATCACCGTCAATAGATGCGTTGACCGCAGGAAAACGCTTCAAAGCTTCGCAAGCAGCTTTGACAAAAAAGCCCATAAAGCCTAAACGCACACCATTATGTGTTTTTTCGAATAAATCTTTATATTGCTTACGCAAAGTCATCACTGGTTCCATGTTGACTTCATTAAACGTTGTCAACATCGCCGTGGTCTGTGTGGCTTCTAGCAAACGTTCTGCTACCCGCTTGCGCAAACGAGTCATTGGCACCCGTTTTTCTAATTTCTCACCAACGTCCAATTCAACAGCTGGGACTGGAGTAGCTGAAGCCGCAGGTGCTACGGACTTTGTGTTCATATGATTGAGGACATCCTCTTTTGTTACCAGCCCTCCTTTACCAGTAGCAACAATAGCCGACTGGTCTAAGGTATTTTCTTCAATTAATTTACGTGCCGCAGGGCTAAGTTTGGCATCTGCTGCAACAGTTTCGGACGCTGCAACAGGCGTGGGCTCTGCTACTGCTGCGGCTGCAGCTCCTGCACCCGCTTCAAAAAAACCAATCAATTCACCACTAAGAATTGTCTCACCTTCAGCTTTGGTAATTTTACTGATTGCGCCATCTGCGGGCGCTACAATTTCCAGTACAACCTTGTCGGTCTCAATATCGACCAGCAGCTCATCACGGGAAACCGCTTCGCCAGGTTTTTTGTGCCAAGTTGAAACTGTGCCGTCGGCTATAGACTCAGGAAAAACAGGCGCATTAATTTCGATGGTCATTTTATTTCCCTTTTTCAAAATATGAGCAGTTCAAATATGGGCAGCTTTAGTATCGCCACTGTGTTCAAAAACTCTCTAATAATTTGCTATGCAGAATAACCTAATGCATCGGCAATAACTTTTTCCTGCTGAGCAACATGCAAAGCCATATAACCTGCAGCTGGTGAAGCCGAAGCCTCTCTGCCCGCATAATCAAGATATAAAGCTTGTTTATGCTTATTTATAACTCGACGCATATGATGCTGACTAGAATACCAGGCCCCCTGGTTCATTGGCTCTTCCTGACACCAAACGACTTCTTTCAATCCAGTATAAGCTTCTAAAACGGCCTCCAATTCTTGCTCGGGGAACGGATATAGTTGCTCAAGGCGAATAAGCGCAATATGGTTTAATTCTTTCTCTCGACGAGCCGCGAGCAAGTCGTAATAAACCTTACCACTACAGAGGACTGCGCGAGTTACCTTCTTCGGCTTTATATCATCGATTTCACCGAGTACATTATAAAACTGGCCGTCGGCTAGCTCTTCCAATGTCGACACAGCCTCTTTATGTCGCAATAAGCTTTTCGGTGACATAACGATCAAAGGCTTACGTAAAGGCCGCAAAGACTGCCTACGCAGCATATGAAAAACCTGAGCAGGTGTCGTCGGCACGCAAACCTGAATATTATGTTCTGCTGACAATTGCAAGAAGCGCTCAAGCCTTGCCGATGAATGCTCCGGCCCCTGCCCTTCATAACCATGCGGTAACAACATAGTCAAACCACAAAGCCGCTGCCACTTGTTTTCACCACTAGCTATAAACTGATCAATCACAACCTGGGCGCCGTTAGCAAAATCACCAAATTGCGCCTCCCAAATCACCATCACATTAGGCATTGTTGTTGAATAACCATACTCAAATGCCAGCACCGCCTCTTCAGATAGCAGCGAATCATGGATGGTAAACATTGGCTGATCTTCAGCCATATTTTGTAAGGGTACGTAAGTCGAACCATCATTTTGGTTATGCAAAACAGCATGACGATGCGAAAACGTTCCGCGGCCGACATCTTGCCCGGTTAAACGCACAGCGTTACCTGCATCTAACAAGCTGCCATAAGCCAGTGTTTCGGCAAAGCCCCAATTGATCGGCAAAGCGCCAGCGGCCATTTTATGCCGATCTTCATAGATCTTACCCACCTGCTTCTGGATAGGAAAACCTTCCGGTACCTGGTTTATCTTTGCCGCGATTTCCTGGAGTTTTTTCAACTCGATAGAGGTGTCCGATGGACAATCCCACGCATGACCAAGATAGGGACTCCAATCAACAAAAAGCTTCTCATTGGGCTCAAGAACCAGGCTTTTTGCCACGTGAGCACCACTCTCAACGGTCTGACGATAATTAGCAATCATATTATCGTCCCGCTCTTTAGTTACAATCCCTTCAGCAATGAGCTTATCCGCATAGAGATCACGAGTAGTTTTTTGCTTCTTGATTTTTTTGTACATTAACGGCTGGGTACCGGAAGGCTCATCCGCTTCGTTATGGCCTCTACGTCGATAACAAATCAAGTCAACAACAACATCTTTATTGAACTGCTGGCGATAATCCACAGCCATCTGGCTGACAAACAACACCGCTTCCGGATCATCGGCATTCACATGAAATATCGGCGCCTGTACCATCTTAGCGACATCGGTACAGTATTCAGTGGAGCGGGCATCTTCACGCTTATTAGTGGTAAAGCCAACCTGATTGTTGATCACAATATGGATGGTGCCACCAGTTTTATAAGCGCGCGTCTGAGACATCTGAAACGTCTCCATCACCACACCCTGTCCAGCAAATGCCGCATCGCCGTGTAATATAATCGGCACCACTTTTTTGCCTTCTGGATCCTTACGTCTATCTTGTCTGGCCCGAACCGAGCCCTCAACAACTGGCGCACCAATTTCTAAGTGAGAAGGATTAAATGCCAGTGCCAAATGCACCTCGCCACCAGGCGTAATGACAGTAGAAGAGAAGCCTTGATGGTACTTCACATCCGCCGAGCCGTTATATGCCGCACGTCCTTCAAACTCGGCAAATAACTCAGCGGGGTTTTTACCCAAAACATTCACTAGCACATTCAGCCGGCCACGATGGGCCATACTGATTACAATTTCTTTGGCTTCGTAGGAACCCACGCGCTGAATCATTGCATCCATCAACGGGATTAAGCTCTCGCCTCCATCTAAACCAAAACGCTTAACACCGGGGTATTTAGAGGCGAGTAATTTCTCCAGCCCTTCTGCAGCAGTTACCCGCTCCAGTAAATGTAACTTTATCTCTTCACCATAATTAGGCTTAGAGCGCACGCTCTCCATCCGCTGCTGAATCCACTGACGCTCTTCAGTGGCGACAATGTGCATAAACTCAGCACCCACAGTACCACAGTAGGTTTGCTCCAACGACTCGACAATTTCTTTTAGTGTTACTTGATCTTTACCGATAAATAAACTGCCGGTTTGAAAAACCGTGTCTAAATCTGCAGCAGATAACTTGTGGTAATGAAGATCCAAATCAGGGACTGGAGGACGGACCGTTAACTTCAGGGGGTCAAGATCAGCCTGCTGATGACCTCTTTGCCGATAAGCGCTACTTAACTGAATAACACGAACCTGCTTGCGCTCATGCTCGGTAACCGCATTGCTACCTTGCACCGACACGGGCTTAATACGCACCCTCGCCAATTGGGCAAAATGATCACGAATAGTGGAATGAGGTACGTCTTGATGGACGTTACCATTCACTTGGGGAAGTTTTTCAAAATAGCTGCGCCACTGTTCAGGCACATTATTAGGGTCGAGCAAATATGTTTCGTAGAGATCTTCTATATAGGCAGCATTACCACCTGATATATGCGAACTACCCCACCAAGACTCCATAGTACTTTTTTGCATATTACAAACCTCAGCAACCCTGACCAAACGTTTGGCATGGGGCAATGGTAACACGTACAACGAGGTACTTTTTTGTTTGACTATGTGCCCAGCAGCACTGCAGCAATGCGCTAGCTCCAAGCTTCCACAACCTCCAAAGAACTATAGCTCATTTACTAGCGTGATTTATGCAACTCTGGAGATTATTTTAATATAAAAAATGCAGACCAAACTAAAAGTGCCGTGTTTGACCTGCATTCATAAGGCTAAGCAGATACTTAGCCACAAAAAACAACCCTGATCTTAGGTTGCACTACGTAGTAACATATTGCGAATATGACCAATAGCCCGTGTAGGGTTTAAGCCTTTAGGGCAAACATTCACACAGTTTTGAATACCGTGACAGCGGAATACACTGAACGGATCATCCAACTCAGATAAACGCTGCTCTGTCGCTGTATCCCTACTATCAACAAGAAAACGGTAGGCTTGCAACAAACCCGATGGGCCGATAAAACGATCAGGATTCCACCAAAAAGACGGACAAGCCGACGAACAGCAAGCGCACAAAATACATTCGTACAAGCCGTCCAACTTTTCACGTTCCTCTGGAGACTGTAAACGCTCGATCGCCGGAGCCGGTGTGTTGTTGATTAAATACGGCTTAACTTTTTCGTATTGCTTGTAGAACAAACTCATATCTACAACCAAGTCACGAATGACCGGCAACCCAGGTAGCGGGCGCAATACCAGCTTACGGCTACCCTTTAAGGCCTCTGATAACGGCATAATACAAGCCAGACCATTTTTGCCGTTGATATTCATACCGTCAGAGCCACAAACACCCTCGCGGCAAGAACGCCGGTACGCCATAGTCGTATCGTTAGCCTTAATCAACTCCAACACATCCAAGACCATCAAGTCTTTACCACCGGTATCGACCTCAACATCTTGCATATAAGGTTCGGCATCGGTTTCTGGATTGTATCGATAAATACTTACATTCAACATTATTCTCTATCCCCTCACCTTTAGTAGGTCCGCGCCTTTGGTTGAAATGTGTCGACTGTTTTAGGCGTAAAATTCACCGCACGCTTACCGACGCTTTTACTAGCGGGAAAGTATATGGAGTGACAGAGCCAATTCTCATCATCACGGCTTTCAAAATCTTCACGAGCATGAGCACCACGGCTTTCTTTGCGCTCTTCAGCCGCAATTGCGGTTGCTTCTGCAACTTCTAACAAGTTGTGCAGCTCTAAGGCTTCAATACGAGCAGTATTGTAGGCATTACTCTTATCTTCAAGGTAAGCATTTTCAATACGTGGACGCAGCTCAGCCAGCTTTCTAATGCCCTCTTGCATAAAGTCACCGCGACGGAATACGCCGAAGTGGTTTTGCATAATAGTCTGTAGCTCTTTACGCAGATCAGCTACTTTCTCACCACCGGTTGTATTGTTTAATTTTGTTAACCGCGAAGCTGCTTTTTCTATATCGGCTTCAGTGGCATCACGCAACTCAATACCTTCACGCAATGATTTTTCAATATGCAAGCCGGATGCGCGACCAAACACAACCAGATCAAGCAGAGAATTACCACCCAAGCGGTTAGCACCATGCACAGATACGCAGGCAACCTCACCACAGGCATACAAACCCGGAATAATCTTGTCATTACCCTCTGCGTCCACAGTCAACGCCTGCCCATCAACATTAGTTGGAATACCTCCCATCATATAGTGACAAGTAGGAACAACAGGCACAGGCTCTTTAACTGGATCTGCATGTGCAAATGTACGAGACAACTCACAGATACCAGGCAGGCGACTTTCTAGTACTTCTTCACCCAAATGGTCTAATTTCAAAAACACATGGTCGCCGTCAGGGCCACAGCCACGACCTTCGAGAATCTCCATTGTCATCGCACGCGCGACCACATCACGTCCCGCTAGATCTTTAGCATTGGGTGCATAACGCTCCATAAAGCGCTCACCATCCTTATTGATCAGATAGCCACCTTCGCCACGACAACCTTCTGTCACTAAAACTCCCGCGCCAGCGATACCGGTAGGATGGAACTGCCACATTTCAATATCTTGAACCGGCACACCCGCACGCAACGCCATCCCGACACCATCACCCGTATTAATGTGGGCATTAGTCGTCGATGCATAAATTCGTCCAGCACCACCGGTAGCAAGAACTGTCGCCTTTGACTTGATATGGACAATTTCGCCCGTTTCAATACAAATCGCAATAACGCCAGTTACAGCACCATCTTCATTTTTAACCAAGTCTGTCGCATACCACTCATTGAAGAACACTGTCTCATTCTTCATGTTGCCCTGATACAAAGTGTGCAACAAGGCATGCCCAGTACGGTCTGCAGCAGCACAGGTACGCGCAGCCTGAGTTGGATCATCCGGACCCTTAGACTGACCACCGAAAGGACGCTGATAAATACGCCCCTCATCGGTACGAGAAAATGGCATACCCATGTGATCGAGTTCATAGACCGCTTCACGACCCACATCACACATATATTCGATAGCATCCTGATCACCGATGTAATCAGAGCCTTTTATCGTGTCATACATATGCCAATGCCAATTATCCTGAGGATCAGCAGAGGCAATCGCGCAAGTAATACCACCCTGCGCAGATACCGTATGAGAACGGGTAGGAAATACTTTAGATATAACAGCCGTTTTGTAACCAGACTGAGAGAGTTGTAACGCCGCACGCATACCCGCGCCACCGCCACCGACAATTACACCGTCGAAAGATATTGTTCTAATAGTTGTCATGCTTAATTAACCCCACAGAATCTGGATGCCCCAGACGACATATGTGAACAGGACGATTGCACTTGCCGCCTGAAAACACCAGCGCAATAAGTTAGCTTTGGCGCCCACAGCAGGCCCAAACTTGATAGTCAGTACATAAGGAACGAGGTAATCGGTAGATATGCACCACAGGCCAATCCAGGCATGCGCCGCTACAGACAACACCGCAGCAACACTAAATACCTTAACCCAGGTTTGATCAAACAACGCCTTCCACTCAGCAAAATCAGGTGTACAGGCAAGCAGTACTACGACAATAAATACCGTATACGCCAGCAAAACAACACCAGTAATACGCTGCACCAGCCAGTCAGAAAGACCACTACGGCCAAAATTTGTAACTGAAGTTACCATATGCACGCTCCTACCAGAATTATTAGTACTGCTGAAATTGCAAACACAAGCTTGGCGCTAGTGCGACCACCTGCCAATGTTTCGCCATATCCCATATCCATAATAAGATGCCTGACTCCAGCTACAGAGTGGTAAATCAGGGCCGAGAGAACACCCCACACAAGCAATTTACAAATAAAGGAGTCAGCCAGCGTCTTAACAGCATTAAAGCCGTCTTCACTTGCCAGAGATTCATCCAGCAACCAGAGTAAAACAGCTGCGCCAGCCACCAACAACACACCGCTAATACGATGTGTTATGGATGCGATGGCAGGCAACGGCATATCAATGGTGCCAAGATCGAGATTTACGGGTCTTTTATCAGTCACGGTTTTATCACACTTGTCGGGCCCAGCCTTCGGAATGAAGCCAAGGCGGTTTAAGGTCAGAGAAACAGTTTGATGCGAGAACTTAAGTACATAAAAACCAAGCCATCTACAGACTTGGCTCTCCCCCTTTAAGTTCGCGGCGAATTATAGGCATTTCAAGCTGAAAATACAAACCATATACAGCATACCTAACATCAAAGTGGTCACGTAAAACACCATGTAGACAGAAGCAAGCACACAACCACACCAACAAACCAAAGAATATTAGCACCCAACCATGTCGCCACCACTCCAAGAGACTAAGCCGATTGAGAAAATGCAGCGATCAGCGGTTAAAAGCCTGATTAATCAATCACAATTGACTGAACGCCAAGGAAAAGTCATCATTGACAAAAATCAGCAAAACTCTATAGTTGTGCTCCCCCCCATGCTCGATATAATTGAATATTAAACGCGCTCAGCGTTAGACGTATGGCTGATTAATACTGCACATTAAAACAAGCTTAGGAGCTTTACATGTCTGATAAGAAAGCGACACTGGTCCTTGAAGGCAAAGACGCCATCGATCTACCAATCTATTCTGGAACTCTGGGTCCAGACGTTGTAGATGTTAGCGCATTAACTGGGCAAGGCATGTTCACATATGATCCAGGTTTTGTATCTACAGCTGCCTGTGAATCTAAAATCACCTATATTGACGGAGGCAAAGGCATCTTACTTCACGCTGGCTATCCTATAGACCAGCTCGCCGAGAATTCAGACTTTTTAGAAACTTGCTGGCTACTTTGGTACGGAGAGCTGCCCACCAAAGAGGAAAAATCTGCGTTTGTGGCTAATGTAACAAACCACACCATGGTCCACGACCAGATGAACAATTTCTTCCGCGGATTCCGTCGCGATGCCCACCCCATGGCCATCATGTGCGGAGTGGTAGGCGCACTCTCAGCCTTTTACCACGACTCCCTGGACATCAATAACGAAAAACACCGCCGCATTTCAGCTATCCGCCTGATTGCAAAGATGCCGACTCTGGCTGCGATGACTTACAAATACTCCATTGGCCAGCCCTTTGTTTACCCTCGCAACGACCTTGATTATGCAACAAACTTTCTGCATATGATGTTCAGCACCCCCTGTGACGACACTAAAATCAGCCCGACACTGGCTAAGGCAATGGATAAAATATTCCTATTGCACGCTGACCACGAGCAAAACGCATCAACCTCTACTGTTCGCTTGACAGGCTCTACCGGTGCCAACCCCTTTGCCTGTATATCTGCCGGCATCGCAGCACTGTGGGGACCATCTCACGGGGGCGCAAACGAAGCCGTACTAGACATGCTTGGCGAGATTGGCGACGTATCTCGTATTGATGAATTTGTTGCCAAAGCAAAAGATAAAAACGACCCCTTCCGCCTAATGGGCTTTGGTCACCGCGTCTATAAAAACTTCGATCCACGCGCCAAGGTAATGAAAGAGACTGCTGATGAAGTATTATCAGAACTTGGCCTAGAGAACGACCCACTGCTCGCCATCGCCAAACGACTTGAGCAAATCGCTCTGGAAGATAAATATTTCATCGAGAAAAAACTCTATCCAAACGTAGATTTTTACTCCGGCATTATCCTTAAGGCAATGGGCATTCCTACCAGTATGTTCACCGTTATCTTTGCTCTGGGACGCACCCCTGGCTGGATCGCGCACTGGAATGAAATGATTAGCAATCCCTTTAAAATTGGACGCCCTCGTCAGCTGTATACTGGACCTACTCAACGGGACTTTACGCCACTCGATAAACGCTAAACAGCTATATTTAAACCCATCGTACGCAATAAAAAACCCAGCATGCTGGGTTTTTTATTGCGTCGCTATTTATCGGCAGGCCGATGTAAGATCACTTCCTCAGAACTCTCAACCTCTTATCTCCACTCACTCAAAATTACCCACAAAAAGCTCAGCTCATTTTTAACTCAAGGTAACGCTCTTCCAGCTCAATATGCTGTGCCTGCAAATTTAGTAACTCCTGCTGCATACCGCTCAATTTCTCTTTCAGCATAGCCGTATTCTCAACCGATGCTTCAGCCTTATCCAACTGTTGCTTTAACGACTGATTTTCAACACCAAGCGCAGCAATTGTAGCTAGCATTTCCTCGCCCTCAATAGTCAAATCACTAACCACTGACTCGATATCATCGACGACACCCTCCTCCACACCAGCACTCTTCCCCTGCAATTCCAGACGCAAAGTTTCATTCTCTGCCAACGCTCGAGCCAGCTCATCCTCAATCAGCTGAGTACAGACTTCCATTTCCTTTAAAAACTGTTGCTGAGACTCCAACTGCCGAGTCAAATCTTCTACCACTTGCTGCTGTTGCTCTGTCGTCGCCGCATCCAACAGTTTACGCTTTAGTTGATTAATAACCTTATGCTGATCAACCGCCATATTATGTAAACGCTGCATCTCCTCCTGATTGGTAATAATGACCCTACCAACACCTTCACGCTGTAAATCAGCCTCAATGCCACCCTCCGCATGCTTGCCGATTGCACCAGCAATAAGGTTGCCAACGTCATCGAAAGAAGCAGCATAGCGCTCTAGCAACCCATTGAAGTCATCTCCCGCCCCTAACTCGCTCCCCAGAGCTAACAACTGATGCCGGTACTCTTCAGCTCGGGATTTCGCTATCTGCCACTTAGCCTCCATTTCAAAGAACAGATTTTTAAAACGCTCCAAGTTCTCAATACGCCTTTTATAATCTTGTATCTCTTCATCACTAGACGCTCCCGACTGATCACTCAGCACGGTCTCAACAGCAGGTATAGTGGTACTCTCATAAAAATGAATAATTTGCTGAAGCTTTGCCTGCAACACATCCCAGTTAGAACCGTCATCATCACCAGCATAGCGAGCTTCTTTTTCTGCAATCAAATACGCATGGCGCAGCGCCGCAGCCTGGCGCTCCACTGGTGCGTCAGGCGCGATATCCAGTACAATATCCCGATCAGGGTTCAGTGATTGGTGATAATCTCGACTACCGTCGATCTCTTCATCAAGATAATCAATATATGTTTTAGACGGTACTGCTTCTTGCTCGGCCAGTTTTTTCAACGCAACTTTAGTCTCATTGCGAGACAGACTAATCGACTTGCGCAGACTAATAATTTTATCTTCAAGTTGTCGCACAAGCTTTTTGAGCTTATTCGTATGCCACAACAAAAAAATGCTAACGACCAACAACACCGCCGCCAACTCACCAATCACATAGACGAGAAAACTTAAATCCAGCATAAATACTCCAGCACCACCCTTTCGACCTTCCAACTAGAAACTTATACCTGTCAACAATCCCTAGTGAATGCCACAGCTAAGCCTATGAATGAATAGATTATTAGCCCCTCCAGTATGGTACAGTCACTGTAATTTAGCCATTCGAGCAGTGTCGCCACTCAACCCACTATATAACAAGCAAACCAACGAGCCCTCACCTTGGACCGCCATCACTGACGAACAAGGCGAAGGTTTTTGGGCTCCCGCTGGGCACTGCAACGAAAAGGGTTGATATCAAGCCCACCCCGACGCACATACCGAGCGTATACGGATAAAGACTCAAAGTGACATCGAGCGCTCAGGTCGCAGAATATCCTCTCAACACACTGCTCATGAAACTCCTGATGCTGACGATAGCCCACTATATACTTCAGCAAGCCCTGCCGGTCGATTGGAGCGCCTTTATACTCAATCAACACGCTCCCCCAATCAGGCTGCCCTGTTACTGGGCACAGCGACCTCAATAAGTGACTATATAAGCCCTCCTCTACCGGTGCAGCCACAAGCTGATTCAAGCAAGCCGGATCCGGAGAATAATTTTCAACCTCAATATCCAAGCTATCAAGGCACTCTCCCTCAAAACAATCAATGCCAGCAGAGCCATGGTCAAGCGATTGAATCGTTACCACAACCGCAACCCCCACACAGGCTGACAAGTCATCGACTAATATCTGCTGCAATTGCTGCACACTATCGAAGCGAGTCTGATTAAGCGAATTAAGATAAAGTTTAAATGACTTTGACTCGACGATAGACACCGACTCACAAGCAAAGCGAAATTCAGCATGCGCAACGCAGGGCTTACCCTTTTGATTCAACCATGACAACTCATAGGCATTCCAAATATCCACACCAGTAAATGGCAGCTTGGCCGAACTAATACCCAAACTCTCGCGAGATGCCTCCCGACTTATCGGAAACAGCAACTGTGGCGAATAAGTATCCGCATAAGCCACATCCTTACCCAGTAATGTTTGCTCGGATTTATCTACCATCACACCCCCCATTAAACTACCCGCACCAACGCTACTGCCGCAACCGCTTACCAGAGTTAAGCAAATGCATGCTGTAGGCAAAGCCAACAGCAGTAAACACAGCTATCATTATAAACGCCCAGGTAACGTCAATATCACTAATCCCCAAAATACCGTAGCGGAAAGTATTGACGATATAAAGTATCGGGTTCAGTTTGGACGCTCCGGCCCAAAACCCTGACAGCAAATCAGTAGAATAAAACACCCCGCCCAAATAAATTAAGGGCGTAAGAATAAAGGTCGGAATAATTGAAATATCATCAAAGCTATTAGCAAAAATGGCGTTGATAAACCCCGCGATAGAAAAAAACACCGAGGTTAAAACCACGATAGCAACAGTGACAAACACATTATGTATATACAAATCAGTGAAAAACATTGCCACCAAAGTAACAATCAGGCCAACCCCTAAGCCCCGCGCCACTCCACCCATGACAAAGCCCATCAAAATAATGTAGTTAGGCGTTGGTGAAACCAGTATCTCTTCAACAAAACGCTGAAATTTAGCCCCATAAAAAGAAGAAACAACATTGGTATAAGAGCTGGTAATAACCGCCATCATGATCAGACCTGGCACCACAAACTCCATATAGCCCACGCCACCCATAGAACCAATACGACTTCCGATTAGACTGCCAAAAATAACAAAATATAAAGTAATCGTGATAACCGGAGGCACTAGCGTTTGCGTCCAAATACGCATAAACCGACCTATCTCCTTACGAAGAATAGTCATGAAAGCTATCAACTGCTCATTCAAACTCATTGCGTTATCCACTATCTCAATTTAACAAAACCGATCAAAAATCATTCTTTATAACGACAGCACTTAGGCCGCACCGCTATTGATCAAATTAACAAACAGCTCTTCAAGGCGGTTCGACTTATTACGCATGCTCACGACCTCTACCCCAACCTTATTCAGACCAGCAAACAACTGGTTAATAGTTTGCCCCCTGACAACAACCACCTCCAAGCTATGCTCATCAACCAACTTCAATTCAAAACCCTCAATCTGCGGAGCCTCAAGCAAAGAATTTTTCACATCTAATACCAATGCCTCCTGATGCAATCTAGAGAGTAAGTTTTTCATACTGCAATTTTCGACAATTTCGCCATGATCAATGATAGCGATGTTGCGGCATAGGCTTTCGGCCTCCTCTAAATAGTGAGTAGTCAAAATAATCGTCGTGCCCTGCTCGTTGAGTTCACGCAAAAAAACCCACATCGAACGCCGCATTTCTATATCGACCCCAGCGGTAGGCTCATCCAGAATTAATAGTCGCGGCTCATGCACCAAAGCTCGCGCAATCATCAGGCGCCGCTTCATCCCTCCCGATAAATGACGCCCAACCTCTGATCTTTTCTCCCATAAACCTAAAGCTTTAAGATATTTTTCAGCTCGCTGCTTCGCTAAAGCCTTAGGCAAGCCATAATAACCAGCCTGATTGACCAAAATCGTAAACACCTTCTCAAAGCCAGAAAAATTAAACTCCTGCGGCACGATGCCCAGATATTTTTTGGCTGCAGAAAAATCATCATCAATACTTTTATCGAAAATCTGCACCCGACCAGAGGATTTCTGTATCAAAGAACTAATAATTCCTATAGTGGTCGACTTACCCGCACCATTAGGCCCCAGTAGCGCAAAAAAATCGCCCTGTTTTACCTCAAGATCGATACCTTTAAGGGCGGCAAAGCCGTTATCATAAACTTTGCCTAATTGCTGGATAGATAAAGCGATGGTCATCGGTGTGTTTACCCCAAGCTTATAAAAATAGAAACTATCATAACACGATGGTACTAATACATTCTAAGCCCAGCCAATATAATCCCACCCAATGCTGAGCTATAAAATAGACTCTGCTACACTAACCACTCTTATTTTTCAGCCTCAAAACAGTAACTACTATGACTAACGACTCATCTTATTTTCAACACCACCACGCACTGCTACAAGCGCTTTACCAATACTGCCTGCAGCAAGCACCATTCAACAGCGACAGCAGCAACGATATCGACGCGGATTTTATATCAACCTTAGAAAAGATCAGCCAAGCCAGCCACTTTGACCAGACCATCCAACAGCAAGGGCAAGCAATCATCACCAAAATTGTCAGCAATTACCCACACATAACGCCAGCCGTAAGTAGAGACTTGTTTTGGTTTTTTGGTGGCGAATGCCTGCACTATATGGGCGACGAGGAGCTATCTCTCTATCAACAACTGGACGAGCTACTACATGAGCCCAACGAACATGAGCTAGATTACAACGAGGCTAAGGCAAAAGTGTTTCAATTACACTAGAGAGTCAGAGCCCTCAAAAACCGACCGCCACTTATTAGACGGTCGGCGCATCACACAGCCAAGCACAAAGTCAGAGATAGCAAAGAGATAACGAAAAAAACACAATAAAAAAAACCAATAAACCTATCAGGTCTATTGGCTATATTAATACGTAAAGGAAGATAAAAATAAGAAAATTGGAGCGGGAAACCAGGTTCGAACTGGCGACCTCAACCTTGGCAAGGTTGCGCTCTACCAACTGAGCTATTCCCGCACCACATTCAGCACAACACTAATGAGTGCGCTGACCCACCCTACTCAATCACTAGTAGACTTGAGTAGCCTCTGACTCCCTCAGAGCGGCATAAACATATTTATGCCATTTCTGCATGCTTCTTGTTACTGCACACAAGGAAAAGTATCTAACTCCTTCTTTCCCTAAATAAGTGGCGTCCCCTAGGGGGTTCGAACCCCTGTTACCGCCGTGAAAGGGCGGTGTCCTAGGCCTCTAGACGAAGGGGACGCTGTAGGTATCCAACGTTGTCCGTTGAAGTGGCGCGCATAATAAGAACCTTCGAAACAAAGGTCAAGCGCAATTTTAATTTTTTCTATAAGTTATTGTTTTTTATAACCGATTAGCTCAAAAAACCAGCAAAAACACCTATATACTGTACTGAGGTGGGTGCAGCTGCTATAAATACGGCTGAAATACATTTAACTTAATTTTGAGAGTCCGTATGTCCACCCCCATTATCATCGCCATAATTGCAGCGGGATTATTTATCCTAGTAGGCATTGCCATTACCATGCAGACTATTGATAAAAACAATAAGGAGAAACGCCGACTCGAGGGAGCACTCATAGCTCGAGCTCGCAATTTCGAATACATGCTTGAAGGCTTTCCAGAGGGCTTTCTCAACCGCGACCTTCAGGTATTGGTCTGTAAATGTTTGACCGAAGTCTTTTCCCAACTTAACCAAGTCAAAAAAAATAACAAAGATTACAAGCTCAAGCTCGCTAAAGCCCAACACTTATTGAGCGAGTATCAAGCCAAGCCGAGTAATACCACCAGCGCAACCTTGACTGACCTAGAACAAATCAGGGAAGCCCAAAAGATGCTAACAGGGCTATATAACTTTATCTCCAAGCTGGCCGCCAGCAGACGTATCGACGCTAAGGAAGCGCAAATATATGGCAAGCAAGTGCGGAGGTTGATGGTACAGACGTCGATCGATGCTTTAACCCAGCCCACTCAGGAAGCCCTGAAGGACGGTAAAATTCGCCTTGCCATCCACTATCTCCACATGACTGTCGCCAAACTTAACAAAGAGAACGAGGACGGCTTTTATAAAGACCGTATCAAGCATTATAGCCAGCGTATCGAAGAGCTAGAGCAACAAGCAGAGCGCACCACTGAATCAGAGCCAATAGACACAGCGTGGGATAATCTGGACAAAGCAGATGACACTTGGAAGAAAAAGGCAGTCTATGATTGAGCATCAAGACTAATAGTTAACCGTCATCGCCAACAGTCGACTAATCTGACACAACGGGCGGCCACTTTGTTGCCGCCATTGATTAAAAGCCTGCTGCGCTAGCTGTAAATCCTTTTGGCTACCAGGCCTCCTGTCGACAACCCCCAACGCCTTCAAAGCCACCACCACGTCTTCGGTCAGTACAAAGGTATCTTTGCCAACCATCCGCAAAAAGTATGCCCCTGAATTTCCACCCAGCTGCTTTGCCTCCTTTCTCAGTACTGTCCACAGTCCGACAATATCCTCCACCGGCCAAGCCGCCAACCACTTACCGACACTGCCGTATTGATCGATAATATCCAGCAAAAACACCGCGTTACTACGCACTGCTTTGATTTTGCCCCAATGCCGGATAATCTCCCTATTCCCCATCAGCATATCAAGCTCATCATCACTCATCCTAGCAACCCGCTGCGGGCTGAATTGGAAAAAAGCCTGCTCGAAGGCAGGCCACCTGGCATCGACCAAGGAATGTTTGAGCCCTGCACGGAAAATCCGTCGGCTCATCGTCGACAGGTATTCATTATCAGCCATAGCGACAAGCTGCTCGTTGCTACGAGGCTCCGCTAAAAAAGACTCAAGCTCGCGCGCATCACCTAAGCGCTGCAGCACATGCTGATAGATCCAGTCAAAATCTTTCACCTTACTCAACTTCGCGCTCTTTCAGCTTTAATGACGCGGAATTAATGCAATAGCGTAATCCAGTCGGCTGCGGACCATCGGTAAACACATGCCCCAGGTGAGAGCCACAACGCTTACAAACTGCCTCAACCCGCAACATACCATGCGTCATATCCTTATCCTCAGCAATCACCTCATTAGAAATTGGCTGGTAAAAACTTGGCCAGCCAGAACCGGAATCATACTTAGTTGCCGAATCAAACAGCCGCTCGCCGCAACAGGTACAAACATACTCACCGTCAGCCTTGCTATCCCAGTATTTACCCGTAAATGCACGCTCAGTACCCTTGTTACGGCAAATCTGAAACTCCTCGGTGGATAATTGCTCGCGCCACTGTTGCTCGCTTTTATCGTAATCACTCATTGGTTTTCTCCATACCGATAGATTGGGATTATTAACTTAAACACCGCTTAATAACATTCAACCATAGCAAGATTGAATATTTTTTCTTACACTACAGCAGTTTACCCCATGTTTATAAGTCGGCCCATAGCCGGCCACCTAAACAGATCATGGGTACTGACTGACACTGACCATTCCAACTGACGAAGTCCGGTCTACCGACGGTACTAAATAAGGCAATACTTTGAACAAGCCAACTATTAAAAAGTCCAACAAACTCGCCAATGTTTGCTATGACATTCGCGGCCCAGTACTGGAAGAAGCCAACCGTTTGGAAGAGGAAGGCCACCGCATTCTTAAACTAAACATCGGCAATCCAGCGCCCTTTGGCTTTGATGCGCCGGACGAAATCATTCAGGATGTCATTCGGCTTTTACCCACCAGCCAAGGTTACTGTGAGTCACAGGGCTTATACTCTGCCCGCAAAGCGGTGATGCAGCACTACCAGCAACGCGGCCTGCTCAATATTGATATTGACGATATTTATTTAGGTAATGGTTGCAGTGAACTGATCAGCATGTCGATGCAGGCATTGTTAAACAATGGCGATGAGGTCCTGATCCCCGCTCCCGACTACCCCCTGTGGACAGCCTCGGTATCCTTGGCTGGCGGCACGCCGGTCCATTATATCTGTGATGAGCAATCAGACTGGTTTCCGGATATTGCCGACATTAAATCCAAGATCACCAAAAATACCAAAGCTATCGTCCTTATCAACCCAAACAACCCAACCGGTGCGGTTTATTCTGAAGAGCTATTACTGCAGCTGGTTACCATTGCCGAAAAGCACCAGCTGGTTATATTAGCTGATGAAATTTACGATAAGATTTTGTACGACGGCGCTCAACATATCCCAATGAGCACCTTAGTGAATGATACGCTATGTATAACCTTTAACGGCCTCTCTAAAGCTTACCGCCTGGCTGGATTTCGTAGTGGCTGGATGGTTTTATCCGGCGCCAAACACCGTGCTAAAGATTACATTGAAGGACTGGTTATTTTATCGTCAATGCGTTTATGTGCCAACGTCCCGGCTCAACACGCCATCCAAACCTGTCTGGGTGGCTACCAGAGCATTAACGATCTGGTGCTGCCAGGCGGCCGTTTGCTGGAGCAGCGGAATATAGCCCATGAACTACTTAACCAAATCCCAGGCGTGTCATGCACCAAGCCCAAGGGTGCCATCTATATGTTTCCAAAACTGGATCAGAAAAAATTCCGCATTACCGATGACGAAAGACTGGTACTTGAGTTTTTACAGCAAGAAAAAATCCTGTTAGTCCAGGGCACCGCTTTTAACTGGCCTGAGCCAGACCATTTTCGCGTGGTATTCCTGCCCCGTAAAGATGACTTAAGCCACTCTATCGAACGGCTAGGGGCATTTCTTTCGCGCTTATGAGTGACCTTCATATTGACGACTTTTATAAAGACGTAGGGCTAATTTTCCTACGCCTTTATAACAGCTTTCCGCGCAAAATTATTCTCTATGTAGAAGATATTTGTGGTGCCGACCGGCCCGATGAATTTGGCTTGCACAGCGAGCGTTTTTTATCCGGTTTTAGCGCTATGGTTTGGTTAGGTGACCACGGCTACCTAACCTATGCTAGCCCGATTAAGCAAGAGGCACTGGACCAAGTTGTCTTAAGCGAGCGCGGTTTTTTGCTATTATCATCACGCTCCGAGATAGATTTTGGCGACCCTTTTCAAGACAAGCAACATGCCGCACACGCGTCACCAAGCGAAGCACTCCCGCCATCGGTAATGGAACATTCCAAAACCAATATTAGCCAATTACGCAAAGCCATCAACAGCGGCTCTTCGATAATGATCAGTCAGTGCCTGCAATATATGCTGAGCAGCCGCACCTAAAACGGCAGCACGCTCATTACTGAGCTGCAGCCAAGGTATAATGTAACATCTTTAAACTACGCCCAGTATCAGTCTCAGGAAAGTCGGCCCGGTTCTCTAATCGCTCAACAAATACCGCCTCAGGGCACTCCCGCTCAAACAAATCGAATAAAAAACCCTGATCCAACTCCGGCGCATTCAGGCAGGCTAAAATAGCACCACCATCGGGCATTAATGCCGGCAAACGACGAATAACTTTTCCATAATCAGTTTCGGCAATAAAGCTACCCTTTTGCCGTGATGGCGGGTCAATAATAACCAGGTCAAATGGCCCTCGACTGATGATTTTTTTCCATGATCGAAATAAATCATAGGGGAAAAACTGTACATCACGCGCCAACCGTTGTTGCTGCCCATTCAAGCGATGGTTTTCACGCCCAACGTCCAGCGCAGCTTTGCTCATATCAACGTTTAATACAGTATTCGCACCACCGGCAATTGCCGCCACTGAAAACGAACAAGTGTAAGAAAACAAATTCAGCACCCGCTTGTTTTCGGCTCTGCGCTTAAGCCACTCTCTACCCGGTGCCATATCAAGAAAAAAACCAAAATTTTGTTTGCCACCAAAGGCCAGTTCAAACTTCAACCCCTGCTCCACAGCCTGAGCCTCGGCCGGGATACCCCCCCACAACGCCTCTATTGGCCCGCCACGCAAATAACGCCTTTGTACCAGCACACTACCTATCTCTTGCCGAAACGGCGTTAAATCGGCAACAAACTCACTCCAAAGGGATTCATCAGGTGATTGATACAGAGTGACTAATAACACAGGATTAAACCAATCAACATTAATAAAGCCCAGACCATCAAAACACTGTCCACGACCATGGAAGCAACGCCGGGCATCATTCCCGTTGCTATCGGCTAATGTTTGAGCAATCGCCGTTATTATTTGCTTCATCGCTTATAGCCTCGCAGCTCATTTATTCGCATATTCAAAACGTTTTCGCATCTCCATTAGCATTCAAACCCACCGGATAGATGATCGCATCGTGATAACCTGTAATAACTTGCCGATAACCCGACAACTGCTGATCGAGCTGCGGATCGTTACTATCGACCAGTAAAGGCCGCCCCTCTAACTCAGTAATTTTAGTTTTGGTCGCCACCACTACAATACTTTCCAAGCCGGCCGCTCTTATAACACTGGGGCTTAGCTGCTGATTACCTCGCCCTAAAATATGTCCCTGCCCACCAATCGCGGTGATAATAATCTTTACCGGTCCGCTGTGCTCGGTTATGCATGCCAGTAATTGTTGTTCATTTAGATCATTACCAATCAGCTGCCCGGATTGGATCACATCAACCCCCAGCAAAGTATTGTCCAGGCCAAGCTGCTCCATAATGGCTCGCGTGGTCGTTCCTGGACCAATGATGTACAAGGTATCATCATCCATCGACTCAACAATATCAGCGGCTATATCCTGAATCACTAACACCTCAACCTCTCTTCCTGAGTTTTTAGTCTGCTGCAAAAAATGCCCTTCAGTAGGTACTAATAATTCACCATAAAATTTTGATGTTACCCGCCCCTGACGGAATGCCTGCTCATCGATATCCCTCACTTCGGCCAAACCAACATGCAC
This sequence comes from Spongiibacteraceae bacterium, assembly GCA_041677245.1. Lineage (GTDB taxonomy): Bacteria > Pseudomonadota > Gammaproteobacteria > Pseudomonadales > Dasaniaceae > Oceanicoccus. Next base: position 11,969 of record JBAYQJ010000018.1, on the reverse strand, counting down.
CAGCAATCCATCGATCAAGCGGTTAAGCAGATCACCCGCCGCCTGAGGTGATACCGCATAAACGCCCGAATGCATCTTCACCCCCGCAGGTACACCCAATACGGGAAACTGACTACCCACACCACGAAAAACATCCCTCGCAGTACCATCACCACCGGCGAACAGAATTAAATCTACACCTGAGTCGCGCAGCGCCATCGCTGCCAACACGGTATCCTCAGCATTACTGTGTTGCTGCAAAGCCTCACCAATAATTATGGGTGAAAAGCCCGCCGCGGCGGCTGCAGACTCACCCATGGCACCAGCAAAGCAATAAATCTGCACTTTATCAGGTGTAGCAATACCAGCCAAAGCTGCGGTGGCCCGCAACGACGAGCGCAAATCTTTAGCCGCTATGGCTGCCGCCGCAACGATATCATCACTGCCCTTCAAGGCTAAAGGACCGCCAATACCTGCCAATGGGTTAACCACTAAACCTAACTTAAACATAAGAGCCAAAATACTTTGAACAAAAGGAATTACCGGCAGTAAGCCGGTTGATTTAGTGCTGTTTCAGCGCTCACCGAAAACCTAAGGCGGTCAGCCCGTCAAGCACAGCTTTATCCAGCTGGTCACGATTACTAATCACGCAGTGAGAAAACTCCCGCCGCTGCGGGTAATTTTTACGCAAACGGTCAAAACCCAGACCTCGCTCATCCGGCGCACAATGCAGCATGGCACCACGCAAACGCTGATCATCAGCGGCGACATCGTAACAAGCTAATACCGCCTCCTTCATTGCCTCAATAACATTATGTTTTTCGGTCACAACAATGGCTAAATCATCGAGAGGTTGTGGCGCAGCAACGACTTCAACACCCAAAAACTGGCAGCAAGCCTGGTAAATCATCGCCGCTCCGGCTAACTTTCCATCAATGCTGTAGCCAGCAATATGTGGACTGGCAATATCAACCCGCTTCATCAACTCATAGTTAATCGTCGGCTCTGCCTCCCATACATCAAGCACAATGCACAAGTCTTCACGCTTTTGCAGAAAGTTATACAACGCGAGGTTATCCAATGTGCCGCCCCGCCCCGCATTAATAATAACCGCACCGAACTCAAGCTGGTTAAGTCGATCCTGATTGAGCAAGTGAATACTAGGGAAAGGCCCATCAGTCGTTAGCGGTGTGTGCATACAGATAACATCTGCTGCCAGCACTGCATCTAAATCCGTCATTATCGGATAACGCGACTGATCAATCAGCGGGTCATAAGCTCGGCATTCTATACCCAACGTAGCTAGCCGTTGATACAAACGGCTGCCAACATTGCCCATACCAATGATACCTACCACGCCATGACTGAGCACATGTTCCAATACACCATCCAGCCGACAAAAAGTACTGATGACATAATCGACCACTGAATTAGCATTACTGCCCGGCGCGCTCGCCCAAGCAATATTATTAGCGTCAAGGTAGGCGGTATCTAAGTGATCTATACCAATGGTTGCTGTCGCTACAAACCGTACTGGAGTCCCCTCTAGTAACGCTTTATTTACAGCTGTCACCGATCGCACCAATAGTACATCGGCCTCGAGTAACTGCTCCCGCGTTAAAGTACGGCCGTTGACGCTACGCACCTCACCCAGCGCAGAAAACATCTCTGCGGCTCCGGGTATATTTTCATCTGCAACAATCCTTATACTAGCCATTATTCTTGCCACCAATAGCAGTGAGTTAATTGACGGTTAAACGCCTTAGCCAAACCATACTGTTCAAGAAACGCCTCTATCTCTAGCCGTGCCGGTGGTTGCCAGCGCAACTGCTCAAAGCTCCCCACTGGCACCTTATCCTCCAAGCGCACCAAATCCTGAGCCATGCCAACTTGCTCGCGATGATCTGCCAGTTTTTGTGCAATGCCCTTGGCACCACGAAGCTTAGAAACGGCAACGGCATCGAGATTGACGTATAAATTTTCAACACTATCAAACATCTGTAATAAGCTGGCCGCTGTTTTTTTACCCACACCAGGCACACCTGGAATATCATCAGCACTGTCACCTACCAGGGCCAGATAATCGACCATTTGATCTGGCCGCACGGCAAAGTGCGCAAAAAAATCTTGCTGATAAATACGCTGATTACTGGCGAAATCCCACAGATAATCCGCCTTCTTTTTTATCAGCTGGCCCAAATCTTTATCGCGACTCACCACCGCAAGCGGTAGCCCCTGTTGCTGCGCGGTGCTGGCCAAGGTGGCAATAATGTCATCAGCCTCATAGCGCTCACTCGCCAGAGAGGCTATACCCATCCGTTCAGTTAATTGCTTGCAGGCTGACAACTGAAATGCCAACTCTGCATCGGGTAGAGCTCGGCTCGCCTTGTAGCCCGGGTATATTTCATTGCGAAAACAAGCCCCCAGGCTTTCATCATAGGCAATGGCCAGGTGCTCAGGCCGAGCCGCTTGCAAAAATTTTAACAGAAATTGCGTATAGCCATATAAGACATTGACAGAGCGGCCCTCAGAGCTGTGCCACTCATCAGGAATAGAAAAATAAGCCCTGAAAATATAAATAGACGCATCGATTAAATATACTGTTGGCGCCATAGTATGCTCCTTCAAGCAAGTTCACTAAGCGCAAACGGGTGGGGGCTAAAACAGTGCGACTCACTCACTAAATTAACTGTATAAAACGCGCAGAGTCGATTGAAAAAAAGCTGCGCGCGCTTGGGCAAACCTTGCTCAGCATAATCTAATACCTGCTGATACACAGCTTGCTTAAACGCTTGGGTATTGGTCTCAGCGCCAGTTAAATTATCCACACTCACACGAAATTTTTTCCCGCAGGCCTTAGACAGAATCCACTCCAATGCCTGTGGTTTTACTTCAACTCGCTCAAATGCAAGCTGCTGCTGCTCAGTACGGCCATCGGGCGCATACCAATAACCATAGTCCAAAACTTTCCTACGCTCCGCTCCGGCAATACACCAATGGGAAATTTCATGCAACGCACTGGAAAAAAAACCATGGGCAAAAATCAATCGATGAAAACTGCATTCGCTGTCTGCGGGGAGATAAATAGGCTCGTCACCACCGCGTATCAACTGGGTATTTTCACTTTCAACAAATAATTGGTTAAAGATGGCTATCAGGTCATCAGGCCGGTGCAGTACGATATCGGTCATAGGGGTATTATCGGTAAACTCGGTAAGAGTGGCTGCCTCAAACATTATAATTTAGGCCATTGAGATGACTACTCACAGACACCCGGGCACCATCCATTCAAACTGTCACAGCCTGAGATGACGGGAAAATTATTTTTTCTGAATATAATAAAAATACTTATTATCCCGATCTTGCTGTTCCAGTAGCTGATGACCAAGAAAGATACAAAATTTAGGGATATCCCGTTCAGTAGAAGGATCTGTCGCAACCACTTCTAAAATGGCCCCACTAGTGATATCACGTATTTTATTGTGCAACATCATCACCGGCTCAGGGCACATCAAGCCACTGGTATCGAGTGTATCATCAACGGTAAAACTCATAGGAGCCCACATTATAACGTCATTAAATTATCATCAAAAGCATACCCGAAACAGGCAGTTTTCTCACCACTAACATACAACCATTACCACGAGCGAGGCTTTTTTGATCAAGCGATTATTACTTTTTGCCAATAATACCCTTTGGCTAATATCACTCCTTAGCCAATATTGTGCAGGATTCAGTCACCGGATCAAAAACAATAATCGCACGTTTACTATGCAGCTGTGTTTTAACCTGCGCAACTTTCTGCTCCAGCGAATATTCGCTCACGCCATAATCGGTCCCCTCACGAGTAATAAACTCTTCGATCACTGCTTGTAATATATCAGGGTGCATTTTTTCAGGAGGTATTTCTATATAATCAGTCACTAAAACCTACTCACTCAAACTGTCAACATGCGGTTTAATCAATGGCAAAAGGCATATGCATCATGACTGCACCTTAAACTTCATTCAAGCTATACTCATCGAGCTAGCGTCATTCGAACAGCCGGATAAAAATATTTATCTCAGCTATAAAAGGAGTTCCAACTATGTCTACCACCCTTGTATTCAACTTTATTAGCGTCGACAAACCCGGCATCGTTGAGCGTATTTCAAACACGGTTTCGGAGCATGGCGGCAATTGGCTAGAAAGCCGTATGAGTCAGCTGGCAGGCCACTTTACTGGCATCACTCGGGTTCAAACCGATCGAGATCGTATCGAGATTTTACGCCAGGCACTAACATCGCTAAATAACGATGATTTAACCATCACCATCCTGCCCGATCTATCCTCCCCAATCCAGCTCGCCGACCGACAACTCCAGCTCACCCTCATCGGCGGTGACCGCCCGGGTATCGTTCGTGAGCTGACTCGCGCCTTAGCCGCGAGAAACATTAACGTTATCGAAATGGACACCAACGTCACCAGCGCACCAATGACCGCAGAGCCACTATTCCAGGCTACCGCAACAATCAGCGTACCCAGCTCACAGGATATGAATGAGTTAAGCGATACATTCGATGAGATTGCCAATGACCTGGCAGTAGATATCAATATGGAGGACTAGAACAACCGTTTAAGCAGTACCCGCAGGGCGGTAGCAGCCAAAGCTGCCGCCATAATACAGATCAAGCCAATTATACACACCACAAAAAACTGCAGCATCTGCCAAGCATCTACATCAAAAGTAAAAATTGCTGCCCCAACGAAACATATAGTGGCAAACAAGGCCAAAAATACTGTCCTTACGCCTCGACGTCGGTACCATTTTTTTTGTTGACTAGCCATTCACACCTACTGCCAGAGGCTTTAATTTTAAAGAAACACAATCTTGTTTATATCAAATACCTTAGAAGCTGACTGATTCGCGACTCCACTCACAGCGCACAGACAGCTTATCTTCGTTAGGCTCATGGAAACTGCTTTCGGGCTCCCAAGTAAACGTATGGCGTCCATTATACTCTGTTTCAAGGTGCACCGTGGCCGACACCCAATACATGCTTTTCAGCATGCTTTCAAACTTCTGAATCCACATTTCCCACTCATGTTCAACACCCTTATAAGAGGTACCAAAATGCATTACATCAGTATGTGCATCATCACCAGACACCACTTGAACCGGCATGGAAAACATTTCACGGCTCAACAATGGCCAATCTTCAATACTAGGTAGTGACATCATCACCTTTTGGTTATTCAAGCGATGCTGTTGAGCCTCTTGCGTATTATCGCTTAACAATAAATCTTTAATGCAACCGTAAACTACCGATTCCTGAATCATAAAAACGCTCTATTTGTATTTATCTTCTGGCATCATAGACAAAACCAAGTTGGTAATACAAGCACGCATCACAAACTTTGTAGCCGACACAAACAAACCAGAAATAAGTCGACAATCAGCCAAAGACCACCGTTTTATTACCCTGTACCATCACCCTATCTTCAAGATGGTTACGCAAGGCCCGCGCCAGCACTGATTTTTCAACATCTTTGCCAAGACGCACTAAATCATCTTTGCTATGGCGATGATTAACACGAATGACGTCTTGCTCAATGATGGGGCCCTCATCTAAGGTTTCAGTAACATAATGGCTGGTTGCACCAATCAGTTTAACCCCACGTTCATAAGCTTTTTGATACGGGTTGGCACCGATAAAGGATGGTAAAAAGCTATGATGGATATTGATTAAACGTCCTGCATACTGACGACAAAGATTGGGGGGGATGATCTGCATATAACGCGCTAAAACAATAGTCTCGGCATCATGACGCTCGATAATGTCATTCATTTTATCGAATGCGACAGATTTATTGTCTTTATCCACCGGTACATAATGAAATGGAATGCCATGCCACTCGACCATACTGCGCAAGTTTTCATGGTTAGAGATAACACAAGGGATATCGCAAAAGAGCTCTTTACTGTGCCAGCGATGTAAAATATCTGCCAGACAATGGGAGGCGTGGCTGGCAAAAATCACTACTTTTTGTGGCACTGAGGAATCGCGAATATACCACCGCATCTGGTATTCATCGGCCAAACCTTTAAAAGCTTCCTCAAACTCTGGCAGACCAATGCTCAGCGACTTAGCCTTGATCTCATTGCGCATAAAAAACCAGCCACTATCAGGATCAGAGTGATAATTGGCCTCAGTCAACCAACCACCATGGTCTGCGACAAACTGTGCCACACGGGCAACGATACCAACCTTATCGGGGCAGGATATAACTAAACGGTAGGTTTGTTCTAATGCACTACTGGCCATGACAACTCTCTTTTACAAACTATATATTTGGATAGATTATTTTAAATAACAACTATTAAGTAGCCCCGTAGTATAGCTAGACCACTAGGTTAAAACATCTTTCAAACGATAATAAAGCATACCCAGCGCCAACATTTGGCTGCCAAATTGGCGCCCAAGAGGAAGGGGAATATGACGAACTTTTTCAAACACATCCATCCGCTCGAAGGTGCCGGCAACGGCATCGGCCATTATTTCACCAGCCAAATGGCTGACATTAATACCATGACCGCAATAACCCATCGCATAAAAGATATTTTTATCTACCCTGCCCAACATAGGGACACGGTTAACGACAATACCAATGTCGCCACCCCATTCAAAATCAATACTTTTACCGCGTAGCTGCGGAAATATCTCCAGCATACGCGGCTCCATAGTAGCCCGAATACTGCGAGGAGCGCGCCCTGAATAATTGCAGCGGCCGCCAAAAATCATCCGTCTATCGGCGCTCAACCGATAGTAGTCTAATACCGTATTGACGTCGCAAACAGCCATATCTTTAGGGTTCAGAGCCTGCGCTTCCGCCTCGGTTAAAGGTTCTGTTGCGATTAAATAACTACCTGCCGGAAAGATTAAACCGCCTAACTTTTTTTGCTCCAGCTTTAAGTAAGCATTGCCTGCCAAAACGACACTATCGGCTATTACCCGGCCAGAAGCCGTGATAACAACAGGTTTATCACCATGCTGAATATCCAGTACTTCTGTGCTCTCAAAGATTTTCACCCCTAAATCTGCCGCAGCTTTAGCCTCACCTACGCAGAGGTTTAAAGGGTGTAAATGGCCATTACGGTTATTGATCATGCCCCCAATGTAAGCCTCGGTCGCCAATACCGTAGGCATATCCGCTGCTGTCACCATTTTACTTTGATCTGCCAAGCCGTATTTAGCGAGCATTTCCAAATAGTCTTCAAGCTCACGTAATTGCCGAGCCTTGAAAGCGACCTCCATGGAGCCGTGCTTTAGATCGCATTTTATTCCATACTTTTGCACCCGCTGCTCAATGATTTCATGGCCACGAAATCCCATGGTCAAGATCATCTCTTCATAGCTTGGCCCCGCAGCTTTTAACAATTTAGCGTCGCCGCTAATACCGCCAAGCAACTGACCTCCATTGCGCCCAGAAGCCCCCCAGCCGACCCGATGTTGCTCCAACACCACTACGCTATAGCCGCGCTCGGCCAGTGTTAGAGCGGTGGATATGCCTGTAAAACCAGCACCAACCACACAGACATCTGCGCGCAACTCACCCTCTAGTGACGAAAAACCAAGCTGCTGATTTAAGCTGGCCGCATAGTAGGAGTTACAATGTGGTAGTGATAAATTATGTTGCGATAAAGAAGTCATAGGGGGCTCACACCGCTCGTAAATACCAGCGGTAATCCAAAGGGCTAATCTGCTTGTGGTAATTTTCCGCTTCCTGCTTTTTAATCTGCCAATAGAGCCAGCTATAGTGCTCGCCTATATATTGAGGCAGCACCGTGTCCTCTCTAAATTTTTCCAAGGCCGCCTCCCAACGAATCGGGAGCGTAATCTGCTCTTCTACCTCTTCGCCTTCGTCGATCATAGGGCCTGGATCACACTGCAGGGTTAGGCCATAGTGAATACCCGCAAGAATAGTCGCCATCACCAAATAAGGATTAGCATCAGCACCAGCAACGCGATGCTCTACCCGAGTATCTTTCAAACCAGATACCGGTATACGCAAAGAAACACCACGATGGTTATAACCCCAGTTAGGTTGCAAGGGTACAAAGCTTTCGGGTTGCAAACGCCGATAAGAATTAGCGTTAGGGCAATAGATAGCCATACTCGGGGCCATCAGCTCAGACAGACCACCAATCGCGTGACGCAATTTATCGGTGATAGGAGGGATCTCGGAGGAATTGCTATCAGCAAAAATATTATTGCCCTGCTGATCGTATAAGCTGATATGGATATGCAAACCGCTACCTGATGAGGCTGCAAAGGGTTTAGCCATAAACGTCACCCCCAAATCATGTTCGTGAGCACAGCCTTTGATAGCTCTCTTTAATAGCATTGACTGATCGCAAGCCACTACCACATCACTATTATGATGTAAGTTTATTTCAAACTGACCACCGGCAAACTCGGAATGCACGGTGGTCGCAGGTATATTTTGTTCTTCGCAGGTATTGCGCACAGAAGTTAAAAACTCATCATGCTCCCACAAATCGCTCATCATAGAGTACTGTATACCAGGCTGGCGGATAGATGTGCCAGGCACTATTGGCAGCTTGGGCCGCGGGATTTCGCTATCGCCTGGCTCTAATAAATAAAACTCTAACTCCGTTGCAACCACTGCTCTCAATCCCATATCCGTTAAGGGTTGCAACGCATTGCGCAATACATTACGCGGATCCAAATCACAGCTGCTGCCATCTAGCTCGCGATAACTGGCAAATACCTGCGCAATGTTAGAAGACAACCACGACACTGTTGCCAAGGTTCCCTTTATTGGATAAATAACCTTATCTGGGTCACCATCTTTAACTCCAACACCTATCGCATCGGTAACATCACCGCTGGTATCCATCAACAAGCTGGAAGCAGCACTTTTTAAACCCTTGGTAAAAAAAGTTCTAAACTCAGATGCAGGAATGCGCTTGCCGCGCAAAATACCATTAATATCAACCACCAAAACTTCCATCATTTCGGTTGCTGGATGGCTCAGTAAAAACGCTTCTAACTCTTCAATACTTGCCGAATCTATATAACGCATATAACTACATAACTCATATTAGTAACGTACGAACGATACAAGGCTAACCCGACACAAATCAATACGCTAGTTAAGCTCCTCAGAAGGCTCTCACTAGGTACTACTCAATGTAGTTATGCTTGTGCTTACCAAGCAATACATTGGGTTTGAACTATATCCTGCAGCCAAACCTACCCTAAAGGCAATTCAGTTTTATTAACGACTTTGCGCAACATAAAACTGGAATGAACGCCACTAACACCTTCTACTCCGGTTAATTGCCCCAGCAAAAACTGCTCGTAATGGCGCATATCCTTAACCACCACTTTTAATAAGAAATCAGCAGACTGACCGGTGACTACACTACACTCCAGCACCTCAGGAAATGCTGCTATCGCCTGTTCAAATTTCGTAAAGCGCTCAGGGGTATGTCTATCCATCGCAATACTAACAAAAGCGGTTAGGTTTAAACCCAACGCCTCAGCATTCAAGAGGGTAACGTGGCGATCAATAATACCAGACTCCTCTAGGCGCTTAACACGTCGAGAACAGGGCGTCGGCGACAAGCCCACCTGCTCTGCCAGCTCCAGGTTACTGATACGGCCATTGCGCTGCATCAAGGTCAATATATGTTTATCGATTCGGTCCAGTTTTATTGCCATTTATAGCTCTTCTAACTCTTTGTATTATTCAACATAGAGATAATAACTCAATATAGATATATTAGTAGTCAAAAAACGCAAATAACATTCATATAGAAAGCCACTTCGCCATCATTCACTACCCAACCCAAGCTAAACTATCCGCTCAATCACAGGTAGGGAGCTCAATCCCCACAAGGGTATAGCTTCTGAATCTCCACAAGAGCCAAGCAGCCTACCTGTGATTGAAAGCATCTACCCGCTGCTTAATTAAAAAGGCACAACTCAACAGCCCGTAACACATTATTTACCCAAGGAATTAAGGAATAAAACATCATGTCAATCAGCACAGCTTTTGATCACCGTAAATACAAACCGTTTGCGCCCATCAACAAGCGGGATCGCCGCTGGCCCGACCGGGTACTACAGCAGGCTCCGCGCTGGTGCAGTGTTGATCTACGTGATGGCAATCAGGCACTGATTGAGCCAATGAATCCAGAGCAAAAACTTGCTCTGTTTCAATTGTTAGTGGAAGTCGGCTTTAAAGAAATTGAAGTAGGCTTTCCCGCGGCATCCCAAACTGATTTTGATTTCGTACGCAAAATTATTGAACAGGATTTAATTCCTGAAGATGTCACTATTCAGGTATTAACCCAATCACGTGAACCCTTGATAAAGCGTAGCTTTGAAGCGTTAAAAGGAGCTCGCCGCGCTATTGTGCACTTGTATAACTCCACCTCCATCGTGCAGAGAGATCAAGTGTTTGCGTTAGATAAAGAGCAAATCAAACAAATCGCCGTTGATGGTGCCACCTACATCAAAGAACAGGCCAAGCAGTATGCCGACACCAAATGGATATTTCAGTACTCCCCGGAGAGTTTTACCGGCACTGAAATGGATTTTGCGGTAGAAGTTTGCGATGCGGTTACCGACATCTGGGAACCTACAACAGACAAACCGGTTATCATCAACCTACCCTCTACCGTAGAAATGTCCACCCCCAACATCTATGCCGATCAAATAGAATGGGTATGTGATCATATTGCGCGCCGCGATGCGCTTATCATCAGTTTGCACACCCACAATGACCGTGGCTGTGGCGTGGCCGCGGCCGAACTTGGCCTGTTGGCTGGCGCGGATCGTGTCGAAGGTACCTTATTAGGCAACGGTGAGCGTACCGGCAATATGGATGTTGTCACCATGGCGATGAACTTATACAGCCAAGGCATTGATCCTCAATTGGATTTGGCCAACATGGATAACATCATTAAAGTGGTCACCGAGTGTACGCATTTACCGGTGCACCCTCGCCACCCTTATGCAGGCGAGCTGGTTTTCACTGCTTTCTCGGGCAGCCACCAAGATGCCATTAAAAAATGCTTACAACACTACCAACCCGGCGGCGACTGGCAGGTAGCTTACTTGCCTATCGACCCTAAAGATTTGGGACGTGATTATCAGCAAGTAATTCGCATTAATAGCCAGTCAGGCAAAGGCGGTATAGCGTATGTGTTAGAGCAAGAATACGATTTAAAATTACCGCGCTGGTTGCAAGTCGATTTCAGCAGTCAAGTGCAGCAATTGGCAGAAATCAGCGAGGGCGAAGTCAGCTCCAGCGATATCTGGTCAGCATTTCAGCAAACCTACTTGTCTACCGATCAGGATATTAGCTTGCAAGACTACCAATTAACCCGTAAAGATGAACGCGATCAGTTAAAGGCCACGCTGTTGCTGCATGGCGCTAACATCGCTATCGACGGCGATGGACAGGGCTTATTAGATGCGTTTATTTCAGCATTAAACAAAGCCTTGGGGATTACCATGGTGGTCATGGATTACTCCGAGCACACTTTGGGCGACAATGAGCAGTCAGAGGCGATCACTTATATTCACGCAAATATTAATGGCCAGCGTTTCTGTGGCGTCGGCAAAAGCACCGATATTGTTGAAGCCAGTATGGCCGCAGTACTAAGCGCAGTTAATCGCTCTAATATCGTGGCAACCAATGTGCTCATCGGCAACATGGCCGCCAACAACTAGCTCCCCGTAACAGGAGATTAAACACACAACCCTATAACATCGCGCCAATTAAAGTGATGATTTTAAAATTTAAGGATCAGGTTTTAAAATTTACTGCGATAGGAGGTAGCGGGACATAACCATTGCGGAATATCAGGGATGAGCGCTGAAGGAGCGACTGAGACCGGCGGGTTTTCCCGCAGGGAAGCCGGGCTCAGGCGGGAGTGAAGGCAGCCCGGAGGGCCGCCAGCCATGGAGCAATG
>JBAYQJ010000017.1:0-76530 GCA_041677245.1 Spongiibacteraceae bacterium | reverse complement strand
CTATCTTGCGGGGCCAACTCCCTCCATGGATTATGAATTTACTGATATGGCCTAAAACCGGTTTAGGCCATATCAGGCATTAATGCTGAGTATGACGATCAGCAATACCCAGCAAATATAAAATACCGTCCAGACCCAAGGTTGAAATAGCCTGCTTAGCCGACTCTTTAACTATCGGTTTAGCCCTAAAGGCAATACCTAAACCAGCGATACTGAGCATAGGTAAATCATTGGCGCCATCACCTACGGCGATAACCTGCTCTAAAGAAATACGTTCCTGCCGAGCGATATCCTGCAGCAACTCGGCCTTGCGAGCACCATCAACTACGGTACCGGTTACATTGCCGGTCACTTTACCATCAGCGACCTCCAGGTCATTGGCGTAAACATAATCAATACCCAGCTTTTGCTGTAAAAATGCGCCGAAGTAATTGAAACCGCCGCTGAGAATGGCGGTTTTATAACCCAGCCGCTTGAGCGTAGTCACCAACTGTTCCGCACCTTCAGTAATAGTTAAGTTAGCAGCTATACCTTCAAGCACCGACACATCCAGGCCCTTAAGCAAAGCGACCCGAGCACGAAAACTTTCAGTGAAATCCAATTCGCCAGCCATCGCTCGCTCAGTAATCGCCGCCACTTGTTCACCGACCCCTGCCGCTACCGCCAACTCATCGATAACCTCTGCCTCGATTAAGGTGGAGTCCATATCAAATACCACTAGCCGCCGGGTACGACGAAACATATTATCTTCTTGAAAGGCAACATCGATATCAAACTGCCCCGTCAGGGCCATCAACTGACGGCGAAACTCGGCGGTATCTTCAACAACACCGCGCACCGAAAACTCTATACAGGCCTTGGTTTGTCGCCCTACCCCTGCTAAAGGAACACGGCCCGACAGCCGATCGATTCGATCAATATTTAAGTGGTTATCTGCCACTACTGCAGTCACTGCTGCCAAGTGCTCTGCAGTAATCATCCGCGCCAGCAAGGTGATAATATGTCGAGGTTTGCCCTGACCCTGTACCCAATGCTCATAATTCTCTTCATTGATAGGCGAAAAACGGACTGTCAGACCCAGCTCATGGGTCCGATACAAAATATCTTTGAGCACTGCCGATGTTTCTGCACTAGAAGGGACTTCTACTAACAAACCCAGTGACAGGGTGTCATGAATCACCGCTTGGCCAAGGTCTAAAATATTTACTGAGTAAGCCGCCAAAATCTGGGTAATAGATGACGTTAGCCCAGGCTTGTCATTTCCGGCAATATTGATCAGAATTATTTCTTTCACGGACATACCTAACAGTAAATTTAAAAGGGAGCATTAACAGCGGCGCTATTGTAACGGTAGCCACTGTTTGCACCAAATATACACACCGGCTTTTTTTCTATCGTTTATAATGACGAGGCTCTGCGACCAAATTCGTGGAAACAGGCTCATGCTTTTTCACATCCTCAACCACCTAGTTATGGCTGCTAATGCTCAAGCAACAACTTATCAGTAAATTTTGGCACCTACCCATCGCTCACAAAGCAGCGCTATTAAGCGCCAGCTGTAGCTTTATTGTCATGGTAGTTTTAATTATCAACAACTATCAAGCTAACCACCGCCTAATCGAATACAGCAGTCAGTTATTTGCCGACAGCCTTGCTCAACAATTAGCCAGAGATGCCCGCACCCCCTTGGTACAGGACGACAAACTAAGCCTGCAATCACTACTCAACAAATTGGTTGAAAGCCCACTGGTGGTACAAGGTGCTATATACAATATTGAAAACCGCCTAATTACCGAGTCCGGGCAAAAAAATCCGAATGGGAAAACCTTATCTGCCCCCATTACCTTTCAGGACAGCATCGCCGGTTACGCGCTGATAACCCTGGACACCACCACCCTGCAACAGCAAGCCTCCAACAGCGCCTGGTACTCGATTTGGGTGGCACTGCTACTTAGCGGCCTGAGTTACCTGCTGTGTTTATTCCCTGCTCGTTATATCAGCGCCGCCCTGAAGGATCTCACCGTCATCGTAGACAGCCCTCCCCACCAAGACAAGCTATCTAGCCAGATGGCATACAAAGGGGAAGACGAACTACAACAGCTGGCGAGAAAAATTATTCATAGACCAACGCAGAGTCGCGATACCCTCTGCACCAATACCGTTATCAGCAGCAAAACTGAAAAACCGGTAGAGCACGCCATACTAACGGTTGAAATAGCCAACCTCAACGAGCTCGAGCAGCGCTATCACCCAGCACAGCTAAGCGGAAAACTGGTTAATTTTCATCGCCAGCTGAAAATGATCTGTAATTTGTATAATGGCAACATCCACATCAACCGCAGCAATGGTTTATATATCCTATTTAAATCGAGCGATAATGAGGACAGCCACCCTTTTCGGGCACTGTGCTCCGGATATTTGATTATGCAGTGGGCACAGCAGCAAAGCTTTATTATTCGCCAAAGCCTGGTGCTGGATTGCCCCACGGAAAATAACCGGAAACCAGACAATCCAATAACACTGGCTAACCAAAACAATAGCGACAATAGTATGGAACAGCAGTTACAGCAACAACATATTATCGAGCAGGCGATGGTCATAGCCGCTGTTGATAACAAATTGCTACTACCGCGCAGCGTTTATCATCATCCCAGCATTGAACATAAAGTGGTGCTGGAAGACGAACAAAGCGAACAAGCCAATATCGTCTCGATTAAAAAAATGCAGGTACCTTACGGCGCCCTATTAGATCGCCAGCTCAGTACCTTACAAACACAAAAAGCCAACGCTAAATAAGTCCACGCCGTAAGCTCTGATTATTTTTCAGAGCTTACCACCTCAACGCTGTCAACTTTTTGAAAGCCACGAGGCAGCTTATTACCACGGCGACCGCGCTCACCCAAGTAATGCTCTAACTCGTTGAATTTCATATTGACGTAGCGTTTACCGGCATGGATACGCAAGCTATCACTTTCACGCAGCACCCCAATGGCTACCACAAACTCTTCTCTGTTTTGTAGTCGAGAGCTGGGGATGCCAATAATTTTATTGCCCTTACCTCGCGCCATGACAGGTAATTCGGTGAGCGGGAAGATCAGCATCCTGCCCTCGTTGCTGACCGCCGCAACATAAGCGCCGTCCACCGCCGCACTACCAATGATGGCTGGCTGCAATACTTTTGCTGCAGGCGGTATGGTCAGTGCGTTTTTACCGGCTTTATTTTTCGTTTGCAGATCTGCCAGCCTCACTACAAAGCCGTAACCTGCGTCGGAGGCCAGCAAAAATAAATCGTCCGCAGCCCCCATCATCAAACCTTCAAAACTGGAGCCGGAAGGCGAGTTAATTCGCCCAGTCAACGGCTCACCCTGACCGCGAGCAGAGGGCAATGTATGCGCGGCAACCGTATAGGCTTTACCGGTTGAATCCAGCACCACAGCGGATTGGTTAGATTTACCCAAAGCCTTTAAATGGAAACTGTCGCCGGATTTATAACTCAAACTTTGCGGGTCGATATCATGACCTTTGGCCGCACGTATCCAGCCTTTAGCCGACAATACTACCGTCACTGGCTCAGTGGTCATCAGCTCTTCTTCACTGAACGCTTTGGATTCACCACGACTGACAATCGGTGAGCGACGTGCATCACCGTATTGTTTTACCGCCTCTTCCAACTCTTTGCGTACCAGCGTTTTCAACCGACGGGGAGACTCCAACGTTTGTTGCAGCTTTTGTTTTTCTGCGGCAAGCGCGGCCTGCTCTTCACTAATCTTTATTTCTTCCAAACGCGCCAACTGTCGCAATTTGGTTTCTAAAATATATTCCGCCTGCATCTCGACTAAATCAAAACGCTGCATCAATACCGACTTGGGCTGCTCTTCTTCACGAATAATACGAATAACTTCATCGACGTTGAGGTATACAATCATTAACGCAGCCAAACGTAGCAAGCGCTCTTCCACCTTTTCTAAACGATGCTCCAGGCGACGACGAGTCGTGATGGTTCTGAACTCCAGCCATTCACGCAGGATTTTATCCAGTGTCTTCACCTCCGGCTTACCATCAATACCAATCATATTGAGGTTAACTCGGTAGCTGCGCTCCAAATCTGTAGAGGCACAGATATGATTCATCATCGGCTCTATATCAACACGATTAGAACGCGGGATAATCACCAGCCGCGTGGGGTTTTCATGATCTGACTCATCGCGTAAATCGGCCACCATCGGTAATTTTTTGGCCTGCATTTGCTGGGCAATTTGCTCTAGAATTTTGGAACCTGACACCTGGTGAGGCAACGCAGTAATCACCACATCAGGGCCCTCCATTTGCCATACGGCTCGCATTCGAATACTGCCTTTACCGGTCTGGTAGATTTTGAGGATGTCGCTTTTAGGCGTAATAATTTCTGCTTCGGTCGGATAATCCGGCCCTTGAATATGCTCACACAATGATTCGATGCTGGCCTGCGGTTCTTCTAACAGGTGAATACAGGCGCTCACAACTTCACGCATATTGTGTGGCGGAATATCCGTTGCCATACCCACCGCAATACCGGTGGTGCCATTGAGCAAAACCGTCGGCACCCGTGACGGCAATACTTTGGGCTCATCCAGCGTGCCATCGAAGTTAGGCTGCCAATCAACTGTTCCCTGCCCCAACTCAGACAACAACAGCTCAGCATAAGGGGCCAGTTTCGATTCGGTGTAACGCATCGCCGCAAAGGATTTAGGATCATCACTGGAACCCCAGTTACCTTGCCCGTCTACCAAGGGATAGCGATAGGAAAAGTCTTGCGCCATTAACACCATAGCATCGTAAACAGAACTATCGCCATGGGGGTGAAATTTACCAATAACATCACCCACAGTACGGGCTGATTTTTTATATTTGGCATTAGCCTTCAATCCCAGCTCGCTCATGGCGTAGACAATTCGCCGCTGCACTGGTTTTAATCCATCGGCTATATTCGGGAGCGCACGATCGAGAATAACGTACATGGAGTAATCCAGATAAGCCTTCTCGGTATAGCTTTTTAGGGAAATTTGTTCGACGCCGTCAGCAGCGATATTGAACTGGTCTGACATAGAGGGTTCCGTAATTTATAGTGTGGTTAATTAAAATGTCGTTAAAAATCAACGTGTTAAAATTTATTGTAAGGGTTTTGCTCGAACCCTTAGTGGTAATTACCTAGTTTCAGCGCAGGCTGGGTCACATATAATTTGACCTGTTCATTAGCCGTCAGCAGCAAGCTGTCAGGATAACACTTCCAACCTGCCGGGAGATACTATGCAACCAGATAACCTGCAACCAAATAACGTGATCCAGCTCAACAGCTTTAAAAAAGACAACCAACAAGAGCTAATTGACGATATTGGCGCCAGAGCTTTTTTATTTATACGCGATGCCGCTGAACAAATGGGAATCCCCGTTAAGGATGTTATCGTTGAGCACATGCTCGGACTGGCCTTGGTTATGTCTGAAGTTGAAGGCGAAAGCGAAACTCACGCTGTACTAAAAAATATCGGCGCCCAAATTACCGCCGCCTAAAGCCAGAACAACAAGGCACAGACAACCGGCATAGGGTACGAATAACTCTCGTATCCGTACCTTCAACCACACCATCACATACCCAAGTTCACCGCGCTAGAGCCATCGGCTTTTAGCACTGGCTGGCATAAATATATCCGTTTACTCTCGACCCCTGCATCCATCAGCCCACGCTTCAATGCAAAACCCCGGCGCTCCGCCAGCTTCACCAGCTGTGACTCTGTAACTGGCACCTCCGGCGCCAGCATCTGCAACGCCTGCTTATCCGCTTCGCTGGCATTACCACAGGCATTCAAGCTCAGCTTAGGACGCTCCTTTAACATAACAACAATTTTATCCGCATAAGCCCGCCGTTCGGCATTCAGGCTATCACCTCCCGGCTCAAACACCATCGGCTCCAGTTGAATCGTCGAGAGCTTGCCGCCAACATAATTAGCCGCCATCAGTACTGCGCCGTAGGGCTGTAAGGCTAGCGTCAGATAACTGGCCGCACCCGTTCTAAGCGCGTTCCCCAGCGCAGAGGAAATAATATCCTTCAAACCAACATTGAGCTCCTCAAGCCGGCCTTCGATGGGCACCTTCAATGTGATATTGTCATCGCTGTCACGCAGCATATCCAAAGCCAGGCCCAGCGGCATATTAAGCTGACGAGCAAGCGGCTGAGGCTCATTGGGGTCAACCGCTTCCAGTTGCAGCTGACGTAAAAACAGTTTGTTCTCCATATTGAAGTGGTTGTCCTGAATAACCACCTCAATTTGATGATCGTACTGACCCCGCACTAAATGATACCCCATATACGCTTCGCTATAACCGGAGATATCGGGTAGCTCAAGCGACTCTATCCCGCCTTTGAGGTTTAATGCTAAATGCTCACCAAAAGGCATCAGCTCACCCTTAAGCTCCATACTGGAAAACTGACCCATAGCCGCCGCCAACGTCACCGTCATCGGCGCATCTACTTTGCCTTGATCAAGGTTTTCAACGACGAGTTTTTTAATTTGTATATGCTGCACCAATGGCTCTTCAAACCTCTGATCGATCAGCTTGATATAGCTATCACCGGTAATTTCGAATTTTTTAATTGCCAAGGTTAGTGGCGATGCCGCCGCACTCACATCGCTATCTTCCACCGCTGCGACCGGATCAGCCTCACCGCCCTTTTTCGCAACAAAGCCCTGCGCCGCCAGCTGTTGATCAATTGTCTCTTCTAAACGCAGCTGCCCTGTAGCTAATACTACGATGTCATACTGGGCATCGACCAGGTTGATCGCATCAACACTCAATGCATGCCCACTGACCAACGCCAGTGATTTCAGCTCGATAGCACCGGTATACAAACGACCGGGCTCACCATCGCCATAATTACTAAGCTCTGCACCGTCGACCGTTATATGCCCAATATCCAGGTTTAAATCCTGATCCAGACTGAGTTGATTGAGCTTAAAGTCCTTCCAGCCAAGCAGCAGCAACTGCTGCTCATTATCGCGAACCGACAAGCCCACCGAATGCACATCACCTTGCATTGCATAGCTCACTACCTCATCCAGCTGACTAAGCTTGATATCACCCTGCCAGCTCAGCGCCTTGCTATTGAGGGTCAGCTGCTGATAGCTACTCGCTAATTGCAGCATTGCTACAGCGCCATCAACAACCACTTCAATAGCGCCTTGTTCATTGCGGCTAGCGGCCACTGTCACATCGACATCCAACTGTCCCTCTAAAGGCTGGCCCAGCAGCTTGGCGACATTGGTTAAATCAAAACCATCCAGCTTTATCTGCCCATATATATTCGGTGTTTTATCCAGCGGCGTCGCGGTGAGGTCAAAGAATAAAGGTGTATCATTCCAATGGGCATCTAAACGCAAGGTAGCCGGCTCATTAACCCAGCTACTCACATCACTCAACACTAGTTCATCAACCGTCAACACCCCATTAATTAGCTCGCTTTGCAGAGTAACCTCAGTATTGCTCACCGCAAACCTAGCTACTGTTAGCTTAGGCAACGTTGCTGCAGACGTTTCAGTCGTGGCGTCGACACGTTCATTTATCTCCTCAGCAGCTCCCAGCGGTATGACTACCTCCCAGCGGCCATCGTCCAACTGAATAACAGCGAGCTTCGTGCCATCCAGAGCCAATGACTGTAACTGTATTTCCCCATGCAGCAGTCGCCACCAGCTGAGATCAACCGCCAGCACCGCCAAGCTAAGTTTTTGTTGCCCATCCCTGCTAAGGGTAAGACCTTTGACCGCCAGCGTGCCATCAAATAAATTGAAGTCGACATCTTCAATACCCGCCTCACCAAAACCGAGCCTGGGAGCCGCCTGAATCAAGGTAAAACGAATCAACTCTGGTAGCAGTACCAATACCAGCATTATTACCAATGACCACTTGGCTACTTTTACCCCTCTAGCAATCATGTTGCACCTTTATATGTATTAACATTTTTCACCGCAGTGCTAACACCAAGCCGGCATCAATAAATTAACGATTACACAGACTTATCGATAGCATTACCAGCTTAAACCTCACAATAGAGCAAGCAAATAACCACCTCTGAGCTAACGCCGTTCGACCT
The DNA here is from genome assembly GCA_041677245.1 of Spongiibacteraceae bacterium. Classification (GTDB taxonomy): domain Bacteria; phylum Pseudomonadota; class Gammaproteobacteria; order Pseudomonadales; family Dasaniaceae; genus Oceanicoccus. The sequence continues at coordinate 68,408 of JBAYQJ010000017.1, read as the reverse complement.
TACGCTTGCCACAACGAGCGCAAACCGAGGTGGTAATTAAACGCCCTTGCTTTACATCGAATTGCTTGCTTTTATCGATCACCCATTGGTGATGACCATTGCGACACAGAGTATTACTCTGTTTAGGCTTGGCGGTAGGTTTTTTAAAAGGAAGAATATCGGCCACAGTTAGATGAATCCAGATAATGGTGAGCTAAACAGTCGCTACTTTAGCCTACTCAGCCCTGCCAATGCCAAGCCTTTGCGCTATGGCTAGCTTGTGCTTTCAATTAGTGCCGCCATTAGCTGCACGACTGCTCAGTTGTTGTCCAGACAAAGCAAAGGCAGTACCATTGCCGCCCCTAAATTACATTAGCCATCTTTCACTTACAGAGTGTTATCACGACCATGGAAATCAGCAAAAATACTGCCGTCACTTTTCATTACAATTTATTCGATCAAGCTGGAAATCAGGTTGAGAGTAGCCACACTGGCAACCCCTCACTATGTCTGATTGGCGCGAATAATATATTACCGGGGCTGGAGCAAGCCATGATCGGCAAACAAGCTGGCGACAGCTTTGAAATCACCCTGGAGCCACACCTTGCCTATGGCCTGCGTCAAGACAATAAAACCGATCGTATTTCGATTAAGTACTTAAAACACGAAGGCAAACTCAGTGCGGGGAAAGTAGTGCGTATCAACACCGATAAAGGTGTGCAAACCGCCACTATCATCAAAGTGGGTAAATTCAACGTCGACGTCGACCTCAACCACCCGCTAGCGGGCCAAAGCATTCGCTTTGACATTGAAATCACCGATGTGCGCGCCGCCAGTGCCGACGAAGTCGCCCATGGGCATGCCCATGGCGTAGGTGGCCATCAGCACTGATAAGCAGCAGACAATGGCTCTGTGTCTAGAGTTTGGCTGATTTTTTCAGACGCTGTAGCTTTTTCTCTACCGTATCGATGATAGCGCTGGCAACATCCTTTTTAGTCACTGACTCAATACCCTCAAGGCCAGGCGAAGCATTAACCTTTAGCAGCAACGGCCCTTTGTTGGAGCGGATAATATCTACTCCAGCAATTTTCAGTCCCAGAGTGCGCGCCGCCTTTATCGCCAACCGCTGCTCTTCAGGAGTAATTTGAATCGCCGAGGCCTTGCCACCGTTTTCCACCCGAGTATCTAACTTACCCTCAACCGCTGTACGCTGAATCGCAGCTACAACCTTGCCATCCAACACCAGGCAACGTAGATCTTTGCCATCGGCTTCAGCAACAAATGCCTGCACTAGTAAATTAACACTACCGCCCTCAACCTTAATGGCATTGATCACATTTTGTGCTTCTTCGCGAGTATGAGCGAGTACGGTGGCAGCCACCAGCTGCTCCTGTAACAACCCCTGACCCGTGTTAAGCGCTTTTACAATCAGCGGAGCACCACCGACCAAATCAATTAATTCATTGGTATCGATGGGCATATTCGCAAAGCCACTAACGGGGAGGTCGAGACCATTTTGCTGTAACACTTGCAGCGAAAATAGCGCATCACGGCACTGGCTAATTGCTGCCGAGGCATTCAGCACAAACACACCAAGGCTCTCGAAATGTCGCACTAAAGCGCAGCCATAGAAGGTCAAGTCAGAGCGGATACGGGGAATAATCACATCCAGATCATTCAACACCCGACCACCACGATAAAACACCTCGGGGCTATCGGTATCCATCCGTAAATAACACTGCCGGATATTCAAAAACACCATCTCATGGCCACGCTCGGCGCCAACCTCCATCAAGCGTCGATTGCTATAAAGATCAGGATTACTCGCCAGCACACCAATCTTTAAGCCTTTGGCTGTCGATGAGTGAATATTATAAAGCGTATTGATTTCATGCTCAGACATCTCATCGAGGCAAAAACTGGCCGCAGGATCAACCAGCATCCGGCCCTGCATCGCCTCGCGCCCCAGTAACATGCGGTAACCCATGGAGTCGCGGTTGGTAAGGGTCAGTTCGATCTCCCAAGTATGTCCGCCAATTTGTAAGGGGGCGACAATAACGTAGCGTTTTTCGCGGGTACCGTTGGAACTCTTAATATAGCGACGATCGACAATCCGCGATTCACAACGAACCGTTGTTTTGCGGTCATGCTGAATTGGATGCACCTCAAAACTCACCCATTCTTCGCCATCGCGGTTAAACGAATGAATGCTAAAAGCATGTAGGGAGGAAGTTTTAGCGCCAGAATCAACCCGGGCCTTGATCGCAGGAATAGCGAGGCTGGAAAACGAGCACCACTCCTCGCTACCCACAATCAGTTTGTTATCAATATGCATCAGCCCAGCCTTATAAACCGTTAATTAACGGCCGTCACTATAAGGCCAAAATATAGCAGATACTAACTTATCATTCTTCGTCATCATCGATGATGTCATCTTCAATATAATCATCGATTTCACCAGATAAATCCGGCTTGGCGCTGCCGAAGGCATTAATCCATTTTTTACTGCCACATTTAGAGCGATATTTCAGCCATAAGCGCTCTAATTTAGACTCTGCCTCTCGCTGACCCTGACAAACCGCCACAAACTGCAGCTCCTCATCAGTGGAGGCAGTAGCAGTGCCTTTTTCCAGAGCCATCAACGATGAACCATATTTATGCAACAAGTCCGATTCGCTTATGGTAAATTCGCCACTTTTACTAAAACCCTTAGGGAAATTAACATCATCGTAATAGATCCCTAAAGACTGAAAACCTTCTATTGTCATAAATGCCCACCCTTTGCACACAAGGATTAGTTGAAATTTCGGCGATTATGCGGATAGTGTTAGTAGTGGTAAAACAAAAGTTATTTATCGTAAGGGTAAACACAATTTAATGGAAACTGAACTCCTCAAGACTTTTTTAGAAATAGAGAAAACCCGCCATTTTGGCCGTGCAGCGGACAACTTATACCTTACCCAAGCGGCGGTCAGCTCACGTATTCGCCAGCTGGAAAGTACACTGGGAGTCAGCTTATTCAATCGCCACCGCAATAATATTAACCTGACACCAGAGGGTGAACGCCTCAAACCCCATGCTGAGGCAGTCATCAATGCCTGGAACCAAGCACTACAGCAATCATCCTCTAGTAATGAGCAATCACTACACATCGCCATTGGCGGCACAGTAAACCTAGCGGAACCATTCCTGCAAGATTATTTGCATCGCATCTATAGCCATTACCCTGACATCACTCTACGCGCGCCCGTACTGGAGCGCGCATCGCTCACACAACAGCTGCTCAAACACAGCTTAGATATGGCTATTATCTTTGACCGCCCCAAAGTGGAAGAGCTCAGCATAGAAAGAATTGATACTGTCACACTGGTTTTAACCAGCACCCAACAACATACTCAGCTCGCGGACATCAATAAGCACCCCTATATTCAAATAGATTGGGGTAACTCATTTAACACTCAACTCATCAAGCAGCTACCCACATTACCGACACCAGCTCTATGTACCAGCACTGGACGCAGCGCTCTTGAGTTCCTGCTAAAACACGGCGGCTCTGCTTATATACCTGAAATCATAGCCGCCCCCTATCTCGACAGTGGGCGGCTATATTTGCTAGAAGATGCGCCATGTTTTAATCGCGAGGTTTACGCTGCTTATTTGAGTAACAACGAGAACAAACAGACCATCGAAAACATTATTACTCTTTTGGGGTCGGCACAGTGCAACCCCAATAGCACAAAAACCCCAGACGCCTCTCAACCAAAAATAGGTTAGCGATTCCAGACCAGAGAAAGATTATCCACCACGCCAACAATCCCTCCTGTGCAGGTGACGGTCGAGTCTGGGTCAACCGAGAAGTCAGGAATACGTTTCATCCACTCTTCCAACGTAATTCTCAACTCAGCGCGAGCAAGAGTTTTTCCTGGGCAGATATGAGCACCTGTGCCGAATGTCAGAGAATTTTTCGTTTTTCTGGCAAAATCAACTGTCTTGGGTTCAGAATTGAAACGATCATCAATGCCCGCCAAGGGGGTTGGAGTAGCGATCATCTCACCAGCTTTGAGTGTCACGCCGTGAAAATTGATGTCTTCACGCACTTCACGGCCGATACAAACCACAGGGAAGCGACGTAGAATCTCCTCTATTGATTCAGACAAGGGGACTGTGCCTTCGACGAGCTGATTGCGGTGCGCAGGGTTTTTGGCAAGGAACAAAAACACAAACCCAAGCAGGTTTACCACCGTATCAATACCGGCAATAAACACCTGAACGGCCAATTTGATTGCTTCGTCGCGAGTTATCTCGCGGCCGTCGATTTCAGAGTTCACCAATCTGCTCAGCAAATCCGTACCATCCTTTCCGCTCCGCTCGTCAACATAAGGCGTGATGTACTGCTTCAGATTATTCAACGCCTCCGCGAAAGTGATTGAACCGTCTGGACGCAACAACTGATCGGCCCAATATTTGGTTTGAGGCGTATCTTCCTCAGGTAGATCCATCATAGATAAAAATATCCGAATGGGGAGAATCTCTGCAAACTCCTCCGTGAAGTTGCACTGCCCCTTATCCTCAAACTGATCGATCAGATCCGTTACTATCTCACGTATACGATCATCCATGCGATTGACCGCCGCAGGCGCGAACGTGCTGTTCAAGGTTTTTCGATAAAAGTGGTGCTGCGGGGGATCTATCGTCGTAGGGATAAGATCATGCTCGTCGCTGGTACTTTTAGGCAAGAGGATGTTCCTGCTGGAAAATCGCGAAAAATCGCTCAGTACTTCTTTAATAACTTCCGCTCTGGTAGCGATCCAATGCCCCCCGTTGCGTGGAGTCCAGACAATGTCGGGAACGCCTGGCTGCTGAAGAGTACCCCAAGCTTCGAAGAAATCCTCCGCGACTCCGGGAGGAGCATACATATCAAAATCGACGACTCTGTCGACGGGAACATGTGAAGGGCTAGATTGCTGATCCATTGTGCTCACCTTTAACTGAGTTATTTATACCAAGTTCATCACCGCAGCAGTAACTGACAAAAAAGGTCAATTTTTCTGCGTTTGACAAAACTATACTCAAGTATAAAATTAACGTCAATTAAAATCAGCCGAGAAAATCCCTTAAACTCGCAGAGCTAAAAGTTGACTGTGTTACATCATTTAGTCAAAGTGCTATCAATCGAAAACAGGCGGACGCATGACAGGTAAAAGGAAGTATCGCTCACCCAGACAGGTAGAGCGGGAGAAAAAGATAGTTCAAGTTGCCCGAAAGCACCTCTCTGAGCATGGGTATCAGGACGTTAACATGGAACGCTTGGCACGGGAGGCCGGCGTAACAAAGATGACGCTATATAACATCTTTGGCAGCAAGGATCAGCTGATGGCCAAAATTGTCTCGACATCTTTTTTAGAGATTACCAAAAACTTCGTGCAATCGGTGCGCCCCGGAGTGCCATCAATCATCGCCAGGCACGACGGGATAGTCGCGGCAGTAAAGAGCACACCGCTGTATTCCGATGCGATTATTCAATCCATGCTCAACTCAGACCCAGATAGCAAGCTAGTGAGAGTCCTCCTCAAGGACGCCTATAAATTTTACTACGACCAGCTTACTGCCGCCGAACAGACAGGGCAACTAACTTCAACCGTTGACAAAGAAGCGCACTCCAATCAGATTTTGGGGCATGAATGGGGAATGCTGTTCCTCTTGTTCAAACAACACTTTTCAATTGAGGCTTACGAGCAACAGTCACGACTGGCTTTGTGCACACAACTGCTGGCTATCTCAACACCTGAAACTCATGAGGAAATACGCAACCCAAATTATCAGCACCAACACTGATATAAGGACTTAACGCACCACAGGCTTCGCTATCGACAAGACCTCCCCCCCTATGACACTTACATTAAATTGAGGAGATTTAAAAATGACACCTACAAGAATCGTCACCAACTTTTTTGACTGCTGGGCACAAGGGAGAGAGAAAATATTTCAATCGATGCATGATTATCTGGCACCCAGTGCTGTCTGGGAGAATGTAGGGCTATCCCGAACAGTCGGACCAGAAGAGGCTGAAGCAGCGTTCCAAGCCTTTGAGCCCATGCAAAACTGCCAGCGTATCGATGTCGAGTACATCGCCATTGCCGAACAAGGGGAGATGGTCCTGACAGAACGTATCGATCATCTGATCGACGCGGAGGGCAATGCTTTTGCAAGTATTCGCGTTGCTGGTATTCTGAAAGTTGAACAGGGGAAAATCACCGAATGGCGCGATTACTTCGATGCCACACCTTTCGCCCTCTGAGAGAATCTTCCAGCCACATCTGCAGCATTAATAGATTGACCGGCACGGTAACAGCGAAAAAATTATAATAACTCCAGCCAGGGGTCCACTCGCAAAGATCTAAACAAAAAGCCTGGCTTAATTGCAAAAACAACAAAGGCAGCTAAAAGCTGCCTTTGTTGTTAACGCCAGGAACAAAATATAATTTATTTTGCGCGCTTACGCTCATTCTCTTTCAATAGCTTTTTACGAATCCGAATACTTTCTGGCGTCACCTCAACCAACTCATCATCTTCGATAAACTCTAGTGCCTGTTCAAGCGTATGCTTAACCGGCGTAGTTAATACCAACGCTTCATCCGTTCCAGAGGCACGAACGTTAGTCAGCTGCTTGCCCTTGGTAGGGTTAACTGCCAAATCATTATCGCGCGAGTGCAAACCAATAATCTGCCCTTCGTAAATCTCAACAGCATGACCCAAGAACATACGACCACGCTCCTGCAGGTTAAACAATGAATAACCCGATGTTTTACCACTAACCATCGATACCATTACACCGTTTTGACGGCTGACAACTTCACCTACTTTTATCGGTCCGTAATGATCAAAAATACTGGTCATGATGCCACTGCCGGAGGTCATGGTTAAAAACTGCGAGCGGTAACCAATCAATCCGCGAGAAGGCACAATAAACTCAAGTTTAACGCGACCTTTACCATCGGGCTCCATATTGGTCATTTCAGCTTTACGCAAGCCCATCTCTTCCATGATGGCGCCTTGATGCTGCTCTTCAATATCGATAACCACTTGCTCATAGGGCTCATGAATAACGCCATCGACAAGCTTCTGCACAACTTCTGGACGGGACACACCCAGCTCAAAACCTTCACGGCGCATGGTTTCTATCAATACCGACAAATGCAACTCACCACGACCGGACACTTTAAATTTATCTGGCGTTTCACCCTGCTCAACCCGCAACGCAACATTATGGATCAGCTCTTGATCCAAACGATCTTTAATATTACGCGAAGTAACAAACTTACCTTCTTTACCCGCAAACGGTGAATCGTTAACCTGGAAAGTCATGCTGACAGTAGGCTCATCAACCGACAGCGGCGGCAACGCCTCTACCTTGGCTGGATCACACAAGGTATCAGAGATACCCAGACCATCAATACCGGTGATACAAACAATATCACCCGCTTCAGCTTCGTTAGTTTCTACCCGCTCAAGGCCATGATGTCCCATCACCTTGAGTACCTTGCCTTTGCGCTCTTTACCATCAGCACTCACCACAATCACTTGCTGATTGGGCTTAAGGCTACCACGAGTAATACGACCAACACCGATAACACCAACATAGCTGGAGTAATCCAGCGCAGAAATCTGCATTTGGAACAAACCATCGGGCTCTACAGCCGGAGGGCTTACTTTATCGACTATCATTTGAAATAGCGGCGTCATATCTTCCGCCATCTCTTCAGGATCCAGGCCTGCAACACCATTCAACGCCGAAGCGTAGATAATTGGGAAATCAAGCTGCTCGTCAGTAGCACCCAAACGATCAAACAGATCAAACACTTGATCGATAACCCAATCAGGTCTGGCACCCGGACGGTCAATTTTATTGATAACAACAATAGGGTTAAGGCCTTGCTCAAACGCTTTTGAGGTTACGAAACGTGTTTGCGGCATGGGGCCACCTACAGCATCTACCAACAATAATACGCAGTCTACCATCGACAATACCCGCTCAACCTCACCACCAAAGTCGGCGTGTCCAGGGGTATCTACGATATTAATGTGGTATCCATTCCATTCGATGGCGGTATTTTTAGCCAGGATGGTAATGCCGCGCTCTCGCTCCTGATCATTAGAATCCATCACGCGCTCAGAGCCTTCATCACGACGATCTAAGGTTCCAGACTGGGAAAGTAGTTTATCAACTAAGGTAGTCTTACCATGGTCAACGTGGGCAATAATGGCGATGTTACGGAGTTTCTCGATCACTTGGGGCACCTGGATGATATAGTGGCAAAGTTGCCCCTCCATTCTTTTAATAAAGATAGATGAGCAAAAAGGTGGCGGATTATACATCAATAGGGCAGCCAGCGCCCACATAAAACGCCGCTTTTTTTACGCGTCTCGCTCAGAACAGCCACTGCCAGTGGGTATGGCACGGTAACTTCACGACAGAATTTAACCGATCAAGCTAATACCAAAATATTTGAGCAGTACAGTATTGATGAATATCAATAGCAAAATCAGCGGGATAAAAGTACCTAGCGACACATTAACATAGCGTTCCAAAAGCGAGCCTTTATAAGCTGGGTCACTACACTCCAACTCAGCATTAAACCCCTGCTTTTTCCATCGATAAATAACAAACAGGCAAAGCAAGAAACCATTAAGCGGTAAAATAGTTTCGTAAAACACATCCACAATAACTTCAAACAACGCCTTTGACTGGCCCGCATAAACCATAAATTCAGACAAAAACGCTACCCTCCCAAAGGATAAAATACAGGCGATGGTGAGCAAAGCCATGGTGAGCGTCAATATTAACAAGGCCCTGCCTCGCGAATAGCCCCTCTCATTCACTAGACTGGAAACCGGTACTTCGGTGATCGATACCAGCGAGGTGATAGCAGCAAAAAACACCAACAAGAAAAATAATGTGGCGACCACGCTAGCACCCACATAGCCTATGACCGCCTGCAATGCTAAAAAAATCTTAGGCAAAAAGGTAAAGATCAACGCCACCGAAGAATCACTCAGCGCTGCGGTATCGATATTGGGATTAAATGAAAAGATCGCTGGAATGACCATTAGCCCAGCAAAGAAAGCCACCGCTGTATCCATTGCAGCAACGAGCTTAGCCGAGCCAGCCAGTTTTTCATGGCGGCTTATATAAGAGCCATAAGTAATCATAATCCCCATACCCAGCGACAGTGAGAAGAAGGCTTGTGATAACGCACCATTAATGACAGCCGCATTGATCTTGCTAAAATCCGGCACCAAATAATACACCAGGCCGGCATAGGCATTATCCAATGTCAGTACAAATACGACCAAGCCCGCCAACATAAGACACAACGCCGGCATCATTATTTTAGCCGCGCGCTCAATACCATTTTTTACCCCGCCCAGTAAAATCACATTGACCAGCAACACCACTATGGCGAAATACCCAAATATTTTATTACTATTAACAAACTGGCCAAAGTATTCAGGTTCGGCCAAGGCACTGAGCTGCCCAGTCGCTGCCTCACACAGGTAACCCAATATCCACACCGTGATCACCATATAAAACACAGCGATCATATAGGGAGTTACCAACACCAACCAACCGACCAACTGCCACCAGAAAGATCGTTTCGACAGTGTCCGATACGCACCTAGAGGCGATTGCTGTGTGTTGCGGCCCAGCGATATTTCAGCCAGCATCACCGGCAAACACACACAAAGCACAAGAAAGGCATAAATAATCAGAAAAGCGCCGCCGCCATTTTTTGCAGCCGCAACGGGAAAACCCACCAAGTTACCAATACCAACCGCAGACCCTGCCGCAGCCAACACAAAACCCAGCCGCGATCCAAAATGCTCTTTAAGCACCGACATATAAACTCCGTTAGCTCTCTATGATTTAAGCAGTCGCTGCTTAAACCCTGGTGGTTTAGCCGTGTAATTCAACTTAATTAGCTCAGAGAAAGATAAGCCAAGGATAGCAGTTTTATTCTCTGCTAAAAGGCTCTACCATAAGGCCTCGCTCTTTATCCATCTCTGAGGATGTTGCGTCGTGAATACAGCTAACTTGCGTATCATTACCTTATTTTTTCTTATTCTTTGCATTGGCCTATATTTTTATACCAATGAACAAAAAAAATATTATGATGCTGTGGCTATTCCCATAGCGACCAACATGCTTAACGATATCAGCCTCTGGGAAAAGCCCGCCTTAAAAAAACACCTGTCTGCCGAAGCCCAGCAAACCCTTAATGATCAACAGCTCGGCACGCTATTAGACCACTACCGTCAATTTGGCCAGCTACAATCGCTTGAGCCATTACAATTTTCACAGCTGGCTAGCGCTCTGGCCCTGTTAGGCGAGAAGCGAATTAATTATCAAACTGAAGCCACTTTTAGCGAGGGCCGAGCGCACATCAACCTCACCCTTATCCCTAAAGGCGAGCAATTTAAAATTTACAACTTTAGTATTAATCCCATCAGCCATTAGCCGGTCTATACACCTTCACGTTGTTATAGCCCTGCTCTAATAAATGCGCTGCATGCAACTTACTCATAACCCCCTTATCGCAATACAACAAATAAGGCTTGGACTGATCCAAGCCAACAAAAGCTGCATGTAATTCATAGAAAGGAATCTTTTGTACTTCAGTATTAGCGACGATTAAAGGTTTACGCTCTTCCTCACTGGGATGGCGCACATCAATAATCACTGCACCATGAATTGGTATATTTAATATTTCAACCTCTTGCACCGCCAGCTCTTCATCGGCCAAGGTATCAATATTGATATAACGTGCATCAGCAAGCGCTTTTTCCAACACCCCAAAATCGAATTTATGCTCTTCGTTAACAATCTTTTCCGGCTTAGCTCGAGTAGTGGGCTTTACCGAGATAACACCGCAGTACTCTGGCATCACAGCGGCAAAGTCCTCAGTGCCAATCTGCCTGGAGATACGGATAATATCTTCTTTGTCTGAAGCAATTAATGGACGCAGCACCAAGGTGTCAGTGGCAGAGTCTATTACCGACAGGTTGGCCAAAGTCTGGCTGGAGACCTGGGCCACCGCCTCCCCTGTCACCATCGCCTGCACATTTAGCTGTGCCGCCACATGCGAGCCCGCCCGCATCATCATCCGCTTTAAAATCACCCCCATTTGCGAGTCATCGACATTACGCAATATCTCGGACACTACGCCTTCAAAGGGCACCGAGACAAACTTCACCCGCGAAGAAGCCCCGTATTTCATCCATAAATACAAGGCAACTTCCTTCACACCTACCTCATGATCGCGACCACCCAAATTAAAAAAGCAAAAGTGTGTCCTCATGCCGCGCTTCATTGTCAAATAGCTTGAAACGGTGGAGTCAAAGCCACCGGAGATCAAACTGACTACAGAATCCAGACTGCCCAACGGAAAACCACCCAAACCCTCATGGCGCTGATTGACAACAAATAACCGCTGATCCCGCAATTCAAGACGTACAGTGATATCCGGGTTGTGTAAATCAACACCAGCACTATCACAATGCTGATTTAAACCCCCACCTATATATTGCTCCAGCTGATGCGAGCTAAATTCATGCGCACCTGTGCGCTTACAGCGCACCACAAAGGTTTTACCCGCCAGCCGATCACCCCAGAGCATTTGTGTTTTTTCAAACGCATCGTGCATATCCACAAAGGGAAATTCCATTACATCAAGAAAATGAGCAATGCCTGGCGTACAGGACAGCACACCAACCAACTGCTCATGCAACGCTTTATCGTCTGAGCACTGCACCACGATTTTATCCCAGTCACTCTCTACCACCACCGACGGATCAACAGCGCGCAACAAAACCCGCAGATTGTTACGTAGCTGCTTAACAAACTGCTTCCTTACTGGCTTGCTCTTAATGGTAATTTCAGGGAAAAACTTAACGATGAACTGCATGCAATTAGCCTACTCAATGTATCGCCAGACCGGTTGCAATAACCACTCGGGCAAAAACCTATAAACGCCGACGCGCTGTAACTCGTGGCTGTAACCGTCAACTATGATTAATGACTACGATTCATAACTATGATCGCTAGCTACAACCTACGACAATGGCGCGCATTATACCCAGCTTAACCAGCAGCCCGAAACACGATGTTGGTAGTTTCTTGCCTATAGCTTATGGTTTACACTGTACCAACGTTAAAATTATAAACTCGCCGCGAGCAAGAAGGTCTGACTTAGTCCCCCGTTTTGTTAGTTGTAACCGGCTCAACAGCATTCATTTACTGATCAATAACCATGACTAGGAGTTCAATTATGGCAGAGAACACGCTGAGCTTAATTAAAGAACACAATGTAAGATGGGTAGACTTACGTTTCACCGACACCAAGGGTAAAGAACATCACGTAACCTTCCCCGCTAGTGATATCGACGAGGGCTTTTTCGAAGACGGGAAAATGTTTGACGGTTCATCTATCCAGGGCTGGAGAGGCATTAACGAATCTGACATGGTATTGATGCCCGACGATTCCACCGCTGTTATCGACCCTTTCACCGATGACAACACTCTTAATCTGCGCTGTGATATTGTCGAACCAACCACCATGCTGGGCTATAACCGCGACCCTCGTTCAATCGCCGAGCGCGCCGAAGCCTATATGAAATCCACCGGCATCGCTGACAGCTGCTTGTTCGGCCCCGAACCCGAGTTCTTTATATTTGACGATGTAAAGTGGCAGATCGACATGAGCGGCGCCAGCTACTCTATCACCTCCGAGGAAGCAGCCTGGTCCTCTGGCAAAAGCTATCCCGATGGCAATACTGGTCACCGCCCCGGCGTTAAAGGTGGCTATTTCCCCGTACCTCCAGTCGACTCTCTACATGATCTGCGCGGCGCCATGTGTAACGCAATGGAAGCGATGGGACTTGCCATAGAAGTGCACCACCACGAGGTAGGCACTGCTGGTCAGTGTGAAATCGGTGTTGGCCCTAACAGCGCAGTTAAAAAAGCCGACGAGATTCAAATCTTTAAATACTGTGTTCATAATATTGCTCACGCCTACGGCAAAACCGCCACCTTTATGCCCAAGCCGCTAGTGGGTGATAACGGTTCCGGCATGCATGTACATCAGTCGCTCAGCAAAGACGGTGTCAATATTATGGCCGGTGATGTCTATGGCGGTCTCAGCGAAACTGCACTGTTCTATATAGGCGGCATCATCAAGCACGCCCGCGCCATCAACGCCTTCGCCAATGCTTCAACTAACTCTTATAAGCGTTTGGTCCCTGGTTTTGAGGCCCCTGTCATGCTGGCCTACTCCGCCCGCAACCGCTCAGCTTCAATCCGCATTCCCTTTGTCCCCAACCCCAAAGCACGTCGCATTGAGGTACGTTTTGGCGACCCTACCGCCAACCCTTATCTGATGTTTGCCTCCATGTTAATGGCTGGCTTAGATGGCATTCAGAACAAGATCCACCCTGGCGACCCTGCCGACAAAGATCTTTACGACTTGCCCGCTGAAGAAGCGGCCGCCATTCCCACGGTAGCCTCAAGCCTGGAACAAGCGCTAGCAGCCCTCGACGCTGACCGCGCATTCCTAACAGCAGGCGGGGTAATGGATGACGATATGATAGACGCCTATATCAAGCTGAAACTAGAAGAAGTAGAGCGGCTCAATATGACAACCCACCCCGTTGAGTTTGAAATGTACTACTCGGTATAAGCCATACTGAGCATTCTTTCACAAAGCCCGCATCAGCGGGCTTTTTTGTAGCGGACAACACACCACACAGCAGCTAGAATCTATCACTAATGCCGCAGTCTAAAAAAGCGGCTTTGCCTAACGTCCAATTTATAGCGTGACGCCATTATGATCTAGCTACATAAACTGCGACCACGCCCAAACTGCTTAACAAAAGGAATTCGACATGGGAATACCAGCAATCAAACTCTACTCAAGTTTGTTAGTGCTCACCCTCCTTATAAGCCCGGTATTGTCAGCCAAGGCCGACGTTACAGAGGTCTATAAAACCGTTGATAAACAGGGCAAAGTCAGCTTCAGTGATACCCCTCAGCCCAATGCCGACAAAGTCGAAATACAATCACCCAATGCAGCAGAGGCTTTAAAAGCTTCAGCACCCAACGAAAAAACGCCAGCACCTAGCACCGCGGCCTATGACACACTGAAGATTAACTCCCCAGCTAATGACGCCATCATTGCCAATGGCTTGATCGCCTTTACCGTTAGCACACAAGTAAACCCTAAACTCGCACCTGAACATAAACTGCAACTAAACATCGACGGTGCCCTACACAGCATTAGCAAAAGCAATTTTCAAATCGACGGCATTAGCCGAGGTCCACACCAACTCCAAATCGAGGTTATCGACGACAGGGGTAACACGGTGCAACAGTCATCAGCTGTGAAAATATTTGTCTATCGCCCTGGAAAATAGACCTGCTCAAATAATACGCCTCCCCATCCTGCGGGCTCTTACGAGCCCCTATTCAAGCACCAAAATAAACAGCCAAGTAAGAATGTTCTCGCAATATGCTCTAAATTGGTGCAAATTATCCAGACTGATTCCATGTAACGGACTCAAACTTTAGTTATGAATGCTTTTCATAACACGCAAACCTTCTATTAGCTGCAATAAGAGGCAATTTCACCCAACCTAGCTTCTTATTTGCATCATTTAAAGACATGGTTTGGTTTTTGCATTCAACCTTCTGGAACGCCCTAAAAATGTTCCACCACATACCGCAGCAGACAGATCCATGACTTCAAACATCTTACAAACTGATATTTTGGGTAACCTGCAAACGGCTATTTTGCTGGTAAACCCCGATCTATCTATCCGCTACATCAACTCAACCGCTGAAGCCTTACTAGAGGTCAGTGGCAATCGAGTAATCGGTGAGCCGATATCGCTATTGTTCTTTGAAAAAGACAACGCCGATTCCAGCCTGCTCGCAGCCATCAACAATATCAACGCCTTCACCAAGCGTGAAACACGGCTTGTGCTGGCGACCACCGGACAAACTATCACTGTAGACTGCGCGGTTACCCCTATTTTTGAAGAAGACACCGTTACCTCTCTGATCATGGAACTACACCCACTTGATCGCCTATTGCGCATTAGCAGAGAAGAAGGCTTATTGGCCGCCCAACAAAACTCACAGGCACTGATTAGAGGTCTGGCCCACGAGATTAAAAACCCCTTGGGCGGATTACGTGGCGCAGCACAGTTACTCGCCAAAGAACTCCCCAGCGAAGAGCTCACCGATTACACCAATATTATTATTGAAGAGGCCGACCGCCTGAGCAACTTGGTTGACCGCATGCTTGGCTCCCATAACCTGCTCGACATTCAAGCACTCAATATTCACGAAGTACTGGAGCGTGTAAAAAGCCTTATTGATGCCGAAACCTGTGGTCAAATCACTATTCTTCGCGATTACGACCCCAGTATCCCCGAACTCAAGGGTGATAAAGAACATTTGATCCAAGCCATTTTAAATGTGGTACGCAATGCCATGCAGGCCCTGTTAGACAATAGCAGCCAAAAACCTGTTGCCAATCCCACCATCGAACTAAAAACCCGAACACTACGCCAATTCACCATTGGCTCTCATCGCCACCGCCTGGTGTGCAATATCAATATTAGCGACAACGGTCCCGGCATTCCTAAAGACATTATTGAAACGATTTTTTTACCCATGGTCAGCGGTCGTGCTGATGGCACCGGGCTGGGCCTATCCATCGCCCAATCAATCATCAACCACCACCATGGATTAATTGAATGCAGCAGCGAACCAGGCAAAACCGTATTCGCCATCTACATACCATTAGAACGATAACTTCTGGAGCAGCACAATGAGTACGGCCAACACAGTATGGATTGTTGATGACGACCGATCTATTCGCTGGGTACTTGAAAAAGCACTCAACCAAGCAGGGATTCTGACCCAGACCTTTGATAATGGTGAAGCAATCATCCGCCGCTTAACCAACGAAAAACCCGACGCCATTATCAGCGATATCCGTATGCCGGGCATAGACGGGCTTGAGTTGCTCAGCAAAATCAATGCAAGCCACCCTGATTTGCCCGTTATTATAACCACCGCGCATTCCGACCTGGATAGCGCAGTGGCCTCCTATCAAGGTGGCGCCTTTGAATATTTACCCAAGCCCTTTGATATTGACGATGCAGTTGCCGTTACCGAAAGAGCACTGACTCACGCTAAAGAGAACCAGGTTGACTCGGTGGCCGCTACCGAAGTTATTGGCAGCACCGAAATTATTGGTGAAGCGCCAGCGATGCAGGAAGTATTTCGCGCCATCGGCCGGCTATCCCACTCTAATATCACCGTCTTGATAAACGGTGAATCTGGTACCGGTAAAGAGCTAGTCGCCCACGCCCTGCACAAACACAGCCCCCGCACTCAGGCTAAATTTATTGCCTTGAATATGGCTGCTATTCCCAAAGAACTGATGGAATCAGAACTATTCGGTCACGAGAAAGGTGCGTTTACTGGCGCCTCTGCACTGCGAGTTGGGCGCTTTGAACAAGCTGACGGCGGCACACTCTTTCTCGATGAAATCGGTGACATGCCCGCAGAAACCCAAACCCGCTTACTGCGAGTATTAGCCGATGGTGAATTTTATCGGGTAGGCGGCCATATTCCCGTCAACGTTAACGTGCGAATCATTGCCGCCACCCACCAAGACCTTGAAGCCCTGGTCAAAGATGGACGCTTCCGTGAGGATTTATTTCATCGCCTCAATGTCATTCGCATCCATATTCCCAGCCTGCGCAACCGCCGTGAAGATATTCCCAAGTTGATGCAGCACTTCTTTATCAAAGCCTCAGAAGAGCTGAATACTGAAACCAAAGTACTAACCAAGACCAGCCAGGAATACCTGTGCAAACTGGATTGGCCCGGTAATGTGCGGCAATTAGAAAATACCTGCCGCTGGATAACCGTCATGGCCTCAGGCCGCGAAATCCACATTGAAGACCTGCCGCCAGAGCTACTCAACCAACAGATCAACGAAGACAGCACAGTCGATAATAAGGATAACTGGCAGAACAGCTTGTATCGCTGGGCAGATCAAGAACTGAGCTTGGGTAAAGATAAACTGCTGGACACTGTCGTACCCATTTTTGAAAAAATTATGATCGATGTTGCCCTGAAACATACCCACGGTCGCAAACGTGACGCGGCAGTATTATTGGGCTGGGGCAGAAATACCTTAACCCGAAAAATGAATGAACTCGACCTGAACGGTGATAGCGAAGACGATGAGTAACTAAGCCATTACAATAGCTATATTATTAGCTGGAAGTTATAACTTCGTCACCCTAATCAACAAGGCCTCTTGCATGCTCCATATCGTCCTATATCAGCCGGAAATCCCACCCAATACCGGTAATATCATTCGGCTCTGTGCCAATACCGGCTTTCAACTGCATTTAATTGAGCCTCTGGGTTTTGACCTCGATGATAAGAAACTGCGACGAGCTGGCTTGGACTATGCCGAATGGGCTACAGTCTCCAGACACCCCAGCGTCGAACATTTTTTGGCCGTCACTCAACCCAATAAAGTCTACGCTTGCAGCACCAAAGGCTCCAATCGACATACCGATGCCAACTACGAAGCCGGGGACGCACTGATATTTGGGCCAGAAACACGCGGTTTACCTGCAGATGTACTGGACTCACTGCCCAAAGAACATATCCTAAGATTACCCATGCAGACCAACAGCCGAAGCCTTAATCTCTCTAACTCAGTGGCTGTTTTTGTCTACGAGGCTTGGCGCCAACTAGGATTTAAAGGCGGGGATTAACAATAACGGCAGTGGAAAATTGAACAACAAATAAACACCACACAGCTTACTCGCAGTGTTTATTTGTATAGCTAATCCAAAACAACAGATTTAATTTACTGTCTCAGGCTGTGGCGCTGCCTGATCTGCAGCCTGCTGGGCAGCTTGACGGTACAACGCTTCAAAATTGACTGGCTGTAAGCCAATTGGAGGAAAACCACCTTTAACGGCAAGACTATCGATAACTTCACGAAGATAAGGGAATAACAAACTTGGCCCCATAATGCCTAACGCCTGGCGCAGGTTTTCACCTTCGATTCCCTTCACCAAAAATAAGCCAGCTTGCTGCACTTCAATTAATAACGCCGTTTCTTCATCCAGCTTTGCCGTTACAGTAACGGTTAAAACAACTTCGTAGTTCTCCTCACCGACTTTGCTGCTTTTGGTATTCAGATCGACATTAAGCTTAGGCTGCCATTGCTTGGTAAACACCTCAACACCCAAGGGCGATTCAAGAGATGCATCCTTAACGTACATACGCTGTACACCAAACTGCTGTTGTACTTGCTCATTCTCAGCCATTATTACTCCTTAAGATTCTTATCGTATATTCAATTAATTGAATAGGGTTAATGTATGTTTTATTAAAAATAATTAAACGCTCTTTTCTGCTTCTAACAGCTGATCAAGCCTGCCCGAACGCTCCAGAGACCACAGCTCATCGCAACCACCTACATGAGTCTTACCAACCCAGATTTGCGGCACAGTACGGCGACCACTGAGGTTCATCATTTCCAAGCGTAACTCAGCATTGCCATCTACTGAGATTTCACGGAACTCAATACCTTTTGCTGTAAGTAAATGCTTGGCCTGAACACAAAAAGGACAAGATCGAGTGGTATAGAGATACACATCCAACATCGACAACAACTCCCTACATTAATTGGGTCACTTTACTTGGATACAAGTGGCAACTGCAAACTTTGCCACTCAAGGATACCGCCACTTAAACGTGACACTTGATTATAACCTTCAGCGAGCAACTGTTTACCTGCAGCGCTGGAGTGCTGACCCATTTTGCACACCAAAATAATGGGCTTATCACGATAGGCTTCCAACTCCGCCATCCGGCTAGTCAGCTTGGCATGGGGTATATTCTTCGCATTAACGATATGCCCCTGCTCAAACTCTTTACTTTCACGCAAATCCAGCACCAGAGCTTGCTGCTGATTAACCATATTGGTCAGCTGCTGGGGCGATATAACAGGACCGCCTTTTTTGGATTCATTCCAAAACAACAGAGATACGCAAACCAACAAGCCTACTGAATATTGCCATTGCTCGGCCAAAAACGTTAAAAATTGAGCCATTGCTCGATTACACCTCTTTGAATACGCTTACTCATTGACCACTAATTGCCCCGATAAAAACCCAGATAGCCGCGGATCAATAAAATTGAGCGCGCAGTATACACGCGCCGGCAATAATTCTCACGGTGAAATCTAACTGCCAACTCGCACTATTAACTCCACTAGCCAAGCGCACACCGTCAGCGATCCATGGCCAAGCTGCTAAGGACACGGTAGAATTGGGCTAGTTTTTAAATCTCCATTTTATTTATTGCCTAGAAGATTCGCCCTATGGAAATCCACGCTGCTAAAAAACCCCTCGTGCTACTCATTTTAGACGGCTGGGGTCACCGCGAAGAGACCCGTGATAACGCCATCGCCAACGCCAACACCCCCACCTGGGATCGACTCTATGCCGAAGCGCCACGCACACTTATCGCCAGCTCCGGCTTGAATGTAGGCCTGCCCGAAGGGCAAATGGGCAATTCAGAGGTCGGTCACATGAGCCTAGGCGCGGGGCGTGTCGTCTACCAAAGCATCACCCGTATCGATAAAGCCATCAGTGATGGCGATTTTTTCACCAACCCGGCTTATATCGACGCCATCGATAAAGCCGTAGCCAACGGCAAAGCCTTGCACTTGCTCGGCCTGTTATCCGCTGGCGGCGTTCACAGCCATGAGCAACACATTTTTGCCATGGTGGAAATGGCAGCCCAGCGCGGTGCCAAACACGTTTATGTCCATGCCTTTCTCGACGGACGCGACACCCCACCGCGCAGCGCTAAAAACTCGCTGCAAACACTGACCGATAAATTTGCCCAGCTAGGCTGCGGCCGTATTGCCTCCTTAGTTGGCCGCTACTACGCCATGGACAGAGATAACCGCTGGGATAGAGTACAAAAAGCCTATGACTTGTTGACTCAGGCCAACTCAACTTATCGCTACGACAACGCCCTCGACGGCCTTGACGCCGCCTACCAGCGCGATGAAAACGACGAATTCGTCAGCCCCTCAGTAATTCAAGCTGAAGGTGAACCTGGCGCAGCAATTGCCGATGGCGACTCAGTTATCTTTATGAACTTCCGTGCTGACCGCGCTCGTGAAATTACTCGCGCATTTACCGAGCCCAACTTTGCTGAGTTTCAACGCAGCAAAACACCTTCGTTAGCCAGTTTTGTCACCACGACTGAATACGCTGCCAGCATTGACGCCCCTTGCGCTTTCCCGCCGGAGACATTGCACAACAGCTTTGGTGAGTTAATGGAGACCATGGGGAAAACCCAGCTGCGCATTGCTGAAACAGAAAAATATGCACACGTTACCTTCTTTTTCAGTGGCGGTCGGGAACAGCCCTACCAGGGTGAAGAGCGTATTTTGGTGCCATCTCCCGATGTCGCCACCTACGACTTACAACCTGAAATGAGCGCACCAGAAGTCACACGACAATTGGAGCAAGCAATTGCCAGCGGTCGATTTGATGTAATTATCTGTAATTATGCCAACGGTGATATGGTCGGTCACACCGGCAATTACCAAGCAGCGATCAAAGCCGCTGAAGCGATTGATGAAAGCATTCGTAAAGTGACCGAAGCAGTATTAAAAGCTGGTGGCGACTGCCTGATTACCGCCGACCACGGCAACTGCGAACAAATGTTCGATTATGATTCCAACCAAGTCCACACCCAGCACACCACTGAGCTCGTACCCTTTATTTATGTCGGCGGCCAAGCTGTCACAATGCATAATGAGGTCGGAAAATTAGCCGATGTCGCACCCACTATGCTGGCATTAATGCACTTACAACAGCCCGCGGAGATGACCGGCCAGCCTTTGCTTAGCATTGATTAAAATATTTTTGTTTACCGCAAAGACGATCAACCCACTTCGTCGAGAACATGACATGATCGACAGTCATCACCGAGCAAAACCACGCGGTGCGGCATTGATGCTTGCAGCCATGCTGTTCGCCATGCTTAGCTGCACGCAAGCTTATGCCGATGATGAGGCCAAAACACGCAAACAACTCAACCAACTCAGCTCAGAAATGGGCAACCTGCGTAAACTGCTTCAGCAATTTAAAGGCCAGCAATCAGAGCTGCAAAATTCACTGCAAAAATCTGAAATCAACATCGGCCAAATCCAAACTAAAATCCGCCAGATTCAGCAGCAACTAGGGCAGCAACAGGCCGAACTGGCATCGCTGCAACAACAGCGTAATCAGCTGCAAGGCGCCAAAAAACAGCAGCAACAATTTATCGAACAGCAAGTTCTTGCGGCTTACCAAACCGGCCACCAGAAAAAAATCAAAGTCCTTCTCAACCAGGAAAAACCTGAAAAGGTCACCCGCGCACTGACCTATTACGATTATTTTAATCAGGCCCGTACTGAGCAAATCGATAGCTACATCGATGTCATCTCCAAGCTAAACAGCGTCGAGCCAAAAATTGTCGAAAAGACTACCAGCCTATCGCAAGCCAAAAACCAACTTAGCGACGAGTACAGCAAATTATTGGCCAGCCAACAAACCCGCAAGCAAAATCTCGCCACCATCAACTCCGCGATTAAAAGCAAAGATCAACAGCTGCAAAAAATGAACAAAGACCGCGCCGACCTTGAGCGGGTGCTCGCCGCTGTCGAGCAAACAATTGCCAACATCAGCATCCCCAATGAATATCAACCTTTCTCAAAATTGAAGGGCAAACTCGCATGGCCGCTAAAAGGTAAACCCAGCAACCGCTTCGGTGGTCGCCGGCAAGATACCTCACTACACTGGCAGGGCTTAGCTATTCCCGCAGCAGAAGGTAGCCACGTATCTGCCATTCACTATGGTCGAGTGGTATTTTCTGACTGGTTACGCGGCTCCGGCTTGCTGATCATTATTGACCATGGCGACGGCTATATGAGCCTCTACGCTCACAACCAAAGCCTGATCAAGCAAACAGGTGATTGGGTCAGCCCCGGCGAAGTGATTGCAACTGTAGGCAATAGTGGCGGACAACAACAAGCCAACCTTTATTTTGAAATCCGCCATAACGGTAAACCCACAGACCCTAGCACTTGGTGCAAACGCGTGTGATATTACTCAAACTTCGCAACTCATTAATGCCCAGCCATCCTAAAGCAGGGTACAATCCGCTCCACTCAAGCAATCAAAGCAGTGTCCGCACGACCTGCCTTCATCAGGGCAGGCAAATGACATGAGGCAAAAAACAGTATGACCATAGCGATAAAGCCATTATTACCGACATTGTTGCCAACACTGTTACAGCTGGCTATCGGCATTACCTTGAGCACTACGGCACTGTTATCCCATGCACAGAGCAATGAGCAAACTGACGAACAAGCTCCCGATCTCTACCAACAAGAGCAAGAACAGCTGTTAGACGCAGAAAACGGCAAGCTACCACTGGACGAACTGCGTACTTTTGCCGATGTTTTCAACCATATTCGCCTCAGCTATGTGGAAGAAATTGACGACAAAACCCTATTAGAAAATGCTATTCGCGGTATGCTTTCCGGATTGGATCCACACTCGGCTTACCTCGATGCCGAGTCATTTGATGACCTACAGGTCAATACCACTGGCGAATTTGGTGGGCTAGGACTAGAAGTCGGTATGGAAAATGGCTTTATTAAAGTGGTCTCCCCCATCGATGATACTCCGGCAGCTAAAGCCGGCCTGGAAAGCGGCGACCTAATCATCAAGCTGGACGGTAAATCCGTTAAGGGCATGTCATTAAACGATGCAGTCAATATGATGCGCGGCAAAAAAGGCAGCGCGATCAAACTCACCATTGTTCGTGACAACCTTGGTCAACCCTTCGACATCAGCATAATCCGCGACACCATCAAAGTTGTCAGCGTACGCAACAAAACACTGGAAGACGGCTATGGCTATATCCGCATCGCTCAATTTCAAAGTAAAACTGGCACCGAATTTCGTCAAGCCTTAGCAAAGCTGCAAAAGAAAAATGGCAAACTAAAAGGCTTGGTGGTCGATTTACGCAATAACCCGGGCGGCATATTACAGGCCTCCGTCGACGTCGCCGACGCACTGATTTCCGATGGTCTAATTGTTTATACTGAAGGTCGCCTAGCCGATTCCCACTCGCAATTTTCAGCCCTGCCGGATGATATTAGCGACGGCACACCCATTGTTGTATTGATTAACGGCGGTTCGGCCTCCGCCTCAGAAATTGTCGCTGGTGCCCTACAAGATCACCACCGTGCAGTAATTATGGGAACCGATAGTTTTGGCAAAGGATCAGTGCAAACCGTAGTACCACTCTCAGAAAAGCATGCGATAAAACTGACCACAGCACGCTATTTCACCCCCAGCGGTCGCTCCATTCAAGCCCAGGGAATTGTTCCCGACATCACCGTTGAAAGAGCAAAAATAGAGCCCATTCAGCGCCGCGAGCGTATTACTGAAGCCGACCTGCAAGGCCACCTAAGCAGCTCAAACGGTGACGAGAGTGACAGCAGAGCTCGCGACAACAAACAGCCGGACCAGCTTATCAGTAATGACAACCAGCTGTATGAAGCACTAAACCTACTCAAGGGCCTACACATCCTTAGTCAAAACAGCGCAAAAGCCATGGTGCCAGCCGCCACCAGCTCAAAAGCCCTGTAACATCATGCCAGCACCACTGCCTAAAACTCCCAGAGCGCCACTCAAGGCGCTGCTGCTTTGCCTCGCGCTGCTTAATTATGTGAGTGCTAGCGGTATTGCTGTAGCAAATACACCGCCAAGCAATAACCAGCGACAACTGCAACCACAGTTACAACAAAGCACCCTCGTTATTATCCTTGACGACATGGGTAACAATTTAGAACTCGGCCGCAGAGCTATCGCCCTACCAGGCGCGGTTAACTATGCTATTTTGCCCCACCGCCCCTTCAGTGCAACGCTGGCCACAGCTGCCCACCAACACCATAAAGAAGTGCTATTACACGCCCCCATGACCAACCTGGGCAGTCAGGCCACCGGACGGGGCACACTCACCCCTAAAATGAATCAGACCGAATTTTTACAGACTCTACGCAGCAACTTAGCCTCAGTCCCTTATGCGCAAGGGGTCAATAATCATACCGGCAGCTTACTCACCCAACTACACCAACCGATGACTTGGCTAATGCAGGAGCTGAAACAGCGCAAACTGTATTTTATCGATAGCCGTACCAGCCCCCGAACCGTAGCAGAAAGCACTGGCTGCACAGAGCAGCTACCCACTCTGCGCAGGCATATATTTTTGGACAACAAACGAGATGTGGCTGCTATAGAACAGCAATTTGAACAGCTGTTACAGCTAGCCAAGCAACAAGGTAACGCTGTCGCTATTGGCCACCCCTATCCAGAAACATTAACGTTTCTAGAACAAACCCTACCCCTGCTCTCTGCTAGAGGTTTCGCCCTCATTCCTGCTTCACTAGCTGCTGCAACTAAAGACAAAACATCGACCAGACACTGTTTATCACAGACAACAACCCACACCAAAACTTACTACAAGCTATAAAAATGACGCAATAATCGACTAAGGCGTCACAAAAACGACAACCTTAAGCCATGGTTAAAAAATACTCTCAAAACATTTTCTATTACTATGAAATATAGCTAAACTTGCGCTACGTCACACAATTGAAAAATGTAGGGTCTTCGCGATGATGCATAGAGAGAATAGAGATGGAGAAACAGGCGCTGTTCCAATGCGCTCTGCTCGGTTTTATACCATCCAAGGCGATTGGTATTTTTCAACTAGGGAAGGAGCAGCTATCGGCCCATTTGATAATAAAATGGAGGCCTCTCAGGGTTTACAAGACTTCATCGAGTTTATGTCCCTGGCCGAGCCCAAGACCTTATCTAAACTGTACGCCGCCCTGACTGCTTAGCGCTCTGGATAATCAGGTGACTGAAAGCGCAGCGCCACCCCGATACTGATACTCCATGATCACCAAGCGCTTTGAGTAAAAAGTTACGCCCTAAAGCCTTACCTCGATACCGCGCTCAGCCATATAGCGCTTTGCCTCAGGGATAGTAAATTCACCAAAATGAAATATGCTCGCCGCCAGTACCGCATCTGCACCAGCCAGCTTTACGCCGTCAACCAGATGATCTAGATTTCCCACCCCACCAGAAGCAATTACCGGCACCGACACCGCATCGGTAATCGCCTTAGTTAGCGGGATATCAAACCCCACCTTAGTACCATCTTGATCCATACTGGTCAGCAGAATTTCTCCCGCACCATTAGCCACCATTTTAATCGCCCACTCGATCGCATCAATACCCGTAGCCTTACGGCCGCCATGAGTAAAAATCTCCCAGCGTAAAGGCTCACCGTCCGCACTGACTTTTTTTGCATCAATAGCAACGACTATACACTGCGAACCAAAACGCTCAGCGGCTTGCCTAACAAAATCAGGATTTTTAATCGCGGCCGAATTAATACTGACTTTATCAGCGCCAGCATTAAGCATAACGCGAATATCTTCAACAGTACGAATACCACCACCTACCGTTAACGGAATAAATACTTCAGCGGCAATTTTCTCTACCGTATGTATCGTTGTCTCGCGACCTTCATGGGTGGCAGTAATATCTAAAAAGGTAATTTCATCCGCACCCTGTTCATTATAGCGCTTGGCAATTTCTACCGGATCACCCGCATCGCGGATATCGACAAAATTGACACCCTTAACAACACGGCCGTTCTCAACATCGAGACAGGGGATAATTCGTTTGGCTAAGCCCATTATTCAAACCTGCTTTTCAAAATTAAAACTAACAAACAGCATTACTGGCTAAAAGCATCGCAGTAACGCTGCGCTTCCGCAACATCTAGACTGCCTTCATAAATAGCGCGGCCGGTAATCGCACCTAAAATACCCGCATTAGCCACCGCTTGTAGCGCTTTTATATCGTCCATATTAGTAATACCACCGGAAGCAATCACCGGGATACTGGAGGCACGCGCCATAGCGACCGTTTGCTCAACATTAACCCCTTGCATCATACCGTCACGACTGATGTCGGTATAAACAATCGACTCAACCCCGTCTTGCTCAAAACGCTTGGCAAGCTCAGTAGCTTTGATAGTGGAGACTTCGGCCCAGCCATCGGTGGCGACAAAGCCATCTTTAGCATCAAGCCCGACGATGATATGGCCGGGAAATGCACGACAAGCCTCACGGACAAACTCAGGCTCTTTAACTGCCTTGGTGCCAATAATTAAATAACTCACGCCTGCGTTTATATAGTGCTCAATGGTTTTTAGATCGCGAATACCCCCACCAATTTGTATTGGCAAATCGGGGTAAGCCTTGGCAATAGCCGTCACCGCAGCGCCATTCACTGGCTTGCCATCAAAAGCGCCGTTTAAATCGACTAAATGCAAGCGTCGTGTACCCGCATCAACCCAACGCTTAGCCATCAGCAAAGGGTCATCACCGTAAACGGTTGAATCGTCCATCAAACCTTGTCGCAGGCGTACACAGGCACCATCTTTTAAATCTATAGCAGGAATAATTAACATATTAAAAACCATCAATCCGATAAGTCAGCGCCGCTATATTAGCGACACATCCGTAAATTAACTTTGGCCGTCCCAGCGCAAAAAGTTACCTAATAACTGCAGGCCAGCGGTGCCACTTTTTTCTGGGTGACATTGCACGGCAAAAACGTTGTCGCGATGCAAAGCCGCGTGAATATCTACGCCATAATCACAGGTAGCCGCCACCAAAGCAGGATCATTTAAATGTACATAATAACTGTGTACAAAATAAAATCGGCTATCTTGCTCAATACCCGCCCACAGCGCATGGCTACTGGTTTGGTGCAGTTGATTCCAACCCATGTGCGGTACTTTTAGTTTATTGCCCGCAGCATCTTTATGCTCCTTGCCAAAAAACTTTACTTCCCCAGAGAACAACCCAAGGCAATCGACGCCATTATTTTCTTCACTGCGATCCATCAAGGCTTGCATGCCCACACAAATCGCCAGCATCGGCTTGCTGGCAGCAACTTCGGCCACCACCTCATCAACACCTGCACGAAGAATCTCTGCCATACAATCACGGATAGCACCAACACCAGGGAAAACCACCCGGTCAGCTGCCATAATTTTATCCGCATCACCGGTAACAATTATCTCAACCCCGTCCCCAACATGCTCTAAAGCGCTGGCAACGGAGTGCAAGTTCCCCATGCCATAATCAATCACAGCAACGGTACTTTTAGCCATAAAACTGACCTTTAAAATGAATGATTTTATAAAGAAAGCGCTACCAGCTATGGATTAACCCCATTAACCAGCAGCGCGGAGAAACCACCTAACAAACTTACTACAGCGTACCCTTGGTAGAGGGCATAATACCCTGCATACGCTCATCAGCTGTTAACGCCATGCGCAGAGCACGGCCAAAGGCTTTAAAAATAGTCTCAGCTTGGTGGTGAGTATTTTTACCACGCAGGTTATCGACATGCAGCGACACTTTAGCGTGGTTAACAAAACCATTGAAGAACTCCACAAACAAATCCACATCAAAACCACCGACTGAGCCACGGGTAAATGGCACATGCCACTCCAAGCCGGGACGACCGGAAAAATCGATAACTACTCGCGACAACGCTTCATCCAAAGGCACGTAAGAGTGACCGTAGCGGACAATGCCCTTTTTATCACCAACAGCCTCATTAAATGCCATACCCAGGCTAATACCAATATCCTCAACAGTATGGTGGGCATCAATATGCAAATCACCTTTAGCGACAACATCCAAGTCAATCAAACCGTGACGAGCAATTTGATCCATCATATGATCAAGAAAAGGGACACCGGTTTCAAACCGTGTCTTACCCGTACCATCCAGATTAATAGATACCTCAATTTGCGTTTCTAAGGTATTACGAGTAATGGTGGCTTTACGACCCGCCATAGTATTTCTCCAACAAAGCACATAAGCCGCAGCATTCGCACTGCAAATTGAGTATTATAAAAAAAGCACGCACGCATTACATCTATTCATTTCATTTACCGCAAAAAGCCCCCACTTATGCCCTTTATTGTTGATAAAACCACCCTTCTCAAGCCAATTAAAGCAGCTGCACCCTTAATTTCAGCAGATATACGATGAGCAAACCTCACCCATCTATCAATATCAGCTCACGGGTACTGCACTGGTTCGATCAGTTTGGTCGCAAACACCTACCTTGGCAGCAAAATATTAACCCCTACCGAGTATGGGTTTCAGAAATCATGCTGCAACAAACCCAAGTCAGCACGGTTATCCCCTACTTCCAGCAATTTATGAACAACTTCCCTACGGTGCATGATTTAGCCGCTGCTAGCGACGACCAGGTTATGCACTTATGGACGGGGCTCGGCTACTATAGTCGCGCCCGCAACCTGCATAAAACAGCCAAAATTATCTGCAACGATCACGGTGGCAACTTCCCCAATAACGTTGCACAACTAACCGAGCTGCCTGGCATTGGCCGCTCGACCGCAGGAGCTATCACCTCCATTGCCTTTCAATTACCAGCCGCCATCCTCGACGGTAACGTAAAACGCGTACTGGCTCGCCACCGCGCCATCGCTGGCTGGCCCGGGCAAAGCGCCGTACTCAAAACTCTATGGGAATTTGCCGAGGCGCAAACACCCAACACCCGTGTAGCCGACTACAGCCAGGCCATGATGGATTTAGGCGCCACCCTGTGTACCCGCTCAAAGCCAGCTTGCCCAGAGTGCCCATTGAACGCAGACTGCCTGGCTTTTGAACAAGGCAGGCAAACCGATTTTCCCGGTAAAAAGCCTAAAAAAGTTTTACCAGTACGAACCACCCGAATGTTGATGATTAGAAACCCCGATGGCGAACTTTTACTGGAAAAGCGCCCGCCGTCTGGTATTTGGGGTGGTCTATGGGTATTCCCTCAATTAGCGATAGATGAAGACGCGGAACAATACTGCCTCGATCAATTTGGCCAAAAGCCCTTGCACAGCGACCACTGGCAGCCGTATCGACATACTTTTAGCCACTATCATCTCGATATCAGCCCCGTAGTATTACAGCTAGCCCAAGCCTCAGCGAATATCATGGAAGCTGACCGCCAGCTCTGGTATAACTTACAACAACCTGTCGCTATCGGCCTGGCCGCCCCAACCAAAAAGCTCATGAGTAAACTCGCCTAAGCCGCCGCCACCCACCAAGCTAACTAGGAGCCAGCATGTCTCGCACCGTTTTTTGTAAGAAATACCAGCAAGAACTCGAAGGTTTAGATCGTCCGCCCTACCCAGGACCCAAAGGCCAAGCCATCTATGAACAGCTATCCAAAAAAGCATGGCAACAGTGGCAGGCCCACCAAACCTTGCTGATCAACGAACGCCAGCTCAATATGATGGACTCAGAAGCACGCAAGTTTTTACAGGACGAAATGGATAAATTTATCGCAGGAGAGGATTACGCCAAAGCCGACGGCTTCGTCCCTACAGAAACGTCTCCCGATAAATAAGCAAAATAGCTTAATTCAACAGCTTGACTATATGGCGCCGAACCTGTTTAATACGCGCCACTTGTCGCTAGCCATAGTGTTTATTTGTTAGCCAAGCAAGCCCGGTTAGCTCAGTCGGTAGAGCAGGGGATTGAAAATCCCCGTGTCGGTGGTTCGATTCCGCCACCGGGCACCATTACATAGTTTCAGCTAGTCCTGAAACGTCCCAGAAGCCTCGCACTGCGGGGCTTTTTTGTTTATGCTCTATCCATGCAGATCCCGCAACACCCATATAAATCTATGAAATTTGGGGGTACTGCTGGGGGTACATCGCTTCTCAGTATTTCATGTACCCCCAATTGCAACATTTTACCCAAGCCCAACGGATAGGAGCTTTAAAATGGTACTTACTGCAATCGCCGTCAAATCAGCTAAGCCCAAGGAAAAAGATTACAAACTAACGGACGGACGCGGCCTTTATCTGCTCATCAAAAAAAATGGCTCTAAATATTGGCGACAAAAATATCGCATAGCCGGAAAAGAAAAGCTCCTAGCATTGGGCGTCTACCCTGAAACCTCTCTCGCAGAAGCCCGTGAACAACGAGACCTTGCCCGAAAGAAAATTGCAGAAGGCATAGACCCAGTAGAGTTCGGCAAATTATTAGTCAAAATAGATCAGTACAAAGGCACTCAGGTCATCCGGGTAATGCTAGCCCTAGCCCCACTCCTCTTCCAAAGGCCGAATGAAGTTGCATCTATGGAATGGAAAGAGATAGATCTCACCAACAAGCTTTGGATAATCCCCAAAGAAAAAAAGAAAGAGCGCAACAAAAGAATAGATGATCACATCGTCCCTCCCCGCTGTGTCAGGCTAGTTGTCACTCTTTAGAAAAAGATATCAATAGAGATCAGGGGGCGGTTTGAGCAAGTAATGGCCCGTTATTCGAGCGAGCGTAGAGAGTCTATATTAAAGAAATTATTACCCCCACTTAACATGACCGTGGCAGAGGTTGCTAGACAGGAGGGCGTGTCGGCGCAAACCCTCTATAATTGGCGAGATAAAGCCAAACGATTAGGAAAGCCCGTGCCTGGAAAAAAGTTATCCACAGATGATTGGTCCGCAGAAACTAAGCTGACGGTGATTGTTGAAACGATGCCGTTATCTGAGTCTGAACTCAGCCAGTATTGCCGAGAGAAAGGGTTATACCCTGAACAAGTCCAGCGCTGGAAGCAAGAATGCCTAAAGGGGTTTTTGAACAGCGAGACGATGAGTGCGGTGAGCCAGCGCCAGTCCAAAGCGGATAAAGCTGAAATTAAAACACTAAAGAAGGAGTTGCGGAGAAAGGAAAAAGCCCTCGCAGAAACCGCGGCATTGTTGGTGCTGAGAAAAAAGCTCAATGCGCTCTGGGAAGACGACGAGGAGAGCTAACCTCATTGCCAGAGCGCGAAAGCATTGTACGCCTAATCCATGAAGCGCGATCCAGCGGCGCCAGGTTGTCCGTAGCTTGCGAGGAAGCTGAGGTGAGTTTGAGAACGTATCGTCGTTGGTATTACAGCGGGCAGGTGCAGGCAGATCAACGGCCTGAGGTTCCGCGACCTGAGCCTTCGAATAAGTTGAGCTGTGATGAGCGACAGGCTATTTTGGATATCGCTAACGAGCCAGAGTATGCACGTTCACCGCCCTCGCAGATTGTTCCAGCGCTACTGGACCGGGGTATCTATCTGGGATCGGAGTCGAGCTTTTACCGAATTTTAAATGAGCATGGTCAGCTAAATCATCGGGGGCGAAGTCAGACGCCGAAGAAAAGCACGAAGCCTACAAGTCATACGGCCAGAGGACCGAATGAGGTGTGGTCATGGGATATTACGTATTTGGCATCGACAGTCAGAGGACAGTTTTATTATCTGTATTTGTTTGAAGATATCTTTAGTCGGAAGATGGTGGGCTATGAAGTTCACGAACAGGAGTGTGGCGAGCGAGCAGCTGAATTGATACAGCGCTGCATGCTGCGAGAGCAGTGCCTTAATACACCCCTGGTCCTGCACTCCGACAATGGGGCGCCGATGAAATCACAAACGATGAAGGCAAAAATGGAGGAGCTCGGGGTATTGTCGTCGTATAGCCGACCCCGAGTTAGCAATGACAATCCATTCTCAGAGTCACTGTTTCGGACACTAAAATACCGCCCGGAATGGCCATCCTCTGGTTTTTCCAGTTTGTCGGATGCACGTGACTGGGTACAGAATTTCAGTAGCTGGTATAACCATGAGCATCGCCATAGCAAACTCAACTTTGTTACGCCCGCGCAACGTCATGCAGGGCTTGATAAAGAGCTACTGTTAAAGCGTAAAAAAGTACTGGAGGCTGCAAAAGCAGAGAGGCCAGATAGATGGTCCAGAAGCGTGAGAAATTGCGAGCCAATCGGTGCGGTCACGCTAAATCCAGAAGAACAAAAGGAGCTGCCGATAAAAGTGGCTGCTTAAAAAGAAAATAGTGCCAACTACCTTGAACGCCGATCTTTTCCTGTGCTTGTTTATGACGATAGCCTCTATCCCCTTTATTTCTAGACAGCTCCCTGCTAACCGTTGACTGGCTCACACCTATAATTTGGGCTATCACGCTTTGTGTACATTTGCTTTTCTTTAGGGCTGAAATCTGGCATCGTTGTTCGTAAGTCAGCTGTTGGTAACTTCCCGTCATCACTTCATCTCTTGCCGGAGAAAAAGGGTAGGAGCTTACCTTCAGCTGGCCCTTTCTTCTACCTGGTTAGATGATGCACTTCAGATTTGAATCCGCGTTATTTGATTATTTTAATTTAAACAATACCGGTGTTCAATTTACTCTAACCCCATTGGTTTTTCTGGCCAAGCGTAAAGCCTCAGAACTTTTTCGTTAAGCTTGTCTATTTCATCGAATTCAAGTTCATTAAATATTTGTTCAAAAAAATAGTCAAAATTCCACACATACCCAAGGGCTCTTGTGAAATTCATGTACTGTGCATATTTTAATTTTAATTGAGCTAATTCACTATTTTCATTTAATTTATTTCTGGCCGACTGAAATATATCAATTATCATTGTTAGCTCTTCGCGAGTGCACATAGTTATGCACCAAAACTCATCATATTCAAAATTTAGGATAGCCTTTATTATCCGAACAGAAAGATCTAGCTCATTCAAAGATAACTCACAATATATGGCATTTTTACTATTCATAGAATCTTGATAATTATTAAATAACAATTGATATTTTCTACTATTCAAAAGGCTAGATTGTGCCCCATACTCTGACAAGGGGAAAATACGAACTTTGCTGCACAAGGCCCTGTGCGTAGTCATGCTGGCCGTACTTATTTTGCTGTTGTTTCCTCGTAGAACACTAGGCTGCGATACATTAGAGAGGTTTAATCGAAGTAGTCGCGCCATCCTTGGCCCCTATGGTTACTTATCTATTAAACATAGCTAATGATTTAAACAACACCAGTTTTCAATTTACTCTGAGCCCATTGGTTTTTAAAATTTTCAAAAAAATAAATATTATTGGATGTTATAGTGGTTATATTGCTTCAATAAATTATGTTCGAATTTTTTTCGAACATCACTATTACAGTCATAATCGCTCATAAACTTTTCAAGGCTGTCAAATACCTCAAGAACCGCCGTTTTTTCTTTTTTGACGCTGTCTTTTCTTTCAAATAAAGAGGCGGACTGAGCTTCAACTATTAATGTTCCATGCTTGAAACAAATATCAGAACATGCCTCCTTAAATTCTTTGTTAAGTTTATAAGTATCACTAACCTGATAAGGATCCACTCTGGTTACTTCCGAACCAAGTCCATCAGTTATCTTGTAGCCAGACACATTAGCGGTTTTGGTTACTTCAAAGGCACCAGGGTGAAAACACTGCTTTGGACTATTAGAGTAATTTAACATGTAAAAGCCCACCATCTCTTCAATTAAGTTTAACCTCTTTCCTCCGGCAATTTTGTTCATAAGCTCTGCGTGAGCGCTGCGCTTAAGATGCGGACTCATGTAGTCGCCCTCATCAGCTCTGATATTTCCGCGATAAACTTGGTCCAGATAACGCCCGGCAGGATAAAAACAAAGTGGGCATACGCCTGGTAAATTATTATTGTTAGGAGAGGCTGGGTTGTCACACAAAAATACAGCTGTTTCAGCATTTTGTGAAGCTAGGTCGTACATTTCAACCTTACTGCCTCCCCCTCCTTGATAATAAAAAAATACGCCTTCACCCTCTACAGCAAAATAAAACCTTTTCTTATCTTTTCTATTCGCTAACCTTGTAAATAGTACCTCTCCATTTTCCCGACTAAATGCTTTACATTCTTGGCTGTTATCTTTAATTTGTGACAGGGTAATTTCAGAAATCGGTCTTGTTTTTATGGTTTCATATGGACTATCTTTCCTCATACGAATATTCTCTCGAACAATTTCTTCTA
This sequence comes from Spongiibacteraceae bacterium, assembly GCA_041677245.1. Taxonomy (GTDB): domain Bacteria; phylum Pseudomonadota; class Gammaproteobacteria; order Pseudomonadales; family Dasaniaceae; genus Oceanicoccus. The sequence continues at coordinate 34,293 of JBAYQJ010000017.1, read as the reverse complement.
CTTTTTTAGCCACCAGAAATTGAGGGTTTTCCGAGCGAGCTATTGCTAATGGAGCGATTAATTTATGAGTAAAGTTACTATTTAAATTTTGAAACCCATTCAATTGTAAAACAAATTCATCTGAAACTTTTGCTCGGGATAACACTAATTTTCCGTCATTGTTGCTTCCCAGCTCATCTGTAAAAAACATCAGTTGCGAATCTTTTGCCTCAAGTATGAAACTGTTTTTATCAACAATATAGCCAATAAAATATCGGTTGATATCTTTATAAGCTGAAGACCCATGAGTAGGGTAAAATTTTTGTTTTCGAGAAAAAATGAAAAAAAACTCACCTCGTAATCGCCGAGGTTCTATCCGCATTCCATAGAGAAAACCTGTTTTGTGTGAGAATAAATAACCGACGATTCTACCGTATTCATTTGGCCATATAAACGCCTCAATTTTTTCCGTTTCAGTTGAAACCAGCCAACTTCCTGAAAAAAAGTCTGATTGATAGTCCCTGTCAACGAGTAAATTTATTTTCGGATTAACCTCTGAGCTTGCATGGACAAGACTGGCTGAACTCAATAAAAACACTAGTAAAAAAGCTATAAATACGCGACAAGCAACCCCTACTGCATTCACTTACAACTACTCCTTTTTTGATTGCTATATTTTTCCATGATTTTAGAGTTGCTATTTATATATTGCTAACCAGCTTCTTTCTTAACTAATAACTAAACAATTTATACTCAAAGCTCGCCAGCCTAAAAATAAAAAACAACTGCTATACCTAGCAAGAATTATGCAACACAACCTAGATTTTATGCAAATTAAAAAAACAACAGGACACGCATCTTGACTTTTCGAATAGCAATCTCTGATTCAGCTAAGCCGATACTTTGACTTCCACTCGACTCAATGCCAATCAGTGATCCACTCATTTTTTTGGTCCATCAACAAAGTAACCAATGGTACAAATTACGGTGACACCCATCGTAAAACCGACCTTATCATGACCCCACTCTAAAAAACAGCAAACAAATAACCATCAACTAAACTTAAGTTTCTCAAACAGCCAAGGATAGTCTGTCATGCCCAAGCCCAAGCCACGCAAAAGCCAAACCAGTTTAATTGATACATCTTATTACCATTGTGTTTCTCGCTATGTGCGTCGTTCGTTTTTGTGCGGGTGAAGATAAATTTACCGGCCAAAGCTATAAGCATCGTAGAGCGTGGATTAAAGAGCGTTTGCTGTTTCTGTCTTCTTTGCTTGCCATTGATATTTATGCCTATGTGGTGATGAGTAATCAAACTCATGTAGTGCTGTGTAGACAAAGACTTGGCTGAAAGCTTGTCCATGCAAGAAGTGTTAAGATGCTGGCATCAGTTTTACCAAGGCATACTGTTAACTCAAAAGTGCCAGAGGCCGATACGCTCAGTAAAAGTGAAATGATGAGTCTAGAAGAAACCGTCACCATTTTCCGGCAAAGTTTATATGACATCAGCTGGCTTATTCGTAATCTCAATGACTACAAAGCCCGTGAAGCCAATAAAGAAGATAACTGTACAGGTAGGTTCTGGGAGGGCAGATTCAAATCCCAAGCCCTGCTTGATGATAATGCCTTATTACCTTGCATGGCCTATGTAGATTTAAACCCCATACGGGCCAAGATAAACAAGACACCCGAAACATCAAAGCACACCAGTATTCACAACGTATCCAGTCAATCATTAAAGGCAAGCAACCAAAAAAACCTCATACCTTTTGTGGGTAACCCTAGGCAAAATATGCCCAAAGGTATTGCTTACAGCCCGGTTGATTATTGTGAATTAGTAGACAGCACAGGAAGGTGTATTCGAGAAGACAAAGCAGGTTACATTGAACACCATCACAACCCTATTCTTGAACGATTAAGTATCAGCGCTGAATAATGGTTGACCCTCACCACAGAGTTTGAACAACACTTCCATACCGCGGCAGGCCGTGAGCATATGTTGCAACAATTCAAACGTGACTCCACAATTCTTCTTGAATTATCAGATCCACTGATACTATCTTTGCACACTAACGCTTATCTTCGGCATGTCCCGGATAAAATCCCATATACCCGCAGGCAGCAGATAATATCCTAAAAAGATGATTACCACGGCAAGTGCCGACTATGATTTTTTAGATGAGGCGAAATAGAAGGCTAACGTATTGTTATTTTTCGACATTCGCATCCGTGCTTTTAATATCAGAATTAAACAGCAGCTGCAGCGACAAGTCTACTTTTTCAACATACGCCGGCCGGTGCTGGATATCATGTTTGGTGTCGGATAATATCCAGCGCAACTTATTGCTTTATAAGGCCGACGTAGATATCAGTGATATTTGCGGGGTTCTCGGCTGTCGAGACTCTTTTTATACCATTTTATATTCCTGCCGCCCCTAGATACACTGCACTTTTGAGGGTGTAAAAATCAACCAACATACCCACCTAAATCTTGTTTTTGTTGTATTGTTGTATTGTTGTATTGTTGTATTGTTGTATTGTTGTAAGCCTATTATTAATGCCCTCTATGAGTTCTATCTTGCTGCACTATCACTTTATTGTATTTAGTCCCCCGACTTTAATTCATCCCCTCAATTGGTGTTGAGTTAACTCAACACCAATTGAGGGGACAATGGACTACGTAACAGTCAAAAGAAAAACGTTATTTGCTCAGTAGCTGGGGGCTGTAAGCTAATCTGCTCATGTGTGTTTCTTACTAGCATAAGTGTCTAATCGATCCGGTCAGGATTGTTTACTGTTCATAACTGCTAGAGACTGTTCTGAACAGTTGCTTGTCCGTTATGAACAGATTGATAACTGTTCATAACAGTCGCCCTATAGCTGGAACAGTGCGGTGTTAAGCTTTGGTCAGTGTTTATGACTGTCCAGCCACCGCAGTAGATAGAGAAGCAATCAATTAGTCGATCGCTAACGTCAGGGGACACCACTCCCTCAAGCCTGAATAACGGCATAACCAACCGTGCCAATCCCCAGATGGGTACGACACGGTTTTGTTTTCACGCTTTAGACCGTATTACTTTCTTTTGCCAGGCACTTCTCCTTATTGATCTATACAGCTAGGTGATAAGCGGCTCATCGCGGTTGCGTGAGTCAACTTGAAAAGCCCTTTCGAGCTGGTTTGCTATTGAGAGTGCAATAGCCACACATGGAAGTTGTATTGTCGAGGAAGTCGACTGAAAGTACCCTGATAATGCTTTCGTCATGTTAGGAATCTTTCTGATAACTAGGCCTAATGCGGATAGAGCAGCGCGTCACTGCATTTTTCAAATGTCCAGTGACGCGCCTCATGATGCTCAAAATGATTAATTGCTCAACAGGGGTGTTGCCCATAGCCGATAGCAGGATGCATGTGGAACACCCCCCTCCTTAAGTAAACCAAGTGTATTCGAATCGACCTAATCGCAGGCTTCAACGCCCGCGAGGAGTTTAGACTCTACTCCATCGAATGGCTTTAGACGAAAAGAACCCTCAAAGAGCACCATAAGCTACAGTGGCTACATTTAGTTATGAACAGCACACACAGTCTAAATCACCTAAGTGTAAAGGTAGCATGCTAGTTTATAGAAAAAGCCCAAAAGAAATTTGGGGGTATAAATGGGGGTACAAAAATAAAGGTTAACCGAGAAGGCCCCATAATATATAGGCCTAAAGACAAGATTTTAAGATGCCACCATTATTTATAAGTAAACCCGTATTTGGCAACGAATGCGGGTTTTCTTTTGCCTGCTGCAATCATCGAGCCACTGTGGTTAGATTCACTCGCCACATCCATGTGGCTCACCCTTATTATTTATAAGCAAACCCGCATAATACAAAATTACTGCAAGGTCGATCCCGACAGATTCCGATCTTCGGTGCTGGGCTTTGTTGTACGCACTTCATGACCATGTATCTTGCGGTTTTTAAGATCATCTATGGTTTGCTCCATAACTTCTCGCCCGCCATCGCCTGAATTATATAAATTGCCCAGAAAGTACAGGGTACGCAACGCTGGACCGCTGAAAACAAAGACAGAATCGATAAACTCATTATCACTGAAGGTTGGTGAACGACCACCATCATAAACCAGTTCACAATGCTGAAAACTGCAGTTTTGATAGGATTTTCCATGTAAATCAATCCGTTGATATTCAAATGTCTGATTCATAATATTCATAAGTACGCACCTCTTGTTGCTTATTACCAATGATTTATTGATTGACATACCCAGCTGTAAATCTGAACCTTCTTCTCAAAAGTTCAAACCAATACTAAACACCTTTTTTATAAAGGAAGAGGGAGAAGAAAGAAAAGAACCATAAGCAATTAAACGAGATCACCTTAATACTATTTCTTCCGTGAAAAAATAACCAAGGTCTCTGCAGGCACTAAATCTCTAGGCCGTTTTAACAATATCAACATTAATATTTTGTGAGCGAAGTAATTTTTTTTCAGCTTCTATGGATTCGGCTGTCAGCGGGTTATCCAACAACCACTGTTTTGATATTTTTATTTTAATATCATCAACGTTGAAGCGAATCTTTATATTCATCCCCTCCCCCGTCTCACCGCGACAACGGTTTAGCAGGCACGCTAACCGCATTATTTGCACTAGACGCCAATCGGGATCGAAACCGTAAGTCTCAGGCAGTGAACTTAGCTTTTTGCGATGATTCAACACCAAAAAAGCCATGGTTTTTTGTTCCTGCTTTGAAAACCCGGGCATATCGCTATGCTCGAGCAAATAAGCACCATGCTTGTGGTAACCGCTATGGGCTATGCTCAAACCAATTTCATGCAATTTAATAGACCACAGCAATAAACTTTTCACCCAGTCAAAGTCGCTACCAAAATCATCACGAACTTGCTCAAGCAAATTGACCGCTAAACTTTCAACCCGATCTGCCTGTGATTCATCAACGCGATACTGTGCCATCATCAAGCTAACCGTCTCACTACGCACGTCAACATTATGCAAACGTCCAGCAAGATCAAGAATAACCCCCTCGCGAAGGGCATAATTTGAAACATGCATTTCGTCAATACCCAGCTCCTGAAACAGAGCTTTCAAGATCGCAAGCCCCCCCGGCAAAACCGGGCGCCGATCCGGATGTAATTCCGGTAATTTTATTTCATCATAATGTTTAAATTCACACATAGCCTCAGCCATAACAGCTAATCCATCTGCTGTTATGGTGTGATTGTTAGCCAACCCCATACCTTCTAGGATTAACTCAATAGAGCGGATGGTGCCAGACGCCCCCACGGCCACCGTCCATTTATGGTGGTTAAAACGTTTACCGATTGGACTTATTCTCTCCCGAGCCGACAATACTGCCTTCCGAAATGTCTTTGCCGATATATAACCACCGGGGAAAAACTGCTTACCATAACTCACGCAGCCCATCCGCAGACTTTCTAGCTGTTTAGGCCGACCCTGCTCACCGATAATCAGCTCGGTAGAGCCGCCACCAATATCGATCACTAACCGTGAGCCCTCCGCCTGCGAAAAGTCATTGCCAACGCCCAGATAAATTAACCTGGCCTCTTCGAGACCACTAATAATGTTAATCGGAGATTTTAAAATCTCCTCAGCACGGGATAAAAAACTATTAGCGTTACTGGCAGTGCGCAGTGTGTTGGTGCCAACTACCCGTAAACAGGTATTAGGGGTTGAGGACAGGCGCTCAGATACCCGACGTAAGCAATCCAACGCCCGCGCTATAGCACTTTTTGATAAAGAGCCATCATCACGCAAACCATCAGCCAGGCGCACCATTTCTTTGTAGCGGTCAATCACCTCTAACTTGCCCTCTTCAAACCGAGCAATTAATAGGTGAAAGCTATTAGAACCGAGGTCAAGTGCCGCGTAAGTATTGGTATTGACGTTATCCAATCGAGACTCCAAAAAGTCGATATACAGGTGAAATTTTCAGCCGCTATTGTTACTCGGCGATAATATTAAGCGACATTCATAAACCGGTAACTTTAAGCACTTAAAGTTGTCTTTAATCGCGCACAACAACCTATACTGTGTACTTTGTCGCAGGTATGCATTTTCCGCCCATAGCAGTCGCGATGCTACCCTATAATTATCAGCGGACTGATATTTATTTTTCGCTGGGGCTTTGTTGTGTCGTAGTAATAAATTTTATTCTTTCTCTTAAACTGTATTTTAGAGTTAATTATGTCCCAGGGAACTGCTGATATACCTTACATGAGCAAAGAGCTTAGCTGGCTCTCTTTTAACGAACGAGTATTACAGGAGGCACAGAACCCCTCCGTTCCAGTGATTCAACGGTTGCGCTATCTGGGGATTTTCTCCAATAACCTCGACGAGTATTTTCGGGTCAGAGTTGCCGATGTCAGCCGACTAGCTGAGTTTTCATCCTCAACCGAGGAAAAGGAAGGACATAAAGACTTATTGACTCAAATCCAGCAGGCAACACTCAAGCTGCAAACTCAATTCGAACAAACCTACCTCGATGTGCTTAAAACACTGCGCAAGCGAAAAATATATTTAGTCAATGAACAAAAACTAGATCCAGTGCAGGACGCAACAGTTGCGCATATTTTCAACACTCAAGTACTGCCAGAGCTGGACCCCATTATACTTGAGCCCAGCACCCCCTTCCCAGAGATCACTGACGGCCTTATTTATCTGGCATTCCGACTAGCCTGTACCAATGGCAGCGAGCGTTACGGCATTGTTGAGATCCCCACGGATAGATTACCGCGCTTTATTCAAATACCTCAACGCGAAGGCTCTCGGGGTATTGTCTTCATCGTCCTGGAGAACATAATCCGCCACAGCCTGATCAAGATGTTTCGAGGTGTTTACGATATCGAGTCCGCCGCCGCTTACACTTTCAAAGTGACACGCGATGCAGAGCTAGAGCTGGGCGACGGCATTAACCAAACTTTGATCGATAAAATATCGCATTCATTAAAAAAACGAAAATTGGGTGATCCTGAGCGTTTTGTTTATGACCAAGCCATGCCTGAAGACATGCTCAACGTACTCACCCGACGGTTGAATCTCGACAAATACCACAGCATCATGCCCGGCAGCCGCTACCACAATGCCAAAGACTTTATGAATTTCCCCAGTGTGGGGCCCGCCTATTTAGAATTTAAACCTCTGGAAACCCTCCAGGTTGAAGAGCTCGCAGGCTTTGATGGCAATATTTTTGACCGCATTCGTGAGCAGGATATCTTACTCAATTTTCCTTATCACGCTTTCGACCCCATTATTGATCTGCTAAAAACTGCCGCCATCGACCCTGCAGTCAAAACCATCCATATCTGCTTGTACCGCGCCGCCCATAACTCACGGGTGGTTGATGCCTTACTCAGCGCCAAAAGTAACAACAAAGACGTTACCGCAGTGGTTGAGCTACAAGCTCGCTTCGACGAGGCGGCAAATATTGATTGGGCCAGACAATTAATGGAAGGCGGGGTCAAAGTTATTTTTGGTGTGCCGGGGCTGAAAGTACACAACAAGCTCATCTTAATCGGCCGCCAAGAAGGCGGCCTTAAATATTACACCCATATAGGTACCGGTAATTTTAACGAGAAAACCTCGCGCAGCTATACCGATTTTAGCCTGCTGAGCCACCATCAGGATATCGGTAAGGATGTAGCCAATATCTTCGACTTTATTTCCTACAATTATCGCCGCCATGATTACAAGCTATTACTGGTCTCGCCACATACGAACCGTAGCGGCTTTGAAGGGCTGATCAAACAAGAAATCACCAACGCCGAGGCTGGGCTCCCTGCCGCAATTACCCTCAAATGTAATAACTTAGTCGACCCCTCTATTGTCAGCCTGCTATACCGCGCCTCAGCAGCTGGAGTTCGGGTAAGAATTATTTGCCGCGGCATGCTGTCTCTAGTGGCGGGCGTCAAAGGGGTGTCGGAAAACATTCAGGCCATCAGCATTATTGACCGCTTTCTTGAACACTCTCGCGTATATATTTTCCATAATGCGGGCGAGCCAAAATACTACCTATCATCCGCCGACTTAATGACCCGTAATCTCGACTTTCGGGTTGAGGCCAGCGTACCCGTATTAGACCCGTTACTGCAGCAGCGGATACAGGACGTCATCGATATCCAGTGGTGTGATAACGTGAAATCCCGCAAACTCGATGCAGATCAAACCAATAGTTACCGCAGATATAAGATCAATGGTAAAATTCGTTCTCAGGAGGTCATCCACCAATACTTCTCTACTGGTGTTTTACCTGATGCAGTCAAACGGGCCCGCAAACGCTGGAAAAAAGAGCTGATTGCTACGTCAAAAAGGCAGTCAAAATAATAAGCTAGTGTAGACTATAGCGTACTGAATTAAGGTTGAACTTTAGCCAGCAGCGATTGCATACTGGGTTTTTCTTCGCCAAAAGGTGGTTCACTCAAGGCCTTAGTCAGCACTAACTATTGTTTTTTTGCCATGCAGCGCGCGGTTTCAACTTAACTCTGTTGAGCTCGCCCTTTTGACCCTAACTAAATAGACGAACCCTAACAATATTGCATAAAACCCCTAACAGTAATGAATAGCTATTTCTGGTACGATAGGTCATTAGTTTGGCCCCGCCAAAAGCACCCACAACAGTACCAACGCCAAACATTACCTGCCTGGGGTTTTCAGCACAGCTATACTATTTTTACCAAGAGCACTGCTTCAATGTTTAATGATCGAAGAGACAAACCTGATCGACGCCGGCAAATTATCACGGTACCGTCTGATCTTGATCGTCGAAATACCTCCCGCAGAAACAAGAATTACAAAAGTCAGCCATGGTGGTTAAGGGTAATGTATGCGGATGAAGAGACCGTCGAATCAACCGTGACCACCACCGAAAAACACCAACAACTCGATCAGCCCAAAAACAAAGCGGCAAAGAATAGACGCTAATGAAGCAGGCTATCGATTTAGCTCATTAAAAAAAGCCTTGCGACTATGAATCATTTCTTTATAGGTTTGCAGCATCGAGAAATCGATATTGCAACCCTGTTGCGCCAACAACTGTTGCTGCTTTTCTAATTCAACAAGCTCTTCTAGCAACTTGTCTTTAACCAAGCGAGTGTCCTGCAACGCCACTCCGCCTGCGGTCTTATGCGTAGGGTGTGGCCGATTCAAATCCAAAGAGCTTATTATTTTATTCATTACCGCCGCCTATTTATTATTGAAACATCCTTATTGGCTCGCCACCCAAATTAATGGGCTTTGCTGTAATAATAACAGCCGCCTACCTTCAGCAAACACACCTGCACACTAGAAGGCACCACAGCAACCGTAACCATACCTGTAAAACACCAAGGTGTTAACCGATACTGCTCCCCGCGAGTAAAACCGGCCAATCAATATCATTATTTCCCAGCGCGTAAAAGTTCGAGTTAAGCAGGCAAGGTTTCTGATTATAGCGTAGCGGTTTAAACGTCATATCGAGCAAACGTCCTCCGGCTGCCTCAAGCACCGCCTGCCCAGCAGCCGTATCCCACTCACTGCAAGGTGAAAATCGAGGGTAAATATCACCCTGCCCTTCGGCCAATAGGCAAAACTTCAATGCGCTACCTACCTTTACCCAGATCACCTCGTCAAAATGCTGCTGCATAGCCGTGATAAAGCCCTGCAGCTCATCGCCATTATCACGACTACTGGTTAGCACCCGCAGCATACGGCTATCAACACGATGGTTATATGCCTGCTCCTGCAAAGGCAATGGATAACTACGCCCAGCCTCTACCTTAACCGCATAGTTATCCGCGGGGATACCAATATAGGCCTGATCACTCAAAGGCACATAGACCACCCCGAGCACCGCCACCCCCCGCTCTATTAACGCAATATTGATAGTGAATTCGCCATTGCGATCCAAAAACTCACGGGTACCATCCAGAGGGTCTACCAACCAATAACGAGGCCATTGGCGACGCAGTTCAAAATCGATATCATCCTGCTCCTCTGACAATACTGGCCACTGCAGAGGCAGGGCTGCCAAGCCTTCTATGATAATTGCATGGGCTTTTTTATCCGCCAGCGTCACCGGTGAGCGATCAATTTTTTGCTCAAAAACAATATCCTCGGCGGACTGATACACCTCAACAATCGCTGCTGCCGCCTGCGCACATAGCCGACATAACGCCGGTACCAGCAACTGAGCATCACAAAGCCTGTCCCACTGACTCACAGCTATCACCTCATCCGCTAACACTTTGTTTAAATCCATCGACAGACCTTAATTAATTCACACCTAGCAAACAGCCACTTGCCCACGCTGTAGTTTGAGTTAAAATTCGAATCACGGCGAGACCCGCCTTGAGTTAGTAGTATTTCCCACCGATCCGGCTTAACAAATGCAGCCTCGACCTTCATACTCCTACCTCAACTCTTACAAAGCTGTAATCGCATGGTCAATTGGCAACAAATTAACACTGTTATGCTGGATATGGACGGCACCCTGCTCGATCTTTATTTCGATAATTTCTTTTGGGTTCACTATTTACCCCGCCGCTACGCAGAGATCCACCAACAAGACCAACAACAGGCCCACCAGCAATTAAACGCTCGTTTTGAAGAGATTCGCGGTACCCTAAACTGGTACTGCCTTGATTATTGGTCCGAACATTTACAGCTGGATATTCCCGCCTTGAAGCGCGAAGTGCAACATTTGATCAGTATACGCCCCCATGTAGTCGATTTTTTACAGCAACTAAAACACAGCAATAAACATATCATGCTGGTTACCAACGCTCATCGTCACAGCCTCGAGCTTAAAATGGACCGCACCGGCCTAGGCCCTTTATTCGATGAGCTGATTAGCTCCCACGACTTTCGCGCTCCTAAAGAACAGCCGCAGTTTTGGCAACAACTACAGATAAATCACTCGTTTGATCCACAGACGACCCTGTTAATTGACGACACTGCCAGCGTATTAAATGCAGCTCAGCAGTTTGGTATTAAACACCTGCTAACGTTATTGCAACCTGATAGCAAACAAACCCAACGCGAGCACACCGAGTTTCCTGCGATTTTACACTTTGACGAGATCATGCCCATTAGCCACATCGACTTCTGTGGAGCTGGCAATGAGCAATAACCGCGCACCAACAAACAGCAAGGTCTCTACCGGCAAAATTCGCCTGGACAAATGGCTCTGGGCTGCGCGTTTTTTTAAAACCCGCAGCCTTGCCAAACAGGCTATCGAAGGGGGGAAAGTTCATTACAATGGCACCCGTAGCAAAGTCAGCAAAGATGTTGAACTCGGCGCCAAACTGACTATTCGGCTTGGCTGGGACGAAAAAGAAGTCGAGATTTTAGCCCTCAGTGACCAACGACGCGGCGCACCAGAGGCACAGCTGTTATACCAAGAAACCACTAGCAGTATCGAAAAAAGAGCAGTTGCCGCCAACCAGCGCAAAGCCCTGAATGGCCTAGATCTGCTCCGCCCTGAACGCCCCAATAAAAAACAACGCCGCCAAATTCATCGTTTCAAGCAAAAGCAGCAAGAGTAAGCACCACGCAGCTCATCACTCGCTAATTGCAATTGACTCAAACAATTCATTAAATCGTGCTCGCCTCTGCGTACACTCAGCACTATAATCCCCGCCTATGACTAGCAAAGACCAATTACAACGTTTTATCTTCGATGACACTGACATCCGCGGCGAGCTCACCTGCCTGGAGCAAACCTATCAGGATGTACTGGGTGGCCATCAATATCCAGAAGTGGTTGCTCACTTACTGGGAGAGTTCCTTGCTGCCGTGGCCTTAATGAGCGCCACATTAAAATTTGAAGGAACAATAACGCTACAGGCTCGTAGCGACGGTCAAATCCCAATCATTATGGCCGAAGCAAACTCAGACCGTAGCTTACGGGGCATTGCGCGCAGCGCCGATGATGCCAGCAGCGATGATTTTGCCGTGCTACTGGCCAACGGCGTACTTAGCATTACCATTGACCCCAAGCACGGCAACCGCTACCAAGGTATTGTGTCACTAGATGGAGCCAACCTGGCCCAATGCCTTGAAGGCTACTTCCAGCAGAGCGAACAGCTATCTACCCGTATATGGCTAAGTAGTAACGGCCAACAATGCGCGGGAATGCTGTTACAAGAACTACCGTCCAGTCACGCTATCAATCCCGAGCTGCGACAAGAGCAATGGCAACACCTGACCACACTGGCCGATACTCTAACGCCATCGGAGTTGCTATCGCTGCCCTTCGAAGCCATTCTGCACCGGCTCTATCACCAGGAACAGGTACGGCTATTTGAGCCCAGCCCACTGCACTTTCAATGCAGCTGCTCGCGCAATCGCACACTTAGCGCCCTGCACACCCTCGGCAAGGAGGAGCTTGAAGAAATTTTGCTCGAACAAGGCAGCATTGACATCAATTGTGAGTTTTGCCACCAGCACTATCATTTTAACCACCAAGATCTTGAAGTACTGTTTCAACCAACGCTTCACTAAGGCGCGCCCTATATTGATATTTTGTCGCCTTGTAGTTTTACTACTTTTTAAACAACGGCAAAAATATAGCTAAAATAGTCAAAAGGCGGCTATCAACCTCGATCGCTAACCCGCTTAGTCGACTCTACCTCTGGTTTAAATGTAGTTAAATTACTTGCAAACCACACTAAAAACTACCGATCAGGGTTAGCCTCCTACATGAATATTTGCCATAATGCCCTCCCCTACAAGGCTGCCCTCGGCGGGCTTTGTCCTTTTAATCAAATTTCAAAGCTAGTAGCAGCCATACGAAGGCTACCAAACAGGAATGTTAACGAGTATGACCACATATACTAATTTGTCCGCTCCCGCATTAATTGAAGAAGCGTTAAAACGCGAAGAAGGTCAATTAACTGATACCGGCGCGCTTTACGTAACCACTGGCAAACGTACTGGCCGCTCTCCTGCGGACCGCTTTATTGTCAAAGAGCCATCCACCGCCGACGCGATCGACTGGGGCTCAGTAAACCGCCCCTTTGACGCCGAAAAATTCGACGCGCTATGGAACCGGGTTGAAGATTATCTCTCGCAGAAAGACCGCTTTGTATCAACATTGCATGTGGCAGCTCACGACGAGCACTATATTCCTGTTCAAGTAAACACAGAAACTGCCTGGCGGGGCCTGTTTGCCCACACCATGTTTATTCGTCCAGAGAAGTACAATCCAAAATCTAAAGAAGAGTGGACTATTCTCAACGTTGCTAGCTTTGAGTGTGTTCCCGAGCGCGACGGCACCAACTCCGACGGCGTGGTACTGATCAACTTCGCTCAGCGTAAAGTGTTATTGGCAGGCATGCGTTACGCCGGCGAAATGAAAAAAGCCATGTTCTCGGTACAAAACTTCCTGTTACCAGAAAAAGACGTACTGCCAATGCACTGCTCGGCCAACGTAGATGAAGCTGGTAACACCACCTTGTTCTTCGGCCTGTCAGGCACCGGCAAGACCACCTTATCCGCTGACCCTGCCTGCTACCTGATCGGTGACGATGAGCACGGCTGGGCAAAAGGTGCGGTATTTAATATTGAGGGTGGCTGCTACGCTAAAACTATCAACCTGAGCCAGAAAAACGAACCTATTATCTGGGACGCTATTCGCTTTGGTGCCATCGTAGAAAACATTGTTATTGATGAAAAGCGCACTGCCGATTATGACGATCTATCACTGAGTGAAAATGGTCGCTGCTCCTACCCGCTAGAGCACGTTGAAAAGCGCATCGTCGCTAATGCCGCAGGTGAACCTAAAACCGTTATTTTCCTGACCTGTGATGTTTCTGGGGTATTACCACCGGTCTCTATCCTGTCTAAAGAAGCCGCAGCCTTTCACTTCCTGTCTGGTTACACCGCGCGTGTAGGCTCAACTGAGATGGGCGCCGAAGCTGGCATTCACCCCACCTTTTCTACCTGTTTTGGCGCGCCTTTTATGCCTCGTCCTGCTGGCGAATACGCAGAGCTACTGATGAAGCGCATTGAGGACTTCGACTCACGGGTCTATCTAATCAACACCGGCTGGACTGGTGGCTCAGGCGCTGACGGTAAAGGCTCACGCTTCCCTATCCCAGTTACCCGCGCCGTAGTGACCGCCGCTCAAAGCGGTGCCCTGCTCAACGTTGCCACTGAGCATCTGGATGCCCTGAACCTGGATATCCCAACCTCGATCCCCGGGGTTGATGATAAATACCTCAACCCACTAAAAGCATGGGGCGACGAAGCGGCCTATAACGAGCAAGCATCGAAGCTGGCTAAACTGTTCCAGGAAAACATCAAAAAGTTCGATGTTTCCGAAGCGATCATCCAAGCAGGCCCACAGGCTTAATTAATCCGTATAACAACAGTAAGTAGACACATAAAAGGGGCGCTTTTAACCAAGCGCCCCTTTTTTCATCCAAATACAGCTCATGCTGGTAAAAATACCATAACAGCAGCCAACATAAATTGATTTAAAGTCTATACTAATAAGTAGATACGCTAACTTTATTGATTATCACCATGGAAGAGAATACCCTGATTTGACTCATCTCCCACCCCCCGCTCGAATTACTTGTGACCGGCTTAAAATCGGTATGAAAGTTGTGGAACTCGACCGTCCATGGATAGAGTCGCCCTTCACTATTCACGGTTTTCGCATCAGTAGCGAGCAACAACTTCAACAACTACAAGCTTGCTGTGAGTATGTTTATGTTGCCACTAAAGCGAAACAACCAAACAGTGGACCACCGCCAAAACGTCACCGCTATACCAACACTCAAACTTTTCAGCAAGCATTGCCACAAGCAAAGAATACTTATCGCCAAGCCAAAAACGTGGTCAACGGTTTACTGAAAAGCCTGCGCTTGGGGCAAGACTTTGATACCTCTGTGGCTAAAAAAGCCGTCAAACAATGCGTTGATAGTGTCATTGCCAATCAGGAAGCAATGATCTGGCTGGGACTATTAAAAGATGTCGATGAATATACTGCTCGCCATAGCTTTAATGTCGGCCTGCTATCCATCATTCTAGGTCGTGCCGAGGGCCTTTCGCCTGCAGAGCTGGAGCATGTAGGCTTATGCGGCATGCTCCACGATATGGGCAAAGCCGAGATTCCACTCGAAATCCTAAATAAAGAGGGCGCCTTCAACGACGACGAATTTGAGATCATGAAGTCCCATACCGTTAAAGGCTACGATATATTAAAGGGAAAAACCGATATCAGCCCCGAAGCAGCCAACGTTGCCCACAGCCATCATGAACGCATCAATGGTCGTGGTTACCCCAGAGGTTTAACCGACGATAAAATCTCTTACTTCACTCGCATTGTCGCCATTGCCGACACCTATGATGCCATTAGCAGCGAACGCGTTTACAGCCCGGCAAGACCCTCTATCGAAGCGCTGCGAATTCTCATTGGCGCTAAAGGCAGCCATTATGACCCTGATTTAGTCGACCGCTTTGTTGAGTGTATTGGTCTGTATCCAGCCGGCAGCGTAGCTCAACTCAGTAGCGGCGAAGTCGGTATTGTTTTGCCTACCCCGGCCGAACTACGTAACGCACCCAGCATACTCATCGTCAGGGACAGTCAAAAGAAAATTTGTGCCGAGCGCTTTATCAACCTCAACAACGCGACCACCGATAATAGCGGCAAGCCGTTAAAGATTAGGCACTTACTCTCCGATGACGCCTTCGGCATTGATATACGCCACTACCATGAATATGGTTTCGGTGTAACTGATTAACAAACAAGCAATCTTGCGCACAAGCCCTAGCAAAAAATTTATCTCACCACAAGCTGCCAACTTAGCGCAGGTTTAAGCATAATGACGCTCCAAAAAAACCATCACCAAGTCTAAATACTATGAGCAATACTGCCATGAGCAACACTGCCAGCCATACCACCCGCAATATCTCCACCTATATTGCTAAACTCATTGCCGACGAGCTGGGTGTCAATAAAGCGCAAATTGAAGCCGCTGTCGCATTACTTGATGAAGGTGCGACCGTACCCTTTATCTCTCGTTATCGAAAAGAAGTCACCGGCGGGCTCGACGATTCACAGATGCGCAGCCTCGAAGAGCGCTTGCGCTATTTACGCGAGCTGGAAGATCGTCGCGAAACTATTTTAAAAAGTATAGCCGAGCAAGAAAAGCTCACCCCGAAGCTTGAAGCAGAAATACGCAGCGCCGATACTAAAAACCGGCTGGAAGATTTATACCTGCCCTACAAGCCCAAGCGCCGCACCAAAGGTCAAATCGCCATTGAAGCAGGGCTTGAGCCATTAGCTGATGCCTTATACAAGGATCCATGCCTAGACCCTGAGCAAGAGGCCGCCAACTACATTAACGCCGAGCTGGGCGTAGCCGACATCAAGGCAGCTTTAGATGGCGCAAAATATATTTTAATGGAGCGTTTTAGCGAAGATGCCAATTTATTACTTAAGCTGCGCAACTATTTATGGCAAGAAGGTAAAATATCTGCCCGGATGGTAGCGGGCAAGGAGCAGGAGGGCAGCAAGTTCAGTGATTATTTTGAGCACGACGAGCCCATCAACCAAGTTCCTTCCCATCGCGCATTAGCGATGTTTCGCGGTCGTAACGAAGGCATACTCAGTATCTCCATTGTTGTTGGCGATGCCGAAGATAAAATCAGCACCCACCCCTGCGAAATCATGATCGCCGAACACTGGGATATTAAAGATCAGCAGCGCGCCGGTGATAAATGGCTAAAAGAGGTGGTACGCTGGACTTGGCGTATTAAACTCTACACTCATATCGAAACAGATTTGATGAGCCAACTCAAAGAGAGCGCAGAAGTAGAGGCTATCAAAGTATTCGCAGGTAACTTAAAAGATTTATTACTGGCAGCGCCTGCTGGCCCCAAAGCCACTATTGGCCTGGATCCAGGTCTGCGTACCGGTGTTAAAGTCGCGGTGGTCGACGGCAATGGCAAAGTGCTGGATCACTGTGCTATTTATCCAACTCCACCGCAAAATAAAATTGCTGAATCGGCTGCGATCATTCTCAAACTGGTCAAACAACACAATGTCGAACTGATAGCCATCGGTAACGGCACAGCCAGCCGCGAAACAGATAAATTTGTCGGCGATATTATCAAAGACAACCCCGACTTAAACCTGAAAAAAGTACTGGTCAACGAAGCTGGCGCCTCGATCTATTCGGCTTCCGAATATGCCTCCAAAGAATACCCTGATTTAGACGTAACTATTCGCGGCGCTATTTCCATTGCGCACCGCCTGCAGGATCCACTGGCAGAATTAGTAAAACTCGACCCAAAATCCATTGGCGTTGGTCAATACCAGCACGACGTATCACAAACACAGCTGGCACGTTCACTTGACGCAGTGGTAGAGGATTGCGTAAACAGCGTAGGCGTTGATGTGAATACTGCATCGGTAGCATTATTAAACCGCGTATCCGGTCTCAACCAAACCATTGCCAACAATATTGTCGAGCTACGTGATCAGCAGGGTTCTTTCAAAAGCCGCAAAGATTTAAAAGCAGTAAAACGTTTTGGCGATAAAACCTTTGAACAGGCGGCTGGATTTTTAAGAATCATGAATGGCGACAATCCATTAGACTCTTCTGCTGTCCACCCAGAGAGCTATCAAGTGGTCGAAGCCATAAGTAGCAAAAATCAACGCAGCATTGAAAATATTATTGGCGATAGTGCATTTTTAAAATCATTGAGCCCCGAAGACTTTACCAACGACATCTTCGGCTTGCCTACTGTCACCGATATCATTAGCGAACTGGACAAACCCGGTCGCGACCCTCGTCCCGAATTCAAAACAGCAACCTTTAAAGAAGGCGTAGAAAAAATATCGGATCTGGTCCCCGATATGATTCTGGAAGGCACGGTTACCAACGTCACCAACTTTGGTGCTTTTGTTGATATTGGCGTACATCAAGATGGCCTGGTGCATATCTCGGCACTGTCTGATACCTTTGTTAAAGACCCCCGTACTGTCGTTAAGGCCGGCGACACAGTGAAGGTCAAGGTTATAGAAGTCGACAGCGAGCGCAAGCGAATTGCCCTAACCATGCGTTTAAACGACAAGGTAGAGCAGCAGCAACGCGGCGAAAAAACCAGCGATAACGGCAAACGTTTCAATAAAAACCATGCCAGCAAAAACAATCCACCCAAAGCACAGCAACAGGGCACCTTTGCACAGCTGTTTGCCGAGGCCGCAAAAAACAAAAAGAAATAACCCAAACTTGAATGACGCTGAGTTTAGGTCAAAAAAACGCCTGCAAATGAACTACCCGGGGCAAACCTTTGGTTAAAAATACCGCAGGGTGGATCTTGATCCACCGGTTTTAGCGGTCAACCCAATGGGCCCCATTATTTTTGCTCGTTCTGACGAAACAAGTACCAACCCGCGGCTGGCAAGATAACCTTAAGCAAGCTCCACTCAGCCCAAACATGACTAAAACTGGCTTAGAAGAAATCCCCCTAAATACCTACTAAGCCAGTTTTATTCCGTCGCTCTCTTAGCTGTGTCTTTAGTTTTTATTCTGCTACTATCGTCAACTAACAACAGATACAAATCCCCTTACTTTTTATCAGGAGAATGATATGACCGTTAAAACTGGAGACAAACTTCCCGCCGGTACTTTTAAAATTATGGGTTCCGAAGGCCCTAAAGATGTAACCACTGCCGAATTATTTGATGGCAAAAAAGTGGTCATGTTCGCCGTACCAGGCGCCTTTACCCCTGGCTGCTCAGTGACCCATTTACCGGGCTTTGTCGTCAATGCCGATAAAATTAAAGCCGCTGGTGTTGATAGCATTATCTGCACTGCAGTAAACGATGTCTTTGTTATGGATGCCTGGGGCAAAAACCAAAATGCTGAAGAGCTTATCATGGCCGCAGATGGCAATGGCGAATACGCCAAGGCCCTGGGTCTTGAGCTGGATGGATCTGGCTTTGGCCTAGGCATCCGTAGCATGCGCTACGCAATGATTGTTGATAACGGTGTTATCACCTATCTAGGTGTTGATAGCAAAGCTATCGAAGCCAGTGCGGCAGATGCGATTTTAGCGGCACTGTAAGTCATCTTAGTATGATCCTAACCGGCTGCTGCAAGCTATGCTGCTACGGCCGGTTAAGCTCCTCCCTGTTAATTTATACTTCTCTACGAATAACAGCTCGCTTAATAGCCGCCCTATTAGCGACATACACACCTCGTTAATCAAAAATTATTCAACGCCATAAATAATACAAACTCAGCAACTGTGTCAGCGCCAATGCAACTGTGATTATTTTCCAAAATAATAATGGGTTGCGCTCAGTCAAAGGCCGAAACCCTTGCTCCAGATATTTTTCATTAGGATGCTGCAATTCGTAAACAAATTCATCAACCTCCTGATGCCTGCGCTCAGGGCTGTAGCGCAGTGATTTTTTTAAGGCGCCATCAATCCACACCGGAATCAGCGGGTTGATTTGGTAACTAGGGGTGTATTTAGTACGGAGAAAGTCTGCCGGGGTACGGCAATATTCTAACTTGCCATCAAAGGGTAATTTTCCGGTAAGCATTTCATAAGTGACTACAGCTAGTGAAAAAATATCCGACTGATAAGCCGGACGCTTTTTCATAATATGCTCAGGCGCAGAATAACCCGCTGTACCCAGAGCAATATCTTTGACGATAGGGTTCTCTATCTCAGCCAAGCCCGCAACAAAACACGCACCAAAATCAATAATCTTAACCACACCACGCTTATCAATCAGAATATTATCGGGCTTGATATCCTGATGCAGGGTTTCTTTGCGATGAAAGGCGCGTAAACCTTTGGCGATTTGATCAACCAGATAAACCACTTCCTGCACCGCTGGGCGGGGGTTCTCTTTGATCCACTGGCTCAACGGCAAGCCATCGATATATTCAGTGAGATAATACAGGCAACTTTTCTTCTTGCCGGGATCAACCACTTTTACCACATGGACATTATTGATGCGACTGCCAATCCAACTCTCCATGACAAAACGTTCGATATAAGCAGGGTCATCATCAAAATTAACTGAAGGCGTTTTCATGCAATAACGCTGACCGCTTTCAACATCCTGCACCAAATATAATTGACTGCGGGCACTGGCATAAATCTCGCGCAGTATTTTATAGCCATCCAACACCATCCCTTTTTTCAAAAAAGGCGGGAACGGCAAAGCGGTTAACTTTGACACCACATCGTTCACTTGTTCGTCAGGCAACTGGTCGATACGTAGCAACTGACAACTCAGATTGTCATCACTGCCTTGCTGTAAGGCTAATTTAATCAATTGCTTGCAAGCACGATCAAAGTCATCAATATGATTATCAATAGTGGCAAATATTGCTTGGCTACTGACAAAATCATGAATACCGTCGGTAGTTAAGATAAACACATCGCCCCGCTCCAGATTAAGCAGCCGGTAATCAATATCCAGTTTGGTATCCAAGCCCATAGCCCGAGTCAGATAAGATTGACGATCAGATATAGCCAGCGCATGATCCCGCGTCAATTGTTCCAGCGCTTTGGCTCTCAGCCGATAAATACGGCTGTCGCCAACATGAAACAGATGGGCCTGATGCGATTTAAATACAACCACACTCAACGTGGTGAGATAACCCTTGCGCTCATCAGTGAAGCGTTGGCTCTGACTAAATAGCCAGCGATTCAATGCCGTCAGTACTTTCTGTGCAGAACTTTTTACCGTCCACGACTCTGGCGTGGCGTAATAATCCGATAAAAAATTATGCACGCAGGTTTCGCTAGCCTCTCTACCAGCCTCCGCGGCACTAACACCATCCGCAATCGCTGCCACCGCACCCTTAGTGGTCATTAAATTAGCTTCGGGGATTCTAATACCAATAGCATCTTCATTCTCTGCTTTCAGCCCGGCGCTGCTGGCCTGACCGACTGTCAATTGCAGCATATTTTGCAGATGTAATACCGGCTCACTCATATCTAGCGGTCCTTAGAAACCCCAGCGAAAAACTAATCGAGCGTTGAGTATAACTTGGCGCAACAGCGTTCATCTAACTCAGATCAATTAACTCAACAGTGCCGTCAGCCATAACTTCTGCCATATGACCACCGGGCTCATCCAAAAACTGAACTAATACGAAGCATACAGCCGCCGCTACAGCTATCGCCATAAAGAATGTCGAAGAATCCACAAACGATAGTATGGTGAGAAACGTCACCCCACCGACATTACCGTAAGCCCCTGCCATACCAGCAACCTGACCGGTCATCCGACGTTTTACCAGAGGTACCATCGCAAACACCGCTCCCTCACCAGCCTGCACAAAGAACGAACAACACATAGTAGCCACAACAGCTAATGGCACCCACCACTGACTATCAATTTGGCTCAAGACCAAATAACCCACAGCCAATCCGCAAATCAAAATCGATAAGGTTTTCTTGCGCCCAAATTTATCGCTTAACCAGCCGCCACCAGGGCGCGCCACCAAATTCATAAAGGCAAAACCTGAAGCTAATAAACCTGCGGTAACCGCATTCAACTCAAATGTTTCCATAAAAAATAATGGCAGCATTGATACAACCGCAAGCTCAGAACCGAAGGTGACAAAGTAAGACCAATTTAAAATTGCCACTTGCTTGAATTTATATTTATCAATATCCGCCACCCCCTGCCTTAGATGCTCTTCATTCACTCTCCATATTTGGCTGGTTTGCACAACAAACAAAACTAACAGCACCACATAAAGGCTGTTGGTCGCCATCTCCGAAAGCAGGCCCAGATTTGTTGGAGACAGCTTCCAACATAAAACCGCTAGAGCGGCATACATAGGAATATTCATCGCCAGATAAAAATACAAATCAGCCTGACTGGTGACTTCCAGCCCACCAGAACGTTTTGGTTTGAAGTAAGTTGATCCCTTCGGCGTATTGCGGGCGAAACGGTAAAAAACAAAACTATAAACAAAAGCGATACAACCGGTCATCGCAATCGCATAGCGCCAACCATCATCACCACCAAAAAGTAACGCCAATGAAGGCAATAACATCGCCCCTGCGGCTGAACCAAAATTCCCCCAACCTCCGTATATCCCTTCAGCAATGCCCACCTGTTTAGCGGGAAACCACTCGCCGACCAAACGAATACCAATCACAAAACCAGCTCCGACAAAGCCGCATAAAAATCTGAATAGCGCTAACATCTCGTAATTACTGGCCATCGCAAAACCCCAGCAAATAAACGAGGCCGACATCAGTAACAAACTAAACACAATTCGCGGACCAAACCTGTCCACCAACATGCCCACCACGATCCTCGATGGAATAGTTAGTGCCACGTTCAAAATCAACAACGCTTTTATTTGCTGCGAACTCAAATCAAAGGCTTCTTGAATGAAGCCTAATAAAGGCGCGTGACTAAACCAAACAAGGAAGGTAACAAAGAAAGCCATCCAGCTTAGATGCAACGTTCGAATTGCAGGGTTCGAGAATTCAAAAATATTGAGCTTACTGCTCATACATTACTCCTGATAATAAATTAATACTAAAATCAAAAGAGCAATAGTTATGCCACAAGGAACTCGCGCACCACAAAGTCACAGCTTTTTATAATAACCTATGCCTATACATTGATTTGCACATAAATGTTGCGGATGCACCACGAACAGCATTAATAAGAGGCACTGCAACGCACCAAAAAAAATTCAATTGCGGTGCACTCCGAAGGTTTTAAAATTTTTCCGGGCCATATATGTGCAAATAGTATTTTTCTATTTTAAATCCGCACCATATTAGAAACATCGTAACGACTGGCACAAAGGTTGCAAAACATCCCATGTATAAATTCAGCAACCATCGTCGATGGCTATAGGAAGTGGAAAATACAATGAATACTCGTCTAGTTGTGATTGGTAATGGTCCTGTAGGACACAAGTTTTTACAGACGCTCGTTGAAAGCGGTCAAGCGAATAAGTTTGATATATCGGTATTTGGCGAAGAACCATTACCAGCTTATGACCGCGTTCATCTTACTGCTTGGTTTGAAACTCGAAACGCTCAAGACCTCAACATGGTGGCCGATGGCTTCTATCAAGATAACAACATCGAGGTTTATACCAGCGAGAAAATCATTGCAATAGATCGTGATACAAAAACTATAACCTCTGATAAAAATAAAACTTATCCGTACGACAAGATGATTCTTGCTACCGGCTCATTCCCCTTTGTACCACCGGTGCCTGGCCATGATCGTGCGAATACGTTTGTTTATCGCACCCTTGCAGACTTAGCCGCGATCACCGCTGCAGCAGAACACGCCAACGCCAAAGTGGGAACCGTCATCGGTGGTGGGCTGCTAGGCCTAGAAGCCGCAAAAGCCGTGATGGATCTGGGTTTAAAAACCCATGTGGTTGAATTTGCCCCACGCTTGATGGCCGTACAGGTCGACGATGGTGGTGGCGCCATGTTACGCGGAAAGATTGAAGCCTTAGGCGTTAGCGTCCACACCCAAAAAAATACCCAGCAAATTATTGATGGCGATAACTGTAATCACAAAATGTGCTTTGCCGATGGTGACGAACTGGAAACAGACCTTATTGTATTCTCTGCCGGTATCCGTCCACAGGATGAACTAGGCCGTCAATGCAAGCTGGAGATCGGCGAGCGCGGCGGTATTGTCGTCAACGACCACTGCCTGACCTCAGACTCGGATATCTATGCCATCGGTGAAGTCGCACTATGGAGCGGACGTATTTACGGCCTGATCGCCCCAGGCAATGCGATGGCGGTAGCGGCAGCTGAGCATATTAGCAATAGCGGTAGCAGCACCTTCACCGGCTTTGATATGAGCACCAAGCTTAAATTGATGGGTGTCGACGTAGCCTCGGTGGGTGATGCACACGGTAATACCCTCGGCTCGCTGTCTTATAGCTACATCAATCAAGCTGATGGTGTTTACAAAAAAATCGTCGTTAGCGAAGACCGCAAGCACCTACTGGGTGCGGTCTTAGTTGGCGATGCTGAAGATTATGGCCAACTGTTGCAATTCGCTTTGAATAAAATTGAATTACCCGCACGACCAGACAGTATGATTCTGCCATCGGATGCAGGTGGTGAAGCCTTACTCGGTGTTGAAGCATTCCCCGATAGCGCTGTTATCTGTTCTTGTAACAATGTATCCAAAGCTGACCTGTTGACTGCAGTACAGGACGGCGCCGTCACCATGGCCGAGATCAAGGCAGCCACTAACGCTGCCACGGGCTGTGGTGGTTGCGTGGCATTAACCACTCAGGTGATGAACAGCGGACTGGCAAAGCTTGGAATAGAGATAAACACCCATCTTTGCGAACACTTCCCCTATACCCGTCAGGATTTATTCAATATTGTTCGGGTAGAAAAAATACGTAGCTTTGCTGAAGTCTTAAAAAGCCATGGTAAAGGTCATGGTTGCGATATTTGCAAGCCAACCATTGGCTCCATCCTCGCTACCTGCTGGAACGATTATATCCTGGCCGAACAGCATGCCTCACTGCAAGACACTAACGATTACTTTTTGGCAAACGTGCAGAAAGATGGCACCTACTCAGTAGTTCCGCGTATTGCTGGCGGTGAAATCACCCCTGATAAACTGATTGTATTAGGTCAAGTAGCCAAAAAATATAATCTCTACACCAAAATAACCGGCGGTCAACGCGTCGATTTATTTGGCGCTCGCGCTGAGCAACTACCCTTGATCTGGCGCGAATTAGTCGATGCCGGCTTTGAGACCGGTCACGCCTACGGAAAATCTCTGCGTACGGTTAAATCCTGTGTTGGATCAACCTGGTGTCGTTACGGCGTACAGGATTCTATCGGTGTCGCCATCAACATAGAGGATCGCTACAAAGGCTTGCGCTCTCCGCATAAATTAAAAATGGCGGTTTCTGGCTGTACCCGCGAGTGCGCCGAAGCTCAGTCTAAAGATGTTGGAGTTATTGCAACCGAACACGGTTACAACATGTACGTCTGTGGTAACGGTGGTATGAAGCCACGTCACGCCGATTTATTTGCCACTGATTTGGATTACAACACCTTAATTAAATACATCGACCGCTTCTTTATGTTTTATGTTCGCACTGCCGACCGCTTACAGCGCACCTCAGTGTGGATGAACAATATGGAAGGTGGCTTAGATTACCTCAAATCAGTCATTATCGATGACAAACTCGGTATCTGCGCCGAACTTGAGGAGGCGATGGATCATGTGGTGGGTAGCTATCAGTGCGAATGGAAAACCACTATCGATGACCCAGAAAAAGTTAAACGCTTCGATCACTTTGTTAACAGCAAAGAGCCCGATAGTAATGTTATTTTCGTTCAGGAGCGTCAACAAATCAGGCCCGCCAATACCATCGAAAGAGCCGAGCTAATAGCCGTTGAATAATCTTGTTAAAACATGAGGAAATATTATGAGCAACCACACCGAAACTAACTGGGTCGATATTTGTAATGTAAATGATATCGTCCCTAATACTGGCCGATGCGCACTTTTCAACAACGAACAGGTGGCTATTTTTAGAATTAACTACCATGGCAATGACGAAATTTATGCTGTGCATAATTTTGATCCATTCTCTAAAGCTAACGTGTTAGCAAGAGGCATTACTGGCTCTGTTGTCGACACACTTGTGGTTGCATCACCCATCTACAAACAGCACTTTTGCTTACAAACAGGTAAGTGCCTGGAAGATGAAACTGCACTCCTAAAAACCTATAAAGCACGTATTGTTGACAACACAGTACAACTCTCTGCTTAAAGCAAAAACAGGAATAGATCAAACTTAATGAGCCTTTCAATCAGCTAAAACTAGAGCTATCCAACATGTTATTTGGTCGCCGAAAAAAGAACCCAATTAAACTGCCTGATAAAGGTGTAGTCGAATGGAAATATGCAACCTGTGGTTATTGTTCCACAGGTTGCTCTATTGAAGTAGGGCTCGATAAAGCCGGCACCGCAGTTACTACCCGCGGCGTGGCCGATGCACCGGTCAACAAAGGTAAGCTCTGTATTAAGGGCCTAACTGAAGCCGCCATCTTCGAAGCAAAAGGACGAGGCACCACGCCCAAAATTCGCACCCAACGCTACGATCCATGGCAGGATACCGACTGGGATACCGCTCTCGATAAAACCGCCTCCGAGTTTAAACGTATTCAAGATAAATACGGCGCTGATGCTGTCGCGGTGGTTTCAACCGGACAAATATTAACTGAAGAGTTTTATACTCTCGGTAAATTGGTGCGCGGCTTAATCGGCACCAACAACTACGATGGCAATACCACGCTGTGCATGGCCTCCGCTGTCTCTGGATACAAACGTTCATTCGGCTCCGACGGCCCACCAGGTTGCTACGATGATTTTGAACACACCGATTGCCTGATTGCATTTGGCTCTAATTTGCCAGAGCAACACCCAATTATTTATTGGCGCTTAAAAGAGGCGTTGGAAAAGCGCAAGTTTCCAATCATTGTTGTTGACCCTCGCGTCACTATGTTTGCTCAGTTTGCCGACATTCATTTACCCATCAAACCCGGCACCGACCTGGTATTACTCAACGCACTGGCTCACGTCATTTTAAAAGAAGACTTGCAAGACAGTAGATACATCGAAGCCAGCTGTAATGGCTATCAAGAGTTTTCTGCCCTGGTTGAACGTTACGACCCAGAGACAGCTGCACATATTACCGGTATCGACGCCGACATGATTCGCCATGTTGCCAGATTATACGCCAAGGCTGGTGCCGCGATGAGTATCTGGACGATGGGAATCAACCAGAGCACCCACGGCTCCGACGGTGTTTGCGGCATCAATAATTTAAATTTAATTACTGGCAATATCGGCAAGCCCGGCAGTACCTCGTTATCTATTACTGGCCAATGTAATGCTATGGGTACACGGGAGTGGTCATCCTGCTCCGGCCTACCTGGCTACCGTGCACTAGAATACCCGGAACAACGGCAAGAGATTGGTAAATTTTGGGGCGTAGATCCGGAATTTTTCCCCAAAAAACGCGGCATGTTTATGACCGATATATTCCCCGCGATCGAAACCGGTCAGATCAAAGCCCTGTGGCTGGTAGCAACCAACCCAATGACATCAATGCCCAATACCAGCCGCATTCGCAAAACTATGGAAAAGCTGGAGCTTTGCGTAGTCCAGGATTCCTACGAAGACGTAGAGGCTAATCAATACGCCCATGTATTTTTACCCGCCTCGGTATGGGCTGAGAAAAAGGGCTGTTTCACCAACACCGAGCGTCGCGTTAATATCATTACCCAGGTAAAACCACCTCACGCTAATTCCAAGCCCGATTTGTGGATCTTCAATCAACTGGCCAAGCGTTGGGACGGTAGCAAGACAATGAACTTCCCCGAAGACAGCTCCGATGTCTTTGACGAAATGAAGCAATTATCAAAAGGCGTTTATGGTAATGAAAACGGCGCTAATGGCCGCCCTCGCCTGCTCAATATATCTGGCATGAGCCACGAAAAAATTCTACAACAACGCGGTATTCAATGGCCGATGAAAGAAGGTGATGAAACCGGATCTCCACGTTTATATACCGACGGAGTATTTCAATACCCCGACGGCAAAGCCAAGTTGTTAGCCATGGAGTTTTATGACAACAACGAAAAACCCAGCACAGACTTCCCATTTTGGCTAAACAGTGGTCGCGTAGTTGAGCATTTCCATACCCGCACCCGCACCGGTAAAGTGGGCAACTGTAATAAGTTTAGCCCGACTCCTTATATGGAAATAAATCCTGACGCGGCAAAAGAGCTTGGCATTGAACAAATGGAATACGTGCGTTTGGTTTCACCCCGCGGCGATGCCATCGTGATGGCGCAACTAACCCAACGGGTACCCTATAACATGGTATTCATCCCCTTTCATTATCACGACTGCGTTAACCGCTTATCACTGGGCCTACTCGACCCGCACTCACGGCAACCCGCGTTCAAACAATCTGCTGTACGCATTGAAAAAACCGACCAGCTAGAAGCCGGAAAACTGAACGTTGAAATGCGCGCATTCTAAAAGCGATGAAATAAATTATGACTGTTGAATTATTTGAACCGATAAAAAGCAAACGCCCGTCTGTTTCATTATTCCCATTACGGGATAATGAGCCCGAGTATGCCAAACTCAAAGACGATGAAAACAACATTCTCAATCGCTGGGGCAATATGATTGAACTGGCGCAATTGGATGCAACCAAAAGCTTGAACATTAATGGCGTTGATGAAATAGGCATCAACCCCAACCGCAACAAACAACATGCATTTCACTTTACCGCCGACAACTGTATTGGTTGCCATGCCTGTGAATCAGCCTGTAGTGAAAAAAATGATCTACCTGCACACATCAGTTTCCGCTCAGTAGGTTATGTCGAGGGTGGCACTTACCCTGATTACCATCGAATGAATATTTCTATGGCCTGCAACCACTGTGACGACCCCGTATGCTTAAAGGGCTGCCCTACTCGGGCCTACACCAAACATGAAGAGTATGGCGCCGTTATCCAAGACCCCGATATTTGCTTTGGCTGCGGCTACTGCACCTGGGTATGCCCCTATAACGCGCCACAACTTGACCCGGTAAAAGGCCAGGTTGAAAAATGTAATATGTGTGTAGACCGCCTTGAAGTCGGCTTAAAACCCGCCTGTGTTTCAGCTTGCCTTGGCAACGCGCTCAATTTTGGCGTGGTTGAAAATACCCCACAAAACCGCGAGCAAATTGATATCCGCATTCCCGGATTCCCGGATCCGCAAATTACCAAGCCTAATATTCGTTTCCAACAATCCAAATCGATGCCGCGTGAAGTTACCCGCACTGACTCAATGCCAGTTAAATATAAAAGAGACGACTCAGCTGGTCATTACAAACCTGTTGTCGACAAAAAACTCGGTGTGCATAAACAGTGGAATTTAGCCCGCTTAAGTAGCCGGGAAAACCCTTTGGTTATTCTGACGCTTAGCGCGCAAGCAGCAATCGGCGTGTTTATCATTTTATTTGCTGGCAACAATTTAGGCGTCGCGCCACTGCAAGACATCAGTCACTCAACGATGTATCTACCCCTGTTAATCGCCGCACTGGGATTAATCTCACTAGGGCTGTTAATGTCGACTGTCCACCTGGGTAAACCTCTGCGCTTTTATCGCGGCTTTAATAACTTGCGCCACTCACCGGTTGCTCGCGAAGCTTTTGGTCTGGTTATGTTTATGGCCTGCCTGAGCATGCATACTCTATGCTCATTACCGGCTAACACTTTCGTCGTGGAATATGTCCCCATCTTAACGGACCTCGCCTCATCGGCTTCAATCGCCGCCACGGTTTTTGGTGGGCTAGCAGTCATTGCCGGTTTGACCGCACTTTATTATATGTACCGCTGCTACCGCATTAAAGCACGCCCCTTTTGGGATCACTGGCATGCAGCTGCCACCTTCTATGGATCGATGTTGAACCTGGGCGCTGTCGTGATTGCAGTCATTGTGACACCCGTCCTGCTGTATCTTGGCGAGCCGGTTGCAATATTACTGAGTGCACTGGGCCTGGCAATGATCGCCGGTATTACCTTAGAAGCTTTAGGCTTGAGCTCCCATCATCGGGATTTAAGCCGAGCTGATCACGAAGGTGCAGCCTCTCATTACATTCAGCGCAGTACCTTTGGTAAAACCTATATACTGCGCAATGTGATGCTGGGCTTGAACCTGTCACTCGCTGTAGGTTTAACACTGTGGGGCACCGATAGCACTGGCAGCATTACCTTGTGGGCCTTACTCGCCAGCTCCAGTATTGTTACTGCATTGATGGGCCGCGCACTGTTTTATATCCTGGTTATTCCAACCACCATGCCTGGCGCTTTCTTTTGGAAGAACAAAGGCTTTGAGCAACACGCCCGCGACATCGGTTTGGCGGATATGCCGCAAGTAGGTGTAGCACCGCTACACTGATTAGCTTGCGGCCCAGAGCTACTTTTTAATTTTCACGGCTGGCATTCAATACCGCATTAGCTTTTTGTGCTAAATCACCAGCAAAGTTCATAACATGAAAAATGATGCTTTGCTCATTAGTACCTGTCACCAAATGCGAAGCAGGCCCCTGGGCAAAAATAGCAACATCTTCTCCGCCATGGGTTTCTGTTTGTAACGGTACCAAGGCTTCCTGGTGATAGCCCGGTGCCTGGGTATCAACCGATGTTATGTCAATCCGACCCGATAGTGGTGCCGCACCGTCGTAGACTGAGTCGGCGTTGCTTACCATGCCATAATCACGAAAACCATAACCATTCGCGTAACCCACCGTTGTATAAGGCATGCCATCTGCAGCCAGCTGCGGTGTGGTCGCGCCAACCGATACCACTTTACCTAAGATTGGATTGCCGCGCTTAGGGTAACCGGCCATAGTAAATACATGACTATGGTCAGCGGTGACAATAATTAAGGTTTCTTCTGCGTCCGTATTATCTACCGCAACCTGTACCGCTTTGGCCAGCTCAATGGTATCGGTCAAAGCGTTATAGGCATTGCCGGCATGATGCGCATGGTCAATGCGACCAGACTCCACCATCAGAAAAAACCCCTTTGGGTTATTACCCAACACATCGATAGCTTTGGCTGTCATTTCACTTAACGACGGTTCACCGGCAACAGCATTAGTCCTATCGGCCTCATATCGTATATGCGATGGGTTAAATAATGCAAACACTCGACTAGTGCTAGCGGCATCTATAGCATCAAAACCTGCTTGATCGGAGACATAAGCCCCTGCGGGATAAATGGATTGCCACTCTGCAATTAGATTGCGGTTATCGACACGATCGCCCCCACCATTATTAACAACAGCGGATGAAGTAGCCGCAGCAACCTTAGGTAAAAATCCGCGCCGGCCACCGCCCATCACAACTTCCATCCCGTCCACATCAACACCGGCGTACTTGGCCTCAAGATTGGCTTCGAAATCTATCAATTGCGCAGCGATATCCTTGCAGCCTGCCAGTTTGGCTGCGGCGGGCATATCGCTATCGTCTTCCCAGTTTCTTTCTACCGATTTAGCATAGGTTGCTGCGGGAGTTGCATGAGTAACCCGCGCCGTAGACACGATGCCGGTTGCAAGACCGGCAATCTCTGCCAACTCCAAGGCGGTGACTAATTCATTACCAGCCGTAGTCGCGCAATCCGCACGACTGCCATGTTCACTAACACCGATAAGCCCTGCATCGGTTTTTACCCCTGAGATAATCGCCGTCATAGTGCCGGCGGAATCAGGCGTTTGAGTATCAACATTATAGGTTTTAGACAAACCAGAAAATGGAAATTGTTCAAAGCTTAACTGGTTTTCTTCACCCATCATGCCTTTGCGCTGGCCTGCTAAAATTCTAGCGGCGGTTATGGTTGAGATACCCATACCATCACCCACAAACAAAATAATATTTTTTGCTGCACCACGGGTATTGTTAATCTTACTGCTATTGATTTTTGCCTGAGCAATTTTTGCTTCGGCATCGATGTACCAGCTATTTTGGCTGTTGTTAGCAAAGCTATCTGCCTCCAACTTAGTTGCAGACTCTAAAGTACCTGATTTTTTAGCAGCTATATTATT
Organism: Spongiibacteraceae bacterium; assembly: GCA_041677245.1. Taxonomy (GTDB): domain Bacteria; phylum Pseudomonadota; class Gammaproteobacteria; order Pseudomonadales; family Dasaniaceae; genus Oceanicoccus. The sequence goes on along the minus strand of JBAYQJ010000017.1, from coordinate 2,662 downwards.
AACGCCTATACTTGCAGTATCAGTGTGCTTAGCATCGTTATAGTTACAAGCCAATAAACCAGCAACCGCCACAGCTAAGCACGACTGCTTAAGTAGTTTACTTTTCATCATCACTTCCTTAGTATTATTCCAAATAAAATATAATAGGTACCGTTGATAAAATTTTTCCTTCGTTGCGTCAAATATATCGACCTAATTGACGACAACTGCATCATTCAACAAGCAAAAGGCATACTGAGTACCCAGCACCGCTAAAGTTACCATGTATTAATAGCCACCCTTAAACCAGCGGTACATTAATCAGAGGATTTTTCCATGCAAGCTCTTCCCCATACCTATAGCGTTAACATTAGCGCGTCCTCCTCCAGCAACCTGGATGTCAACACCGATAAGCTGCCACCGCTCGTCGTAGCAGCACCCATTGAATTTGATGGCCCTGGCGATCAATGGTCGCCGGAGTCTTTGCTTTTAGCGTCAGTATCTTCATGCCTGGTGCTGTCATTTCGAGCCATCGCAAAGGCCACTGGCCTCAATTGGCACTCCATCGAATGCCACACCAACGGAGTACTCGATAAAGTAGAGCGTCAAATGCAATTTACCCAGTTTACCACCGTAGCAAAATTAGTTATTGCCACAGAAGCAGACAAAGATAAAGCTGCATCCGTATTGATTAAAGCGGAAAAAACCTGTCTTGTCAGCAACTCACTCAAAGCACAATCACACCTTGAATATGACATTGTAATTGCGCAATAGTACCTGGATTGGCTGCAGTTAATAGCAGCCAAAGTCTAACCTTGATCATCTGCACGACCAAGAGCCACCAGCTACCACTGAGCATACCAACAACTTAACCTGGCTATTTTGACAACATGTAACACAGCAGCCACGGCACTGGGCTTTTATGCTCCAAGCAGTGTATTATTCGACCATGAATATTAACTCGAAGCCTCAACTCATTGACCGATTTAATCGTCAGGTAAATTACATCCGGTTGTCGGTTACTGATCGCTGCGATTTCCGCTGCATTTATTGCATGGCAGAAGACATGACCTTTGTCCCCAGAGCAGAGGTTCTATCATTAGAAGAGCTAGAGCTGGTCGCCCGCGCCTTTGTCAATTTGGGTGTCAGCAAAATCCGCCTAACCGGCGGCGAACCCTTAATCCGACAAAACGTCATGTCTTTGATCGCAAACATTGGCCAGTTCGACGGCCTTAAAGAGCTAGCTTTAACCACTAATGGCTCGCAACTGGTAAAACGCGCCCAACAACTGCGTCAAGCTGGGGTAAAGCGCATCAATATCAGTATTGATAGCCTGCAAACCGACCGTTTTAAACGCATCACCCGCACCGGCAATTTGCAGCAGGTATTAGATGGCATTGATGCTGCCCGCGACGCAGGCTTTAACAGCATCAAATTAAACGCAGTTATTTTAAAGGGCCGCAACGAGGATGAAGTCCTTGATCTGGTCACCTTTGCTCGCAATAAAAAAGTAGATATCTCTTTTATCGAAGAGATGCCGCTGGGCTTAATCGATGAACATAACCGCGCATTAAGCTTTTGCTCCAGCGATGAAATCCGCCAAACGATCAATCAGCATTACCCGCTCACCATTAGCGATAAAAGCACCGGCGGACCTTCGCAATATTACGCAATGGACGATAGCCACTCACTCATTGGTTTTATCTCCCCCCACAGCCATAATTTTTGTCATCTGTGCAATCGAGTTCGAGTTACCGTTGAGGGCCGCTTATTGTTATGCCTTGGCAATGAACACTCCGTTGACCTGCGCGCCATAGTCAGAGCACACCCCGGCGATCTGGAGCCACTACAGCAAGCAATTATCGACGCCATGACGATAAAACCCGAACGACATTATTTTGATCTAAACGACGAGCCACAAATCGTTCGGTTTATGAATATGACCGGCGGCTAACAAAGCCGCAATCCAATACCGAGCAATACACTATGAGCAAAGCATTAAAAGCCGCGCTACTATCAGGCTTACTGATACCCGGCGCAGGCCACTTATACCTGAAACACTACCCCCGTGGTATTACCCTGATTGCAATATCCCTAGCCTGTGTTAGCGCGCTAGTCATCGAAGCTACCCACCAAGCAATGAAAATACTGGAACAACTTCAAGCTCAGGGCGGTGTTGTCAGCGCCGATCGCATTATCGAGCTAGCGACGCAAGCCAGCGCCAGTAATAATGGCCAACTAAGTAGCATCGCCAGTATTGCATTAGTCGCCTGCTGGCTTATCGGCTTGCTCGACGCCTACCGCTTGGGCAAGCGCTATAATTGAACATGATGAATAACAGCAAATAGATACCTTGAATCTACCGTTGCGCATGTCGATCCCAAGGGTTAATTTGACGGTGACTTGTAAAGCTGAGATAGGTATCGCGTTGACGGGTTTTATTGTTTGGTATTGCTCACTAATATTTATGCACTAATATTTATTAATATTTATGGACAGGCACTGCCTTAAAAGTATCAACACCCTACCCTACCATTATGTAAAACAATCACCCATCACCACACCAAACGATCAACACATAGATAAAATCACAGCAATAAACAGCAATACCCGTTTTTTAGACTCAGCTACCCCTAAGCGTTAAACGCTCATCCATTTTCTGCGTAAAAATAAAGGGTTAGAT
>JBAYQJ010000016.1:0-76689 GCA_041677245.1 Spongiibacteraceae bacterium | reverse complement strand
TAGTATTCATAATCCTCATCAGTAATAAACACCGCATTTCGATTATGCCCACGCTGAACTACATGATGCGGGCAATGTGGAACTATCACTCGTGCCGTCCTTGGCATACTTACCTCCCGTAAATTACTAAATCAAAGCATTCTTAGATTTGGTTGGGTTAAATAAATCTGTCCCCTTTAAGTAGAAAGCTGCTTTTGCTTATTCTCCCAACGTCGTTTTGCAAAACGGCGCATGTTAGGAATATCATCGGTTTCATCCATAATTGGCTGACCAATGATTGACTCAAAAACATCTTCCATGGTGACAATCCCCTGCCAGCTCCCATACTCATCAAATACTAGTGCCATGTGCTGCTGCTCTCGAATCAACTGCGACATTAGCTGCTCTACACTAATCTTATCTGAAACCACTTTCACTGCTTTCATGATGTCAGCGGCGGTCTGATTTTCAGTAAATTCTAACAGGTCGTAGCGAAATACTACCCCCAGAGGCTCTTCCCCTTTTTCGTCCAGCACTGGATAACGTGAAAACTGACCTTTCTTTACGCGCTCACGTAGGTCTGACAACGCTTCATCTGGCTTGACGAATTCACACACAGTACGTGGCGTCATAATTTCATGTACTTTAATGCTGTGTAAGTCCAAAATATTACCGATAACCCGCTTTTCATCTTCATCCAGTTGGTTTAATTCTCGACCTAGAATTGCTAGCGCTTTAATCTCTTGACGCAAATCATGGCTGGGTTGCTCGCCACCAAATAACTTCATAATTTGGTCTGACAACCAGATAAAAGGTTTAAGTATAAAAATCAAACTATTCAGTAGCCCAGGTAATATCGGCACTAATCGTGGCCAATAACGAGCACCGATAGTTTTAGGTAAAATCTCTGAGAATATAAGTATCAAAAATGTCATTATTGCCGAGGCAATACCTAAATAACCATCGCCAAATATGATCGTAACTTGAGCCCCCACACCAGTCGCCCCCACAGTGTGGGCAACGGTATTTAAAGTTAGAATCGCAGCCAGCGGCTGATCAATCTTATCTTTAAGAACTTTAAGTTTTTCATATAATTTAGGTCGGGTTAGTTTTTTCTGTGCAATATAGCTGGGAGTTACAGATAGCAGCGCCGCCTCAAGAATTGAACAAACGAAGGATACCGCAATTGATAAAATTACAAACGTAATTAGTAAACTCATATAAGTTTATTGATACACTCCTTTTTATTTAGGAGTGTACATATAATCACAGTAATATCTAAAAGGCTATTGATAATGAGCACATGCAGATCTGGCCTAAGCGCGAATTCCCAGAGCTTATTCCCCCAGCTAGTCTGCGCGCACATGCTTCTTCCACCAACCGTACGCAACAAGAGCCTGACTCATCATCACCAATAGTGGCGAAGCGAGATCTCATGTCATTATTCAAGGATATGAAGATCCACATCACTCTGGGTTTATTTATTTTAAAAAAGAGGAATAATCGAGGAGCATTCATTAGAAAACTCACTAAATAAAAAAGAACAGCTGGCCATAGTCTCATAGCGATTGTCAGCTGTTCTTTTTCATTTAGTGATTTATTATTTTACCCGTTATTTTTTAATTTCACCGTGCTAATTAGTAGAGGCTGGAGCGATCCCCACTGTTGCAATTCTTTGCCCAACCATTTCACGAACATATAAAGTGACGTTACCAAAATCTTTTCCTGCATCTAAAGTGGGCTCACCAGCGAAGGTCTGACGTAATACTTCATCCAATGACAAAGAGGCATCGACGGAAAGCTCAAGGCCATAGGAGTGTTTTATATCCTCTACTTTTGTATAGCCTTTCAAACGTAATTCACCTTGCGGCAACGCTTGGTAGTTTGCTTCAGTAATGCCAGAGCAAACCAAATCAACAAAATCACGCACATCAGGTTTCATCACAATAAATAAATGATCACCTGCACGTAAGAAGGTTGAACCCCGTGGAGGGATCACATCATTGTCTCTGGTGATCATCGCAACTACCGTCCCCTCAGGCAAAGCCATCTGAGACAGGCGACGGCCAGAAACACGTGAACTTTCACTCAGCTGGTACTCAACAATATCCGCATCCACATCGCCTAAAGATGTGATTTCCAGCGTAGCAGCTGGCGTGGAAGGAGGAGTCTCAGTTAATCCCAAACTGCGTGCTACCCAAGGTAAAGTAGAGCCTTGCACTGTCGCTGAAATTAACACCACGAAAAATACCACACTAAAAATAAGGCTGGCACCAGGCAAGCCATAAATCAGCGGATAGATAGCTAAAATAATTGGTACTGAGCCACGTAAACCAACCCAGGATACTAAGGAAATTTCCCGCATATTAAAGCCAAATATTTTCAGCACAGGGATCACTGACAAGGGCCTCGCCACTAAAATCAGCACCACGGCAATCATCAACCCTTCCAGCCAGACACCCAGCAAAGACGAAGGATTAATTAGCAAGCCCAAAAATACAAACATAATAATTTGACCTAACCAAGCCAAACCATCGTGAAACAAGAAGGTAGTACGCTGAAACACAAAGCGACTATTCCCAATTACCACTCCAGCAATAAAAATGGCAAGGAAACCACTACCGCCCAGATTAGCCGCGACACCAAAGGCCAGCAAACCAAAAGCAGCCACCATCACAGGATACAGACCAGAAGTCGCCAGATGAATACGGTTAATAATACGCACAGATATCCAGCCGCCAGTTAAACCCACTAGCGAGCCGATACCCATTTGCTGTACAAACAACATCAGCAACCCAGTCCCTGGCTCCAACCCTTTAACCATCACCTCCAACAAACCCACCGTTAGGAAAATGGCCATTGGATCGTTAGTGGCGCTTTCAATTTCCAAGGTAGCTTTAAGACGTGGATTAATATGAATACCAGCATTGCGCAGCAATGAAAATACGGCTGCAGCATCGGTAGAGCCGACTATAGCGCCAATCAATAAACCATAAATTAAAGACACGTCCAGGATATAAGCAGCAGCAACCCCTGTTATCAAGGCTGTTACCAATACGCCTAAAGTCGCCAGCACAGAAGCCGGTTTCCACACCTGTTTAATAGACGCCATCGGTGTTTGCAAACCACCGTCAAACAAAATAATAGCTAAAGCTAAAGAACCCAGCGCATGGGCAATTTGCGCATTATCAAAAACAATACCACCAGGGCCATCCTCACCAGCTAGCATGCCCACCATGAGGAATAGCACTAGTACAGGTAAACCCAATCTAGCTGACAATTTACTGGATAAAATACCCAGAATAATCAAAATCGCAGCCAATAAAATAATTTGATCGATCATAAACATGAATAGTTTTCTCTTAAAGGTGGGAACAACACTCGCGGCTGCGATGCTTTCCCCCACCGTTCACCAATATATTACCTTACTTTATCTAAATATTTTCCTGCGCCTCAAGTGAGCCCACGACCAAGGTCTAACGCAAGCACAGAGAGGCGATTATAAGTCAGTGACCCGCCCCCCAGTACCAGCTTTTTTATTAAGATTATTAGGGTAAAGGGAGTGTTGAACGCTGGATTTACGATCACCAGGCCTACGGCGTCACCGCGTCCATGTACCCAGCTATGTTTAACTGTTTGGAACAAGTCATTGCGGAGGTTATTGGCTCTAGCTGGGCCAGAGAAATGGCCGCCGCTTGGCGTACTCAATTTACCGCACTTGAAAGTTTTTTACAGAAAATTTATAAGGATGACGATATTCGGGCTTCTGAGTCAAACTGACCGCCTGCTGCGGGTTATTAGCCTCCAGCGCAGACCACACACCAATACAAAGATATCAACGCTGGCAGCGCCCAATGCACCGCGTACCTGCCACGGCGCCCCAGATGGAAGCCTCTCGCGGCAGGATCATCAAAATACTGAATTAAGCACTAGACTAGCCACGTTTTAATAAACGGGTAATGCATGAATAACACGCCTACAAGTAATAGATAAACACATAGCCACTGAACAAAACGACAACCCACGTGACCGTCATACTTATTGGCCAGGACCGCCCCAACACACCAGTAACACCGAAATAACGCGTCGCTACTTGCTCTAGGCCATTGAGACTACTTGCCTTTATTTTCTGCCCGCTGCCACTTAATGCCGATAACAATCTAAGCATTAGCTCGCCAAGTTGTGGCAGGCAACGCCGCCACAACCAATCCATATCGAGGGTTATCGTTAGTGTTCTTTTCATTAAAGGTAACAACAAGAAGAACGCCAGACCGGAAAACAATAACAACTGTAAGTAGAACAGCACCTTACTGAATGAATAAGGGACGTAGTCCATACTATAGGGCAACAGCTGGTAAATCGCCTGCGGAAACATACCCAAACCCAGACAAGCCAGTGAAAACAGCACCATCGCAATTGCCATATTCCAAGGCGCATCTTTGGGCCGAAGCCCTGAATCTTTTTGAAAGAAAACAAACCAGGGAAACTTAATACCCGCATGCAAAAATACACCGGCCGACGCAGCCGCCAGACAGAAATACACCAGCACCAAGCCCTCGCTCATAGCAGCTTCTGAAATCAACGATTTGGTGACGAACCCTGAGGTAAGCGGGAAACTGGAAATTGCCAGCGCACCGATAATGCCGCAAATACAGGTAACTGGCATGGTGCGAAATAAACCACCCAGGTCCGTACACTTGCGCATGCCAGTGCGATAGAACACCACACCTGCGCTCATGAACAACAGCCCCTTGTAGATAATGTGCGCAAAGGCATGAGCAGCGGCACCGTTGAGTGCCAGCTCGGTGCCAATACCCACGGCACACACCATGAAACCAACCTGATTGACGATGGAGTAAGCAAGAATTCGCCGCGCATCGTTTTCCAACAGGGCGTAGATAATGCCGTAGAAAATCATGTAGATGCCAACAGCAATCAGTACCGACTCTCCAGGGAACAGGAGTATCAACGCCAACACTGCCGCTTTTGTGGTGTAGGCCGATAGAAATACGGTGCCTGTGGCAGTCGCTTCGGGATAAGCATCAGCCAACCATGCAGAAACGGGAGGCGCTGCTGCGTTAATCAACACACCAATCAAAATCATCCAGGTGGCAATGCTGTCGGCACGCATTGCTTCGATATCAATGGAACCCGTTTGCACGGCCACCCCGGCAATACCGACCATTAGGATGACGCCACCCAAAAAATGCATTAGCGCATAACGTAAACCGGCAGCTCGTGCTGCCTCAGTCCCCCCACACCACACAATCACTGTTGAGAAAATCGCCATCACTTCCCAAAACACAAACAAGGTCAGCAAGTCACCGGCAAACGCAACACCAATAGCACCACCCGCGTAGGCAAATGCCGCCGCCAACTCCACGCCCTTTGCCAGGCGGAATGCATAGAGGCCACCAACAAAGGTCATTAATGCAAATATAGTGGCGAACAAGCGTCGTAGTTTACTGCCCTCAACGAGTTCAATTGTGTAATCCATAAAGCTGATACTGAATGCTACGCCATCCGGTACTTGCCAAACCAACCACAAAGCCAGCAAGGGTAGCAATAACACCACAGCTGCACGTATTGCACCGCGGGTAATAGCGATCAACACGGCGCCAACAAATAAAGCCAGTGCTGGTGGTAGAACTTCAATCATCTGAATATCCATCCTGATAGTAATGCTGGTCACGCTTTATCAACCAGCCAAGGCCTTTGGCCACCAAGACCATCACCACGCAGCACAGCAATCCAAACACTGCACCGAATCCAAACCAGCCATCAACGACAAAGTAACCTTTGATCTTTATCACCAGCTGCAACATAACGGTGAGAGCCAACACCAAACTACCGCCAATCCAGAACCAACGGATCGTCCGAGGACGTACTAACCAGTGATCGTCTTGTTGTTTGGATGTCATTATTTCGCTCCAACCATCTGCGCGGCGAGATCTATCGCCGGCTGATTTACCCAGAAAAACATTACCGTCAACGACGCCGTTATCGACAGTGCAATGACTATCGCCAATGGCGCCTCTCGATGATCAATAGCCGGTGGCTCAGACTCGGCTTTAAACCAAGCGTTATACACAATCGGTAAAAAATAGGCCGCATTAAGCAGAGTACTGACCACAATAGCCGCTATGGCCAGATAGTTTTCAGCCTGAAATGAACCGGTGAGTAAATACCATTTGGAGATAAAGCCTGCAGTGGGTGGAACCCCTATCATACTTAAAGCACCGATGGTAAAGGCACCCATGGTCCAGGGCATACGCCGACCAATACCGTGCAACTGAGCCAATTCAGTTTTCTTGCTGGCCGTATAGATACTACCGGCGGCAAAAAAGAGCGTAATCTTACCGAAGGCGTGTGCAACAATATGCAACGCTGCTGCCATAACTGAAAACGGCACTAGCAAAGCTGTCGCCAGAATCACGTAGGAGAGCTGCGCGATAGTTGAATAAGCGAGCAAGCGCTTAAGATTAGTTTGGCGTAAAGCAATAAAGCTGGCAGCAACAATGGTAAACACCGCAGCATAAACCAGCCAGCCGCTACTGGGAGAGGCCGCAAGGAAGTCGATACCAAAGATATAAACCACTATTTTGGTGATCGTGAATACCCCTGCCTTTACCACTGCCACGGCGTGCAATAGCGCACTGACAGGCGTTGGCGCAACCATCGCTGACGGCAACCACTTGTGCACGGGCATCAATGCAGCCTTACCAGTACCAAAGACAAATAACGCCAGCAAGAGCCCTACTGCAGGGCCAGCTACATGACCTTCGAGAATACCACCAGAAGTAAACGCGAGAGTACCGGTAACGGAATAAGTCCAAATAATCGCAGGCAGCAGTAATCCCATTGAGGTAGCTAGCAAAATACCCAGATAAACGCGAGCCGCAGCCACCGATTTAGCGTCCCCTTTATGGGCAACTAGAGGATAAGTAGAAAGCGTCAATACTTCATAGAAAACGAACAGAGTAAGTAGGTTTTCCGCCATCGCCACCCCCATCGCTCCTGCGATAGCTACGGCAAAACAAACATAAAAGCGCGTTTGGTGCTGTTCATTGTTACCACGCATATAACCGATAGAGTAAATCGAATTGACGATCCACAGCAGCGATGCCAACGCCGCGAATAGCATACCTAAAGGCTCAATTTTAAATTCGAGAGAAATCCCTGGCAGTATACTTACCAAGTGTGCCGCCGGCCGCGCACCAGCCAAAACCTCGGGGAATAAACTCCAAACCAGCCACGCCAAGCTGGCACCAGTGATCAGAGTAATGGCTTCGCGAATATTCGCATACCGCTGACCAACTAAACCAATAGCTACAGCCGCCAGTAGTGGCAGGGCTATTATCCAGAGCAATTGCGTTTCCATCATCATCGCAGGTGCTCCAATAAAACAGTGGCCGCTTGTTCCGACAACGCCAATGGCACAGCCGGATCAAGACCAAAATAGATATTCGCCAAGGCTGCTGTCCATACAACAGCTAACAATAGCGGTGGGGCTTCACCAATCTTTTCAGTCGTCGTAGTTGATGATGTTACCACCTCACCAAAATAAGCAGCTTCCACTACACGCCAGAGATAGGCAACCGCCATCAATGAGCTTACTAAAATAACAACAACGGCCATCACTCCCAAAGAACCCTGCTCAAGCGCAGCCGTTATCAGATACCATTTGCTAATAAACCCAGCAGTACCAGGCACGCCAACCAAACTCATACCAGCGAGCACAAAGGCGGACATAGTCCAGGGCATAACTCGCCCAGCACCTTTAAGGTCGTTCAGGGTCAAACTGGCAAAACGCATCCCGAGGCAGGCAACTGCAAGAAACAAAGTGCCCTTGGCTAAAGCATGATTAAACATATGCACAACACTGGCCGTAAGTCCTGCGGGGGTCATAAAGCTCGCGCCCAGCCAGATATAACCTAGTTGTGCAATGGACGAGTAAGCAAGCAAGCGCTTCAAATGTGTTTCAAACAAGGCGGCGCCTGAAGCGGCTAAAATTGCCACTAGCGCTAGTGGCAGAAAAAACCCTGTAAACTGTAGATCATGCCCAGCCAGGTTCGGCTGAAAAACGACAAAGTCAAAACGCAGTAATACATACAAAGTAACTTTGGTAGAACAGGCCGCTATAAACGCCGTCGCAACATGAGGGGCATAGGCATAACTATTGGGCAGCCACGTATGTAACGGAAACAGCGCCGCTTTAAGCGCAAGACCTACGGTGATAAACCCAGCCGCAACCATAATAGGTTTTAGCTCTGTCACATCAGCCAGGCGGCTTGCCATATCGGCTAAATTCAGCGTGCCTGTCATCATATAAACAAGGCCCACACCAATAAGATAAAAGGTCGCCCCGATAGTGCCCATAATCACATACTTAAACACCGCCGGTAGCGCCCGCCGATTAGAGCCTGCCGAAATCAGCACATAGCTAGCCAGTGCGGCAATTTCCATAAACACGAAGATATTAAAGGCGTCTCCAGCTATCAGGATACCGATCATCCCAGCGAGAGCCAGCAACCACGCGGCATAAAACAGCATATGACGTTCAGGCTCAAGCTCAGCGGTAAGGCTGTGTCTGGCAGCAACTAACGTGACACTGGAGGCACCGGTAACAACCAGCAAAAGCAGCGCACTCAATGCATCAATACGCAACTCGATACCCATTGGCGCAGGCCAGGAACCCATTGCATAAACAATGACATCACCCTGTAGCACCATAAGTGTCATAGAGATAGCGATAGCAAAGGCCATAAAACTGGTGGCCAATGCAGTAAGCCAAGGTAAGGTCGTTCCCCGCAACAACATCACCATCGGTGCCGTCAGCAAAGGCAGCACAACCTGCAAGGCAGGCCAGTGTGCGGCAATATTCATCGGTATTCGTCCTTAGCTTGAATCTCATGCTCTTCAATACTGCCGTAGGCTTCTTTAATGCGTACCACAATCGCCAGGCCTAATGCCATGGTGGATATGCCCACTACAATTGCGGTAAGAATCAATACCTGTGGCAAAGGGTTGGAGAAAACTTGATTGCTCACCCCCGCTTCAATAATAGGGGCCGTGCCGCCGTCCACCTTATCCATGGTGATATAAAGAAGAAATACGGCTGACTGAAAAATAGATAAGCCCAACAACTTTTTGATCAAATTGCCTTTGGCGATCACCGTGTAAATACCCAGCATCAACACAATGGCAAACACCCAGTAATTATAGAGTCCTAACCACTCCATCAATGAATATCCCTAGCCGCGAACGCATGAAAAATAGATAACAAACAACCACATACCGTAACACCAACACCTAACTCAATCAGCAAAATGCCCAAATGCTGCCCGCTGACTGGATTACTTAGCAATACCGAGTAATCGAGAAAATTCCCCCCCAGTACAATGCCTGCCAATCCAACCAACACATAGAGCAGCGCTCCGCCTGCCATCATGGCAGCTATAGTGGATAAGGGCACTACCGTCAGTGCTGGACCCTCACCCTCTAGCAGAGCATATAAAATAATTGCCGCTGCCACTAACGCGCCAGCTTGAAAGCCGCCGCCTGGACCATACTCACCATGAAATTGTACATACAACCCGAACAACACAATAAAAGGAATCAATAGTCGCCCCAGCACACGGGGAATGAGGTGGTGACGCAGACCATTCGAAGCTGATGCCGGCCGCACCGGGCTTGCCGCACTGCCATGCCTAGTGCCCAGTAACATCATCACCCCAATAGCTGCGGTCAACACGACAAACACTTCACCCAGCGTGTCGTAACCACGGAAGCTACCGAGTATCGCAGTCACCACATTGGGAATATCTATTAACTCAGGCGTTTGCTCTAAATACCAAGGAGCAACATGCTGATGCACTGGCGCCTCAGGGTCGCCCAATCTCGGGTTATCAAAAGTCGCATAGACAATCAACGCTGCTGCCACCACGACAGGCACTGCCAGCCAGCGTCCTGGCCGAAGAGATCGCTCGTTGTGCCCGGTGAGCGCCAGCGCGCCCAAAAACAAAACCGTCGAGATACCCGCTCCCACTGCCGCCTCAGTCAAGGCAACATCGGCTGCATCAAGGATAAAAAAGACCGACGCCATTAATAAACTGAAAATACCGGTGAGCATCACTGCTACAAACAGATCAGTGGTGCGAATAATCGCAATGGCGGTAATAACTAACAAAGTGAGCAGGAATACACTAAATAATACCATCATCGTCTAATCCTCCCCGTTAGCTGCAGCCGAGCCGCCAGGCTTCATCCCGGACAGCAACGCTGCATTCGCCAGCGCATATGTGGCAGTCGGACCAGTCAGTAACATGAAGACGAGAATAGCTATTAGCTTAATCGTTGCCAGTGAAGCACCCGATTGCAGCATGATGCCAACAAGAATAAGTATCGTACCCATAGAATCAGTTAGGCTTGCCGCGTGCATACGAGTATAAAACTCAGGCAAGCGCAACACACCGATGCCACCGATGAGAATAAAAATCCCGCCAATAGATAGTAAACTCCAACTTAATAGATCAATAACCAGGGCCATTAGACTAGTTTTCCGCAGATTTATTAACAGCGCTACGCGCCGCAGCATTTTGGAAAAACTTAAGCACCGCCAGCACGCCGATAAAATTAATTAAGGCATAAGCAAGAGCCAAGTCCAGGAAATCAGGACGACCATACAGAAAGGCTATCACCGATAACAGTAATACTGTTTTTGTACCCAACATATTAACGGCCAGCACGCGATCATAAACACTGGGACCCGCCATAGCACGCGTCAAAGCCAACGCCATAGTGACAAGAATTGCAATGGATGCTGCATAATACATAGGTTCAATCGTCCGTTAGCGCAGCGGCGCGACGGTTCATTTCACCTTCGAGCAAGGCATCAGCGCCGGCTTGCGTAATGCAATGTACGGTTAACTTACCTTCATAGATATCCAATGTGACCGAGCCCGGCGTTAAGGTAATTGAATTACCCAAAACTGCCTGCCCCACAGGACCGGCAGGCGCAGCATCAAACACAATCACAATGGGACTGATTGGCAAATCTCGTTTTAATATTATTTTGGCAACTTCAAAACTCGATAGGACAATTTCCTTCAACAACCACGCCCAATAACGAGGCAAACGAGGAACGACATACCAAGAAAAAACAGAGTGATCCAGAGCACCCATACGATGAGCAAGATACAATGACAGCAAGCAGGAAAACGCACCTAAACCCAGCAATAACGGCTTATAAAGCCCTGACCACAATAACCAGGCACCAATTAACACCAACAATAGTATGGTTAATTTTTGTAAATAGTTGATATTAATAGCGGCCACAAAATTCTCTAGCACGAACTGTTAGAACCCTGCCCACAGGGTAAGTGTTTAAGTAATAGGGCATGACCACTGCTCCTGCCATTGCGTCTGCTTGCAACTTACTCGCTTTAAGATCGCAAGCTACCAGCGTAATAACCTCAGGCATCACCGAAAGTTGCTCAATAGTATTCACTTTGTTAACACCAGCAAACAAGCTAACACCTCGACCATGCGCAGCAATTTATGACTCATTTTTTACTCCAACCAAAACACATTCAACCAACAAGTATTAATTATAGTAACTGGAGTTACCGGAGTTTACTAGACACATTTAACCTAGAAAAACAGCTCTGTGTAAAATTCAACCTGCGACAATAAAGCAGATATCTGTTTAAAATACTAATAAGACTCACCAGCACCGGCTTCGGCCAGCCAGTTTTTCAACTTGTCAATTTCAGACTAAAATTGCACCCACAGGATAACAGCGCTCCCATCTGCCGGATTGTATTTAAGTTATCAATCAATTTCGAGCATAAAGGTTACAGGACCATCATTGACTAAGGCAACCTTCATGTCCGCGGCAAACTCTCCTGTAGCGAGGGCAATGCCTCGCTGCTGTATTTTTTTTGCCAGCAACTGATATAACTTGTCAGCCTGATCCGGTTTTGCCGCCGATGAAAACCCTGGGCGCAAACCTTTGCGCGTATCTGCTGCTAAGGTAAATTGTGAAACCAACAACAACTCACCACTTACATCAGTAAGGCTTAAATTCATTTTCCCTGCATCATCTGCAAAAACCCGATACGCCAGTAGGCGCTCAGCCATTCGTTCAACAATCTGCTCATCATCACTACGCTCCACACCTAACAACACCAACAAACCTTGGCCGATAGCACCAATGACCTGACCATCGACCGTGACACTGGCTTCTGTCACGCGCTGGATTAACGCTTTCAATTAACAACTCTCCTGACTTTTTAAAAAATTAATCACTAATCGATACTGCCATCATCATCACGACTGGGGCTAAACCTGTGTGCTATATCACGCGTCGCTCGAATCAACGCATCAATAATACTAGACTCTGATGAGGAGTGACCCGCATCACGGATAATGTTTAGTTGACTATCTGACCAAAGATTATGTAGCGATACCGCATTGTCTAGCGTACAAATCATATCGTAGCGGCCATGCACAATAATACCTGGAATACCGGCCAGCCTACCTGCGTCAGCTAAAATCTGATTCGGCTTCAAAAATCCTTTGTTAATAAAGTAATGAGCTTCCAGTCGCGCCATTGCCAAAGCAGTATGAGGATCCAAAAAATGCTCCACAACATCGTGGTTAGGTCGCAAAGTTGCACAGCGCGCCTCCCATAACGACCAGGCTTTAGCCGCCCCCATTCTTGCCAATTCATTATCCCCAGTGAGTAAATCATAATAAGCGGCGACCAAATTATCCCGCTTATTTTTCTCTACCGGCTCAATAAAATCTTCCCAGTAATCAGGAAAAATCTGGCTGGCGCCACGCTGGTAAAACCAATGCAAATCTTGATCACGGCAGAGAAAAACACCTCGTA
Source organism: Spongiibacteraceae bacterium (assembly GCA_041677245.1). Lineage (GTDB taxonomy): Bacteria > Pseudomonadota > Gammaproteobacteria > Pseudomonadales > Dasaniaceae > Oceanicoccus. The sequence continues at coordinate 63,815 of JBAYQJ010000016.1, read as the reverse complement.
AAATAAGCGCCATCACGCGCTCAGGAAATACCTGGGCATACAACAAACTCAGGGTTGAACCCCAGGACCCACCAAATAGCACCCACTTTTCAATTCCCAAGTATTCTCGAATCACTTCGATATCGTCAATTAAATCCTGCGTCGTGTTATTACTAAGCTCTGCGTGAGGAGTCGATTTACCCGCACCACGCTGGTCAAACAAAATAATACGATAACGTTTAGGATCAAAAAAACAGCGGCTTTTTTCACCACAGCCACCACCCGGACCACCATGCACGTAGAGCACAGGGATTCCATCAGGGTCGCCACACTCCTCTATATACAATTGATGCGGAGCACTAACCGACAACTGATGGCGTAGGTAAGGTTTAATATCAGGATATAAAGTCATCATGGGATACGGCCCTTTTATGCAAAAACAACCAGAGGTTTTTTACTAAATACTGAGTTTAAAATGACAGCCACTAAAACAGCCGACGCTGAAGTTATAAACACCAAAGTTAGATAACACTCTGCAAAAATGCAGCAACAATCAACGCCGGACAAAAAAACTTCACGTAACTTGGCCATATTTTCCAGAACAGACTTTGCTCGATCTTCGCATGACCCCGTTGTATTTCCATCAATAGATTGTTTCTATTCCAGATCCAGCCAACAAAAATGCACAAACCGATACCAAGCAGCGGCTGGCTGTATACCGTAGTCAGTTCGACAATCAAACCAAACAGCAGATCAAAATTTAATAATATAAGCACCGACACCAAAGTAATCATGACACCTATAATCAATGTCGCCTGTAAACGATTAACCCTAGTCTCTTCCGCCATTAGTGACACCGGCACTTCCAACATTGAAATGGATGAGGTTAATGACGCAATGCTCATCAACAGAAAAAAAGCAAAGGCCACAACCACACCTACTTGACCCATAGAATCAAATAAAGCCGGCAGCACTTGAAAAATTAAATTCGGTCCTGCGATCAACTGTCCCGCATCGGAAAAAACATCAGCGCCATGTAGCTTAGCCACATAAATAGCGGGCAGAATTAATAAGCCGGCAACGAAAGCTACTCCGGCATCGACCAGCGTGACCACAGCACCCAACACCGGCAAACTTTCTTTCTCGCTGAGGTAAGAGCCGTAAATCAGCATAGCGCCCACCCCCAACGATAGCGAGAAAAAAGCCTGCCCCATCGCATCCAGTATTAACGCCGGTTTAACTTGGGAGATATCGGGCAACAAATAAACTTTTAAGCCCTCCATCGCCCCCTCTTGCAGTAACACATAGCCGATTAACATCAGCATCAGCACCAACAACAGCGGCATTAACCGCGTCGACCATTTTTCGATACCTCCGGTAACTCCCCTGGCTATAATTGCCATAGTCAGCGCCATAAATAGCAGCAGGAACATCACATTACGCGCCAGACTAAAACCAGTCAGCCAGCCACTCACCTCGCTCCAGCTTAGCATTGCGGCAACAGACTCCAGCAAATAAGCCATCATCCAACCCGCGATAATGGCATAAAAACTTAAAATAAAACTCGCAGTTAGTACACCACATACACCCACCACTGTACCGAACTTACGGGTAATCGGGCCGCTGGAAATACCTCTTAGCGCGGTTATAATATTGGCGCGGCCATGGCGACCGATAATTAACTCCGCCATCAACGCAGGATAAGCCAAACAAAACGATAAAATAAAATACACCAGCACAAAGGCCGCGCCACCATTACTGGCTGTCTGGGTGGGGAAACCCCAAATATTACCTAGACCAATAGCAGAACCCGCCGCAGCCATCACAAAACCAGCTTTAGAAGAAAATTGCTCTCTGGGCGCCATACAAAAGAACTCTTTTATTTATTAAAATAACAAACAGCAATTTATACACTAAATAACTTAGTACCCACTTATAAACAACTGATTTAATCCCGATAATACGGTTAACTATAGTTACTATAATATTAAGTTGCGACAGGGCTTAACTGCTTGCTCTGCTATTCAACGCTTTTTGAAAATTTATCAACTCAACAATATTTTCAAGATTGATCATACCAACAATCTGGCCAGCATTGCGCACGGCCAGCATATGCGTGTCGCTGGTCTGAATGTCATTAATCAGCTCCTGCACAAGCGTGTCGTGATCGACGAATTTTATCGGCCGCAACTTTAATGCTCCCGCTTCAATATGTTCACCGTGCAACTGTAGCGCCTGTATCAAATCTGACTGTGTCAGCACACCATCCAGCTGCTGCGCTGTACCCACCGGAAAATCTTTTTGGCTGCCTGCTAGAGTTAAACTAATCGCGGTCGATAGCGGTGCATCGGGAGCCAGAGTATGAAAATCCGTTAACATCGCATCGGCGGCGGTAGCACCGGCCAAAGCATTTTTCATTTGCTCGGCTTGATTTTCCATGCCTCCCCCAAACCATAAAAACACCGCGATCAACAACAGAAACGGGTTATAAAACAACCCTAAAACACCAAACAAAATAGCAAAGTTTTGCCCGATAGCCGCCGCTCTGGCGGTTGCCTTGTGATGTGGCATCCGCAACGCAAATACTGCACGTAAAACTCGCCCGCCATCCATAGGAAATGCCGGAATCAAATTAAAAACCGCTAGAAAAATATTGACGACCATCAATCGAAAAATAAAAGAGCCACCCGTAGCCACCAACTGCTCTTGGCTGACTTCGATACTATTGAATAGCATCCACAGCCACAGCAACGCCGCTATCACGACATTTACCATAGGTCCAGCCAACGCAACTTTGATTTCCTGAATGGGGTTTTCAGGCATTTTTTCCATCGCGGCCACACCACCAATCGGCAACAAGGTGATATGGCGCGTAGTGATACCGTAGCGGCGGGCGGTTAAGGCGTGCCCAAACTCATGCATTACCACACAGCTAAACAGGGCCACTATATAGGTCATGCCTTCAATGACCGCCGCCAGCGTGCCAAAGTTTTTCCAATAGAGATAACCAAACCAGGCTACCAGCAAAAAGAACGTCGCATGAACCTGAACATCAATACCGGCGATACGTGCTATCTTCCAAGACCACTTCATTACATACCCTGACTCAGTTATTACTGAAATTATCCGACCTTTACAGAAAATATTGCCGGAATGAATAAGGATTATGGCTGAGTCTCCAGCGGTACTCAATCAACAGATTAAGCCACATGGTACTGGTATATGACCGCGCACTGTGAATACCCTGATGGGCGTCACGGCATCATGACACCCACGGTACCGCCTGTCGCGATTAATCAAGCTAAACCAACAGCCGCTATTACCGAAAAGGGTAAATAAACTAAATATGGGCTGAGTTAATGGAAAATTAGATTCCATGGCATATTTTTGAGGCTATATTACCAACCGGCAGGGTGAAACTTGTTCCATCAGAGCCAGCAGGGACCTTTTCAGCTGACCACCAGAGCCTACGGGGCGAAACACACCCTCTCCTTTATTAGCCCCGTAAAATCTACCTAGCCCAACACCTCAGAAGCCACCCAATACACCAAGCTATAGCCCAACGTATAAGCGACCAAAAGATAGCCCCCCATGGACAAATAACTGATAAAATTCAACTCTTTAACCTTGCTCATAGCGATAATACCGGCAGCCGAACCGATGACCAGTAAGGATCCGCCAACCCCGGTCGCGTAAGTAACCGACAACCAACTAGCCAAGTCCATATCGACATCGGCCTTCAGCAAAGCCGCAGTCAGCGGTACGTTATCAATAAGCGCTGATGCCACTCCAAGTAGATAATTAGCATAAACTGGCTCCATATAGGTATACAGATTCGTCAGCTGATGCAATACGCCAATCTCCTTTAAAATGCCAACCAGCAATAACACACCTAAAAAGAACAGCAGGGTATCGAACTCTATTTCGCGGATATAATTAAGAATATTACGGTTAGTCTTTTTACGCTGTAATTGGTGGGCGATCAGAAACATACAACTTAAGCCAAATAAAAACGTAAGCACTGGCGGTATCATAAATAAGGCACTAAACAATAAAGTCAAAAAGATTGTTACCAGGAAAATACCAGCAATCACAATATCATCACGTTCAAGTGGCAGTGACTCCCCCTCAAACATCACCCTCCCTCGCATCCTTACTGACATCATCAGTGCCAATGCTGAAACAGCAGCCAGCGAAGGAAGAATCAATAGCAGCAGATTGCCAATAGTAACTTTGCCCGCGAGGAATATCATCAAGGTGGTCACGTCGCCGGTGATCAGAGATACACCACCACTATTGACCGCAAAGACTATCAAGGTCGCGTATTTGAGTCGCTTGCGCACGTCCAATTTCAAGCTGGTTATAACTGCCAGCGAAACCAACGTAGCGGTAACGTTATCGGCGAAGGAGGAAAATAGAAACGCAAATCCCCCCAACAAGAACATCAAGGTTCGCTCGTGCAAGCTATTGGGCAGAAAGCGTCGGACTAAATTAGAAATAAAACCTTTGCTATTTAGATAGGCAACAAAGGTCATCGCAGACATCAAAAACAGCCAAAGCGTAGCTATCTCCAACAGGTTTTCATTTAGCTTTTCATTCACTTGCGGGGGGGAGTCGCCGTGCATAGGAAACAAAAAAGCCAGCAGCCAGCAAAGCGTCCCTATAAACAAGGTCGATTTTGCCTTATCGATATGAATAACGTCTTCAAAGACTATCAGCAAAAATGCCGCAAATGCCAAAACACTAATCACTACCGATAACATACATCACCCTCGCTCAGCTTAGCTACAACCTCATTCAGAGGTGCGCACTTTATCAGGGTGCCTGCATCGAGCCAAATAAAAATGACTGTAAATCAAGCTAATAATTAACAGCTCTGATAAGCGGTATATCTTCAAGTAATATCGGCCGACTGATGGCATAGCCCTGAATATAGTCCACACCGACACCCTGCAACACCGCAATGATTTCATCTGTTTCGGTATACTCGGCAATGGTCTTTTTGCCCATTAAATGAGCAATCTCGTTAATCGAGCGCACCATGGCATAATCATCAACACTGCTAGTGATATTTTTGATAAAGGCCCCATCGATCTTGATATAATCGACGGGTAAATGCTTTAAGTATTGGTAGGATGCATTGCCACTACCATAATCATCCAAAGATGACTTACAGCCGATCTTTTTGATTTCACGAATAAACTCAGCTGCTGCAGATATATTGTTAATGGTGGCTGTCTCAGTAATCTCGAAACAAATTTTACCGGTGGGGATTCGATGCTTGGCAAACTCAGCCAGCAGAAAATCTATAAAATGCTCGTCATTGATGCTATTACCGGAAAGATTGATCGATATATCGGGAGTCTCATAACCCGACTGAGACAATGACGACAACCACTCAAACACACTATCTATAATCCAGCGATCCACCTTTTGCATACGGTTATAGCATTCCGCCGCCTCGATAAAATCAACAGGGGATTCCAGCTCTCCCGCATCATTTTTAATCGCCAGTAATATTTCGTAATGAGAACAAGGGCCATTATTATCTACAGATTTAATAGGCTGACCACGAAGAATTAACCGGTCACGGGTCAGGGTGTTGTTGAGCTGATCTATCCACGACAGCAGTTTATCGCGATGATTTTGCACCTCAGAACCTTGCCTGAAATCATAACAGCGATTACCACCTGCCTCCTTCGCCTGCTGACAAGCAGTCGTCACATCGCGAATAAGGTCGACCACGTTGGCCGTGTATTTATTAATTGCCACCACACCAATACTTACTGTTAACGGGATATTGTGCTCCTCCCAACTGAAGTGGTAGCCATCAATCGCGTTGCGTATTGACTCGGCAATAACATGCCCTTCGTGAGTATTAGTTTGCTTTAACAAAATGGCAAACTCATTACCCGCCATACGTGAAACCACCGCATCTGTTGTTAGCTCTTTAAGCAAATATTCACTGAAACTTTTCAACAAATCATCTCCAGCCACATGACCATATAGATTATTTGTTAGAGAAAACTTGTCGATATCCAAATACAGTAGACAGTGATTTTGCCATTTATTTTTGGCATCTTGCAGCATGTTATGCAGAATTTTCTCACACTCTTTACGGTTGCAAAGGTTAGTAAGCTCATCGTGACTACTTTTGTGCGCTAACTGCTGATAGGCATCTTGCACCGTAGAGTAAAGTGATCGCTCAACCAGCTTCCACTCAGATTGTTTTGCAACCGGCTGTAAACCTTTAGATAACTCTTTGGCCAGATCGACGACATCAAAATCCAGCACCTTTTGGCCACGATTATTAACGAAAACAAAATGTTGCCGGTCCTCGCTAATCCACACCAACTTTATATTACGCCGCCCCGCCTCATCATTAAGGTAGGCAAACTCCTCACCCTCTCTGAGCGATTTGGTACGTTTAAACCAGCGGCTTAAATCCGGGTGCGCTGCCTGTAACTCCTTAATTATTTGATTGGGATTATGCGTTTTATAATCATCATTATCGGCTAATTCAACCACCTCTATCGCTATTTTTCCCTTCAAGATAAGACGAATGGTTTCGATAGTTTTTCGATGTTTATAATCTCCGGGATAAAGATCATTAAGGTACTGGTCGATCAAATCAGCAAATGTGTCCGCCTCCAGCTGCTGCTCTGCGCTAACCCTGTGCAGTGTATCTACCTCAGTATTTTGGCGCGCATTAATCCAAAATAATAGCTGATCCAGGGTCTGTAAATGTTCTCGCCACGCAGCACTATCACTACCTTGTTTGATATAGGTGATTTTAAGCAGCTCTCGCCAACCATTTTCGAGTAGCTCTATGGCAATAGCAGGGGCACTGGGCGGTCCGATACGGCGTTTTATTTCTCTCTCAACCGCTTGCTGAGCTTTGCTGATTAACTGCCGACCTTCGTAGGTTTGCGCTACCCGCTCAACATTACGACTATAAGCATTGGCTTGCTGAGCAGAGAGCGTCGCAAGACTTTTCAATGCATCGTCAAATATAGCCGTATCCACCTGAAAATGAGTATTGATATCACCGACTAAACTGCTGAACTTTTTTTCCAGGCTGGCATTGGGCATATCACTGTTTTCACAGAGCTGCATAATTAAATTAAGAAAGTCACGTACCGGATTTTGTTCTGACGAAAAAAAACCAGCATCCAGCAAAGCCGCACGAGCAATAGCTGGCTGTAATTTATTCAGCACCTGTAGCGTAGAGCGCGGCAAACTAACTGTGCGACCAAGGTCTTTAAACACGGCATCAACGAGGCGCAGGGTATCTTCAGCGGCACGGTCTATTACGATACTATTATTTTTTTCTAGCCATGTCAGTAGTGAGGGATGCTCCTGCATCGTGAGCACTTGCTGTTGCAGCCGAGTTAATTTTTTCGCCAATGTCTGTGGATTATCACCACTTTCATTCGCAATATTATGTCCAGTGCTTTGCCGCGTTATATTTAGTATATCAGCCACTGTATTAAACAACTGCTGCTGACTTCGACCCGGCATAATATTAGCTGTTGCTGGTTCCTGCGTTGCAACATCCTGTGACGAGATATCGATATCAGGCGTAGCTGAGGAAACAACATCAGCGCAATATTGCTCAGACTTATTAACACGACGATCCCTGCTTAGCTGGGCCTCAACATCGGGTAACACACCACAAGCTTTCAGCCTTGCATTAACCGAATCGTAAAAAGTATCAAGTTGTTCAATGACGGTTTGTTCATAAATTTTATAAACTACCGATAGGAAATCAATGGGCAGCATACTCTGCTTAAAGCCAGCCTGTAATGCACGACAAAAGTTCTGCGCACTTACTGGCACGTCTTCCAAGGCAACACTTCGCCCTGTCAACAGGCTATAGCGCTTACTTAAACACAGCAATGATTGTTGATTCTTTTGTTCGGAGCGACGAATAATGCCCTCTAACGAAAGCCAGTCTTCAAAGGTATCTAAATCCACCAAAGCCCATTTTTCTGGATCGGTGGCTTGCAACATATTATTATCATTCGGTTGCTGCAAGCTTTTAGCCATTTGCAGCTTCATTGACTCAACACTGATATCTTTAACCGAATTTTGCTTGGCCAATAGCTGCGATTTAATATCAAATATCTTGTTTTTTTGATCGTTGCTGGTTGCCCACTCCGCCATACTCATTAAACGGCGGTCAACCTCTAACAAATAATTTTCCAGGAATATATGAAATTGTTTTATCGTAACTAACTCTATTTCCGCAATAATAGCTTGCGGGCTAGCACTGGCGCGACCGCTAGGTAAAGGTTGCGCAAACCAGTTCAGTAGCTGCCTTACTGCCGCATCGGTATTATCAACAAAGCTTAAACTACACTGCCGATTAACCTGGTTTTTAATAATACAGCGCAGCTTTAACCCTGAGGACTGACCAGCCTCATGATTAACCAAATGCACATCTACATGATTACCGCTATCGCACTCAGCCTGCTCTGCAAGCTGAACTATTAAGCCATTGTTTTTTACATGGGTAATATCACAGGCAATCGGCGCTCTTCCGAGGAAAAATAAATTTGCTGATTGCCGCCGTAAAGATACACTTTCCTCTGTCATCGCCTCAATATTCCTTTATCCTGATATCTCTATCAGGGACCGACCTGTATTTACTATAACCTTTAATGCAAATTTGCCGCCAGTATAACCGGCAATGCCCAACGAGAAAGTGACCCAACGCTTATTTATTGTTTAACTCAGCCACCTATATTACCCAATGAGCCTATAAGGCAATCAGCTAAGCCCTCGGCAATCTATGGCACGGCCTGCCAACAACTGCGATTTATCTATACCAGCCTCAAAGGAGAAATATTACTAAGAACACCAACCAAGCAGAAAAATGCAAGTAATGGGGGAATTGGCTCAATGGTGATAATCCGCACAAACAAATAAATATCAAAGCTAAGGCGCTATCTATATCGCCTATTGAACAGAATCATGGCTATATTCTTTATTGTTATTAGCACATATCTATTCATAAAGGTATCAAAACCACCTTGTAGAAAAAGCGCAAGAGGAGCTCCGCTTGCGCAACTTAACTATAAACAATTAAAACAACTGGCCAATGATAGAGGAAAGCATTGTAGCTGCCTCTGGGCTGCCATTTTGCTTTAAGTAGTTACTCGCTGTATCGGTAAATTTAGGAATCATATCAGCACTAAGCCCCAGCGCCTTAAACTGCTCAGTCAGATCTTTTGCCATTTTTACCGTGTCACTATGCTCAGCGGCTATATCTATCACCGAACCCAATAAGCCACTACCTTCCGTACTGCTATCTGCAACTTTGGGTGCATCGACCATCATCCCCAACGCACCAGGGATGGCGTCCGCCAAGGTGCCGAAATCACTAGCAGGGAGCATCGATTTTGCAGTCCCAAGTAAAGCCCCCATACCACCTGAAGCCTGATCTTCAGTCACGCTCAACGATTCGCTTAGCAATGGCAGTAAAGCCATGCCTTGATTCAACATATCGACACTCGTTCCAGCTGCGGCAGTTTTGGCAACAGGGGCCGTAGATACTTCATCATCGCTACCGCTCAGAAAATCAAACCAACCGGCATGAACAGGGGCTGCAACACAAACAACCGCTGCGCACAAAAAAATTCGTTTTAACATGATGTTATCCTTTAGATTAGTCGGGTTTAAGCTCTCACAGCTAGTAGTTTAACCCAAGCACCGGCAGTCAGCATACTTAAGGATGCAAGCACTTAACATTACGCCCATTATCAACAAGACTAACCGCCATACCAATGAACTCCTGTTTTATTGGTAGTTATTGGCTAAGCCATATTTTTCTAAAAAACCTTTTAATAGTAATAATCTTCTTTGTTAGTCGATGAATTTATCAAGCTAGGGAACCTATGCGCAGCAAATTCGCTATGGCAGCTCACACATGACTCCAGCAACTTAGCGTAATAAACACCTACCAGCTCCACATTACCATCTATACTGAAACGCTCCAGGCTCCTTGCAATCCTGTGTGACTGCTTGTCTTTGTCGATAAACTGCTTCGGTAACTTGTCATGGAGTTCGCTTCTTTGCTGCGCTGTCAGTTTCTGCTTTAAAATAAAACTGCTCTCCAATTGATTGGCAATCTCCGCTATTGTTTTTAGATCACCAGAAACATAAGCAGAAATTATATCCTTCATACCGTTTTCAATAGCGGACATTTCTTGCTGCAACAAAGACCTTAATTCTGGAGAAAGTGTCTCAACAGCAGTCTCGGCATAACTCCGACTCGCACCCACTTGAAACAAGAAAAAAACTAACACTACATATATCATATTTTTCATAGAGATTTTTTCCTTTTATAGTGATAACAAGAAACTATTCGAGACTAACTTATAGACATATTACACACCATCCGCTAAAGGTCTTGCGGGCGATAGTTTAGCGATATAGAACTTAACCTCGCCAAACAATTGAATGTAACCGCCTGGCTGTATATCAAGTATTGGGGCAAAAACCCCCCAGCAAGCTTTATATCAAAGCGCCCGCCAACTCACGGCAGGCTGAACGCAATCCTGAAATACCGTCGCTGTGTATAACTTGCAAGCAGACATGATCTGCCCCAGCATCGTGATGAGCTTTCACTCGCTCAACAATCTTTTCCATCCCTCCCCAGGCAAACAATGCATCGACTAAACCATCGCTAATATCATCAACCTCCTGCCGAGAAAAGCCAAGACGCAGCCAGTTGTTGGTGTAATTAGGCAGTGTTGCATATAATTTCAACGCTTCTCGAGCGAGCTCTCTGGCTTTGCGAGGATCCGACTCTAAAATCACGCCCTGCTCTGGTGCCAGTAACTTATCAGCGCCCAGGATCTTACGGGCGGATGATGTATGCTCGGGGGTTACCAGGTAGGGGTGAGCACCAGCTGTACGATTACCTGCCAACGCCAGCATCTTGGGCCCAAGCGCTGCCAGACAAAGGTTATCTCTGGGCATACCCGAGTCGTCGAGTCCATCGAGGAACGCCTCAATCGCCGCCAGCGGTTTGTTCCAAGCATCACCGATAATGGCACCATGGCTCACACCCAGGCCGAGCATAACGCGCTTTTTCTCACTGACAGCTAAAGCATCAAACCATGCTGCAACATCCTTCGGAGCGTGCTTCCAAATATTAAGAATACCAGTAGCTACCGTCATATGCCGTGTAGCCGACAGCAACGCGGTCACATCAGACAGTACCGCATCATCGATTCCACCCGGAATCCACAGCGCACCGAAACCGAGATCTTCTATTTCAGCGGCAGCCTCCGCCGCCTCATGCTTGTCGCCATAGCGTAGCTCCATTGACCAAAGACCAATCCGACCAAGTTGCGACTTACTCATACTGACACCTCGTTAAATAGTTGGAAAATCATCGTCATTTAAAATAAAGCGCGCCTAGGCAAGGCGATATAACACCCCCTAATCGGGGGTGGTTTGAGGGCTAAATTATATCTCAATATATTTGCTGTGAGTCTTAACCCTCAGCATTAATACCACCACTCTATCAGCGTTTTTCAACACCTAGCTCCGCCAACATTTTTACCATATCCTGTGCCGACGTTGCGGGGTGAATATCGGTATCAATGGCTAAAATACGCCCATCTTTATCAATATAAAACGTATGCCGCTTGGCCAGCCTGATCACCGGCATCAGTACATCATAAGCTGCTGCGGTCGCTTTAGTCGGGTCGCTCAACAGAGGAAAGTCCGCTTTTGACTCCTCCGCAAAGCCTGTGTTTTCTTCTATCGAATCGACGCTTGCCATAAAATACGTCACATCAAATTGTCGAATTAAATCTCCACTTTCCGCTAGGGATTTACACTCAATGGTACAGCCTCTGGTATATGCCTTAGGGAACCAGGCAACCACCACCGCCTGCTTACCACGAAAATCTGATAGAGTATAAATTTTTCCATCAGTGGCCTCCAAACTAAAATCCGGAGCCATATCGCCCACTTTAAGCGCCTCGCCCTGCACAACAAACGACATAACCATAAATACCACTAAGGCAATTACTTTCGCGACGTAATGAGTTGACATTATTATTCCTCTTAAAGTTAATTATCTGGCCCTCTGTCATGCTACCACCTTTATCTTTAAGCAACGAAGTTATTAGAGGACTGAGCTGCCGGCTCATTTTTACGAGCCGATACCTCACGATAAACTTCGATCAGCAGTATTGCCTAAAAACTCTTCGTAATACGCTTTTATTTGAATGAAAATCAATTCCACCCTATAGTTTCTGCTTAATCCTGCGCGAAGCGATGTTGTTTTGGCTACAGGCGTCTTATGCTTTATCAAAGCAACTTTCTAAATGACTATCGCGTTTTATATTTAACGGGTTATTTACCGACTCAACTTTGACAATTGCTGTCTATGTTTAAGCAAAATTAAAACAGCCATCCAACCAAAGGTATTTTCAGTGACAGATCCAACCTATACACCACCGACAGTCTGGAGCTGGGACGCTGAAAGTGGCGGCAAGTTTGCCAACATTAACCGCCCCACTGCTGGCGCAACCCATAACAAAGTGCTCCCCCGCGGCAAACACCCATTGCAACTGTATTCATTAGCCACCCCTAATGGGGTGAAAGTCACTGTGATGCTGGAAGAATTATTAGAAAAAGGCATCACAGCGGCTGAATACGATGCCTTTCTTATCGATATAAACGAAGGTGATCAATTCTCCAGCGGCTTTGTTGCTATCAACCCTAACTCTAAAATACCCGCTTTATTCGACACCACCACCAACACCCGAGTATTCGAATCTGGCTCTATTTTATTGTACTTGGCAGAACGTTTTGGTGAGTTTTTGCCGACCGATTTACAGCAGCGCACAGAAACTATGAACTGGTTGTTTTGGCAAATGGGCAGCACGCCATTTTTAGGTGGCGGCTTTGGTCATTTTTATGCCTATGCTCCAGAAAAATACCAATACCCGATTGATCGCTTTAGCATGGAAGTTAAGCGACAGCTCGATGTATTAGATCAGCAGCTCGCCAACCATAGTTATATCGCCGGTGAAGAATACACCATTGCCGATATCGCCATCTGGCCGTGGTACGGCGTGCTCGCGTTAGGAAAAATTTACGACGCTGGGGAGTTTTTACAAGTTAACAGCTATACACATCTGGTCAACTGGGCTAACAAAGTCGCTCAGCGGCCAGCGGTGCAACGAGGGCGCAGGGTTAATCGTGTCATTGGCGACCCAGCTGAACAATTAGCTGAACGGCATGACGCCAAGGATTTTACAAATGATTAGCCAGCCCAAGAGACTCAGGGTAAGGGCTCAGATACCGCTGATGACGGATATACTCTGAGCCGTATTGATCCAAATAATGCTTCAACAAGGTCAGTGGCGTTATCAAGGGTAACTGGCCCTGATGATATTTGCCGATCACCTCGGTTATATTGATCCTCGCCTCAGAGGGAACTGATTTTTTCAAATACCCCAATATATGCAGCAGGGTATTGGTGTGATTTTTTTTGCTCGCAGGCTTAGCTAAAGCCTGCATAAACAATTCAAAATAATACTCTATAAGCTCTTTGAGATGTTCTTTTTTCGCCTGACCTAACACGCTACCCAGCTTTTTATAGGTCGGCTGATGGTGAGCCATCAAGATATACTTATAACTGCTATGAAATTGGATTAAGTTATGAAGGCTTGGCTCGGCCAATACCTCTGCACGAAAATTATGATAGGCATATATTCTCAACACAAAGTTTTCAAATAGCCTGGCATCATGTAAGCGCCCCTCCTCTTCAATCGGCATCAAGGGGTACTGCTTTTTAAGCGCAGCAGCAAATAAACCTTGCCCGCGAACAGGATCTGGGTAACCACTTGGCTGGTAAACCTTGACTCGCTCAAGACCGCAACTTGGTGAGTTTTTCATCAAAATATAGCCATCCAGCGTTTTAAACGCTGGCAGCTTATCTACAAAGCCTTGTGTTAACTGCTTGGTTAAATCTGTTTTATCGTCATTGCTGTACTGTAGCGTTGGATTTTCCGGATTGCCAACCAAACGCATCGTGGGCCTTGGCGTGCCAAAGCCTGCCGCTACTTCAGGGCAAAAAGTATTAAAATTAAAATGCTTGCCCAGCAACTCCAAGCATAATTTGGACTGGGTGTGGCCGCCGTTATAACGCACCTCTTGCCCAGCCAGGCAGGCACTTAAGCCAACTTCAAGTTTTGTGCTGAAATCACCGCCGGAATGCCCTTCAAGATCACCTTTGGCTCGTTGGTTACCGCTATCAAGTACTGTGTTATCTGAGGCAATGATTGTGCTTTTATCCATACATTACTCCGATTAATTTAATGACCAATGATCTAGCCACATATAGCTCTAGACTAATTAACGAACACTGTGCAAACAAATAGCGAACACATTCAAACCTTATCGATTAAGCTTAACTAAATCTCCACGCAGCCTATTCAATTTTGAGCGCAGATAACGATCCTGCCGCTCACTACGGTTGTTAATAACAGTAGCCGAGGCATCCATTAGCAGCTGCAAGTTAAACTGATAAGCCTGCGAAGGTAAATCAGCTTGCGTCTCTGCGGGCTCGTCTAACAACTGGAGAACACGTATCTCCCAGCCCGATTCACGCTGGCGTAGTATACCCGCCAATGCTGTATGTCGCTGTTTGCGCTGCTCCAGCCACTGACTATCAGCGCGCTGTAACTGCTCTGATGCCTGCCTTAGCGTGTGTAATTGCTGTTCATCCAGACTACCAAGGAAATTATCAAAAACATCCTTCAGCCGCTGATAGTTTTGCCGGTGGTACTCGGCGGTATCGCGTGACAAATACTGCTCTTCATCACGTTTTAATTGCTGCTGTAGCTGATCAACAAACTCGTCGATTTGCGCTTCACTTAATGTCTGCCCAAGCGCTAACATCCACGTTAGTGTTTGGTTTTTTAATGCGGTCATTTCGACCACCACCTGCCTATAAATCGGCATTATTATCTCGCGACTCAACGGCTCATCCAGTGCGATGATTAACTGGTCAATAACTGCAATATACTTAGGCAAACTATACTGTCGATTTTGCTGAACCGCCCCTTTGAGCAAAACCTCAAGCTGATCATCCTGCACCGAGGTCAGGCTCACATAATCATCAATAAACCACGGAATAACAATATGCAAACGATTATAAACAAAGCTAGTCGTGCTGCATGCTGTGAGGCCGAGCAATAGCATTATGGTTAGCAGCTTACCACACCATAGCGTAGCTCCCTTAAATTCAGGATGCCCAATACCACCAATAAATTTTTGACCTATGCCCAATCTACTGCGGCCTGAACTGGTATGCTGAGCGGCCATAATCGCTACCCATCCTCTGGTTGAGTGTAGTTATACTGATCACGTGGCCGCATAGGGTAAACACACGACTAATCGTGAGCAAGCAACGTGTGCTATCTAACCAGGAATATATAATTTTAATGCGAAAGCCCTGGCGATAAGGTTTATCATTGCACTCTTTTAGCCAAATCATAGACCTGACAACAGTCGCCTTATTACTGGATAACAGCATGAACACCAAACTTTACAAACAAACCCATACCCTTGCCAGCGAGTTAATGGATGCCGCCGAAGCGGGTGATGATGCCAAGTTTGCTCAATTGTACCAGCTGCTAAAAACGCTCTGTTACGACCACGAAAACGATCCACAGAAAAATCACCCCGTACAATGGGAAACACTGGCCGACTTTACTGAAGACAGCAACGAAGCCCTGGCCATTTATGACAAAGCGTTAATCTATGCTGAGGCCATCAACGCCCCTGATTACCTGGCATCCATTTGCTACGCAGTAGCTCTATTGCTTTCAGAAGACAGCGACCTCGATAGTAATGGAGAAAACGCGCTGGCCGCAGCGCAACAGGCAAGTGAGCATGCGGCACGCATTGAAGACAGTGAACTTCAAAGAGAAATAGCCACGCTGCTAAAGAAACTGCAAAAATAAACCTACTTTCAGGCAAAGAGCGGCTTATATATTGCGGAATACATCACCCGCGCCTTGGATTTACCCCGCCTCTTTGCCACAATAACTCGCCTGATAACACTGATTAGAGCATCCATCAGCATGAAGTTTCTCTTGACCCTTTTATCCATAACTATGGTGATAGTCGCAGGGTGCACGACTACCAAGCAACTTCCAATTGCCGACTTCAATAGTAATACCGACACCAAGCTGCCTATTATTACCTTGTTCCACCAGCGACCCACCGATACCTTTTTGCAAGAATGTGCCAAATTCGAGCAAATGTCTGTGCTGCACCACTGTGAAATTAATCAACTCGACTTATCGAAGCTTCAAACAGAAATAAAAGCAGCAAATAGTTTTGAAGATGTCATCCTTGCCAACAATGATGTGGATTATCAATTAACCATCACTACCGGCACATACCAGCTTGAGGAAGACGCCGATATTAAAGTTAATACCGCACTGTACTGGAATGGCTTTAGGTTAAAAAACTTTAACTATGCTATCCCCGTGCAACTTCGCGTCTCAGCGCCACCCACGAACCAGGATACCGAACAAAATATCGCAAAAAGTATTGCCTCACATATCTTGCGAGACTTACAGGCCGAGGATCTTTTTTCAGCCCAATACCTTGCCAATAAACTGGATTCAACCGACTACGCCACATCGGTAAAATTCCCCGACCAAGCTGGAAAGTATCTTCTGCAGGGAGAACATGTTTATACCCACCCCCTCAGTGGCATACAGGCGCGCTACTGGCAACCAGAGCAAATAGAAGATTACATTGATGTATTTGTTTATCCAGTTAGAAGCCCGTACTGGAACAACAGTCACAACGATATATTAAGCAAAGAAATCGATATTGCCCGTAAAGAGGTCGATGCCGTGCTGGCAGAATTAGAATTTACCGACATCACCTTTACTAGCACCTCTAACAGCTTGCTACATATTCATCATCAGCCTATCGAGGTTTATTTTTTTGAACACGAGTACACCGATTTAATTATCAACACGTATATTTCAAATACTTACCTGACCATAGTCGGCGACAAATTTATTAAAGTTCGCCATACTGCGCTCAAAGATGCCGCCAGCAAGGCGCAGGCCGACGAGTTTATCCAAACACTGCTGAGCGACATTCAAGTGCCGGGGGAATCGCTGTTTATGGCCAAGCTACGTCAGCAATGGCGTGACAAAGAACAATTATAAAAGGAAACTCAGCTCTGCGTATCCTGCACATTGAGATTGTTATAGGATCACAAGAGACATATCATTACATGAAAATCATTTTACCTGCTCAGCCATTGCTTAACTGATAAAGTTATTAATCCATGGCCAAATGACGAAAGGCACGGAAAGCCAAAACCCATAAAACCAGATTAATTAAACAGCCGTTTAAGAGGAGTACCATGACGTCCAACATCAAACAAAATGCACTCATTCTCGGAGTTTTTATCTTTCTTGGGCTAAGCTCACTGGGCTACCTGCTGGGAAGCTCAGCAATAAAGGTTAAAGAATATGAACGTTCTGTCACAGTAAAAGGCTTATCTGAACAAGAATTCGGGGCAGACATTGTTATCTGGCCGATTCAATTTACCACTGCAGGCAATAATTTAGAGGAGCTCTACGACACAATTGATAACAACACTAAAAGCATCACAGATTTTTTAGCCAGCAAAGGTATCCTTAAAAACGAAATTTCATTTACTGCACCAGCTATCACTGATAAATCCGCTCAACAATACGGCAGCCCAACCAAGGCTGAATTTCGCTATACCGCGATTCAAACAGTAACGGTCTACTCTCAAAACATTGATACCGTAAGAGCGGTTATGGGGGAGCTATCAGATCTGGGCAAAAAAGGCATTGTCTTTACCGGCGGTAACTACGACTCCCAAACTGAATACCTGTTTACTCGGCTCAATGAAATAAAGCCAGCCATGATCGAGGAGGCCACACGCCAAGCTCGGGAAGTAGCTGAGAAATTCGCCTCAGATTCAAAAAGCTCGCTAGGTAAAATCAGAAAAGCCTCGCAAGGCCAATTCAGCATCAGCGCGAGGGACAAAAACAACCCTCATATTAAAAAAATAAGAGTTGTTTCTACGGTAGAGTATTATTTATCCGACTGAATCAACTCTTCAAAACTCAATATAACTCTATAATTGAATTCAACAGGCGTCATTATGTTTCGACGATTAAGCATTGCCCTAGCAATCATCATCAGCACAGTTATTGTCGGCTGCGTGAGCGAACCCCAAACCAACAACATCACAGCTGACACCCCGCAGCTCAGTGGATCGTGGCGCGTTGAAGATATCGACCAAGGCGGTGTTATTGATTTCTCCATGATCACGATAGAGTTTATGCCGGATGGCAGAATCGCGGGCTCTACTGGCTGTAATCGCTATTCCGGAGACTTAGAAGCAAACCACGGAAGCTTTGTCGTATCACAAACAATCACTACCCGACGGGCATGTTTAGCGGCCATTGGCCAGCAAGAACAACGTTTTTTAGCCGCGCTGAATGAGGCAAATCATTACGCCATGGTCGAGAAAACATGGCTGGTCATTTATGATATTGCCGATCAACCAAGGCTAAAGCTAATTCAGACCCCTCCAACACCACAGGACATAAAAATCGATCAATCATCCGCTCAAGACTTAAACTTTCAATGTGAAACCATAGGTGACGTCGGCTTGCGCTTCCTCAACATTGAAACCATTGAGGTTTCAATAGATAAAAAATTCACCACTTTACAAAAAATACCCACCGCATCAGGTGTCCAGTATGCATCAAACAACATCAAGCTTTGGAATAAGGGCAACGAAGCTCTACTAAGCATGAACGATCATCAATACAAATGTATGACCGCACCGCTTAGCAAAAGCCGCCCTATAATGCGGTTTTAACTTCGTTAAAATGCAGTTTAATAGCACAATTTAGCGCGATCATTAGAAGGCCGCCGACCATGAAACAATTACCCGACAACGTTAGTCCATACAAAAGGACCCCGGAGTTTAATCAACAGACAGTCCCCCAAGGCCTGCTACACGAGCATAAAACCAAAGAATCGGTCTGGGGGAAGATTGTGGTGCTAGAAGGCCAGTTGCAATACACCATCCATGAACCAAACCAAGAAGTTATTATTTTAGACATTAACAGGCATGGCATAGTAGAACCCACTATGCGACATCAGGTTAAACCACTAGGCCACGTTCGATTCTATGTCGAATTTAACCGCTAGCGGCTGACGTAGTATCTAGGCGGCAGATACAAATGTGCGATGCTGCGCACACAATGAACGACAAGCTCTTGTATTTTACTGCCGTGCTTTTACAGTGTAAGCAGGCTCGGGATGATCCTTTAGCATGGAAGGCATTCTCAGGATGAGAACCAACAAAGGATTGTAAGGCGCTGCTACGATGGCAACTGCCTTTCTGCTACATTACTCGCACCAGTCCTCAATAATTGGATTTTACTTACAAAGCCACCAGAAAGTGGCGCACTTAACATCCTCATTAGATATGCACCTATCCACCCCCACTCATTTATTGATAGAGCACGATGCAGCCTTTTAATTAGGCACGCAGCTACACAAACAACTGTTACCTGCCCCTCAGCGCACTCAATAAAAAAAGTAAATAATGCTACACTGACGAACTATGATCCCAAGCCGGCTAAGAGTCATAGTGTAGCCCAGCAATAATTGTGCAGCATTTACACAGGAACTCCGCCTACCGGCAAAGATTTTTTATTAACACACCCCTCTTGTTACAGGATACAGACCCATCTATGCGCATTATTCGCTGGCTATTAGGCACCATTATCTTATCTTTGAATTGGGTTTTTACCCCCAGAAGCTTAAAGCGCGACCCTAAATTACAAGCGCTTATCAACCAACAAACAGCCAAGCTAACACTCTACCAATACAAGGCCTGCCCGTTCTGCGTCAAAGTACGGCGAGCATTAAAACGCCAAGCGCTAGCCATTCAAACTCGCGACGCCAAACGCTGCGAGCAAAGTCGCAAAGAATTGCTCGATGGCGGCGGCCAGCTTAAAGTACCCTGCTTGAAAGTTGAGGATGATAACGGCAGTACCCGGTGGATATACGAGTCCTCAGACATTATTAGCTACCTCAGCAACCGGTTTTCAACACCCCAAGCTTAAACCCAGCAACACAGCGTCTTAGCAGGCCGACCTCTCATGCAAGATATTTTGGACGAAATTGCCACCGCTATGGCCGAAAGTCACGACCGCGGTCAAGTAGCCTCCTACATCCCGCAGCTAGCTTGCATCGACCCTAATCAATTTGGCATCACCGTAGCATTGCCAGACGGGCGGGTTTTCAGCGCTGGCTGCGCTAACAAGCTCTTTTCGATTCAAAGTATTTCCAAGGTATTTACCCTGACGATTGCACTGGGAAAGCTGGGTGATGCGCTATGGACCCGTGTAGGCCGTGAACCCTCAGGCGACCCGTTTAACTCTATTGTTCAGCTCGAACACGAGAGCGGTAAGCCCCGCAACCCCTTCATCAACGCCGGTGCCATCGCTGTTGTCGACGCCATTATGATGGGACATCAACCAAAGGAAACACTGGCAGAAATTATTCAGTTTGTCCGTTTTATCGCCAATGATGACAGCATTAGTATTGACGAGAAAGTTGCTTTATCCGAACAAGCCACCGGTGACCGCAATGCATCATTGGCGCACTTCATGGCCTCGTTTGGGCATTTTAACAACCCTGTCGATGCCGTATTAGGCACCTATTTTCACCACTGCTCGATATCAATGAATTGCCAACAACTGGCCAGGGCGGGATTATTTTTAGTATCCGACGGCTGCAACGCCAGTACCGGCGCACGAGTTGTATCTGCACAACGAGCACGCCGAATCAACTCGCTGATGTTGATGTGCGGTCACTACGACGGCTCTGGCGAGTTTGCCTTTCGCGTTGGCCTGCCTGGCAAGAGCGGTGTCGGTGGCGGCATCCTCGCTATCGCCCCCAACAAAGCATCTATCGCCGTATGGTCACCTGGGCTGGACAAAATTGGCAATAGCAAGCTGGGGACAGAAGCCTTAGAAATGCTGGTTAAACACACTGGCTGGTCGATTTTTGGCAGCTAACACCTAACGGTGCTTGCGACCAATCGCAGGATGAAAATTGCTCCACCAAAACAGAGAATCTAGCCATACCTACCCCAGATTGAATATCACTTCTCTAACAATGACTGAATAGCCGCCACCAGCTCTAAAGGTTTATCTATCATCAGGTGATGATAGCCGCCGGGAATTATAACTAGATCGCCCGCATTGCTAATGTTCGCCAGTATTCGAGCCGGCAAATCATCTGCATTAAACAAGCTGAGTTCGCCATAAATGCAATCAACCCTTAATGGGACTTTAGCCAAGATTTTTATATCATCTATTTCA
This sequence comes from Spongiibacteraceae bacterium, assembly GCA_041677245.1. Lineage (GTDB taxonomy): Bacteria > Pseudomonadota > Gammaproteobacteria > Pseudomonadales > Dasaniaceae > Oceanicoccus. Next base: position 42,387 of record JBAYQJ010000016.1, on the reverse strand, counting down.
GCGTAGTTACCAATTTTAGGATCAAATTTCCAATGCCAACCATTTTCATCACCAACACAGGAGTGATAACTAATAAATTGATAGATAGCCTCGTTCCCCTCCGGCAGAGGCTGTGGCGGAATCAAACGAAAACGTGCAATACAGGCATCCCGGTCAGCGCGAAGCTGATGTGTAGACCTTGGCGCCAACGGACTGGGGGCGGGGGGCATAGGCGGCAAAGAAATCACTGAATCGACCACTATAGCACGATTGAAAAGCTCCGGCGTCATCCCCAGAGCACGCAAAGCCTGTACCCCGCCAAAACTGTGACCAATGATGGTTGCTGGCTGTAATTGATATTGACGAATCACGCCTATAATTGCCTGCGCAAAGCATTCTTCGTTATACACCTGCGGATACCCACTATCGCCCATACCCGGCAAATCAATCGCAACCACACGATAGTGGTCGGTAAAAAATGGTATAAGGAAACTCCACCAATTAGCATTGCCGCCAAACCCGTGCATAAAAACCAGTACTGGCAATGAAGTACTATCCAGGTTCCACGATAAAAAATGTATACGATTGCCATTAACCAAAGCGTAATGGGATTCCCCGGGGCACTGCAGATTATCCAGAAACCATTGTGGTGAATTATCGGGTGCAGTAAATTCCTCACTGCTAGACTGTTGATAGTTATCGCTCATTGGCTACTCTTTTTACCCATTTAAATTGCAAGTCTTTACATTAAGACACAAAAAGATAATCGTTGCGCTAATGGATCAGAATAATGGCTTGAATTAAATAAATCGAGTTTATCGCCTCACCATCCCGTTCTACTACTCACTTTTAACCTATAACTTATAAGAACAATACCCGCACCGCATCATCAAGCTGTGCAATAATAAACAATCCAACTATTATATGAATAAAAAAATAAGCGCCACTAAACATCAAAATGATTAGGGCTACCGCCAAACCAACAGCCGAGACAGCCCCACAAATATGCTCAAACGGATAGTTCCTGTATTACTCATATTATCCCACGGTGCGCTACAGGCAGCGAACACACCGGCGGCAGACACTTTAACCGTAACCAAAGTCACACCGGCCAATGATCAAAGCACTGCCAACGAAGCCGACGCTGCACCTGGCTGGATAAAAAACAGCTTTTACTGGCTGGAGCGTGAACGTGACGTACTGGCAAACCAAGTCACTTCCACCGCCACTGGATTAGATCAATATATTTCCCGAGATAGCTTCAAAAGTAATGTCATCAACCACAGCTATGTAAAACTTCGCTTTAATCATTCCTTCTCTACCGGCTTCGACGAACAGACCAGCGCATCGATCAAAGCACGTATTGACGTACCTAACAGTAAAGATAAGCTCCAAATATTTTTTGACTCTGAACCTGATGATTACGAAGGCATTAGCAACCGGCGCCGTGAGACCACCGGTAATGATTTAAAAAACAAATCTGACAATGCTGTTTTTGGTATTGCGATATTGGACAATTCTCTAAAGAACTGGCGGCCAAATTTAAGCTTAGGCATTCGCTTAAAACTCCCCTTAGATCCCTACTTAAAAGCCAGTCTCAAACGCAACGATAAAATATCAGAACTATGGAGGTCTCGATTAGATCTTTCTGGCAGCCACTACGACTCTAAAGGATGGCGAGCCGGCGCGGAATACGATTTTTACCGCCCAATCAACAAACTGGATATATTCCGCATCAGTAATGAAGCCGAATTTATTGATCAAGAAAATACTTGGGAGTTTTATCACAGCTACTCTTACTACCACAAACTTCGCAGTAGCTCGCTTGAATACAGCTTTTCGGTGTCTGCAGCCAGCCAGCCCAATCCACAAATTTCGGCTTACTGGACACGAGTGACATGGCGCAAACCCCTCTACGAAGATTGGCTATTCGGGAAAATAGTCCCTGAGATCTCGTTCCCTCGCAGCCGTGACTTTGCCGATACATACTCTATTTTCTTTGAGCTGGAAATATTCATCGGCGAGAATTATATTCCTTAATAAACACTATTACCGCCAAACCGGAGCCTGGCCAAACCATAGCGCAGTTAAAGCAATAGACGCTGGCATCAAGCACTGGATTTGACTAAGATAGACTTTCACTCCCTAGCCACTGAACCGGCAGTCACCCAATAATGCTCAGCTATCAACACCAATATCATGCCGGCAACTTTGCCGACGTGCATAAACATTTACTGCAACGATTACTCTTTGAATCTTTGCTGAAAAAAACCAAACCGTTTTGTTATATCGATTGTCATTCCGGCTCGGGTCAATATAATCTTCGCGAAGATGCTGCCAGCAAAACAATGGAATATAGCCATGGTATCGAACGCCTATGGAATGCCATAAAAAACGCGAAGCAAACACCACAGCACCCTGCACTAAGCGCTTATCTCGATGCAATATCAACCTGCAATAACAGCCATCACTTACACTATTATCCAGGCTCACCAGCACTAGCGCAGCAATGGTTGCGCGATAGCGATATAGCTATCTTGTTAGAACTACACCCACAGGCGTTTAGCGACTTACGCCACAACTTTGCCACAGATAACCGGATCAGCCTGCACGCCCGCGACTGCTATGAGGGCTTACCCGCACTCATTCCACCACCGATCAAACGTGGGCTGGTTTTATTCGACCCGAGCTATGAAATTAAAGATGAATATCAGCAAATCGTCGAACTGCTAAAACGGGCTCATCAACGCTGGGCCACCGCCATCTACGCCATTTGGTATCCGCTACTCCCCGCAGGGCGTCACCACCAATTACTGCGGGCCTTAAAGCAAAGCGGCTTAAAAAATATTATCAGCTCCGAATTAACTATTGCCGATAGCACAGCAAGTCATGGTATGTATGGTTCGGGGATGGCAATTATCAATACACCTTGGCAGCTTGACCAGCGCATTAACGAGTTATTACCCAGCGTCGCGACTATACTCTCACCTGACCACGGCCGCGCCAGCCTGCAGTGGTTAGCGGGGGAGTAATCAAATCCGCTATGAATTTACCCATGCATTTGAGCGCTCGAAACCACTTATTGCCCCCTAGACTGCTTCCGCTTACCCACCCAGCCAGAGACCAAGGATATCGCCACGACAGCAACAGCTCCTATTGCAATACCAGTAACGGCACTTATTAACGCTGTCGTAACAAATGCAGGAATACTGGCAATAATAGCCGTTTGCTCTGTCCACGTAAGTATCTGCTCGATAACGCCATGAGCTGCGGGGAAACCGTGCAGAATAATACCTCCGCCAACTAAAAACATCGCAGCCGTACCAGCAACCGTAAGTGTCTTCATTAAATAAGGGCATGCTGCCAACAAACCGCGTCCAAACCAACGCTTAAATTGGCCCCACATATTTGCTGTTTGAGACTGCATAAGATACAAGCCTGCGTCGTCAAGCTTAACGATGCCTGCTACAGTACCGTAAACCCCCACAGTAATAACCGCGGCTATTAGTGATACCACCACCACTTGCTGTTGAAAGGGCTGATGCTGCACTGTACCTAAGGCAATCACGACCACTTCCGCCGAGAGTACCAAATCGGTTCTAATGGCTCCCTTCACCTTTTTGCGCTCAAAGGCAACTATATCCACCACTGGGTCCTGAGCTGCCGCCAGTATCTGTCGATGCGCCTCAGTGTCGTCGGCAGCAGAATGTAATAATTTATGGGCTATTTTTTCAAAACCTTCGTAACATAAATACGTCCCCCCCAGCATTAAAAATGGCGTAATAAGCCAGGGAGCGAATGCGCTCATCGCTAAAGCCACCGGCACCAGAATAAGTTTATTCAAAGCTGAACCCTTAGCCACCGCCCACACCACGGGCAGCTCGCGCTCGGCTTTAACACCGCTGACCTGCTCGGCATTGAGAGCTAAATCATCCCCCAATACGCCCGCAGTTTTCTTTGCCGCAACCTTAGTTAAAACAGCCACATCGTCCAGTAAAGTAGCAATATCATCGAGCAATGCTAGCAATCCAACACCTGCCATAAAGCGCTCCAGCAACGTAAAAAATTAAGCGATTAGTAATCATTGCGAGACTACAGCACTGATTAAAAAATAGCAGCTGAAAAATAGCCGCCAAAAACAACGGTCAATATATTATGATAAGGACTAATGAGCCCGAATTTTTGCCCCAACCTCACTGCCTACAACTAATTTATTGCAGTGATAGCAACAGGAAATCATTCATGACTATCGTTCAAGCAGCTTTTTGGCTTATCGCTATTATCGCCAATGTTATCGCCGTATTACTGTGGTCACAGGGCTGGAGCAGTTTACTGCTGCTGTTTACCCTCGCGTTTACCGCACTGGGCATTTATGACCTTAAATTTAGCCCTCATACGTTGAACAGGCTCTACCCGATTGCCGCTTATCTTCGCTACGCACTAGAGTTTATTCGCATAGAAATTCAGCAATATTTTATCGCCTCCAACACCGAAGAAAGACCTTTCAACCGCGAGCAGCGCTCACTGGTATACCAACGCGCCAAAAAGACCATGGACACACTTCCCTTTGGTACACAAAGAGACTTGATGGAAACTGGCTACCTTACCATCATGCATTCTCTCGCCCCTAAAATAGTCGCCCCAGAGCACTTTCGTGTCACTGTGGGTGGCCCGCAATGCCGACAACCCTATTCTGCTTCGCGGTTAAATATTTCCGCAATGAGCTTTGGTGCACTCGGTTCCAACGCCATTACCGCCCTCAATTTGGGCGCCAAGCTCGGCAACTTTGCCCACAATACCGGCGAAGGTGGTATTAGCCCTTATCATCAACAGGGTGGCGACCTGATTTGGCAAATAGGCACAGGGTATTTTGGTTGTTGCACCCCTGACGGGGAGTTTGATCCAGAGTTATTCAGTACTAGAGCACAGTCTGAACAAGTAAAAATGATCGAAATAAAGCTTTCACAAGGCGCTAAACCAGCCCACGGTGGTGTTTTGCCCGCTGCAAAAATTTCTGCGGAGATAGCAGCCATCCGAGGTATCCGCAGAGACAAAGACTGTGTATCCCCTCCCACTCACACTACCTTTGACAACCCTATCGGCCTGCTAAAGTTTGTTCAGCAGCTACGGGAGTTATCCGCTGGCAAGCCAGTAGGGATTAAATTATGCATCGGCGTTAAATCAGAATTTATGGCCATTTGTAAAGCCATGCTCGAAACTGATATCACCCCCGACTTTATCACCGTTGATGGTGCAGAGGGAGGCACCGGTGCCGCCCCCGTTGAATTTAGCAATAGGTTGGGCATGCCCTGCCACGAAGCCACCCACTTCGTCCACAACTGCCTACTCGGCGCTGGACTTAGAGACCAGATTAAAGTCATTGCTTCGGGCAAAACGGCTTCGGGGTTTGAGATGCTATCTAAATTAGCGCTGGGGGCCGATATGGTCAATGCAGCACGCACCATGATGATGGCGTTAGGCTGCATTCAATCCTTAACCTGTAACTCAAATAACTGCCCTACCGGTATTACCACCCAAAACCCGGTACGCAACAAAGCGCTCGATGTCGAAACCAAACACAAACGAGTGAAAAACTACCACCACGCTACCGTTGACAGCTGTATGGAGTTGATCGGTGCAATGGGGCTGGAGCAACCAGAACAACTAACACCTAATAGAATAATGTACCGCGACGAAAACGAAACCAACAAACACTACGATGAGCTGTATGCGTCTTTACAACCGAAGGAGCTTTTATCCAATGCCATCAACCCGTTTTATGCCGAACATTGGCGTCGCGCGCTGAGCACAACGTTTAACCCGCTGAACAAAATTTAATCACTAGCGCTCACACCCAACCGGCTGGGCAAGCAACTGCGGCCACAACGCTGCCCAGCCATTAAGGTGACCTAAACCAGTCAGCTCAATTAATTGCACGCAGCGCTTATCACTAAAATATGCCAAGTAACTGTCACCGATAGCGCGAGGCACGACCTGATCAGCGTCGCCAAAATAATGTCGCTGCGGAATATACTTAAGCCGATCAGTTACAACAACAGGGTTTAAAGAGTTCGACATGGGGCTTACTCGATGCCAGGCAACAAAGGCATCAACATCGAGATTGGCCGCTACAGTTCTGATTGAAACTACGTCCGGGCGCTGCGCTGCCAACAACACTGCCAGAGCACCCCCACCCGAAAAGCCCACCAAATTTATTCGTTCGAAGCCATAGCTTTGCTGCAATTGATCAAGGGCATCACTAAGACTATCGACTACCGTTTGCGAATAACGATATCGAGTCCAATATTTAATATCACATTCAGCATCTGCACCGGTAGGACGAAAGTGACAGGGACGCCCTAAATAAATAATATTTTTAGACTGCTTATCTACCGCCGCCAAATGCAATGCCAGTGGCTGGTGTGGAGTGGGATTTAAAGAAGGACGATTACGCGTCACCATGGATTTGCCATCACCCTCTATGTAGATAGTGACGTCAGTAACGAGGGTGTTGCTAGCTTTAATGTAACTGATTAAACTGAACTTTCCGCCCTGAATATAACGTTTAGTGAACCCGGCCTCTACCGCTAATTTATCCGCAGAGGCCAACAGCTCATCGAAGCTCGGGGTAGCGCAAGAACACTGCAACAACAAAACAATAACAATGAAAGATCGGAGTATAGTGCTCATTATTTAAGCTTGGGCCGGCTAATTAAAACACACCCATTTGCCGCGTCATGCGTTTCTTTTTAGCAATGGCAGCTGCTTCTTTTTCCTGCAATATTTTTTGTTGCTCACTAATACGCGACTTAGAAAAATCCATCGACATAGCGTCAGCTATTAACTCGCCACCACGCTTAAAAGATTCATTTTCTGTGTAATATCGAATTACCTCAACATACTTGTTTTCTAAATTAGTGAGCGACTTCGCCACTAAGGGGTTGGTCGGGTCAGCCTGCTTGGCTGTTAATATATTTCGATACGCTGCTTTCAAGGCATTTCTTGCCTCAAGATTGTCGTTTAGCGTTGTTGTTTTGGCATACTCTTTCTCTGCCAAAGCAATGGATTTATCGGCGGTTTGCGCAGCACTTTTGGCGTCCTCCAAAGCTTTTTTGACAGAAGATAGGGCTGGGTGTTGCGGCGTCACTTTAATTACCGTCGCGATAACTTCATCTGCTTTTTTGTAGTTGCGATTTTTTAATGCCGCATTTACCAAGCCCAAGTCATAATCACTGGTTTTCATCAAGCCCGCTTTAGCCACTGAGTTAGTCGGCTCAATCGCCAGAATCCGCGAGTACATAGTACGCAGCTGATTGTTATTATTTTCTGAGGTCGGTTTTTTAGACAGTTTATCCGCCCGACCTAGCAAGTCGTTCTTTTCTTGCTGTAAACGCGCATACTGCTGCTTTGCCTGATACAGATCACTTTTCAACGAACGTGTTTTAGAACCGTTCGGGAAAAAACGAGCAAGAGTAGCAATATAACCTTCAGCATCATCAAACTGGCTTTTCTTAATCGCTTGATTAATATCAGCAACCAAAGCATTAACGATTTGGTTTCGACCAGTGCTAGCTTTATTATTAATTGTATCAACAGCTAATACTTGCGAATATTTTTCCAGTGCGTTGTTACCCAGCGGTGAACTTAAACGCCCCGCGGCCATATCTTTTTCTGCAGCCGCTAAAAGATTTTTTACTTGGCGATCACGCTGCATTTGTAAGTCGATCTCACGGGCTCGCTGCTCTTTCGCATCGAGTAATGAGCGACGCGCAACAAACAACTGCTGGCTATTAGGCACTAGTTTTTGTGCAATATTAAGATAGTCATTGGCTTGATCAATTTCCTTTTTGCCCAGTGAGGCATTAGCCAATACCACGTACTTTTCACCGACCTTCTGCAAACCTTCCAGCGCATCTAAGTTTGATGGCTCTAACTGTAATACCTGGCGAAATTTTTCAACGGCGTTATTACCAATGGGCGATTGTAGACGATCTTCCTGCAGATCCTGCTCTGCTTCAGCCAATAAAGCAGCAACTTGTTGAGCTCTGACTTTGCGAGCATTTTCTTTTTCTTGCTGCAGCTCAGCTGCGGTCATTACTTCTTCCTGCTGTAATGCCATCGCTTGCTTACGCTTGAGCTCTTCTAATTCATTTATTTTTAACTGCGTACCCTGCATATCCGGGTGCTGACTATCTATTTGAATTGCCGCAGCTATCAATGCCCTCGCTCGGACAAAATTATCCTTCTGCGCCTCCGTAATTGATTCCGCTAGATAAGCCGCCGCTATAGTAGATATACCATCGAGTGCAATTTGACTATCTGGGTCTAGTGCAAGCGCCGCCTGATACTTATCGTAGGCATTATCGCCAGGAGGACTAGATAATTTGTTGTCGTCAATGGCTTTTTTCGCCTCCGCCAAGAGCTGATCAACTCGGCTTTGGCGCTCAGACATACGAATATTTTTCTGTTGCATCTGAAACTGTTGGCCACGCAAAGCTTGCTGCCGCTCTAACAAAGACTGGTCGCTGGCATAAAACGCTATTTGTGATGAGCGATTTAGCCATTCAATAGCTTTTTCTTCATCACCCTCGGCAATGGCTTTTTGTGCGCGATCCAAGTAGCTAGCAATTAACGATTCAATACCAGAGATTGCCTCTTGGTTTTGCGGTGCCAAAGCCAGCGCAGTGGTGAAATAATATTGCGCGCTATTATTGGATGGTTCGTACCAACGACCATCTTTTACCGCTTTATTAGCTTGCCTTAATAAGGCCATGGTTTTTTCGCTAAAGGCCCCTACCTCAGCATCGCTGCTACTAACGGAGCGGCTATCATCCGTCGCAAACCACCAGCCCGCGCCACCAGCTACCGCTAATATCCCCACAATGGATGCAGCGAGAACACTTTTACGAAAACCTGACTCTGTAGCTGCAGCCCCTCGTGGAAATCTGGTTTGCCCGCCAGAACGCACGCCAGGACGGTTTTTAGTCGACATGGTCCGCGAGCGGTTACCACCTGTTTTGGTTCTGGCTCTAGCTGTGGAGGTAGCTCCCGATATTCGGCGCCGACCCGCCGCACTCTTATGCCGCTTTAGTGCTTCTGGGGTAATAATCGTAGTGGACGCAGAACCACCTTGGAGATGATGTTCAAGATCATCCAGCGCCTCAATAAACTCCTGCCCCGTTTGGAAGCGATCTTCAGGGGATTTGGCCAAAGCTTTGTCGATAATTTCCTGAAATTCGGCCACTTCATCCGGTAACTCAGGTATCGCATCGGTAATATGCTTTAAACCAATAGAAATAGCTGAATCGGCGGTATACGGTACATTACCAGTCAGCATTTCAAATAAAATAATACCCAAACTGTATAAATCTGACCGGCCATCTAGCGGCAAAGCCTGTGCCTGCTCAGGACTCATATAACTGGGAGTACCTATTATCGTTCCAGTCAGCGTCATATTAGTTTCAGATTCGGTCGAACGTGCTATACCAAAGTCTGATACTACCGCGCTGCCATCCTCACGAAACAGCACGTTTTCTGGCTTAATATCGCGGTGAACAAAGTTTTTACTGGCAGCATAATGCAGCGCCGAGGCAATCTGCTCGACAATAACCAAACACTCTGACAGCGGTAACCCCTTGGCCAAACGCTGCTTTAAATCACCGCCTTTTAACAGTTCCATCGCGATATAGTGGCAATCGCCATGTTGACCAACGTCAAATACTGGGACTATATTCTGGTGCGAAAGCTGAGCTACGATTCTGGCCTCACGTAAAAAACGTACACCAAAGCTAGGGTCTGATAACAATCGGGCAGACAGTACCTTTACCGCAACTTGGCGCTGAAAGTTTTCCTGCACCGCCAGGTACACCATAGCCATACCACCCTCACCGAGCGGCTCAAGTATCGTGTATCCAGGTATTTCGGGTTTTTCAGCCATAATAGAGTTCTAACACTTCAGCAAAATCGAACTAACAATAATAAATGAGGCCGCAAACAGCGACCTTAATCCAAACGAATAATTCTATAGACTGGGCGCTCAAATAACAAACAAGTATCACCTAAGCGCTATCAGCCTATATCGGCTTTTAGCTGCACCATCTATACATTAAATCAACACTACAACCGTAGCTATTATCGCAACCACAACCCCGGCGCCGACGCACCATAACAACAGTGGTGAACCGGACTCTGCCTCCAGATAATCTATTTCACGTCCCTCTGGGGCAGGCATTAGCCCATGGTGATCAAAGGTCAACTCCACCTCACCAAAAATCAGACTATCGTCACTGTATAGTTCGCACTCATCAACGGGCTGATCATTAACAAAGGTGCCATTTGAAGAAGCAAGGTCACGCACCCACCAGCGGCCGTCTATTTTCTCTAACTCGGCATGCTGAGAGGAGACCGATGCCGACTTTAAAATAATGTCGTTAAAGGGAGAGCGACCGACTGTAAGTATAGATTTATTCAACTTGAATTTACGCTCTACCACGGGCTCAGTTATACCTAACAACTCCACCTCAGTGGGGTTTGCTGCCGCTGCCAACTTAATCTTATTGACTGCGTCTTGACCAATAACCGCGGTGTCTTTTTCTTGCGAATCGACATCGGCAACAATAGCTACGTTTTTTTCGGTCGCTAGCGCCACAGGAGCAACTATGGTTTTTTCTTCATCAAGTGCAACCGGCCCGCTGACTGCTTGAGCAAATACAGTTTTCTCGCTATCTTTCGCTGAGTCCTCTACGGGGGCTGCCACGACGGCTGCACTCACTACCGTTTTATCGCCATCTACAGCTGCTGGAGTGACCGCTGGGCTAAAAACTGTTTGTTCAGCGTCGGTACATTCAGGCACTTCGGGGTTTTTACGCTCCACCTCCTCAGCGGCTTGTAGCTGCGCGACCTGCTCTATTAAAGCCTTTTCTGTAGCCTGTTTTTTCGCGGCGAGCTGCTGCTCCAGTTTTATTTTTTCCAAGCGCTGCTGCTCTGCTGCTTCCTTGGCAGCTTTTTCTTTTGCCGCCGCTGCTTTCGTCGCCTGCTCCGCAGCCGCAACCTCTTCGGCAGCTTTTTCCTCCGCGGCCAACTGCGCGGCTATACGCTCTTGCTCTACTTTTAATTTAGCTTCTTGCTGCGCTGCCAACCGCTCCCGCTCAGTTTTTTCCCGCGCAGCCTGCTCTTTCGCCAGCCGCTGTTGCTCGGCCTCACTATGGGCCACACCAGCTCGCTCCACCATCTCACGGGCAAATTTTTCACTGGTATGCCGCTCCACGTTTAACTGTTGTTGATCAACTGCAGGGGGAAGCTCCGCCTCAGCCGCTTCAGGTTTATATGCAACCACCAAAAACTCAATGGTATCAAACTTTAGCTGGTCCCCCGCTGCCAGCAGCGCGGTCCTCACCGGCTCACCATTAACATAGGTGCCGTTAGAGGAGTCACAGTCAGTAACAGTTAACACCCCCGAGAGATAGCGCAAAGTGGCGTGATGGCGCGAGACAAAGCCCTCACGGATAATTAAATCATTGTCCCGCTCACGCCCTACTTTTAATACTTGTTTAATCGGGTAGGTTTTATCCAGATGAGCGCCTTCACACCCTCTGAGCGCGAGGGATTTACCGGAAGATCTGATAATTGTCTTGTCTTGTATCATTATTTATCACTAACTAGCTTAAATACCACCACCCAAAAACCACCATGCAGAAAACCCCGCAACTACTGATAGCGCCGCCCAAAGTAAGTAAATATTTAAAGAACTACTCTGAGAATTTTCTACTTCACCCTTGTCGAGACTAAGCTCAGCTGTTTTCAAAACGCCCGCCCGAGTATCATCTTTGGCTTGAATCGCCTTCATTTGCCCAGTAACTTCTACTTTATGAGGCCTCATATTAATCGCCAAAACGGTAATATTATCTTTACCTTCCGTCGCGAGTGCTGCCGCCACCAGGGCATCAACCAACGCGTTCTCATCGCTAGTTGAGCGCAATATCTGTATTATTTTTTCATCACTAACATAATCGCTTAAGCCATCCGAACAAAGCAGAATAACATCCTTTTCATTAAACTGGCCCCGTGCGCTCTCCACTTCAACCGCGTCCAGGTTTTGCTGACCTAATGCCTGCATCACCAAGTTACGCCGAGGATGATTCTGAGCCTGTTCTGCAGTTATGACACGCTCATCCAACAAACGCTGCACCAGTGATTGATCATGACTGAGCTGAGTCAACTGATCATCACTCCATAAATACGCGCGACTATCACCCACCCACGAAACCTGAAAATCTTTACCATGAACCTGTAAAGCAACTACAGTGGATGCCATTCCCACTCGCCCTACACCCTCTGCCGGCGAGGCTTTGACCGCCTGATGAGCCATATTGATGGCATCTTCCAAGCTGGCGCCAGCTTTAATTTCTGATTGAATCACACCACAAACAATTTTACTGGCAACTTCACCAGCATCTTGCCCACCGACACCGTCGGCCATAATCCATAAACCTAACTCTGGACGTGCTAAGTAGTAATCTTCGTTATTAGACCGCTGATTACCAAGGTCTGTTTTTGCTGCATATGAAAGCATTCGTCGCTCTCTATCTATTGTTAGTATTAGCGTTGCCGGACAGTATAGTTTGTGCCGAACAGAAAACCCAGCGGGAACACTGCAGCCGCCGCCATCACAAAAAAAAACGGCCAACACAAAGGCTGGCCGTTTTGAAGGAAATGTTACGAATTAAAAGTCGTAACGGACCGTGGCAGAAAGCGACTGGCTGTCGTAATCTTGTTTCTCGATATAATCAAAAGCAACGGCAAAGCTATAGTTACCCTGATTAAAGCCACGCAGTCTGGCACTGGCCTTGATCGCCTCTTGTTCAACATTTGCACCTTCCGTGATGAACGCTGCACCAGTTACGCCCGCAAAGTTAGAGTCGATCTCAACTTCGTCGCCGATGGTGTCATATTGATAATCAAGGCTGAACTCTGGGATCAAAGTAAAATCGTTACTGGTAGTAAATGGGTATGCAACCTTAACACCCACACCCAATACCAACACCTCAACATCACTGGTTGACATCGACAGACCCAAGTTACCCGCCCCTTTTTCAGAGAAGCCATCTTCAGTCAAATAAGTGTAGTTAAGCTCTGCTGTCGGGGTAACAAACCAACCGCTTTCAAGCGCTATCGGATAGCCCCCACGAAAACGCGCATTGTACTGATCACCATCATGATCGCCTCTGGCAACCACAACTGATCCAAGCGTTAAGCTAGGATCGATAAGACGCCTTGAATCATATTGGTTTTTGGCATAGGCAATCTGTGTATCCAAGTAATAGGTATCCGCGTTATAACTACCATAAGCCGTTAAGCGAAAACTATCGATCTCCATGCCGTTACGCTTAGCACGCTTCATATCGACATCAGTGTTAGCATAACTCAATGCACCACCGATCATGAAACGCTCACCAACAGGCGCATCAAGACCCATACCAAAACCTTGCGTGTCTGCTTCAAAACCATCGATACCCTCACGGAAACCCTGATCAGTTTGATTAGCATAACCCTGTAACCAGAAGCCATTGATACCTAATGAGTCGCCAGCGACTGCGCCACTGTAACCGTAGTAGCCACGCAATGCCGCTGTACGGTTATCAATACTCGATGCCGCGGCATTATCCGCCTGCAAGCTACCCACTGAACTACCTTCGACTGTTTCAGGGTCAAGGGAGGCGATTGCCTTAGCATAACTATCACCTTGCAATTGGCCACCCTGCAAAGCACTGATTGCCTGGCCTAAGCGAGAGCTGGGGTCCAGGTCAGCAAGCGGCACATTACTCAAAGCATCCGCAACATTCGTTAAGTTTTTCCCTCCCCGATTGTTTAACATACTATTGTTTTGCAAAAAGTCGTCCACGCTATCAGTAGCAAAATCACTGGCGCCAGCGATTGCGAACAGCTCATTACCGCGCTGCTCAACCGTAAAACTAACGACCCGAGCCTCTGTTTCAACTTCAACACCACTAGCCTGATCAATATCTGATACCAATGCGCCTCCTGCACTAACAAAGGAAAACTCATCACCCTCAGCGGTCACGCCACCCGGCGTCAGTACAACGGTTAGCGATGTGCCGGTCAAATCCGCATCGCCAGTAACCGACAAGCTACTGTTAGAGGTAAACCCCATACCCGTTTCAGGCGTAGCAAACACTAACAGCTCGCCACTAAAGATAAAGTCACCATTGATTGTGGTAACGCCACCACCCTGGCCATCACCCGCTAGAATCAAGCTGCTCGCATCAATAATAGAGCCCGATGTACCACCGGTGGAAGAAAATACACCACCCCCCATGTATACAGCGCCAGTGACTTCACCCGCGTTGTAAAACTCACCGCCACTCATACGCACAGCGCCAGTAATATTACCGAAATTTGAAATAGAGCTTTCGGCATGACTAGAACGAATTGCGTTACCTTGAGCATCACGGTTTTCAATCGTGCTATCTGTGTAATTTATAAAAGCCACACTCGAAGCGGTATGCAACTCAACTGTAGCGGTACGCATGGCCGGCGCTAAAGTCCCTTGATCATCAGCAAGCTGATTGCTGCTGTCGGAGATTAATGTGCCACTATTAGATATCCCCCCCATGACCGTCGGCAAACCATCTGCACTATCGCTGTCGTCACCAATATAAATAGCCGCAGCATCACCGTCAGTTGCAAAAGAGCTTATGCTGCCCGTATTAATGACACTACCAACTGAAACATTATCGTAGAGACCAATACCATCAAATTCGGCATTAATCGTGCCGTTATTAATGATGCTGCCGCTAACTACAGCTTTAGCAGATCCATCAACAAAGCCATCTACCTCCACATCAAAATTATCTAGATTCAGTACTTTGCTAGTAACGCTAATACCCGCACCACTACCAGATGCATTAATAGTCCCGTTGTTAACCAAGCTACCTGCCACTGAGCCACCACCCAATACTAAGATGCCAGCATCACCAGAGGCATTTATCGTGCCCGCGTTAGTTACATCACCACCAACAGTACCGGCAAGAGAGCCTTCAGAAAAGGACGCGCCAAGCACAGTCAAGCCATTAGCCGCAGTAATCGTCCCCGCATTACTAACATCACCACTCACTGAACCAAGGATACCAATACCTGTCTGCTCTACACCACTCTGGTAGCTTGAGTTACTTTCGCCTGGATCAGTACCACGACCAGTAAATGATCCTGTCTCACTAATAAGCACATCACCAGTCACTGTAGTTTGATGATCCACTGACACCCCAGTACCACCGATATAACCCTCAGAAAACAAGTCACCGTCGATGGTAATCGAACCTACAGTGTTAGCACCTTCATCGCCGGTATAAATCGCATCCCAACCTGCTATTATCGAGGCGCCTTGCTCAACATTGATAAATGTCAGATTATGCCCGCCCCCCTCAAGAATGAGGCCATCATCATAAGTACCGCCATCGCCAGACAGGTATGAATCGAGAGTTCCAGTAACCGTTACTGAAGTACTATCACTCAAAATACCCTGAATTCCAGCAGCATTATTGATAACGACATCAGTTTGAGCATAAACCGAAGCCGCCATTGCCGAGGCAATCAGCGCAGGCAACAACTTTCGAGTCAACTGAGGGGGGGAGTTAAACATCATTACTATTCCTTTTTGTATTTAAAAATGGCTTATCTAGTCGCGTTAAAAACAACGACTCTAAATCTGTGGAAGTCGCTGCCGTTTGCACGCAGGCTCCATAAGTACGTATAAATATAATGTATGGATTATCGAAGAGGATTAAGGGTATAACTTTTTTGTACTAAATATATCCAGCAAACCTGTTCCTGTGGACGCACTATTTCGAGCATACTCTATTAATAATAGGGCTCGGAAAGATATACCCGTAAATATAGATCACTAAGCCCAGATTTTCTAGCTAACAGAGTAAAACTAGCTTTTATTATATGTTAGCGAGCAGCGGCTCTATGCTTGGCACCAACGATCCTCATCCTATACACTCGGCGCCATAATACCAGCCAATAAAAAGCATCAACTTGTGATATGTTTCACAAAACGCCCTCATTAGTACTAACTGCAACATCCTATTCATTGATTGCCTCCCGCCGCGTCCCTCGTTAACATCCTATTATCTACCCGCTAAAGGAACCGATATGCCACATTCTTGCACTCTTACCGATATGATTGGTAATACGCCTCTGGTCTACCTGCGCCAAGTTTCCGAACTCACTGGCTGCGAAATCTATGGGAAGGCGGAGTTTCTTAATCCCGGCGGCTCGATAAAAGACCGTACCGCACTGGGTATTATTCGCGACGCCGAAGCCAAAGGCGAGCTACAACCTGGCGGCACCATCGTAGAAGGCACCGCTGGTAACACCGGAATTGGCTTAACATTGATTGCCAACGCCTTAGGTTACAAAAGCGTTGTAGTGATGCCGCAAACTCAAAGCAAGGAAAAAATTGAACTACTGGATTTATACGGCGCCGACCTACACTTAGTCAAAGCCACCAGCTACGATGACGACAACCATTATGTACACCAAGCCAAACGACTAGCGGAAAAGTTAGCCGCCAGCAGCGAGCACGGCGCGATATGGGCCAGACAGTTTGACAACCTCGCCAATATGGAAACCCACAGCCGCACCACTGGCGAAGAAATTTGGCAACAAACTGAGGGCAAGATTGATGGTTTTATTTGCTCGGTAGGCACAGGAGGCACTCTGGCAGGCGTGGGTAACGCGCTTAAAGCCCACAACAAAGACATCAAAGTGGCCGTAGCCGACCCCATGGGCTCTGCTCTCTATAATTATTACACCCACGGCGAATTAAAAACGGAAGGCCGCTCCATTGCCGAAGGGATCGGTATCAGCATTATTACTGACAACCTACGCGAAGCCACTATCGATATGGCCTACCAAGTAAGCGATGAAGAAGCCCTGCCCTATATTTACAACTTACTCAAACACGAAGGATTGTGCTTAGGCGGCTCTTCCGCCATTAATATTGCCGGTGCAGTCCACCTCGCCAAAGAACTTGGACCGGGGCACACTATCGTTACGGTACTGTGTGATTATGGTCACCGCTACCAGAGTAAATTATTCAACCCCGCATTTTTACAACGAATGAAACTACCGGTACCTGACTGGCTAATTTAACTAAGGCTGTTGAGCCGTAGCCCTAGTCGTCAATACGTACTCAATACGCCACAACAGTGCAGCGACTGTTTTGCATGACTACATATACGAAAAACTTATGACCACCGTCTAAAGACGTTGGGTTGCATACGGGCACCTATATCCATGGGAGACATTCTCCGTAGGTAGAGTCATTTTTCATAATTTGCTAGGTCGGGCGCGCCATCACTATTGGCCGGTTGCTGCCTAGCCTTCTGCAAAATGGCGTATTGTAGTAGCCTCAACCAGCCGAAACGATGGCAACTTCGCCATTAACCCACATATCAGGGTTCTATGATTATTTTCATTTAATCCAGAATACTACTGTAGTTATCAGCAAAAATATCCCGACCAATAATCAACTTCATGATCTCAGAGCTACCCGCCAAAATACGGTTAATCCGCGCATCGGTAAACATGGTACAAATGGGATATTCCTTCATATAACCCGCACCGCCATGTAATTGCACCCCAAGGTCCAGCATCCGCCACTCCAACTCCGTTGCCTGCAACTTACCTTTGGCTGCCATATTTACGGTAAGACGGCCTTCATTATGCTCGGCAACACAGTGATCGACATAAACCTGAAGGATGTCCAACTCGGCGTCCATTTCTGCCAATTTGAACTGGGTATTCTGCGCATGGGACAGCGGCTTACCAAAAACTTTTCGCTCCATCACAAACGCTCGTGTAAGATTGAATCCCCTGCGCGCATTCGCCGCAGACATCGCCATGGAAATAAGCCTTTCCTCTGCCAAGCCCTGCATCAAATAGAAAAATCCTCGGCCGGGTTCGCCGAGAATATTTTCCTTGGGGATAAGCACATTATTAAAAAACAACTCGGCGGTGTCCTGTGCTTTTAGGCCCATTTTATCGAGATTTCGTCCGCGCTCAAATCCTTCCATACCGCGTTCAACCACACACAAGGTCATCGCATGGGGGTTGTTGTCCGGGTCAGATTTTGCCGCAACAAGGATAAGGTCCGAATTAATACCATTGGAGATATAAGTCTTGGATCCGTTAAGTACGAAGTGATCGCCCTCTTCTTTTAAGGTGGAGCGCATACCCGCCAAATCGCTGCCCGCATCGGGCTCAGTCATGGCGATAGCTAGAATTGTTTTACCGGAAACACAACCAGGCAACCAGCGCTGCTTCTGTTCGTCACTGCCAAAATGATCCAAGTAAGGACCCACCAAGCGGCTATGGAGAGTATTGAACCATTCGGCACAACCTGCACGCTGGGTTTCTTCAATGATAATTTGCTCGAAACGAAAGTCCCTGTCACCCATGCCGCCGTATTGCTCATCGGGCCAGATCATCAAAAACCCCTGCTCACCGGCTTTTTCAAATACCTCGCGATCAACAATACCTTGTTCTCGCCAACGCTCAACATTCGGCGCAATCTCAGTTTCCAAAAACTTACGATAAGCTTCACGAAACATGTGTTGTTCTTCGGTAAATTGTCGCAAGGTATGCTCCTTTTGATTAAAGTTTTCTCGATTAATTAAATAGCTCACCCTTGGCAATTGTTTCCGCCACGATGGCCGGGCAGTTAAAACGATCACCATAAATAGCGGCCAGCTCGACACATCGAGCTTGGAAACTTTCCAACCCATAGGTGTTTACAAACTGGATAAATCCCCCAGTATGCGCGGGCGCACCAATACCCATGATAGACCCTATATTGCCATCGGCGACTGTGCGCAGCACGCCAGACTCAAGACACTTTAACGTTTCTATTACCTGACGAAATAACAGGCGGTCCTTGATGTCTTGCTGATCGATTTGAACTTCGGGTTGGTAATAATAATCCAGCAACGGGGGCCAGATTGACTTGCTGCCATCGGCGGCATATTCATAAAAACCACCGCCCCAGTGACGACCACCTCGACCATGTTCTACCACCAGTTTTTGAATCACATCCTGGGTGGCCTGCTGCTCTCCCCATTGATCTATCATCCCCATCTCCGCCCAATTAGCACGAAGTTTACGGGTTAATTCCTGACTGGTTTCGTCATGCACTTGCAGTGGCCCGACGGGCATACCCACGGCTTTACCGAGATTATCAATTTGGATCGGATGCAGCCCTTCTGTCAACAGGCGACAACCTTCGTCCAGATAAGTACCAAAGGTGCGAGAGGTATAAAACCCCAACGAGTCATTAACGACAATAGGTATCTTTTTTATCTGCTTGGCGTAATCAAAGGCTTTGGCCAGAGTCTCGTCACTGGTCTTTTCGCCACAGATAATTTCAACCAACGGCATTTTATCGACCGGCGAAAAAAAGTGGATGCCAATAAATTGCTCTGGCTTTGCCGATGCCTCAGCCAACAGACTAATCGGCAAACTCGACGTGTTAGATCCCCAAATGCCCTTGTCAGCCAGATAAGCCTCCGTCGACTGAGTGATTTTATTTTTAAGCTCAACATTTTCAAACACCGCTTCAATGATTAGCTCGCAACCCTGTAAATCCTCATTATCAGCGGTCGGGGTGATCAGCGCCAATACCTCTGCCATGGCCGCCTCATCCATTTGCCCCCGCGCAACGCGCTTGGCTAGTAACTTCTCGGTGTAAGCCTTACCTTTTTCGGCGGACTCTACAGTGACATCCTTAAGTACCACCTCAATACCTGCCATCGCTGAAACGTAAGCGATACCCTGACCCATCATCCCCGCCCCCAGAATACCTACCCGGGTAAAGCGAGTTTTTTCTACCCCTTTGGGACGGCTGGCCCCGCCATTCACTTTATTCATTTGAAAAAAGAAGGTGGTGATAAGGTTTTTACATTCCGGCGTCATCACCAAATACGTAAGTCCACGACTTTCAATGCGCAACGCCGCATCAAAATTGAGCCGTGCAGCTTCGACGGCACAATCAAGAATTTGCTCGGGGGCCGGCAACAGACCACGGGTTTTCTGTTGCAGTAACGCCGACGCCAGCGTAATCAATTGTGTCAACTGTGGCGTCCCGGCCCTGCCACCAGGAAGTTTAAAACCCTTTTTATCCCAAGGCTGAGTAGCCGCCGCAGGGCTGTTAATATTGTCGAGGATCCATGCCTTCGCACGTGGCACCAGCGCCTCGATACTATCAACTGTTTCATCAATCAAACCGGCCTTAAGCGCTTTCACCGGATCGACTTTTATCCCCTCCAACAAATAAGGTAACGCTGCTTCTAGCCCCAATAAATTAACCATGCGCACCACGCCGCCGCCGCCAGGCAGCAAGCCCAAGCTCACCTCCGGTAAGCCAATCTGCACCGACTTGTGGTTGAACGCGACCCGATAATTACAACCAAGGCAAATTTCAAAGCCCCCACCCAATGCCGCACCATTGATCGCCGCAACAACCGGTACCGGTAATTTTTCCAGCGCCCGCATATGCGACTTAATCTGTTCAATTAGCGCCATTAGCTGCGCGCCATCGCCGGGTTTAGCTGCCAGTAATTCATTTAAATCACCGCCAGCAAAAAATGTACTTTTAGCCGAGGTTATTACCACACCAGTCAGGCCCTGCTCGGCTTGCAATTGGGCAATTGTGTCAGACATAACTCGACGGTATTCGGCATTCATGGCATTGACCGGGCCGGCCATATCCATAGTAATGGTAACAATGCCATCGGCATCTTTTTGATAGTTAAATACACTCATGATGTTTTTCCTGAATTGAATCGTTGGCTATTTAAATGCGCTCAATAATGGTGGATATACCCATGCCGCCGCCGACACACAGCGACAACATGGCACGCTTTAAACCACGACGCTCCAGCTCATCCAGCATAATACTGACCAACATGGCACCCGTTGCACCCAGCGGATGCCCCATAGCAATTGCCCCACCATTAACGTTAGTGATTTCGGCATCGATACCGAGGTCCTTCATATAACGCAATGCAACCGACGCGAAGGCCTCGTTGATTTCCCACAGGTCGATATCGGCAACGCTGAGACCAGCTTTGGCCAGGCATTTTTTCGCCGCCGGGCCCGGTCCTGTCAACATGATGGTCGGGTCGGTCGACAATACCGCAGTGGCCACGATGCGCCCTCGCGGCGTCAAGCCCAGATCCTTACCTGCTTTTTCACTGCCAATAAGTACTGCACTGGCACCATCGACGATGCCGGAGGAGTTGCCCGGGGTATGAACGTGATCAACCCGATCGAGCTGGATGTACTTGCGCTTGATGATATCGTCAAAACCATACTGAGCCATGGTCTCAAAGGACGGGCGTAACCCCGCCAGTATCGCCATGGTGGTATCGGGTTTAATAAAGTCATCCCGCTGCAAAATGACCAGACCGTTTTTATCGAGCACCGGCACCACGGATTTATCAAAATAGCCATTATCTCTGGCGAAAGTAGCACGCTGTTGCGATTGCAAGGCAAAGGCATCAACATCCTCGCGGCTATAGCCCTCCAGCGTGGCGATGGTATCTGCACCAATACCCTGCGGCACAAACCCGGTTTTCATACTGAAACCAGCGTCGCCGCCCATCGCTCCGCCATTGGAGCCCATGGTCACGCGCGACATACATTCCACGCCACCAGCAACGACTAAATCCTCCCAGCCAGAGGCGACCTTTTGTGCAGCAATATTGACAGCCTCCAAACCCGACGCACAAAATCGATCCAGCTGCACACCGGCGACCGATTCATCCCAGCCGGCGTTTTGCACGATCATTTTAGCGACATCGCTACCCTGCTCACCAACTGGCGTTACGCAGCCCATCACCACATCATCCACATACGCAGTATCCAGATTGTGGCGGCGCTGTAACTCTACGAGCAGCCCCGCCGCCAAATCAATGGGCTTGACTTCATACAGTGAGCCGTCAGCCTTGCCTCGGCTACGGGGTGTACGCACAGCATCAAAAATATAAGCGTGGTGGGTCATAAAAGCCTCGCAGTAATGTTCATTAATGAGATCGATCAAGTGCCCCATCATGGGTTTGGGCAGCCACGATAACAATGACGAACACCAACACAAAATAGACATTATGTTACAATGTTATTTTCTTCGCGAAACAAGAGCACCACCCTATGGAAGCAGTTACGATTTCTTCAGTTTATGCTCAATCGGTGTTAGAGGGCTATGTATTAAAGGGTTACAACCCAAAAGAGCTACTACGCTCGCTGAATATTCCAGAGCAAATCATGAACAACAACCGGCTTCGAATATCGGCATTAGATTTCTCGCGGCTGTCCGGCCAGATCATGATCACACTGCACGACGAAACCTGGGGGCTCCTCGATACGCCGCTACCCATTGGCACCTTGGAAACACTGATTCGCACGGGCTTTAGCTGTTCGACCATCGCCGATGCGCTCAAACAAACCAGCCGAACACTTAACCAGATTGCCACAAGCATTCAAACCGAGCCGATAGAAGACGACACAACCATCCGGATAGTTCACACGGTGCAACCCATGGCCGGTATCATCGGTCACTACGCGCTGGAAACTGCCATGCTGCTGTGCCAGCGTATCATGTGCTGGCTGGCTGGCGACTTTATTCCGCTGGAACGAGTCAACCTTAAACACCCTGAACCTAGCTTCAAGCAGGAATATCAGTATTTATATTACGGTGCGCCGGTTTACTTCAACCAATCTGAAAACTCTATCATTTTCAGCGAAAAAAGCCTGAAACTCCCCGTAGGTCGAACCCGGGATGACCTGAAAGATTTACGTACAAGCATACAAACAAAATTATTAACCCAGCCTAAGCGCAGTTCGTCAGTATCTGTTGGCTTGCGGTTATGGATGGAGAAAGTCATTCGTACTGGCGAAACTATCCCGCGCCTCCCAGAAGCGGCCAAACATTTTGCGATGACCGAACAAGCCTTGAGGCGGAAGATCGCCAAAGAAGGCAGATCATTCCGACAAATGAAGGAAGACGCCCGACGGGATATGGCTATCTACTTTTTGGGAGCAAAGCGCTATAGCGTAGAACAAATTAGTGAAAAACTGGCATTTTCCGAGTCAAGCGCCTTCATCCGCGCCTTTAAACAATGGACCGGTATGACACCGAGAGCCTACCGAGAGTTATAATCAAGACAAGCCCGAACAGATCGATCACGCAATCACCAAAGAATAAAATACCGGAAGGATTTTTTGCATACCAAAACAGCGAGCATAATATTATCGGTAATACCGTTAAGCTCTGGTGACCCGCTTATTGATGAACCACGCTTGGTGTTTTTAAAAATAGCTGACATAACTTTCTTTTTAAGCAGTAGAGCTATCAGTACAGTAGTAAATTTTGTTATTTACGAAGCTCAGGGAGACAATCCTGATCAGCTAGCGCGCTCTCACGCTTTGATACCGCCAATCACATCTCACCATTTTTGCAACGGCTAGTGCATATAAGCCCAATAAACGATTGCTCGATAAACTGTATCCATCCATCGGCATACATACAGACCAGACGGCACTCTCTTGAGCATCATCCACCCTACCAATACAACTCACAATAATTTGCGAGCAAGCACTCATCAAACTATCAAGCCAACACCTTCTAAAATTTATTCCACTAGCCGCCAGAATGAGGCCGATAGAGAAACATAAAATAAAACCTTTAAATTCAACAAGTTAATTTGATTATAATTTTTTTATTATGAATAAAAAACGCAACAACAAGTTATTGACAAAAGGCAAACAGACGAACTAATATTAGCTTTGCGAGCAAATCCTCGCTTAATGCATTTTAAAAAATTACTTATAAATAAT
Source organism: Spongiibacteraceae bacterium (assembly GCA_041677245.1). GTDB lineage: Bacteria > Pseudomonadota > Gammaproteobacteria > Pseudomonadales > Dasaniaceae > Oceanicoccus. The sequence goes on along the minus strand of JBAYQJ010000016.1, from coordinate 18,495 downwards.
AACTCCCATAAAAAGAGGACCAGCCATGGCTAACCTGAGTAAATTACTACCCAGTAAGGATACATCTATGCGTAGCAGCTTCAACACTCGCTCTACCTTAGCACTTACAAGCCTTGCTCTTGCCATGTCTTGTAATGGTGCCAATGCATCCGTCATCGAAGAAGTTATTGTGACAGCAACTAAACGAGCCGAGGATATTCAAACCGTCCCCGTTGCTGTATCAGCAATAACCGGTAATGAAATGCAAAATAAAGGTATTTTTGATACCAGCGATTTGATGGGTCATATTCCAAATCTGCAAATCAACTCCCCATGGGGTGACAGCCAGCCAAATTTTAATTTGCGCGGAGTTGGTGTTGGTAATGAATTCAACGCCAATGTTGCCTCTCCCATTGGTGTCTATTTTGACGAAGTCTACGAGGGATTCAGAGCAGCCCAGGGCGCGCAAATTTTTGACATAGAGCGCATAGAGGTGGTCAAAGGCCCACAAGGCACGCTATACGGCAGAAACACCACCGGTGGTGCCATCAACATTATTAGCCGCACACCGCAAATGGAAGGTAGTAATGGCTATATTACTGCGGGCTATGGCAATTATAATCGTCGCCGACTTCAAGGTGCCGCAGAAACCACTTTAATGGACGATAAGCTAGGTGTACGGGTTGCAGGCACCTGGGTGAAAGGCGATGGCTACATTGAAAATAAGAACAGCCAATACGGTGTCGAGAATACCTTGATAGGCAACGACGATTTTGCATCCGAAGACAGTCGAGCTGTACGATTAATAATTCGCGCACAACCAACAGATAATCTGGACCTTACTCTAAAACTTTATTCTGGCGAATCCAAACCAATAGGTGCAGCCCCCATCCCTAAATTTGTCGATTCGGCACTGCCTTTACCTGCTTCAGGTTTTGGTCGAGACCCAGCACTAGACGATGATCAAGCCGTCAGTTTCCGTGGCGGCAGATTCCTCAATGACACAGATGGTGTAACCCTTACCGTGAAATGGGACGTCAATGATAGCGTCTCTTTAATCAGCACAACGGCAACATCCAAAAACAAACAAAATCTCTCAATTGACTTTGGCGGCTCCACTTTCGCAGCCCCCGGCCTACCCGCAGATATTGACATTGCGGATATTGGATATGCAAATTATATTGCAGAAAATGAAGCATTCAACCAAGATCTCCGCCTGAACTACTCCACGGAAAAACTCAATTTAATTGTCGGCCTGTACTACGGAGATGATGAAGTCATTACCAATAACCGAGTCACTTTTAGTGGCTATTTAGACGATACCGTACCTGCTGGAAGCTTCAATCCTCTGGGTTTATTTGGGCCAGCATTAGGCCCCGCAACATCGTTTGATGCATTTCAGGATTTCACCCAGGAGCGTACATCAAAAGCCTTCTATGCTGAAGCCGCTTATAACCTCACCGAAAGATTGAGTATCACCGTCGGGGCTCGCTATACCAAAGATGAAAGCTCACTGGACGATTTTTATGCGCTGTATCTAAACGCTGATGACGCGCCAACCGCCTACGCCTATTATTCGACACCCGATCCAACTCCCGCCTCCCTTTTTCCTTTGGATCCTGCCGCGTTTTTACCCAAGCTCTCCACGGAAGAAGATAACTGGACCGGCCGCATTATACTCGACTATGAACTGGCCGATGATGTAATGACCTACATCAGCTACAGCAAGGGATATCGAGCCGGTGCTTATAATGGTCTTGCTATCGCTGGACCAGAACAAATATATTTGACGGAACCAGAAAAGCTGGACGCCTATGAGCTGGGTATAAAATCACAATTGCTAGACAATAGCCTACAGGTCAATGCCTCGGTGTTTTTCTATGATTACCAAAACCAACAGCTTCAAGAGTCTGTGGGGGCGGCAACGTTTTTGCGTAACCTCACGTCAAGCGTGCTTGGCGCTGAAATTGAAATCCTGTACTACGCAACCGATGATTTGCGAATCACAAGCTCTTTTGGCTACCTTGACACCGAATACAATGCCCATCAAACATTATCAGGCATAGATATTGGTGGTAACGAGCAACCGTTTTCACCAGAGCTGACAGCTAACCTCGGTGCCGAATACAGGCTCATGGATATTGCCGATGGCTCGTTAACGATCAGTGGAGATGTTCAATATAAAGGGCACCAGTGGTTTGATCCATTTAACAGCGAACAAGCTGAAGGACCACTGAATAAGGGTGAAGACAGCTACTGGCTTAGCAATGCCAGACTAGCCTATAACTCAGATAAACTTTCCGGCGCTATTTACGTTAAGAATATTGAAGATAAGTATTACAACGTCTACGGAATTAACACCGAAGGGTTTGCATCCAATAACTATTTTATCCGAGGCGAACCTCGTACATTTGGAGTAGAAATAACGTATCACTTCTAGTCGGTAAAAATAGCCTGCCACCCACATAATGGAGTGCCAGGCTATTTATACTCAGCATAAAATGCGCTCACCAAACAAACACTTCGACGAGCAACCCTATGCCTATGCCTATGCCTTTCTGCAGCTTAGCTATCCTTGAACATAAGCCTTGAAAATATCATTTCCAGATGCTCATTAAGAACATCTTCCTGCTTGTGATTTCTCATAGACCAACCCTTAAGCGCTTTCATGTGAGCCAAAAAAACCATCTCGTGACCCAACAAATACTCATCGACCTCTCTGAACTCTTCGATTAATATTCCCGCACGAATAATATCGCCCAAAAACTTAACCACCTCTTCTTCCTCATCAAGGTATCTTTGTTTTGTAGCTTCAGATAAAGAACGATACTCTCTATAGGCAACCAGTATTCCGGCCGATGCTTCCCAGTGACGATTCCAATAAAACGAGTAAGCCGCTCGCAGCTTATTCGACACACCCTTAACATCTGCAGCCGCTTTTTTCAGGTCTAAAATCAAATCCGAATTAATAGAGTCACATATCATCTCTAACAAATCATTTTTAGTATTGATATGACGATACAACCCACCAACACTCATCGAGGCACGTTCAGCCACATCATTCACCGAGATAGCATCAAATCCTTTTTCAGAAACCATTTGCATCACAACACTAGACAAGTGTTCACGCCGTTTAATAGCATTTCGTTGCCTGGCGCCCTGCTTTGGCTTATCTTTATCTGTGGCGATATCACCTTTAATCACTTTTCATTCCTCAAGTCTCCAACTACAAAACCAATAAACGAGCATATGCTCGCCTAAATATTACAGGTAAAAGTATTCGCGTCAAGTTAAAAAAATTGCTACAACCTTATAAAAAGTTGATTTTTTCTGCCCTTAAAAGTAAATAAACTTGACACACACACAGTCTCAAATCAAAATAATGCGAGCACATATTCGCAAATAACTAAAATACCGAACGCTATACCCATTTTAAAAATAGGCAGAGCCCCCAAATGACAACACAGCCCATTTATGAGCACGACCATCTATGCCCAGACGTTATTACTAAAAACGCCAGAACCTTTAAGAATAACACAGCCGTAGTCTGTGGAAACAGGCGATTAACCTGGTCCGAGCTCGATATCGAAACCAACAAGGTTGCCAATGCACTATTAGATCAAGGCTTTACAAAAAACAGCAAGATTTGCATGCTTATACCGAATGCCATTGAGTCCTTTGTTCTTTTTTGGGGAGTAATAAAAGCCGGTTGCGTCATCGTCCCTCTCAATATGATGCTGGACGGCCCCACTCTCGCCCGCCTGGCCAACTCTTCGGACGGGGAGGCTTTCTTTGTAGACACTTCAATGCTGAAACAAGTAGAGGCGATCAAACCCCAGCTTAGCCATATCGCCGACAAACACTTTTACGCCTTTGAAGCTGGCCATCAAGGCTGGCAAGATGCTAACACCTTGTTTCAAAACGCTTCGCAACTGCCACCAAAGGTAAAGCTAACCCCCGAAGACTCAATGACCCTGATCTATACATCAGGCACCACAGGTACCCCTAAGGGCATTGAGCACAATCACTTTGGTCGACTGAATTACTGCTATGGTTTTTCTGCGGGATTGCAGATCAACCGCTATTCAGTCGCTATCTGTACTACCCCCATCTACGCATCAGGCACTTGGATTACCATGCTGCCTACCATATATAACGGCGGCAAAGTTGTATTGATACCTAAATTTAGCCCCGAGGCCTTTCTGCAAGCGGTCGCGTCAGAAGGCGGAACACACAGTTTTATGGTACCCGCACAATATATCACCCTCCTTCAGCACGACGACCATAGCTATGACACATCATCCCTTAAGGTGTTGGTCAGCGCCGGCCAATCCATGAGCCCCGCCACCCGCACCCAGCTCTTGCAGCGCTTTAAAAATACAGGACTACATGAAGTTTACGGTATGACAGAAGGTTTTTTTACCATCGCCGTACCCAAAGATTATAGTGATGAGAGAGAGGGGACCGTAGGAAAACCTGGGTTTCTTGAAGATATCCGCATCATCGATCTAGACAACAAGGAACTATCGACCGGAGAAACCGGGGAAATTGTGGCCTATGGCCCGGGAATGATGAAGGGTTATTATGGCCGCCCTGATCTCACCGAAGAAACTATCTGGACATCGCCCGAAGGAAAAACATTTTTACGAAGTGGTGATCTGGGATATTTAGATAAAGACCATTTCCTATACATATCCGGTCGAAAAAAAGACATGATAAAATCCGGAGGTATCAACATCTATGCAGCCGATATAGAGGACGTACTAATGAATCACCCTGGAATCAAAGAAGTCGCGGTGATTGGCGTTCCACACCCTCGCTGGAGTGAAACACCCGTTGCAATAGCTATCCTAAAAGAAGAAAACCTTCATACTGAAAATGAAATCCTACAATGGACAAACGATCAATTAGCTAAATACCAACGCCTGAGCCAAGTAATTTTTTGCACCGATTTCCCTAGAGCAACCTATGGAAAAATTAAAAAAGACACGCTCCGGGAACTCTTCAAAGATCTGTTCTAAACTTTATAGAGCGTACCAAAGCGATCACCACCCTAACAATAAATTTTACCTGTTTAATAGGCCACTTAAGTAAACATCCACGTCCTAAAGACGTGGATTTAATATCTAAAAAAAGCAAAGAAGGTATTTTCTACAATACTTATTCCAGTGGTAAATTTAGCGTTATACTCAAACATCTTTAGACGTACAAAGACTCGCCAAATAAAATAGCACGGGAGCACTATTCACAGCTGCGGATTTCATTGGATCAGTAGCACCTGACATACTTGCACCGCTATTTTATTTATTATGCTAATGCGTTAATGACACACCATGCCGCCGTCGATGATCTGCTCAGTCCCCGTAATAAACGATGATTCATCCGAGGCCAGAAAAACAATAAGGCTGGATACTTCACTGGGTTCTGCCATACGCGATAAAGGAATCATTGATGTAGCTTCACCGCCACCCTCATCGGTAGCCGCTGCCATCATTGGCGTTTTAATAAACCCCGGATGTACCGAGTTTGCCCGAATATTTTTAGACCCGTACTCAACTGCAATTTGTTTGGTCATGCCCCGTACCGCAAACTTACTGGCTACGTAGGCAATATTTGGCGCACCATACGCAGCAATAATGCCAGCTATAGATGACACATTAATCACTGAGCCCACACCGGCCCGCTCCATAGAGGGCAATACCGCCTGCATACCTAAAAACACACCCAGCTGATTAACATCGCAGACTTTATTAAAAGCATCCGCAGATAAGTCCGACATGTTTGAAACAGGGCCAATAACACCGGCGTTATTAACCAACACATTAATTATGCCGAAAGCCGCCTCACCCTGCTCTACCACTTTCTTCCAATCTGCAGCACTGGCTACATTCTGTTTAATAAACAGGGTATTTTCGCCAAGTTCTGTCGCCAATGCTTGACCAGCGTCTTCATTAATGTCGGTCATAATAACCTTGGCGCCTTCTGCCACCATCATTCGTGCGTGCGCCTCTCCCATACCTTGCGATGCACCGGTTACTATGGCTACTTTGCCGGTTAAACGATTCATAGTTATCTCCGATTATTATTGAATACATAGTTTAATTTTGACGTTTTAATGCCATTATTTTTTTAGAAATTCTGTCTCCCCTCAAGGGCACCTTCTCGTTGGTAGCCTTCTTCGGTGAGTTCGGCCTTTCACGTAACACTTCGTTTACTCTATGCTCCTCGCTGCTACCTCAGAATGCATCCATACGAATCACAACAAAGATATGCGAGTAAATTCTCGCATAATAATGCTAGAAACCAATATCACGTCAATAGCTATATTCCATAAAGCCAGCTTTTAATCACGCCAATGCAAATATCAGAGAAAAAGCAAAATAAGTCGCGAGTAATTAGCCCCATAGAGCATCTAGCGAATATACCAACCACAAGTGGCGGGTAATATGCCCATGAGACCGCCTGTTCAACCTACTTATGGAAAACAGAGCTGTGGATTGTGCAAAGAGTATATTTCATCCTTTTAAAGCAGAAACATTGGCTAGCGTGCGCGAGGTAATATCAAGGGTGGCGTAGCTTGCCTATCCTTCATGAACAACGACAATAACACTGCCATCTTCATCGCCACCGATACATAGCGCACCATTAGACAGTGCCGCTATATCGGAAAAAGACAGCAGAGGCCCGGGCATAATATCTTTGATTCCAGGCAGGGTATTCATTTGCAGTCCGCCAGAAATACCCACAGGTAAGTTTTCAACCAGCGTTTCCGCTTCAGCCGTGTTGGCATTCAGCTTTAACAGGCGATGGCTGCCCCGATCAACCACGTACACTTGGCCAGATACTTCGGTGACGCCATGAGGCTCGCTTAACCCCTCGACTAACAGCTCGGTAATACCGTCTTTATAGCGTGATACCTTACCCGCACGGGATTCAGATATAAGAATAGATCCATCAGCACAACAGTGAACCCCTGTTGGGCGTTGCAGCCCCGACACCAGCACGCGACTCTTACCCTTAGTATTAATTTCAACTACTGAACCTGCGCCAGCTTCTGCCACCACTATGGCACCACTACGATTAAGGGTAATACCCATTAATTCATTAAAACCTTCTGCAATAATCTCGGCTTCGGAGCCGGGCTGATAACGCGCCACCACGCCCGCGCTATTGGTAGTGACATAACTATCATCTGTATCGACGGCTACCGCTCGAACATACCCCGGAAAACCGTGCTCCAGCAACATGGCTGGTCGCCGAACTAAACCTTCTCCGGTAACGATGGCGAGACTCATACCATCAGCTATCACTAAATGACCACTGTTATTTACTGCCAACCCAAAAGGACCTAGCATGCCACCTGGCACAAGCTGTTTGCTACTACCATTAGCCGTTATCTCAACTACCCCACCATCGGTAAAGTGAGATACAAACAAACGACCGTCGGCAGAAAAAGCCAGATTATCTATTCCAAAGGCAACCTTGCCCAAGGTGGTTTTGGTTTTACTACTAACATCGAGAGCAGTAACCGTTCCTGTCCCCGATTCAACCACCACTAATTTACCGCTGGGTGAAAATTTAACGGCTGTGGGAATATTGAAACCCTCTGCCACTTTTTGCGCCGCGCCACCATCCACATGAACACGCCAAATTTCACCCAGTGGCACTAGCGGAAAATACAGATAATTATCGGCCCCCATTGACAAGGCATTAGGCATCATCAGCTGCGAGCAAATCACACGCGGTGTCGAGCCGTCGGCAAACAACTCAAGAATGCGTCCTTCTGGATTAAATTCGCTGATAAAAATACGGTCATTATGTACCACAATACCGTTGGCTACAGGCACATTATGAGCGATCACATCAATATCGCCATTAGGTCTTTGTGCGCTAACTCTGGCGCTCATAACCTCAGTGGCAAACAAACTGCCATGCGAGTCAAAAGCCAGATCATCGGGCGCAATAATTTGACCGCCAGCACCAGAGATAACCGTTGTTTTACCAGCAGCAAGATCGTAGGCTGATATTTGCCCGCCAAAAGCCTGAGCCACATAAAGCCTACCATCCGGCCCAAAGCGTAGACCGTTGGCCCCCGCTAGTTTGGAACCGGCAATCAGGACGGCTAATTGCCAGCCCGCTTTGGCTGTTGGCCGAAGAAGTTTTTCACCGTATCTACCTATTATCATCGCAGCTGCCTCAACGAGATTATTTTTATTGTGTGATAGTCATGCCTTTACGCGCTGATGGCGTTTACCGGTGGATAGTCGCCGTTAGCTATAGCATCACGGCGAACCATACGCTGATATAATTCAGTTAACAGGGTTTGAATAGCCACGCGGCGCGGCGCGGTTAACTCAACTGAATCAACTATTTCTTGCGTATCATTCACTAGCTGCTGCAACTGCATATTGTGTTGCGCAGCCAATATTAATGCTGGTGAGTTGAGTCCATTAATCGGCATTACTTCACGCTGTGCTAGTTGACTTAGGCCCTCACTGACCGCTGTAAATAAATCGCCCACGCCCTCTGACTTGAGCTGCTCCAATACAGTAAAAAGGCTTTGTTCAATATCAAGATTGTCTTCAATAATTTGTGGCGCATAGAGATCCCAGCTTTTTTCCAGCCGCCCCAGTAAATGCAGAGCCGCCTTTAACTGTCGCTGCGCACCGCTTTCTTTTAGCTCCGGCAATATGCTCTGTTTCAAATTGGCGCGAAGCGTGCCAATAAGTGAACCTGGATTAGGCAGCTGCATGATCTTTAACCTGATTAAATTCGTTGATATAGCTGAAACAAAGCTCCAGACAACGGGGGATTTTGGACGCTCTGTCAGCATGCCGCATATTATCTGATTGCCCCGTTGCCACCGATGTGGAGGCTGTCAATGAAATGGTCGCAAACTTCATTTCATTGAAGATCCGATAAAAAATTAAATTTTTCCAGCCAGGATGGCAACCTCTGTGTGCAGTATAGCTTGCAACAAAATCTTCAAAGCTGAGAAATCGTTGCGGACTCCATAGCTCGCGATAGATCCACGTAATATCCTCTGCCGGATCGCCGATATGCGCCATTTCCCAATCCAGCAAGGCGGTAATTTTGTCGCCCTGGTAAAGAAAGTTACCCGGCCTTAAATCGCCATGTACAAGGCTGAGCCGTACCGGTGTGGGAATATTCGCTTTCAGCCATCGAAACAGGTAATTCATAACGGGTAACGGTTCACGTCGGTGCTGGTGAAAGGTATTTTCCCACTCAATGACCTGCATTAACGGTGAGTCACTGCTCCCAGACAGGCCCGTTGCCGACCAATCGAATTGATGTAAATCAGCGGTATTAGTGGCCAGCTGCTTCGTTAAAGGCTGTGAGTTATCGCCATTATCATTGAGAAACCCCACCGCACTGGCGACGCCGTCGACCCGCTCCATAATAAGGGTAGCTGCACCGGTTATATAACCCTCTGCATCCAGCGCAAGCGCTGCAGGCGTAGCAATACCCTGACCAGTTAATGCTCTGAGCACGGCGTATTCGTCTTCGGTACTGGAGTCAACATGGCCGCCAGGCAGCTGGCTTAACAAAATGGCCGGCAAGTTTTTAACCTTGCCGCTTTGCTCAAAGCCAAGCTCAAAAGATACCGCTAAGCGGGCATTTCCCCCAAAAGCACGGGCAAGTTCGGTCACCACTACCGCATTCATTTGAGGATTATTACGCTGTATAACCTCGGCCAAGCGCGCAGCAAACTGTTCATTTAATACGTTCATTGGCTTAACTGAATCCCGCAGAAACCCGCAACACTTCGCCACTAATGGCATCTGATTGCGGCTCTAGAAAAAAGGCAAAACCTTCGGCTTCATCCTGCACTGTGGCCAAATGCCCTAAAGATGTACCGGCGATATGGCGGTCTTCAAAATCCTGGCCGAAGGTTTCTTTGACTTTTTCGCTTTTGACTAGCCCCGGCGCAATACAGTTAACCCGAATCCCCTTGCGGCCTAATAACAAGCTGAGCGTGCGGGTTAATGCAACCACTGCTGCCTTGGCAGGGTTATAAGCAATATCACCCAGCTCATGACGATTGGCAAAAGCGGCCATTGACGCGGTATTAACAATTTTTCCGTAACCCTGTTTCTCAAAATGGGGTTCGGCATGTTTCGCCATAAGCAACGCAGTATCCACATTGAGCGCAAACGTTTTGTGAAAGTAATCAAGATCAATCAGTGATAGCGGAACATCCATAGACGCGCCATGAATATTGACCATGCCCCCAGCGACATTGGCAATCCCATGCAGATCACCAAAGGTGTCCAGACAAAGCGCCACGACACCTTTAGCCGCCTCTTCGCCGGTAATATCGGCACGGATAGTCGCCAATTTTCCCGGTAATGTTGCACAGCGCTCTTCCAACGCCTGCAGCCTTCGCGTGCTGATATCAGTACCCATGACATTGGCACCTTTTGACAATAATCTCTCTACTGTAGCACCACCAATACCGCCCGCAGCGCCAGTGACAATGTAAGTTCTTGTGTTATTCGCCATGATATTTTCTCGTTGGTTATACGTTTGAAATCGGATCAAAATTGGGCTGGCGCTTTTCTCGCAAGGCGCTTAAACCTTCTCGAGCTTCGGGGCCAGTAAACCCAAGAATGCCAAAGGCAAGAGAGGCCTCAAATGCAGGCCAGGCAGAGCGAATCCAGTTATTCAATGCATGCTTGGTAAAACGCACCGCATCTGGCGCGCCTTTAGATAAGCGCTCGGCAACCTTCAGGGCTCTTGGCATGACTTCGTCTGCATCAACAGCCATACTCACCAAACCAATTCGCTCAGCTTCTTCGCCGGTAATCGGTTCATTCATCATCAAGTAATATTTAGCTTTGGCCATGCCCACTAACAACGGCCAAATAGCTACCGCATGGTCATCAGCAGCAACACCCAAAGAGGTATGTCCATCGACCAGCTTTGCGGTTTTACTCGCTATAGATATGTCAGCTAATAAGGCTACCGCCAAGCCACCACCTGCAGCCGCACCATTGATCGCAGAGATAATAGGCTTGCCGCAGCTGAGTATATTTTCGACCAATTGCCGGCCATCCTTCCACATTTTCATCCGAAACTGATGATCGTTGATAATGTCATCCACCATATCAAACTCGCCACCAGCAGAAAACGCTCGGCCCTCACCGGTTACGATCACCGCACTGACATTGACGTCCGCATCGATTAAACGCCAGATACCACCAAGATCGTGGTGCAGCTCGTAATCCATCGAGTTCATAGCGCCGCGGGAAATAGTGACACGCAATACCCGCTCGAGGGGCCAATCCAATTTAAGACTGGTGTAATTAGGGTAGGTTACTTGCTCAGACATCAGGCACTCCTTGAAATAGTTTTACTAGAAACGGCGGAGGCTTTTGAGAACACTAAGCTGGGAAAGCCTGCATCAGCTTCTTTATCAACCTCATCAAAATATGCTCCTGCGCCACCAAAATAGAACAGTACGGCATGGGGTTTACCTGGTATATTCGCCCCCATAAACCAGGCTCGTTGCGATGCTGAATCGCGCATTAATGTTTGATCCACCAAGGTTTTCATCAGCGTAGTCCACTCAGCGACGGCTTGCGGGCTGCCCTCAACAGAGTCATACCCTTCCTGTTTCATATGGCTAATTAATTGCCCGATCCACGTTACTGAGGATTCAACCACTGGCGGTACATTAGAAAACGGGGTTTGAGGGCCGGTGATAATAAACATATTGGGGAAGTCATCCATCACGATACCTAAATGGGTATGCGGTCCGTCCTGCCATTTTTCTTTGATGGTAAGCCCGTTACGACCACGCACATCTAGATTCATCAACGGCCCTGTAACGGCGTCGAACCCCATGGCAAATACTAAAATGTCGAAATCGTATTCGCTGTCACCAACTTTAACGCCATTAGGCAAAATTTCATCAATCGCGGTTTTGCTTACATCCACAAGTGATACATTCGGACGATTAAAACTCTCGTAATAAAAATTACTTACTGGTGGTCGTTTTAATGCGATGTAATAATCAGGACACAATAGTTCTGCGGTTGCGGGGTCTTTCACAATACTGCGGATCTTGTTTCTGAAAAACTCACAGGCCGCTTCGTTGGCCTTTTCGTTAACGGTAATATCAGAAAATGTTTCAAAGATAAAACGAAAGCCACCCGCCTCCCAACCAGCTTCAAGAATGCGTTGGCGCTCAGCCTCATCGACATCATCATAAGCAATGGTTGAATCAACCATTGGAAAGGCATAAACCTGCTTGCGCGTTTGCTCAATGATGGCTTGAAAATTCTTTTTCTTGAATTGCTTTTCAAACTTATCAACGGGGTAGTTACGCCCAGGCATTACATAATTGGGTGTGCGCTGAAACATGGTGACGTGCTCAGCAGTATGCGCCACGGAAGTTAGTATCTGCACCGCGGTAGAACCACTGCCAATAATACCGACTTTTTTACCAGCAAAATCAACCGGTTCTTTGGGCCAGCGACTAGGTACGTACCATTCACCTTTAAAATTGTCGATACCTTTAAAGGCAGGCTTACATGGCTCTTCAAACCAACCCACTGCGCTGATCAAATATTGGCAGGTCACGGATTCGCCTTGCTGTGTAGTCACCGTCCAAAGATTGTTAGCCTCATCATAATGAGCCGATTGTACACGGGTGTTAAATTGCATATTTTTACGTAAATCAAGACGATCAACCGCATAGACCATATACTTCTGCACTTGATCCCAGGTCGGCATACGCTCGTCCCAGTCCCATTCTTCGTTCAGTTCTTGCGAGAAAAAAAAGCAGTAACCCCAGGATTCGGTATCGGTGCGCGCACCTGGGTAGCGGTTCCAGTACCAGGTGCCGCCGACATCACTACCCGCCTCAAACAGGCGTGAACTCAAGCCCTTTTTTTGCATTTCATAGGCTGCACGAATACCACCAAAACCGGCACCGATGATCACCGAGTCATAATGTTTAAGCGGTAATGTGTTGTCCTGAGTTTGTTCTTTATTATTCATAGCTACCTCTTTATTTTTAATGATGAATTCACTCCACTCTTCAATTCATCGCTGCTAATCCAATAACGCCCAGCCTTTGTCACCTCGTTCACAGGCCTGATAGGCATCAGGCTCCAAGGGCTGCAAAATACCGGTGGAAACTTCGCCTTCGCAGCTGATTTTACAGTGGTGTTCATTGAGCCCACTGAGGCGACGGCGATTTTCTGCAAGGTTCAGATCGTAACAATCACCCTCGGTATGAGGCTCATCGAAACGCGCGCCTTGAAAAATACTTCCGTCAGGCGTACCGCCATACATACCAGCCTTCATATAGGCAGTTTGATTACCTAAGCGCTCAAAATGCACGGTCTTTTTTTCACCCGTATCAAGGGTATAATCGATATAGCCTTCTTTAAAAATGTTGGTCTCCGGCTCAAACCTTAAGCGACGCTGAACATCAATAATTTTTCCGTGGCCTTTACGCTCATCGCCAAATCGATATAACGTGATCGCTCCCCATATGGCAAAGTTATCAAATTGAATCCAGTTGCCACCAATCCAGCCAGCTTTTGGCACTTTACCGTCAAGTTGATATTGCGGCCCACCCACGCCTCTACCAATTCCCCAGTGACGATCACGGGTGCCCCTACCTTCCGCTCGGGATAATTGAATCACCTTGCCCGCGACGGTTACCGTACCTTCTACTTCGCCAAAACCTTCAAACCCTGCCGTCACATGGCGCTGACCACCAGGTGGTGTGCCTTTGGCAATCGACGAGTAAGACGAGCGAAACATTTGTCGATGGGTATCAAACCAATTTAACTCATAACTAATGCCGTAATCATTGGGCACCAAGGTGTGTCGCCAATGACGCATGCCTTCAACAATTTCAGGCTTAATGGGACCAACAGACATACTTTCTCTATCAGCACCCAACCGTCGAAAAGAACGCACTGCCCGCTGTACCCCTTTATAGGTAACGATTGCATAGGCTTCCGCAGCATCCAGATTAGGGTAAAAACTGCCGCCGGTTACTACCAACAGCTCACCCTTTTGATCATGAAACACATTCCAGTGCCGCTCAAAAAAACGCGGGTCAGTCGTGTAGGCTACTCGAATCGGGTCTGGCGTTTGATGAATCAAATAGTCATCAAGTGGCGACAGCGGAAACTGTTCTTCAAAAAAACTATCCATGAATAGGCCCCTAAGACAGCTTGACAGGCAGCCGAGTTGGCCCCCTGGTCACCATTGAATTAATCCAAGGAATATTATTAAGGTCCTCCATGATAGTGATATTTTTAAACCGCTCAACAATCATCGGCACTACGATCTTGCCTTCATTTCTGGCCAATGGCATGCCCATACAATGATGAGCGCCCTTACCAAAAGTTAAATGCGGATTAGGGTTTCGATTTAAAATAAGCTCATCAGGATTGCTAAATATCTTTGGGTCACGATTAGCTGCAGCCAACATAGCAAAAATTCTTTCACCTTTAATAAGCTCTCTGCCACCCAACACAACATTTTCCTTAACGACTCTCCCTATTGAAAATATTGGTGCGTCATAACGCAGTAATTCTTCTACCGCCGCCGACATAGCAACTTCCTCACGCCGTAACATGTTTAACTGCTCTGGGTGGCCCACCAAAGCCATTATCGAGTTATTGATAAGGTTGGCAGTGGTTTCATGCCCACCATTTAGCACCATCATCATGGAGCCAACAATTTCATCATCTGTCAGCTTATCTCCATTTATATCGACATTCATTAATTTAGTTAAGACATCATCTTGCGGGTCAATCCGACGCGCTTTAATCATGTCCTGAAACAAGGTACCCATACTCACCGCACCATTACGTGCCAATTTGTACTTATCCTTAACGCCCCTTGCGCTACCAATAAACAGCATCATGTCATCGGACCAGCCCTTCACCTCAAACAACCTTTCGCGTGGAACACCAAAAAAGTCCAACACGACCAATCCCGGTAGCTGAATAGAAAACTCCCTCACAAAATCAATGGTTTCATTTTTGGGTAATTTATCCAGTAACATAGTGCAGATATCAACAATATTGTCATTTAGAGTCGCAAATACGTTAGCGTTAAGAACCCGCGCCATGTGGCGACGAATACGGGTATGGTCTGGCTGGTCCATAAAGACCATCCATGTCGTCAGCCAACGCAGTACCTCTTCGGCATAGGATCTCACTTCAGGGGGTAAATGTGCCTTTATACCTGTAATCCGCTCAGCTGAATAATATTCATTCATCGACAGCATATCAGAACAAAGCTGATAATCTGTGACGATCCAACCTTCCATCGCATCACTCCAATGCACAGGGTCTCGCTCCCTAAGCTGCCGAAACAAGGCGTAGGGGTTCCTTCTTGTCGCTTCGTCGGAAGGATCGTAAATCAACTCAGTAATATTCGTGGATGGCAAAATTTTCACTCCCGTAACTTCTTTATTTCATGGACATTTAAACGACATAAAACAGCTTCAAATGCTCGTTAAAAACCTACCTCGACCGGGTACTCGCCAACTAAGCAACACCCACCCCAATCAAAATTGCGAGCAATTATTCGCATAATAATACTGGAAACCCATATGAGGTCAATATTTATTTTCTTTAAATCATCCGTATAACGGGTTTTCAGGGAAAATAAAACTCAAACAACATCGCGAATACATATTCGCTAAGAATAGGGGTTATTAACAAATAGCCTCGGAACGGTAATAAGAGCACGGCTGAACAACAGCACTCACCTGTAGGCACGGGTCTGGCGTCTACCCCCCCACCGTTTTTGAACAGCCCTTTCCCTGCATGCTTTTCCGACACCGACACGCCCCCCTTTAACCTAAATGAAGGTAGGACCGTGACGTCTGATTTTTATGTTGCGGCCCTGCCTAGCCCAATCCCAGGGTTAAATCAGTCTCAAACTGCGTGACCTATAGAGGACCGAGCGCTCTATCTCGAAGCATATTCTTATTTTACTTATAGTAATTTGCTCTGTTGCTACGACTCAGAAATTCAAAATACATGGGGCCTACGCTGGACTGGTAAGCACTTATTACGAGTCAAGCGGGAAGAACTCCTCGATCAAGCGATTAACTACTCTCTATTTATTCACATAGATCGCGTAAGTACAAACGTGTGCGCTTTACTTAAAATTGTCTAGATAGCCGTCCTTTGTAAAGTTTCAAGCTATGACACCTTGACTTGAGTTTTTGTTTTAACGTATAAATCGCGAGCAATTACTCTCTTTTTTCTTTCGATAAGTCTTTGTTGCATCTACGACAACACCAAAAAACTAATAAAAAAGGATATTCCATGCTTAAAAACATCAATAATTCGCAACGTAAAAAGCTGCCTTTTTATATGTGGGCAATTGGCCTTGGCATAGGCTCTTTGCTGACGGTATCGGAGGCTAATGCTAAATACACACTAGAAGAAGTGGTTGTTACTGCAACTAAAAAAGCATCTGCAGAGAGCGCACAGGACGTTGGGATTGCTATCACTGCGGTAAGTGGCGATGCTATTGAAAACCGCTTCTTTAAAGATCTGACGGATGTGGCCAACCTTGCGCCAAATGTACAAATGGCTGCAGCAGGTACTACACCAGGTACACCCAGCTTTTTTATCCGGGGAATGGGGTTATTTAGCAGTATTCCTTCGGACGAACCGGCAGTGGGTATTATCCAAGACGGTATCTATCTCGGCGTCACAGCTGGGTCCTTAACTAATCTGTTTGATGTGGAATCGGTTGAAGTTCTTCGTGGACCGCAGGGCACATTGTTTGGCCGCAATGTCACTGGTGGCGCAGTCGTGGTCAACAACCGCCGACCTACCGAGGACACGTCTGGACGAATATCGGCTCGAGTTGGTAGTAATGGGCTTTACCAACTGAATGGGGCCATTGGCGGCTCATTGAACGATGCTCAAAATGTGCTGGGGAAAATAACTTTAGGCACTCAGAGTAACGGTGATTACTTTGACAATATAGCTGGGCCTGATCGTGGTGAGGCGGACGCTTTTTATGTTCGCCCTATCATTACAATTAAGCCCAACGATGATCTAGAGATCACATTTATCGGTGAATATAACGACTTTGAAGGAGATGGTGTGGTTTCGGCCGCACAAACTCAACCCAATGGATTAGTACTCAAAGACCATCAAGTTTCAATGAACTTTGATAACCAGGCCGAATATCAGGTTAAGCACTTGATTGCCGATGTCGACTGGGAAATTGGACCGGGGAATCTACGTGTGATTTCGGGGTGGCGCGATGTACTGGTGAAAGGTCAAATAGACGCTGATGGAACTGCGGTAAGCTTTTTTCATTCTGCAGCCCCTTGGGTTATTGATCAGGAGCAGTTGAGCACCGAGGTGCGTTACGCCATGCCGTTGAGCGATACTGCGGAGTTGACTTTGGGTCTCTATTACTTCGAACAGGAGATCATTTATTCTGAATCCAGAGACATCCTAGATGGAGCCGTACTTGTCGGTGGGGGCGGCGTCATAGATCACAACTCATTGGGCGCATTCGCCCAAACCAGTGTTGATTTAACAGATACTCTGAACTTAACTGTCGGAGCACGTTACACCAGTGAAGACAAGGACGCTAAGATTGGCAGCTTTGGCTCTTGCGATGCCGCCGGTAAAAATTGTAACTACGATTTTAAAGATGGTGATAGCTGGAGTTCGGTTAGTGGCCATGTCGCGTTAAAGTGGGCTTTTATGGATGATGCTCATATGTACACGAGCTGGACAAGAAGTTTTCGCAGCGGAGGTTATAATTTAAGAAATGCACAGCCATCACTACCAGGCCCCTATGATGATGAGCAAGTCGATGCTTATGAGATTGGTTTAAAATCTGACTGGCTGGATAAAAACCTTCGACTGAACATTGCGGCCTTTTACAATGAGTACTCGGACCTCCAGCGTACTATTGCGTTTTCGGATCCAGCTTTGGGGAGTCGCCAAGAAAAACGCAATGTGGCCGATGCCGTAATTCAGGGTTTCGAGATTGAGTTAACCTCGTTCTTCTCAGAAGATTTTCGCATGGAACTAGCCTATGGCTACACTAATGCTGAATTCAAAAAATCCCATGCTAATACACCGGGGATAAGCTCATTGGATTTTACTACAGTCGACTTTGCTAATGTGCCAGAAGTTAATGGTAATATTACGCTGGCCTATAATCTGCCACTTGCTGAAGGTAGTCTAGAGTTTATGAGCTCTACAACGTACACGGATGAACAATTTTCTTCTGATGACAATGAAATTTCCATCGATGCTTATACGGTTACCGACCTTTCCGGAACCTATACTTTTCCTAATCAAAACCTGAGACTAGCGGCCTACATTAAAAATGCTACTGATGAGGCCTACAGTTATTTTGCTACACCCGTTGGTTCATATAAAGTAAATTGGTCTTTAGGCCTGCCTCGAAATTATGGTTTAGAGCTGTCTTACTCTTTTTAAATACCACCTCAGCAACCAAACTAAAACC
>JBAYQJ010000015.1:0-79889 GCA_041677245.1 Spongiibacteraceae bacterium | reverse complement strand
CTAGCGAAGAAGTTATTCGAAAGTATGTTCAAGACCAGCTAAAGGTAATGAACAAAGGCGAAAAATCTAGCAGCCAACTCGGATTGTTTTAAAACTCGGTCGCTTGCGGCCGAGTTGTTTATCTTTCTTGCTAGCCAGCACAACGTCATCTAACTCTACCCCTAAAACTATTTGCCAATCTAAATGATAAGCATTATTATTTAGATTAAATAAATTGTGCTTAAAGGAATATTTAGATGCTGTCGAGAAAATGGATTGCCGGATTGGCAGTTACCCAGTGTGTATCCCCAATGTGGGCCTATGCCATTGAAAGAAGTCCAGTGGAAGAAGTCGTTATCACCGCCACTATGACGGAACGAGACAGCGCGACTTCCCCTGCATTTACCACGGTTATAACAGCAGAAGATATTGCCAGAGTACCTGGAAATAGTATTGCTGATTTACTGCGTGAAACAGTGGGGGTCAATAACAAGACAGATAATACCGGTCGTGATGAGGTGCAGATTCGTGGTTTGAGTGGTCGTTATACGCTGATTTTAATCGACGGCAAGCGCGTTTCTTCTTCGGGTGCTTTATGGCGCGGGGGAGATTTTGATTACAGCTCAATTCCGATGGGTAGTATTGAGCGGGTTGAAATTGTTCGAGGTCCGATGGCTGCATTGTATGGCTCTGATGCGATGGGTGGGGTGGTGAATATCATTACCAAGCATCCTACTAAGGAGTGGCAGGGTAGTGTTACTGGTGAGTTGCGTACGGTTGGCTCGGGAGAAGAGGGCGATCAATATCGAGTAAGTGTGTCAGCATTAGGTGCGGTAACTGACAAGGTCAGCTTGTCAGTAAGCGGTGAGTACTATGATCGTGATGCATGGTTTGCTAACTCGGCGAATGATCCAAAGGATGTTCCTGTGCTTGAGGAAAAGCAGTCTTCCAGTTTCTTGGCTACTACAGTGGTGAAGCTCACAGATGCCCAAACTCTTGATATTGATTTGAGTTATAACCACGATAAGCGCCCTTATGGTTTATATAGCTATGTTTATTATCCAGCTTGGAATTATGAGAATTATAGTTATGGTGAGCAGGAAATTACGCGCTATACCTACGGTTTGACACACAAGGGCACTTGGGATTGGGGTAAAACGGTTGTTTTTGTTAAGCAGGAAGATAGCGAAATTGATGACTTTAATACAGATTACGACGCCCCACAGCAACGCCAGGTAAAAGAAAAAAATACCTATGCCAAAGCTTACGGTGCCGGTGTTTGGGGGCGTCACGGTTTAACAGCAGGTATCGATTACCGACAGCAGGTTATTGAAGATCCAGTGACTTATTTGGATACTGGTGAAGTATCTACCGACAATGTTGCTGTATTTGTTCAGGATGAAATTTCTCTGACGGAGAAAATAAATTTCACCCTCGGCGGCCGTGTGGATGAGCACGATATTTTTGGCAGTCACTTTTCTCCCAAAGTTTATCTAACTTATCAGCTCTCTGATGCTATTACGTTTAAGGGTGGCGTTAGCGAAGCCTATAAAGCTCCTGATGCTTATCAGCTGAGTGAAGAGTATCGAATTATCAGCTGCGGTGGCAGTTGCTATCTGGCGGGTAATCCGGATCTGGATCCCGAAACCAGTGTTAATTACGAAGTGGGTTTTGAAATCCGCAGACCAACATGGAATATGAGTGCAGTTATTTTCAACAATGATGTTGAGGATATGATAATTGCTGTTTATGACCCATCAGGTCCGTCACGTGAGTGGAGAAATATTGCCACCGCTAAAACCAACGGTATTGAGCTGGAAGGCTCGGTTGATGTTGTATCGACTTTCAGTATTAACGCTAACCTAACTTATCTAGATACAGAATATATTGATGCCGATGGTAAAGAAACTGATTTGGATAATCGCCCCGAATTTTTAGCTAACCTGGGTTTTAATTGGCAGCTTACTGAAAATCTTACTACCGCGCTGACGACCAATTATGTGGGCAAGCAATTTTATGAAGGCGATGAGTTATCTGGTTACTCACGCGTTGATTTAACTGCGGTAATGGATGTCTCCAGTGCGGTTGTAATGCGCTTCGGAGTGAAGAATCTCACTGATGTAAATCTGGAAGATAAGGATGATAAGTTTGTCACACATGAGCTTGGTCGTAATTATTATTTGAGTGCAACGTATAATTTCTAACAGTAAGGTGGTGGAGGCGTTACAACTTCCGCCAGGTTTTATTGTGCATACGGATAATGATTATTTCCCGGATTTTTTCGGGGCCGTGATCAGTTGCGAGTTTGATGTTTCTCATCTGTTATCGCTAAGTAAGCAGCGTAAACAAGCTCTGTTACCTTATAAGCTGGCCGATGCGGTTATTAAGCGACAGGGTGATTATCTCGCAGGACGCTATGCAGGAGGTTGCGCCTTAGATCAAATTGGAAAGCCTGTAGAGCATATAGCTATGCATGCTGATCGATCTCCTGTCTGGCCTGATGGCTGTAGGGGATCAATTACTCATAGCGGTTTTCAGGCGCTAAGTGTAGTGGGATTAACAGCGCAGTATAACTATTTAGGGATTGATATTGAAAAAATATTCACAGGTAAACTTGCAAAGGATTTGTCACCACAGATTATTAATAGCATAGAGAAAAGTCAATTAAAGACCCTTAACAAATCAGAAGAATGGCTATTAACCTTAGTTTTCTCTGCCAAGGAAAGATCGTTAGTATTGCTTCTAACGCCGCTCATGTCCCGCGTATTAATATGGGGGCGTATTGTGCATCTAAATCAGCGCTGGTTAGCTTGAGTCATTGTATCGGGTTGGAATTGGCTGAATACGGCGTACGTTGCAACGTTGTTTCTCCCGGTAGTACTGCTACGCCTATGTTGCAGAAAATGTTACCTAATGCTGATGCGATTGCAAAAACCATAGTGGGTCTTCCACAGCAATATAAATTAGGTATTCCTTTGAAAAAAATTGCTACGCCAGAAGATATTGCTAATGCGGTGGTATTTCTTGCTTCTGATTTATCAGCACATATCACCCTACAGGATATTGTAGTCGATGGAGGTGCCACTCTGGCAGCCTGAATGAATAATAAGAACTTATTAATATATAGATTTATGGTCCGGCCAATAAGCCAATTACGTATAGCACGCGTGGGTTTACTGCTGGGGTTGTTATTGTTCATCAGCCACACAGAAGCTAATCAAAATGAAGTAATTGATGAGCAGGCTCAGCCATTAATAGAGGTTGCAGTAGTTACAGTATCGGCTACCGATTTTATCAAGCGTGAGGATTTATCTGGTCGAGTTTCTGCGCGGCGCGTTGTAGAAGTGCGGCCACAGGTTAGGGGAATAATAGAAAAACGCTTATTTACTGAAGGTTCTCTGGTTAATAAAGGTGATGTACTTTATCGCATTAATAGTGATAGCTACGCGGCAGATTTTATCAAAGCCAATGCTGATTTAGCTGTAGCTGAAGCTCGCTTGGTAAATTTAAAAGCTATAGCAGAACGCCAGCAAACTTTGCTAGGTGGCAACAGCGTTAGCCGTCAAGAATACGATTTGGCTCAGGCTAATTATCAGCAGGGCCTAGCTCAAGTTGAATCCAATAAAGCAGCAGCCAATGCCGCTAAGGTACTGCTGGAACGAACTCTAGTGAAAGCACCTATTTCCGGTCGTATCGGTCGCTCGGCTAAAACCGAAGGCGCATTGTTGTCAGTTGACCAAGCCGAGGCACTGGCTACCATTCAGCAACTTGACCCTATTTACGTCGATGTTGTTCAACCGAGTAAGCAGCTACTGTATTACAAACGGCGGTTAATATCTGGTGAGTTAAAACCGGGGGGTAACAAAGTAGGCTTGCTATTGGAAGATGGGCAGCCGTATGAGCATAGTGGTGTGCTGAAATTTACCGAGATGGATGTTAACCCCAATACTGGCGTTGTCACATTACGAGCGCAATTCCCTAATCCTGATGGCTTATTGCTCCCGGGTATGTATGTACAAGCCAGTATTGAACAGGGTATTGCCGCTAAAGTCTTTTTGGTACCTCAGCAAGCTGTGCATTATAGCAGCCACAATCAAGCACAAGCCTGGGTGGTAAATGATCAACAGACTGTAGAGCTTCGAGTGCTCGATATAATTGGAAGCAAAAAAAATCAATGGATAGTTCAGGGAGGAATTAACCATGGTGATCAGATTATTATTGAAGGCAGTATGCGAGTGTACTCTGGATTAAAAGTCGATCCAGTTCCTGCTGTTACCGAACAGTTGTCCGCAGCAGTTGAGCTGCCTGCGGATGACAGGGGGCAGTAATTATGATTGCGGCAATATTTGTTAGGCGCCCAGTCATGGCGTGGGTTGTGGCGATTGTTATTATGCTATCGGGCATTATGGCTATTCAATTTTTACCTGTTGCTCAATACCCGGATATAGCCCCCCCAGTAGTGCAAGTTAGCGCGGTTTATCCAGGTGCTTCTGCTGCGGTGGTCGAAAATAGTGTAACGCAAATCCTTGAGCAGGAATTAAAAGGTCTTGACCAATTACTGTATTTCGATGCTACCAGCAGTTCAACGGGCCAAATGGAAATTTCCTTAACATTTAAGCACGGTACAGATCCCGAAGTCGCTCAGGTACAAGTGCAAAATAAAGTTAATCAAGCAAGCTATCGTTTGCCGCGTGCTGTACAGCAGGCAGGCTTGAGTGTCAGCGCCCAAAAAACCAGTTTTTTAATGGTAGCGGTATTTTACGATGAAACCGGTGCTGCTACAGATGCTGATATTTCAGACTGGTTGTCGAGCACGGTGGTTGATGCACTTAGCCGAGTATCCGGGGTAGGTGGCGTTAGAAATTTTGGTTCCCCCTTTGCTATGCGTATTTGGTTGCAGCCACATCGGCTGAATAGTTTTTCGTTAATGCCAGAAGACGTTATTCGTGCAATAGAAACGCAAAATAGTGAAGTACCTGTGGGAGAGTTGGGTGGGCGGCCTAGCAGCCGTGAACAGCAGCTTAATGTCACGGTGACGGCTATGTCGAGATTGCAAACCGTTGAAGACTTTCGCAATATTGTTTTAAAAACATCGTCCAGTGGTGCGGTAGTACGATTAGCCGATGTGGCTAGGGTGGAAATAGGGCCAGAGGATTACAGCACCACCACGCGATTAAATGGTTTGCCAGCTTCAGGTGTGGCTATTTCACTGGCCCCCGGCGCCAATGTGCTGGCAACGGCTGCAGCCGTTAGAACGCGCATCAATGACATGAAACCGTCCTTTCCTGCGGGATATACAGTCATGTACCCGGAAGATGCCTCGCGTTTTGTTAAGCGTTCTATCAGTAAAGTTTTGCAAACACTGGTAGAGGCGATGATCTTGGTTGTGTTGGTGATGCTGTTGTTTTTAAAAAACTGGCGCAGCACATTAATTCCTGCTATTTCATTGCCTGTGGTGTTGTTGGGTACTTTGGGAATTTTAGCCGTATTTGGTTACAGCCTGAATACCCTGACATTATTTAGCATGGTTCTGGCCATTGGTTTGTTAGTAGATGATGCGATTGTTGTTGTAGAAAATGTTGAACGCATTATGCGGCAACAGGGGCTTGATGCGACGACAGCTACGTTGCAATCTATGCGTGAAATAACCCCAGCGTTAGTTGGTATTAGCTTGGTATTGGGTGCGGTATTTTTACCGATGGCATTTTTTACTGGATCTGTTGGGGTTATTTATCGGCAATTTTCAGTCACGCTGGTTTCGGCAATGGCCTTATCGGTGCTGGTTGCCATTACTTTGATTCCAGCCCTGTGCGCTACTTTGCTAAAACCGATTAAAGCCTCGAGTGATGTTGTGTTACTTGACCCCTCCAATAAGTCGCAGCGGCGCGGATTAAGTTATCTACAGCAGTGTTACACCAGAGGATTGGGCAGCATGTTAAAACGCCCCTGGCGTTTTATGCTGGTGTATGCGGTTATTGCGGTAATAGCACTGTGGGCTTATCAGCGTTTGCCCACTGCGTTTATACCAGTAGAGGATCAAGGGACGGTGATGGTCCGCTACACATTACCATCGGGTGCTAGTTATACCAGAACCGCTGAGCTGGTTAAGGTTATTGAACAGTACTTTATGGAGCAGGAAGCTACTAATGTCGATGCCATCTACACCGTGGCGGGATTCAGTTTTAGTGGCTCTGGTCAAAATGCAGGAATTGCTTTTGTTACGCTCAAGGATTGGTCCGAGCGTGACGAACCTAACAATAGTGCTCAGGCGATTGCCAGCCGTGCTACGCAGTCGTTGGCGACATTACGGGATGCCCGTGTTTTTGCTATGGTATTACCACCTATAGATGGATTAGGTGATACCAATGGATTTGATTTTTGGCTGCAAGATACAGGGCTTTCGGGTTATAGCGGATTAGCTGCAACAGCGAACAAGTTGATCACTACCGCACAGAAACACCCGGATATTTTATATGCTGATAGTGGTGGCAGTGAGATTATGCCACAGCTGCGTCTACACATTGATCAAGCTAAGGCAGCTTCACTGGGTTTGGATCTGGAGGATATTAATTCTACCCTTAGCAGTGCCTGGGGCGGTGTCTATGTTAATGATTTTATCCACCAGGGTAGAGTGAAAAAAGTAATGCTGCAAGCCGAGGCAGACTATCGGTCAGACCCGGAAGATATACAGCACTGGTTCGTACGCGGCGGTAATGGAGCAATGACACCATTCACCACGTTTACTTCTACAAGCTGGGATTCAGCCCCCGCTGAGCTAACTCGCTTTAATGGCCTTCCTGCTATCAATATTAGCGGGGTAGGTATGGAAGGGGTAAGTTCTGGGGATGTTATTCACATTATCGAAGGTATAGCAAAACAGAATAATATTACCCACTACCAATGGAGTGGTTTGTCGCTACAAGAAAAAATATCCAGCGGCCAGGCTCCTATACTTTATGCCATATCTATTTTATTTATTTTTTTATGCCTCGCAGCTTTATATGAGAGCTGGTCTATTCCTTTTTCAGTTTTAATGGTTATACCGCTGGGTTTGTTTGGAGCCATTATTGGCATAACGGCTTTGGGGTTACCAAGAGATATTTTCTTTCAGGTAGGTGTGCTAACGACTGTGGGGCTGTCAGCAAAAAATGCAATTTTGATTGTCGAATTTGCAGTGACTCGAGTACGCGAAGGCAGCCCATTAATTGCTGCTATCACTGAAGCAGCACAACAACGCCTGCGACCTATTTTAATGACATCTTTTGCCTTTGGTGCTGGGGTGTTACCACTGCTATTTGCTACTGGCCCAGGTGCTGCAGGGCAGCGTGCTATCGGCGCCAGCGTATTGGGTGGTGTTGTTTCCGCCACCGCTCTGGCTATTATTTTTGTTCCTCTATGTTATCTGGTCGTTGCCAAACTAACCTTGCGTAATAGCGAAGATAAGGCGGATAAGCTTTCAACATCAATAGTCATCAAGGAGCTTACATGACTACGCTGTTTTATTTAGGTTTAGTATTATCCAGCGGTTTATTTTATCTGACACACCCTAATCAACGTTGGAAGAAAACTGAATTTTCAGGATCAAAGGCGGGCATTGCTGCGTTGTTAATCATGCTTGGCTCTATTGTTGCCGGCTTGCAATATTTGTCATTGTTAACCGTTATATTTTCAGTGGTTGCGGTGGTGTCACTAAGCTTCAGTTTGCTGCCGCTGGTTCCTTTTTGTCAGGCTTTAATCATGCCAGCACCCACTCGCCAGCAGCTTGAAGAAGGTAAAAAACAATGAAGTCAAACAATATGGGTGAGCAGTCCAGACCAGTATCTACCAAGCTGGAATCTACTGCTAAAAAAAAACCTATATCGCCAGATTGGTGGAGCAAATCTATTGCGGGTGTGGTACTAGGCTTTCCCCTAGCGCTGACTCTCAGCGGGTTGATTGCCTGGTATGGCCCTGGAGGTATTAGTGCTGAGGATAAAGTTCAGTTCGTTATGTGGATGATTGCACCGCTATGGCTATTACCTCTTAGCGCAGTGTTTTTGTGCCGCACAGGGCTTCGGGCTGTGATCTTACTGCTAGTGCTGAACCTGTTTGCTTATGGCTTATTATTTTTAGCCAGAGGAGTACCCACATTATGAAAGTTCGTACTGATATTTTGCGTGTTTATACCGAGCTACATACCTGGGTGGGAATAACGTCAGGTTTATTATTATTTATCGGTTTTTTTGCTGGCGCCTTAACCATGTTCAAGCAACCCTTGGATAGATGGACTAGTGCACCCACACAACAAATACAGCAAGTTACGGTAGATAAAATTGATAGATTGGTCAGTCAGTTAGTTGTTGCCAGACCTGATAGTCAAAATGAATTTCTAGTATCGCTAGAGAGTGGTGAGCATATTCACGCAGCTGTTACTTGGGGGGGCGGCAGTGATGGCCCAGTGCTGGATTTATCTTCCAGTCAGTGGCAAGCATCATTAGATACTGAAGGGCAGTTACAGCTGCAGCAGGCAGTCCCCACGCAGCTAGGTAATCTTATTGATCAGCTACACAGAACAGCCGGTATCCCCGCTATTATTGATGGTGAGTATTTAGGTGTTTATCTGTTAGGTGTTGCGGCCGCATTATATTTTTTAGCACTGGTGTCTGGCGTGATCGTGTTACTACCCACACTAGTGAAAGATTTCTTTGCGGTGCGTGCAGGAAAAAACAAGAAACGATTCTGGCTGGATATTCATAATATTATTGGTATTACCAGTTTGCCGTATCACATCGTAATCAGCCTGACGGTTGTTGTATTTGCGTTTCATGATCAGTTTTATGATGCTCTGGGTGCTGTGGTCTATAACGATCAGCCAATGTTCACTCGCCCAGCAGTGGTGCAGCAGCAGTATGCGCCGCAAGATTTATTACCCGTATCAACCTTGGTAAATCATATTGAGGCGGCGGCTCCTGGTTTCAGTGTTACCGAATTACTGTACATGGGTATCGATACTGATCGTCCAATGGTACGGGGAGCTATCACCAGTGCTGAGCATGTTGTACATGGCCCGCTTGCTGGTTATATCGGTATTCATCCATTCACTGGAAAGATCATATCTACCAGTATGGTACCGGGACAGGGCTCTGTATGGGGTAGTATTGTCAGCAGTTTTTTTGCTTTACATTTTGGCAGCTATGGTGGAAATATCATTCGGTGGGTATATTTTTTATTGGGTATCAGCGGTGCCTTTTTATTTTACTCCGGTAATTTGTTATGGATAGAAAAACGCCGCAAACGCCAAAAACAACAGCGACATACAGTGAGCCAGCGTCTTGCCGCGCGTAACCTTGCAGCAGCCACGATAGGTGTTTGTTTGGGGGCTGTTGCTGCGGTGGGTTTTTCTCTTGTAATGGGAAAATGGGCATATGCGTATGTCGATACGATTAATTGGGTCTACCTTTATAGCTATTACACCGTATTTATCGGTGCTGTTGTCTGGTCGTTTTGGCGTGGCCCAGCCATTGCTGGGCCACAATTATTAGCATTATGCGGTATTGCTGCTGTATTGATCCCATTAACCTCGCTATTGGCATGGTTGTTTCCATCACTAGGTTTGTGGGTTAACGGTAGCCTTGCCAGTTTGAGTGTAGATGCAGTAGCACTGCTTAGTGCCTGGTGTTTTTATCGCGCCGCCATCTTCAGCCGGCAACGCGCACTACATGGACCGGTAGACAGTGTCTGGTCAGTTCACGCCCGTGTTGGCTCCGATTCAAAACTGATGAGCGAAGCGGTATGAGTGGAATCGAGAAAATTTGGTCTCTAAACGCTACGGGAAGAGATTCACCAACGAGCAAGTTGAATATGCCATCTTTAAAAAGTCCGATACCCCTCAGTATTGGACATAGTGGCTATAGGTGGCTATACTCGTGATCCACACTATATACAGATATATGTAGATCACAGGATAAACCATGGCAACTCCTAAACCCATTCCTCTGTATCCCACTTATAAAGCGTTAAAAGATGTTCAGCTTGATGAGTTTCCTGATTTAGCCACGTTGCTCGTAGATACAAATCAATGGAAATATAAAGCATGGTTTTGGGGTCAAGAGTTTCTATCATACATTGGTCGCAATAAATCTGAACATACCTTTACCAGATTTCGTTCGGAGGTTGAAAAATTTCTCCTGTGGGCATTTCTTATCAAGGATCAGCCGATTGATGAATATCGAAAAGCTGACATTCTTGAATATGCAGATTTCTGCTGGCAGCCGCCATTGTCCTGGATCTGTTTATCCAATGTTGAAAAGTTTATCCTTAAAGGTGGTTTATATACGAGCAATAAGGAATGG
Organism: Spongiibacteraceae bacterium; assembly: GCA_041677245.1. Taxonomy (GTDB): domain Bacteria; phylum Pseudomonadota; class Gammaproteobacteria; order Pseudomonadales; family Dasaniaceae; genus Oceanicoccus. The sequence goes on along the minus strand of JBAYQJ010000015.1, from coordinate 69,579 downwards.
GCTCCTTACAGACTAATGATCGCCAAAGGCGATACGTCTAAACCTGATAAGAAGAACTATCGGCCTTCTCAAGAAACCTTGAATGCTATGTTTACTGCGGTCAATGCGTTTTATAAGCATTTAACTGATGAGGAATATTGTTATGGCAACCCAGTACAAATAGCGAAAAAAGATTGTCGTTATTTAATCAAAGACTCACAGGTCAAAACTGTAAAACGATTAACCGAAGACCAATGGAATTTTTTACTAGATGTTGCACAAGTGATGGCAGATACCGACTCACGTTATGAGCGAAGTTTGTTTTTAATTGCTTCACTAAAAACCCTGTTTTTACGTATTTCAGAATATTCAGAACGAGCAGAATGGTCGCCAGTAATGAGTCATTTTTGGAAGGATAATGATAATAATTGGTGGTTAAAAATCTACGGTAAGGGGCGCAAAGTCCGAGATATTACGGTTCCACTTAGTTTTTTGCATTATTTATCCCGATATAGGCTCCAGCGCGGGCTCAGCAAGCTACCTGTGGCTGGTGAGAACCACCCTATTATCGAAAAATTACGTGGTCGAGGCGGCATGACTTCACGACAACTATCTCGTTTAGTACAAGAGGTATTTGACCAAGCTTATGAGCAAATGAAAGCGAGCCACGGTGAACAAAATGCCAGTCAATTTAAAGAGGCCAGCTCGCACTGGTTACGTCATACTGGCGCCAGCTTAGAAATAGAACGAGGTCGCGCGTTAAAAGATGTATCCGAAGATTTAGGTCATGCAAGCATGTCGACTACGGATACAGTCTACGTTCAGGCCGATGATAAAAAACGTGCTTCCAGTGGGAAAAATCGCAAAGTTTGATTAAAAATACCTATACTGTCCGTTTCTGGCGGCGATTGCCGTGAGTTATTATGTGACGTATCCATGAAATTCGTGGCCGAGGCCATATCGACGAGTAAACTGAGATTACGATGACGAGTAAACCGCCAGCGAAAACGCTCAAGCCAACATGGTTTGGGCGTTTATTGCGTGCCTGCATATTATTGCTGCTACTGCTGACGGCTGCGACGCTTACCCTGCCCTTTACATTACCTTGGTTACTGCAGCAACAGGGGATTGATTTTCAGTGGCAAAACCCGCAGTGGCGGCATAATAGTTTTAGTGCCTCCTCTCTACAACTAAGCTTGCCCAGAGACAATGCGCAGCCGCTTTATTTACAACTCGATAAACTACACATTGACTGGGCGTGGCAGTCCTTCCCAATAAAGCGCTTACAGGCTTCTCGCTTACAGCTGCAATGGTCTTTAACTGATGACAGTGCAGCCGTTGAGACAAAGCAAAACTTGCCTGAAGCACTATTAAAGTGGTTACCACGGCATATTGAATTTCAGCACATTGACGCTCAGTTAGCAGGGCTCGGCCATTTGCAAGGCAGCCTCAATCTACGTACCAGCGCACAGGGTAAACTATGGCAGCCCAGCTTTATTCACAGCCAATTAAGCTTAAATAAACTACAAGGTAGTTGGTTGGATAGCATCCCCGCAGAGTTTCAGCCGACACAGTTAAGCGCACAAATCATCACACACCCGGACCATCAAGACACACCTAACGGACAGCAATTACTAACTATTGATGTACACAGCGAGGGGCCAATGCGTTTGCAGCTTAATGGTATCCTGGACTTGCAGCACACACCGAACTGGCAAGGCACATTAAAAAACGCACAACTTTTTGTTCAGCTAGACGCATTAGCCCACCCCACAGTACACGCTAAACAGCTGCAGCTACGCATCTATTTTGAGGGGCATGCTGATAGCGAGCGTTTTACCGTTGATCTCATCCAACCATCCAGCCTAGAGGCCCGTAAAGTAATACTGTCGACTATCGGCAGTGCAGAAAAAGTTCTCATTCACTTGCCCGGCCTTAAGCTACAAGGTCAAAGTGCTGCGCCCTATGCTACGGTGGTAAGCAGCCCAATAACCGCGCACATAGAGGATCTCAATATAGAGCAGTTACACAGACAAAATTGGGACTTTAGCGGTAATATCGGCGGTCAATTACCCCAAATTGAACTTACCGGTAGGTTGACTGGGCAACAAGGGCTGAGCTTAAATAGCACTATTCGTCTAGAAGAAAACACAGTACAGGGCACCGCCATCTTAAAAGAGATCTTTTTTAAAGCGGGTAACCCTTTACAGAAAACTTTTAAAGACTGGCCTGAATTAATCTCTTTTAATAGCGGGCATTTAGTCAGCCAAATAGACTTTAATCTAGCCGATAACGGCCCACTTAAACTAACAATTAACGGTAGTGCCAGCGGGCTTAGCGGTATTATCAATCGTAGTGAGCTGCAAAATCTTACGTTACAATTCAATGGCCAATTATCGGGGCAAAGCCTGAAGCTAGGTATTAACGACTTGGCCATCGAGCAACTTAATCCGGGTATTCCGGTTGGGCCTATTCAGCTTAAAACAGCCCATTATCAAGCCAGCCTCAACAATCTGTCACAAGGTATTGCTGACTGGCAAAGCCTACAAGCCAATCTACTCAACGGTAAAATCTGGTTAGAGGATCAGCAATTTGATTTGAGCCGCTCACAAACGCTGGTATTACAGTTACAAGGTTTGGAACTGCAAGAGCTACTCAAGGTCTATCCTGCTGAAGGTCTAGCCGGTACGGGTACTATTGATGGTCTGCTACCAATCCGTATCGAAAACAGCGAGTTCAATATAGCAGCAGGCCAGCTACAGGCAAGGCAACCTGGTGTGCTGGAGTTTCATTCAGATAAGATTAACGCTTTAGGGCAAAGCAACCCGGCCATGCGTTTGGTCGCTGATGCCTTGGAAAATTTTCACTTTAACCTGCTAAGCAGCGAGTTAAGCTATAATCAATCCGGTAAGTTATTACTTAATGTTCGTTTAGAGGGGGCAAACCCAGACGTTGATAATGGTCGCCCGATCCACTTAAACGTCAATTTAGAAGAAGATATTCCCGCATTATTGGCCAGTATTCAGCTCAGCGGTCAAGTCAGCGAGATTATTCAAAAGCGCGTTCGTGAACGCCTTGAAAAACGTTAATACAGAAGGTACCTATGCGTATAAACCTGATTTTTAGTATTTTTACACTGGCATTACTCAGCAGCGCCTGCACTCCAACCGTGCAACTGGCGATGCCTAGCGAGCCAATCAACATTAACCTGAACGTAAAAATTGAACACGAGATCTATATCAAAGTTGATAAAGAGCTGGATGATATTCTCGACGAATCCAGTGGTTTATTCTAAGGAGAACAGTATGACTTTTCGTAAATTCTTAATGCCTTTATTGCTGGCGAGTAGCCTTCTCAGCACAACAGTTATGGCCATGGATCTTAATAGCGCGATGAGCAACCTCAGCCAAGCAAAGTCAGCGGGGTTACTTGGTGAGCAGCCTAATGGTTATTTAGGTGTGGTTAAAGCGCAAGGTGATGCGGCAGAAATTGCTCGTTTAATCAATGATGCGCGTCGCGCCGAGTATCAACGCTTAGCAGAAAACAACAACATTCAGCTTGCCGATGTAGAAACCATGGCGGGGAAAAAAGCGCTGGAAAAAACCCCCAGCGGTCAATACATTCAACTTAATGGTAAATGGCTAATAAAATAACTGGCAGCCTAAACCACTGATAAGAGTGCTGTGTACGCTATATCGTACACGTAGCTGAAAAAAGAGCAGGCAATTCGATGCCAATGCTTCAAAAGGTGCTGGGGGGCACCTTATAAAAGCCCCCCGCCCCCTCTTCATTAAATAAAGCGTGCGAACGCTTTACGCTTGTACGCTTTTAGACGCGACTTCATAGACATCGCTGGACAAGTCAGGTGTTGCCAGTACTCGATCAAGCTGGGCTTTCATTAGTTGCTGTGCTGCCGGTGTGTATTTCTTCCATTTGGTCAATGGTCCGAGCAAGCGTGAAGCAATCTGTGGATTTCTGCTGTTGAGGAGGATGACTTGATCTGCCAAAAACGCGTAGCCGGCACCATCTGGCTGGTGAAAATTAACCGTATTCTGACCACAAAAAGCCCCAATTAAGGCTCTGACTTTATTGGGGTTTTTTATATCAAAAGCAGGATGGGTCATTAATTCTTTAACGGATGCCAGCGTGCCGGGCAATGAACAAACTGCTTGAGCAGTAAACCACTGATTGACCACTAAAGCTTCATGCTGCCAACGCTGATAAAACTCAGCGATTACTCGCGCCTTCTCCGTTGTAAATGAGCTATTGATAATGGCATTAAACGCCGATAACTGATCAGTCATATTATCTGCAGTTTCAAATTGTTGAATACAAGCTGCCAAGGCCTTTTCACTGTCTAACAGCATCAAATAACTGAGCGCAGTATTTTTAAGGCTGCGTTGAGCGATTTGTTCAGCTGTTGGTTGGTAGGCTTCTTTTGAGCAGTTGGCCTTATAAACTGACCATAATTGCGCTTCAAGCTGCTGAGCAAGACTCACTCTGGCGAAAGACCTGGCCTGATGAATAGCTTGTACGTCGACAACATCAGCGATCTCTGCCATATAAGCCTCAGTGGGCAAGACCAGCATAAGCGCTACCATGGCTTTATCGAGTGTTTCATCAACTAGGATAGCTCGGAACGCTTCAACCAGGCGTGTATCGAGCACCATCGGCTGTTCGGTTTGGTAAGCCGACACTATATCTTCAAGTATTTGCACGCCTAATTGCTGGCTAGCATCCCAACGAATAAAGCCATCAGTATCATTACGCATCAAGAATAATAACTCTTCGCGAGTATAGGCGAAGGATAATTTAACCGGCGCAGAGAAACCGCGTAATAAGCTGGGGATGGGTTGCTCTGGAATACGATGAAATACAAATTGTTGATTGGGCTCAGTAATATCAAGCACCAATTCGGTAAGCTTCGTGTCGGTGTTATTATCGGTTAGCTGTAGCGGTAAAGCGCCCTCTCTACCCAACAAAGCCATTGCCAAAGGAATGTGGAAAGGCTCCTTGTTTTGCTGGCCAGGAGTCGCAGGACAAGATTGCTGAACAGTTAAGGTATAGGTCTGCGCTGCCTCATCGTAAACGCCATTGACATTGAGTTTGGGTGTGCCCGCCTGAGAATACCAGCGACGGAACTGAGTTAAATCTTTACCCGAAGCATCTTCCATTGCTAGTACAAAATCTTCACAGGTAACCGCTTGTCCATCGTGACGTTCGAAATATAAATCTGTACCCTGCCTAAATGTTTTTGGTCCGAGCAAGTTAGCAATCATCCGGACAACTTCTGCGCCCTTTTCATAAATAGTAATGGTGTAAAAATTGGATATTTCCATAAATGATTCAGGGCGAACGGGGTGAGCCATCGGTCCACCGTCTTCGGCGAACTGTACTGTGCGCAGTAATGAAACATCTTCAACTCGCTTGACGGTTCTTGAACCCATATCAGCAGAAAACTCTGCATCGCGGTATACGGTAAGGCCCTCTTTCAAGCTGAGCTGGAACCAATCACGACAAGTGACTCGGTTGCCCGACCAGTTATGGAAGTATTCATGGGCGACGACGCCTTCAACGCGCTGAAAACCAAGATCAGTAGTCGTTTCAGGCTTAGCCAAAACACAGGAGGTATTAAATATATTGAGGCTCTTATTTTCCATTGCGCCCATATTAAAATCATCGACAGCGACGATATTGAATATAGTCAAATCGTATTCACGGCCATAGACCTCTTCATCCCAGCGCATTGAATGTTTTAATGAAGACATCGCATGGTCACACTTATCAATATCTTTAGCCTCTACATAAATACGCAGTGTCACATCAGTACCACTCATGGTAATAAAATGGTCTTCCACATACTCTAGTTGCCCGGCAACTAACGCAAACAAATAGGCGGGCTTGCGAAACGGATCATCCCACTTAACCCAGTGACTTCCATCATCGGCCTCGCCGGAATCAACATTATTACCATTGGATAATAATACCGGATAGCGTTTTTTATCCGCTTTAACCGTGGTAGTGAAAACAGACATCACATCAGGACGATCTAAATAGTAAGTGATTTTCCTAAATCCTTCGGCTTCACACTGTGTACAAAACATATTGCTAGATTTATACAGGCCTTCCAGCGAGGTATTATCCTGAGGTTTTATGGTGGTCACACAGCACAGTTCAAATGCATCGGGTAGATCGGCGATAGTTAAAAAGTCACTACACACTCGATACTGTGTTTCATCCAGTGGATTGCCATCAATGACCACTGAATTTAATATCAAGTCTTGCCCGTTTAATATTAAATCAGATGTTTGATTATCTGACTCTGGGTTGCGTCGTATCGATAAGGTCGAGCTAACTTGTGTGTAATCTTCACCCAAATCAAAATAAAGGTCAGTCTTATCAATTAAAAAATCAGGGACGGTATAATTTTTTAAATAGATCGTCGGAGCCTGTGCATCACGCATGTATATTCTCTCTAAACGGTTTAGTGTGTTGTTTTACTGTAGCAGCTTAATCTTCTACTGAAAATTCAACTTCGTAGCCACCAAATTTACGGATATTCAAAACACCGGTATCCAGCATCAGGTACTGCCCTTTTATACCTTTTAGCACGCCTTCGATGATCGGTTGTTTATCGAAGTTAAAAGATTTAACTTTACTGGGAAATACATCAACTGGGTAAGTGATACTAACCACCTCGGCGCTGGTAAGAGCCTGAATTGCCTGGATGCCGTGGATGGCCTGTAATGCCTCTATATCAGTTTGGCACTCGATCATTAAACGATCGCGTTCGGCGACTAAATCTACGGGGTCAATGTCCCCTTTAAGCATTTTTTGCCAGCTGGTTTTATCTGCCACATGATCTTTAAACACTACCTCAACTAAACCGGAGAGCTTGCGATTACTCACTCTAAAAATAGGTAGGGCCTGTATGGCTCCTTGATCCATCCAGCGAGTAGGGATCTGAGTGCCACGGGTGATACCCACTTTGATGCCCGATGAGTTGGCCAGATAAACATAATGATCAATCATGCAATGACTATCACCCCACTCCGGCTCACGGCAAGTTCCTTCAAAATAATGACATTTTTCAGGGCTCATAATACAGCTATCACACTGGGCTAATTTTCTGAAGCATGGATAGCAAAAACCTTGATTAAAGCTTTTTTTAGTGAGCCGCCCACAATGATGGCAATTGATCACGCCGGTATACGTTAGCTTGATTTTTTTACCCATCAGGGTATTAAGTAAAATCAAGCTGTCACCTACTGGTAAATGATATTGAACTGGCGCTGTATCCGTAGCCCCTAATTGGGTTTTCATTTTACTTAGGTGACCGATAACAAGCTGTGTCAAAATAACTCTCCTGACGATAAAGACCAATAATATAAGGGCAAACAGTGAAAATAAGCAGCGAGGCTACGATAAAATCAAGTCCATTTTAATGGCTGTTCTGTGGGTTGCTGGGGCATATTGTCATCATCGCACAACTCTCCCTCGGCTTTACTGCCTCTGTCGATATAACCAACGCGCTCAGTCTCTGCCACAAAACGTTGCTCATAATTGATTACAGCCTCCATGCTGAGCTCTTTTTGTTTAGCACTAAGTGCAACACCATTTGGCCATTTGCCAATTTCAATAGCACGCTTTAAATTCGCGTGAATTTCTGGCGTGATATTGTTGATAAGCTGTTCAAAGTCCATACTAATACCCATAAATCGTAAAAATTAATCTATTCTGAAGAGTGGTCAGCGGATGTACGGCGGTCAATTAAAGCTGCCCCCAGCCCGATCAAACAGCCCATTATCAACCCGCCCAAATGAGCCAGGTTTGCGACCTCCCCTGCCCCCAGTAAACTAACAAACCCAGAGAATCCCAGTACTAACATAAATAATGAGAAGTAAACTAAAGCACTGGGTATATGCAGATGACGCTCCGGTCGCACCATGTTCCATACCCAGCCATAACCGAGTAAGCCATAAACAACTCCAGACATGCCGCCAAAAATTCCGGCATCGGTGTAAACAGCTTGCATAATATTAGACCCCAAGCCTATTAGCAGACATATACCTAACATTTTTATACTGCCTTGCAGTAGTTCGATGCGTTGCCCTAAAAACCATAACAATGTCATATTAAAAGCAATATGCATTAAACCAAAATGTAAAAATATAGGGGTAATCAGGCGCCAGTACTGTCCGGCGTGCCACTTAAATGTCAGCGAATTACCCACCATATTAAAATCATAAAAAGTCAGGTATCGAACCCAACTAAAATCATGATCAAAATTAACCAACAAATACCCAAGAATACTCAATAAGATAAAGCTCAGGGTGATTGGCAAATGTATAAACAGCCTGCTGGCTACCAATGAGGGAGCTGGGCTGGTGGGAACCTCTATTAAAGGTAATTCTTGATCGCCCAACAAGAACTTCTCGTAAGCTTGCCGAACCTGAATGGCAACTTGCTTGTTTGCCGTCAATAACAACTTCCGCTCTTGAGATTCTAGTACTCGATGGCTAACTCCTTGCGACCATAGATATTGGCTAAATTCACTCAGGTCTTGATCGGCGGCCACGTCAACCACAACTATTTCTGTCATAATATTAATTTCTCATGGCCATTTACCCAGACAAAGTTTTTTGCAGATAGTATCTTTTCATCATCCATACGATAAGCCATCAAGCGGCCATTTTTTACCGCGCTATAATCTAAGCAAGCAATATTATTTGCCAAAGGACCTGGCTTGCCGCTTTGCCAATAGTGGCCAATAAATAATGGCCGCTGGTTTTGGTCATAAAAAGGAATGGAGTTTTTCTCTTCGTCGCTCAGTAATCGCTCCGCCAATAATTCATCCAGTCGATCGGGTTGAAATTGAACGTCGCCGTAAGTTTGTGGCTCCTCTACCCAAAATTTGACCCTGAAAGCCCGTCGAGAATAACCATCACTACCAGTGATAGTTAAATTATCAGGCAACATCAAGCTGGCTCCCCGGGTGGTTCGGCTCATAAAGCGACCAGCGGGATTACGATAATCAGCTGACTCAACTAAGAAGTCTTTATCAATTGTCGCGTCGGGACAGCGCTGAAGAAATTGATCGATTAAGTGCTGATCCCAACAGGCATGTACCACTCTAAAATGCTTAAACTCCAGGAATACCGGCCAGTCATAAAACCAGTTTAATGTATCCTTCCAGTCACGAGGATGATTGGCAAATTGATCAAGAGTTTCTTGAATGAGCCGGTTTAAATTAGGTGTGTGATCCAGTAAATATCGAGTGTCACTGCCTGGCTTCTTGGTGGAGTAAGCCAACGCATTATATTCGTGGTTACCCATTACTATTTGTGCACTGCCTCGCTCCACCATATCTCTTACTAGTAATATAGATTCACGAATTTTTGGACCACGATCTAAAATATCCCCAAGAAATATCACTTGCCGGGGCTTGCGCTGATCGCGGTATCCATAAACGCCACCACGGGTACAGTAACCTAATAGTTGCAGTAACAACTCCAGGCTATCGCCACAGCCGTGCACATCTCCAATAAGATCGTAACCCGCAAACTGACTCAGATCATTATCCATCGTATTGGGCAACATATACTCCCGTTTTCATTATCTGGATCATTTAAACCTATGTGTGTTTTACTTTTACAATCTATACATGAAATTAAATTTTAAGCTTGCAACTAGGTTAAGCGGCTAGCCCAACCCAGCTTATCTCGACAACTTGCATAAAAACTATGTCCCATAGGGTGAATCAGTTTTAATTTATGGCGTTTTTTAGTGATATGAACGACGTCACCCGGCAGCACGGTTAGTGGTATCTGGCCATCACAGGTGACCGGCGGATGCTTTTCATTACCTAGAATAATTTCTATCTTTATTTCACTGTTGCCATCAATAACAATAGGCCGACTATTTAAGGTGTGCGGAAACATCGGCACCAGCACCATAGCGTCAAGCTTAGGATGCATGATGGGCCCCCCGGCCGATAAAGAATAAGCTGTTGACCCCGTAGGCGTAGATACGATGAGTCCATCGGATCGTTGACGATAAACAAATTCATCATCGACATACAGATCAAACTCAATCATTTTGGCCGAGGTTCCAGAGTTTACTACCACATCATTAAGTGCTTCGGCACGGCCGATAATTTCCCCTTCACGTTTAACCACTACGCTCATCAAAAAACGTTTATCTAAAACGTACTCGCCATTCAGCACCGCGCCTACTTTTTCTTCAATTTCATCTGGCAGCACATCGGTTAGAAAGCCCAGACGGCCACGGTTGATACCTAACACTGGCACATTGTGGCGCGCAATAATTCTCGCAGCGCCTAGTAAACTGCCATCTCCACCAAGTACAATAATTAAATCGCAGCTCTCTCCCATTTTAGTACGGCTACAAACAGGGAAAGGGTTGTCTGGGAGTAGAGTGGCTATTTTTTCACCTAGAATGACCGATACTTTTCGTTTCGACAAAAACTCGGTAAGAACTCGCAGAGACTCACCCACTGCATCACTCTCTCGGCCAAGAATACCTATTGTATTAAATTCACTCATAGTGTTAGATGTCTGCAGTTATTCATGCGGCGAGTATACTCTAAATCGCCCCAGTCCCAAAGATGACCACCCAGCATGCATGTTATCCCTCAACTTAAAAATCAGGCTGTACGCGATTTGGCCTGGAGCTGTTTTGGACACAATCTCATCAATAGTTTTAGCCAGCAGCGCGACGGACAAAATATAAGCAACAACATTATTGAGTTAACTGAACAGCGCCTGGCCTGGTTAGCGCAACTAGACAAAACTCCAGAACCACTAATCCAGCACCTTAAAACCTTAAAAAGCTCGCGAATAGGCCTTTATTTCGAGTCACTATGGCAGTTTTTTCTTCGCCATGACCAGCAATATCGATTAATTACGCATAACCTGAAGGTGTATCGCAATAAAATAACCTATGGCGAAATCGACTTAATCTACCAAGATACCTATTCGGGCCAATACACCCACCTTGAATTAGCGATCAAATTTTATCTCAATCAATCGCTAACAGGGCCATCGTCGGTATTTTCGAACGATTACCACCACTGGGTAGGGCCTAATGCGATAGACCGATTAGATAAAAAGCTCAATCGACTGCTTAGCCATCAAATCCAGCTGTCAAATTCAGATGAAGCCAGGCTAATCTTGCAAGCTAAAGGTGTTGATGAGGTTAACCAAGAAATTGCATTGAAGGGCTATTTATTTTATCCGCTTAACTTACCCAGCAGCGAGATGACGAGTAAGCAAGAGCAGCCCATAGCTTGGCTGCCACAGCAAAATTACTGGCTTAAGCTCAATCAATTCGACAGCATTATATCTCAGTCGATATATTGGCTTTGGTTACAAAAGCCACAATGGATTAGCCCAGCTTATGGCACCATAGCTGCCAGCAGCGAACAATTGATACACGGCAATGACATTGCCGCTGTGCTAAAAGACTATTTTGATCGCTACCAACAGCCGCTGCTGTTATGTGCTGTTGCGATACAGGGCCACGAGTATATTGAACAGCAGCGATATTTTATAACCCGTAACAACTGGCCAATAATGACAAAGGGACAGCATTAAATGTCAGGAGTTACTTGCTCAAAATACAGTTGCTCAGCAGCAGAATAGTTACAATAACCTCCCGCCAACACGCTCACGTTAAAACCGTCTTCAGCTAATAAATAAGCAGCTGCTTCACTGCGCCGACCACTATTACAAAAACTAATGTAATGCTGGTGTTGATCCAGCATCCGAGATTTAAGTTTGAGTAAATCCAACGGCATATTTACTGCCCCCTCACAGTGGCCCCGCTCGTACTCGGCTTGAGTTCTCACATCAATCCATATTGAGCCGTTTTCAGCTTGAATTTTAGCATCATGCAAATTGATACTCTCTGCAGGCGGTGATTTTAACAGGGTAAAAAAATCCTGTTTATTGAGCCGCATCAACACACCGTTGCTGTGCATGGTTATTGTTGCGTTACGTGCGGCCTCGTTAAGCAAGGCATCCTCACCAAAACAAAGCCCTGCACCCAATTCAGCAACCAACCTCGGGGAGGCTTTATCATCGACGGACTGGTAAACCCCCGCCAAACCTTCTTTAATAAAATAACAGCACTCCCCCAGCTCGCCCTGACGTATCACCGTCTCTCCAGCAGAGACATACTGAGGGTCAAATTTATTAATGATGTGGCGGATATTCATTGGTGGTACTTTATAAAACAGATTGGATTTTAGCAGTGTTAGCATCCAATCGGCATCCTCGTCCAAATCACGCTGAGCACTTATATCAAGCATAATGTAACGAGATGCCTGATCCCAAGCGAGCATGGCGTCCAGCTGATCACGATGGAAACGAATAACGCTACAATCACTTAAGGCTGTTACCGTACATCGTCTTGGCTGTTGATCAAACAGCGGGTATCTGCACCGGGGACTGCCAGCATGTAATATGGTGCTGGTTCCAAGACTATCAACGGCTTCGATGTCTCCGCTCAGTAAATAGACCATTTTTTCATCATAATCACCGATGGCAAATAAGGACTCTCCCTGACAAACCGCTTCAATAGATTGATTACGTAAGAGCGCATTGAGATGATCGATGGTTAGTGCGCTCACCGGCACCAGTGTCTGCAGTACACAGGGGTCAATGTCTGCAGAAATTTTGTAAATCGCTTTGTTCATTGTCCATCCATTAATCTTATTGCCACCAGCGCTCAGTTTTATACAGGATTTTATTATCTATTACTGCGCAAGCGCTGTAATGTTGATTGCATGCCGCGTAAACCTTGTAAGCCACCGGTATGTATCGCCACTACCCTGCTCCCCCTGGGTATAACGGGAGACGATGCTAATAATAGCTGATGCAGGCCAAAAAACATCTTCCCCGAGTAAATCGGCTCAAGTGGAATATTAAAGCGATGTTCAAATTGTTCAATAAAAACAGCCAGTTCAGTACTTGCCTTGGCATAACCACCGCAATGATACTGGTGCAGAATTTGCCAATTTTGTGATTTATTATTAAGCGCCAGGTGTGCTAAATAACGCTTTACCTCAGTATCGAGATAATGAGCATTTTTTAGCACCGAGAACCCTAATACCTGCTGCGATGCATTTAGCCCTGCGGCTACTCCGGCCAGAGTAGCCGCAGTGCCACAAGGCAGACACACTATATCGAAATCATTATTCAAATGTTGGCGTATGTGGTCAACAATTTCTATGCAGCCTTTAACCCCTAAATCATTACTGCCGCCCTCGGGGATAATGAAAGCATCGGGGTAAAGCGTTTTTAATTCAGCCAGAAATACGGGGTCGTGTCGTAATTTATAGCGCTCTCGGGATAAATAGTGCAATTCCATCCCCGCAGTTGCGGCATCTTGCAGCGTTGCACTCTGTTGTGGGCCGGGCTCACCACGAATAAGCCCTATTGTTTTTATCCCATACACTTGTCCCGCCATAGCCAGCGCATGTATATGATTTGAAAATGCGCCACCAAAACTTAATAACTGTTGGTAGCCATTGGCTTTGGCAAATTCAATATTATATTTGAGCTTGAAATACTTATTGCCCGATACCGGCTCGGCAAATTGATCCAGTCGCAACACGTTTAACTCGATATCCTGTGGCACCAGTACTGAATCAGACAAAAGCTGCATTGGGGAGATGCTTGTCAACTGCATAAAGGCTCAGTCGCTCTCGCTAACAGATTCTGGCTCAGTCAGCGTGGCATCGAGGGAATTACTATGCTCATGACAGCGATCACTTTGGCCAATAATAAAACGTGAGGGGACCTCAACCTTGCTTATTGGTGCAGCGCACAATGCGCCATCAGCTAAAGTATGGGAACAAACTGGTAGTTGCTGGTGCTTTAACCATTGCTGATACAAGGATATATCAACGGCACATTTATCTGCCACATAAGCGAGAGGTGAATCCATATATTGACTTAAATTCGACGCTGGAATCGTCAGGTGTTCGATCCCCGGATGATAAGTGACGAAAGTGATGCCACTCTCAACCATTTTTTGCAATATACGATCACCACCACCAGCTAACAAGGACGCCTTTTCTTGGCGTAGCAGAGTGACTTCTTCATTTAGACGCTTAATTTGTTCATCGCGATAAAACAACTCTACCTCGCGCATATCAAGCATTTCTTTTAATTCAGCAGTGACGGCATCAATTTTAGCTTTTGCTTCTAGCTCAAACTGTTCCTCAAGGGCTAGCAGTTGAACCTGTTCAATCTCCTTAGATTGTTCTATTTCCCCCTGAAACCGCTCACGAGCATTGCGCATATCCTTAGCTTGCGACTGTAAGGTATTTTTAAGCTTAATGTTGCGGTGCTTCTCTTCTGAAAACAGTTGCTTTGTCGTTTCCAGTGTCAGGTTTAAGCGATCGCGTTCAGAGCGGTAATGGCGTTGTATTTTTTCAATATATTCTTGCGCTTCGGACTTTATTGCGGCAATTCGAAGATTACTCTCTTCGTTTAGACTTGCTACACGTGCTTGGTATTGGGCTTTATATTTCTTTGCTAAGGTCGCCTCAATCTCTTGCCTGGCTTGATTAATACTGGCAGCAGAGGCTGCTTTATGCTGGTCAGCTGCTTTTAGCGAGCTGTTATCGCTAGCTTTATCGGCTTTTTTGTCCGCTTCAATAACTGCAAGCCCCAAGCGGTTACGCTTGATCGCTGTAGCTAGAAGACTCAAGGTGTTGTGATCTCCTGTTGATAGCACTGGGTCCCATAGTGAGCGCTGGTGCCATGCAACAGAGCACTGGCTACGGCAGGCCAGCTTGATTGGCCCCGCACCCAGATCGGGGCCAGTACCTGTGTGACGGGATAAATGTTGCAAGGGTAAATTCCATGATCGATCAGCATAGCCATTATCGTCAAAGTCGATGGTAAAAAAAACGGCTGCGGTAATGTAAAGCTGTGGGTTGATCGTCAAATAAACAGCAAAGGCCTTACGACTTTTAAGGTCGCTTAGTCCGACCACATGATCTAAAACAGCCTCAAACTCCGGATACAGGATTTCTTTAATAACACGATTATTGTCAACAAAGACAATCGCTTCTTTGTTTGTACCCACGCTCATCAGCTAGTCCTGTGCAGCATAAAATTATTTATATATCAATATGTTACTGGTAATATATATAGTGCTTTCTAAGATCAATAATGCCGAGCCTATTATTCTCTTAATCCCTTTAAGATTAGACGCTTAGCACAGCTTGTTAAAGTTTATGCTAAAACCATTATTTTGCTGTGAACTGCTCTACAGATCATCCACACTAGCTGCAATGTGATGACTACTTTAGCTATTACTTGAGTCGCAACATACGCAAGCTTGTTATTATCACATCCTATTCGCCATAGAGACTGATTGTGTCCCAAGATAAGATTCTGACAACGTTTTTTGAGCAAAAACGCCCTCAACTACCTCAGTTACCGATTGAAGATATTTTTGAGCCACTGCGGCAAGCCTTTATACAATATCATCAAGTGGTGGTAGAAGCACCGCCCGGCGCCGGTAAGACCACAATGCTACCACTGGAAATGTTGCGACAGCCATGGCTCGCTGGTCAACGCATTATCATGCTAGAGCCTCGTCGCCTTGCTGCGCGCTCCGCAGCAATACGCATGGCTAGTTTACTTGGGGAGCCAGTAGGACAAACCGTAGGCTATCGGGTCCGCCAGGATACTAAGGTTAGTCAACATACCCGCATTGAGGTTATGACCGAAGGTATTTTGACCAATATGTTAATTCAAGACCCTGCCTTAGAGGGTGTTGGCCTGCTGATTTTTGATGAATTTCACGAGCGTAGTGTAGAGGCTGACCTCGGCCTGGCACTGACCTTAGAAGCCAGAGAGATCTTTAGAGACGCCGACAACTCTTTGCGTCTACTGGTGATGTCGGCCACACTGGATGGTGAGGCTATCGCGTCGCTACTGGCGCAGCCTGACGCAACGGCATTAAGTTTGCGGCATACACCGATAATCCGCAGTGCCGGAAAACAATTTCCTGTTACCGTCAGCTACAGTCATGCGGCCAGGTACGATGATGATATCGTCGAGCGTGTCGTGACTACTCTGCTCGATGCTATCCTTGATAAAACGGGTAGCATCTTAGTGTTTCTACCGGGACAGGCAGAAATTCACCGTGTCCTGACCCAATTAAAACACCGCTTGCCTGCCGCCAGCAGTGCCAGCCATATTGTTTTACCACTGTACGGCAGCTTGCCGCTAGCCGCGCAGCAAAAAGCGATTGAACCACTAGAGGGGGCTGATAAAGATCTTTATAAAATCGTTTTATCGACTGACATTGCCGAGACCAGCCTTACCATTGAAGGCATCACCCTTGTAATTGATACCGGCCTGTGTCGAGAGCCACGCTTTGACGCAGCCACAGGAATGACACGGCTACAAACTTGTCGCATCAGTAAAAATGCCAGCGAACAACGCAAGGGCCGAGCTGGTCGCTTACAAGCTGGGCACTGCTATCGGCTGTGGAGTCAAGAGCAGCAAGGTCAATTACAACAACAAGCCACCGCGCAGATCTTACAGGCAGACTTGGCACCCTTGCTGTTACAGTTATTAGCTTGGGGAGTAGACGATATTGCAGAGCTGAGGTGGCTAGATCAGCCTCCAGCAGGTCATATCGCTCAAGCGTTAGATTTATTACTGCAGCTCGGTGCCATTGAGGCTAAGCATGGCGGTGACATGGCTGCCGAGATCATTAGTTTGGGCAGCTGCAAACTCAGTCAATATGGTGAGTGGATGGCAACAATACCGGCCCATCCTCGATTGGCTCATATGATGATCTGTGGTGCCAGTTTACAACAGAGTAAACCTGCAACATTTCTAGCCGCTCTCCTGGTAGAGCGCAATCCACTCGGTCGTGATTATGGCACTGACTTAAACGACCACCTAGCGCTACTTAACGGCACACTACCCTGCCCAAAACAGCATCAGGCCTGGCTCAATCGCAGCCGCAAACAAGCCCAATCATTTGCTCAATTCATCAAAGCGATAGCTATACCCGCGCAACACGCTGGCAGCGATGATTTAGGCGTAGTTGAATTAGACAAGCATGATCTACCAGGTTATTTACTCGCCTGCGCTTACCCTGATCGCATTGCCAGACTAAAACAAAACAGCAGTACACAATACCAGCTGACTAATGGTCGCAGCGCGCTACTTAACGATGCTGACAGCCTGGCGGGCCAGTCCTGGCTGGTTGTGGCTGAGTTGGGTGGCACAATTAATCGTGGCGTAAAGCGCGCAAGCGACCGTATTTTTTCCGCTGTCAGCTTCAATCCTGCGCTTTTTGAGACCCACTTATCCAGCTTGGTACAAACTCGCCACAGCGCTGACTGGGATGAGTTAAACCAGCGCTTCACCGCGGAAAAAACCCATACCGTGGGTAAGCTAACCCTACTTCGGCAACCCAGTAACGCCATTAGCCCGGAACAAAAGCAAACCGCACTGATAAGCCTGCTAAGAAAGAAAAACTTAACGCCGCTGCCCTGGGATAAGTCCATTCGTCAATGGCAGGCTCGCTGCCTGTTGTTACGCAACTTGCAAACCACTGCCGCTGACAGCCAATCTGGAAACACGCAGGATAACCCTGACACCTGCTGGCCCGACGTATCAGATGAACATCTGGCCTCAACGTTAGAGCAATGGTTAGGGCCCTTTTTAGCGCCAATCAATACACTAAAAGATTTTCAACGGCTGGACCTGCAATCCATCCTTACACAATTACTGCCATGGCATCTGTCTCAACAGCTACAACAATTAGCACCCACCAGCATAACAGTCCCCTCCGGATCAAAAGTCAATATAGATTACAGCCAGAATCCCCCAGTATTACGTGTTAAGCTGCAGGAAATGTTTGGCTGCAAAACCACCCCTAGCATTGCTAATGGTAATATCAAGCTACAACTGCATTTGCTTTCACCAGCACAGCGGCCACTGCAAATCACTCAGGACCTTGAAGGTTTTTGGAACAATAGCTACGCACATGTCAAAAAAGATATGAAGGGTCGTTATCCTAAACACCCCTGGCCGGATGATCCTATCAACACGGCCCCGACCAAACTGACAACAAGAAAGTTACAACATAAAGTCTGACATTCGCATAGCGATAAAAGTTATTCCCAATTTTATTCAGAGCTCTATTTCGAAAACATACAACAAAAAGGCTATGTTGCACGTAACTCATAGAAAAATGATCTAATTTATTAGAATCAGCACTAAAACATCCATAGGAGACGAGAATGAAAGCATCAGATCTTTTCATCAAGGCCTTAGAAGCAGAGGGCGTAGAGTATATCTTCGGCATTCCCGGAGAGGAAAACCTAGACCTGCTCGAGTCCGTACGTCATTCATCCATCAAACTCGTCCTTACCCGCCACGAACAAGCCGCCGGCTTTATGGCCGCTACTTATGGCCGGCTTACAGGTAAAGCCGGTGTTTGCATGGCAACACTAGGGCCCGGTGCAACCAATTTAGTAACCGCGGCCGCTTATGCGCAACTCGGTGCAATGCCCATGTTGATGATCACTGGGCAAAAGCCAATCAAATCGAGTAAACAAGGCCAGTTTCAGATTATTAATGTGGTCGACATGATGGGGCCAATCACTAAATTTACCCATCAAATTATTAGCGGAGACAATATCCCCTCCAAGGTAAGAGAGGCATTTCGTTTAGCTCAAGAAGAGCGTCCGGGCGCTACCCACCTTGAATTACCCGAAGATATCGCCGATGAAGACTCCACTACGCCATTAATTGCGATCAGCGATCATCGCCGCCCAATAGCCGACGAAAAAGCTGTTCGCCACGCAGTGGCCATGATCGAAAAAGCCATTCAACCGATTATTCTTGTCGGTGCAGGCGCTAACCGTAAATTGCCCAGCAAAATGCTAACGGAATTTGTGGCAAAAACCGGTATTCCTTTTATTACCACACAAATGGGTAAAGGCGTTATTGATGAAACTAACGGACTCTTTTTAGGTAATACCACATTATCCGATGGTGACTTTGTCCATCGCGCTATCGAAACGGCTGACTTAATTATTAATGTAGGCCATGATGTGGTAGAAAAGCCGCCTTTCTTTATGCGCGAAGGCAGCAAGGTTATCCATATCAATTTCAATTCAGCCAAAGTTGACCCTGTTTATTTTCCTCAGGTTGAAGTGTTAGGTGATATTGCCAATAGCATTTGGCAAATCAAAGAACGCATCACCCCACAAGATCACTGGAATTTTAGCTACTTTATGGAAGTTAAATCCCATATGGACGCACATATTCTTGAAGGTGCTGACGATAACCGCTGGCCAATGTACCCACAGCGCATCGTCGCCGATGTACGTACAGCGATGCCCGATGACGGCATCATCGCACTGGATAATGGCGTGTATAAAATATGGTTTGCACGTAATTACCGCGCCAAAAAACCCAATACGGTATTGCTGGATAATGCGTTAGCATCCATGGGAGCCGGGTTACCTTCAGCGATGGCGGCACATTTAGTGTTTCCCAACAAAGCAGTCACCGCAATTTGTGGCGACGGCGGCTTTATGATGAATTCTCAAGAACTTGAAACCGCGGTTAGGTTAGATATGCACCTAACGGTTGTCATCATCCGTGATGATGGCTACGGCATGATTAAATGGAAACAGGCCAATATGAAATTCGATAATTTTGGCCTCGATTATGGCAACCCGGATTTTGTAAAATATGCAGAAAGTTATGGAGCTAACGGGTATCGTATAGAAGCCAGCGAAGAATTACTGCCGCTGTTAAAGCGCTGCCAGAAAGAGCCAGGTGTACATGTTATCGATGTGCCAGTCGATTATTCAGAGAACGACAGAATCCTCAACGACGAGATCCGCGAGTTGAGTCGAAAAATTTAATCGAATTAAAACCTTTAAGGAGTATCCATGCTTAAAACTCAATACCCTTACTATTTAGCCAATCAGGCAGAGCAGCCAAACGCCGATTTAGAAGTTACGGATAAATTTACTGGCGAAGTAGCTTATCGAGTGGCGATGGCTGACGTAGCCGCGATTGATCGAGCGATTACTGCAGCTGTTGCAGCCACTAAACCGATGGCCGATCTAGCCCCTTATGAGCGACAAGATATTCTCAACCACTGCGTCAAACGTTTTCAAGAACGGTTTGAAGAGATGGCCATGGCCCTGTGTATTGAGGCCGGCAAGCCGATTAAAGATGCTCGTGGAGAAGTCACCCGCTTGATTGATACATTTCGCATTGCTGCCGAAGAGTCGGTACGTATCGGTGGCGAGGTATTAAACTTAGAGATTACCCCGCGAGCCAAAGGCTACCGCGGCATGACCAAACATGTCCCTATCGGCCCATGCTCGTTTATCTCACCCTTTAACTTCCCACTTAATTTGGCTGCACACAAAGTTGCACCGGCTATCGCTGCAGGCTGCCCCTTTGTACTCAAGCCTGCCAGCCGCACGCCTATTGGCGCATTAATAATCGGCGAAATACTAGCCGAAACCAACTTGCCCACAGGTGCTTTCTCTATCCTGCCCTGCCATCGCGATGGTGCCGATCTGTTTACTACCGACGATCGCTTTAAGCTGCTCAGCTTTACCGGCTCACCCGATGTAGGCTGGGACCTTAAAGCACGCGCGGGTAAAAAGCCGGTCATCCTGGAGCTCGGCGGCAATGCAGCCTGTATCGTCGATGAAGATACTGACCTTGATGATGCTGTACAAAGAATTATTTTTGGCTCTTTCTACCAGTCTGGACAAAGTTGTATCGGTGTACAGCGTATTATTGTTCACGCCTCTTTGTATGATGAGTTCAAAGCGCGCTTTGTCACTGCCACCAAAGCTTTAGTCATGGGCGACCCTAAAGATGAAAACACTTTCATTGGTCCAATGATCTCTGAAAGCGAAGCTCGTCGTTTAGATGAATGGATACAGGAAGCCTTACAACAGGGCTCTACCCTACTCTGCGGCGGCAAGCGCGAAGGGGCAATGTTAGAGGCAACGGTACTTGAAAACGTACCCAACCACTGCAGCATTAACACCAAAGAAGCCTTTGGCCCAGTCGTTGTCATATCATCGTTTGATGATTTTGATAAAGCGTTGGAGGAAGTCAACAACAGTGACTTCGGCTTGCAAGCCGGCATCTTTACTCGTGACCTGTACAAAGCGCAAAAAGCCTGGGATACACTAGACGTCGGGGGCGTAGTCATTGGCGATGTGCCATCCTGGCGGGTTGATAACATGCCTTATGGCGGTGTTAAAGACAGCGGCGTAGGCCGTGAAGGGATACGCTATGCTATTGAGGATATGACTGAATTACGACTGCTGGTCATTCGCACTCCTCAATAACATCACGCTGTCAGCATCGTGGATATAGCACATTGGAGGTGCCGTTCGATGGGAGTGAAAACCTAGGCAATACTTTCATTCTCATCGATATAATCAATTCGGGGGTAAGTTACCCACTTAAAATTTTGACGGTGGCCACAAATAACGCATTTATGCGGAATATCCCCCGTTGCTTCATCCAGCTCACCGGATTTATGCATCATGCCATGGTTGCATTCATCGCACACATAATTCACTTCGACAGTCTTTACTGCCCTTTTTATTTCCGCCATATTTATCTCCAACTAAAGTTTATACAAGGATTTAAAACAATGCATGCAGTGTGCTACAAAGCCTGCTCGGCGGCAAGCAGATAAACAAACCATATAACCGGCACAGATACCGACAAATTACCCTGGATCCATAGTTGATACGCCGGCCTTTCATGCTTATTTTTCACCGTTAGATGTGATCCAGTAGTGATATTTAGATAGCCACAGCCGCGTTTTAATGGCCACTCTCTTATAATCATCCAAAAAATAATAGTCACCACAAACTTATTAGCCAAAAACAACTAAATACTAACTACTAGCCACACATAATGGCCAAGTATTAACGGTAATAAGGAGCTTATTGCCGCCAACTAAAACTCAAGGCGAAGACCATGCTGACATTACTTCATTCTCCCAAAATATCACCAAGTATAAGCAACACTGCACTTGGCTTAAATATCAAATCAATCGTTGCCTGTTTGTTATTCAGCTTGCTGCTGGGCACCAATGCCTATGGCTTAGAGGTAGGAGCGATCAGCTTAAACTCAGCCCTAGGGCAACCCTTATCCGCCCACCTGATTATTAAAAATGATCAGGTGTTAACCGAGCAAGAGCTGATTGTTAAACTGGCACCATTAAGCCTGCATAAGGAGATGGGCGTAGACAGCAGCGCCCTGTATCAAAACCTAAAATTTGATCGTTTAGATTTAGAAGGTGGCGATATTCAAATCAATATCAGCACCCATCAATTCATGAAAGAACCTTACTTAAACTTCATTTTGCAAATACTTTGGCCCGAGGGTGAAGTCTTCCGTGAATTCAACCTGTTATTTGACCCCGTCTAGTTATTCAGCCTTACCGTGGCCTTAATCAATAAGGCCACGGTAAAGTAATTAATTTGAAAAAAGTGATTTCAATTTATCGGCGTTGCCACCAAGCTCTTTATCCAGTTTCTTTTTCAGCTCATCCTCTTTCTCTTTTAGCTTTTCCTTAGCTTTGCCTTCCAGTAGCTCTTGAACCCGTTTTTTTAGCACCGTATTAAGTTGTTTGATCAATGGTTTCAGGATCGCTGGCGCCAACTGCTCCGGTGGTAAACCTGCGTTACCACCAATGTTACGCAAGGCAATAGTTGGGATACTGACTTCTTGCGCCCCCCATTTTTCTGTGGTTACCGCCATTGAGCTGTTTGAAAAGCTAAACAGATCTACCCTCACCAATATATCAATAGGGGTAGATGAATCCTCATCGTCCGGGCTTGATACTGGCACTTGTTCAGTTTTATCCCCACTGTCTATATTATTCATCAGGGCTTGAAAATTAGTATTAATACCTTTTTGCTCAGCGCTAATCCGTGCGCCATCAATGGATATTTCATTGACCAGCACTAAATTATCCAGCAGTGAAGCCAGCTCCACGTCAACTACAATATCGCTCATCTCAAACACGTTACCCGCACTAAACCCAGGCGGGTTTGCTATTTTCAACCCGGAAAGTTGAATGCGATTTTCAAATAGCTTTACATTTGCACTATCAAGACTTACTGACGTTTTTAATACATCGGAGCCTATATCTTCAACGGCAACTTTAACCAAATCATTGATATTCTGTGCTACCAGGAAAACAGCAATTGCCAACAATACTAATAAAACGGCAAAAAACCATCCTACAATTTTGATCAGTTTCATAACATACTCCATAAGATAATCGATACTAAAAATTTTATTTTTGCTTGCTCTATTACGACAAATACATCTCCTTAAGCGCCGCCCGCCAATGAATAAAGTCTTCATTGCCTGTGAGGCTCTCTGGCAACACAACTACCTGCTGTTCCCCTGTTTGTAACCAGACGATCATACTCCGCCACTGCTCGAGCCCCAGGTTTAAAATCGTCTCAGCTTCAGTACCTGCAACAATATTAATCGTCTCTGGCCCAGGACAATAGGTATAAGCATGATCAGAGTTTTCTATTTGAAAACAGATGGCGGGCAGCTCTCTAGCAGCAATCGCAGCTCGCAGACCAGCGTCGCCAGTGAGCCGTCCTGGTAGTTCAAGCAAGTGCATATTATGGAAGTCTACCGCCAATAAATCGGTCATAAAGCCTCTTTAAATACCCAGTTGAACCAAGGTCTTTTGAATGAAAATTAAAAGGAGGTTATCCTCGGCGGAAAATAGGATTAAACTCCCAACTGATCCTCTAGTAAATTAGCCTCTAAATTTAACTTTAGATAGCTTAAAATGCTAAGAGTAAGTGGCTATTTAATCTTTGTTATCTAACAGGAACTCGTATTTACCTGTAGTTTATCGTTAATAGGTTAAATTTTAACCCTTAAAAACTTTATCTTTCAACAAGCCAAGACTATCAACGGCACTATAAGAATTCAATATAATGAAAATACAACTGCTGCTAACCGGCAACGAGCTCATGTCAGGGCATACTATCGATTCGAACTCCGCAATGATCGGAGATCTTCTCGCCAGCGAAGGCTATACCATTTACGGTAAAACCACAGTTGGCGATAACATAGACCAGCTAGTTAACGAGTTACAACGTCTCTCCCTCGATAGCGATGTATTGATTGTCAATGGTGGCCTCGGGCCAACGGTTGACGACCTCACTGCCGAGGCCCTGAGTCGGTGTAGCGGCCAGGTACTGGCAGAAAACGCCACAGCACTTAAACATTTAACTAACTGGTGCAACCGACGTAACATTGCGCTGAATGCTGCCAACCTTAAACAAGCAGTTTTGCCTGTAGGCGTCGATATTATCGCTAACCCTATCGGCAGCGCTGTCGGCTTTAGCCTAACCCATAACAACTGTTTGATTATTTGTACTTCAGGGGTCCCCAATGAGCTGCGCGCTATGCTATCGGATAGCATTATTGCCCTCATTTGCCAGCGTTTTCCTAATAACCGACAAATATCGACACGTCGTTTTCAAACCTTTGGCCTGGGTGAATCCAATTTACAGCAACTAATCACCAATGAATACAAAGATTGGCCCAGCTGTGTTGAGCTGGGGTTTAGGGTTGGAATGCCGCTCTTAGAGGTAAAACTGACAATCCAGGACCCTGAGCATCTGCCGATACAAACCCAGTGCTACCAACGTCTAGAAGCCTTAATAGGTGATTATATTATCGGTGAGGGTGGCACCAACCTTGCCGAGGCGGTGATTGCTATTTTACAGCAGCAGAATAAAAAAATTACCACGGCAGAATCCTGTACTGGTGGTTTAATCGCCGCCTCTATCACCGAAGTTGCAGGAGCCTCTTCAGTGTTCGAAGCAGGTATTGTCAGCTATTCAAATACCATGAAACAAACACTATTGGGTGTACCGGAAGCTATCTTGCTTGAACATGGCGCTGTCAGTGAGGAAGTCGTGCGCGCGATGGTTAATGGTGCTATCGAGCGCAGTGGCGCTGACGTTGGTATTGCTGTTTCAGGTATTGCTGGCCCCGAGGGCGGTACCGAGACCAAGCCAGTAGGTACAGTCTGGATGGCTTGGGGTGAAAAAAATAATATCCAAACCCGTCGACTGCAATTTAACACTTCACGTCAGGGCTTTCAGTCAATGGTTACAGCGACTACGCTAGATTTAGTCAGGCGAGAATTGTTAGGTATTGAACAAGTGCCCCGCTACTTTAGAGACAAAACACCTAATAAAACATAACAAAACCGGTGGCAGTAGCATGAGTAATAACACCATTAATACGATACTTAATCACATTGAGCGGGCGGGTAATAAACTGCCCCACCCGGCTGTTTTATTTATTTATTTGTGCGGATTGGTACTTGCATTATCTGCCTTGGCCGTTGCACTGGATATCTCTGCTACCCACCCCATCAGCGGCGAAGTCATCAACAGCGTTAATCTGTTAAGCCGTGATGGGCTGCAATTAATCCTCACTAAAGCCATCAGCAATTTTGTTCACTTTGCACCGGTAGGCTCGGTGTTAGTTGCCATTATGGGGATCGGCGTCGCCGAGCACTCCGGCTTAATCAACGTCGTGCTCAAAGCGACTGTGCTCAAAGCACCTCGTCAGCTGCTCAGCTTTATTGTGGTGTTTACTGGGGTGCTCTCCAGCTTGGCAATGGATACGGGCTATGTGGTACTAATCCCTTTAGCAGCGCTGGTATTTATTTCCGCTGGGCGCCACCCGCTGGCGGGTATAGCCGCAGCTTTCGCCGGCGTATCGGGTGGCTTTAGCGCTAACTTAATGATCGGCCCAGTCGATGCCATCCTCGGTGGTATTTCCAGCGAAGCTGCAAACTTGGTACAAGCCGGTTACCAAGTCAGCGCTGCGGCTAACTATTATTTTATTGTCGCATCTACCTTATTAATCAGTGTGGTTGGTACCTGGGTAACAGAAAAAATCGTTATCCCGCAACTCGGTGAATATAGTGAACAGCAAGAAGACACTATCAACCAACCAATAAGCCCGCAGGAAAAACGTGCTGTTTATTGGGTTGGCTTGTTTTCGATCATCTTTATCGGCTTATTGCTGTGGGGGCTGATCCCTGCAACCGGTATACTTCGAGGTGATAATAGCAGCATTTTAAATTCACCCTTTATTCAAGGCATTGTTGTCATTATTGCCGTTTATGCGGCCATAGCAGGGTTTATTTTTGGCCGAGTCAGTGGCAATTACCGGCGCGCAGATGATTTTATTAGCGGCATGGAAAGCAGCCTTAACAGTATGTCGAGCTATTTAGTACTGATGTTTTTTGCGGCACAGTTTGTCAATTATTTTAACTGGAGCCAGCTAGGTGCTATCAGCGCAATAAACGGCGCAGAGTTCCTTAAGACATTGAATTTAAGTAGCGCTACTTTGTTGGCCAGCTTTATTGTTATGTCGGCCTTAATCAACTTGTTGATCGGCAGTGCTTCAGCAAAATGGGCGTTGTTTGCACCGATCTTTGTGCCAATGTTTTTATTACTCGGCATCACCCCAGAAGCAACCCAGATCGCCTTTCGCATCGGTGATAGCACCACCAATATCATCACACCACTAATGCCTTATTTTGGCGTCGTCATCGCCTTTGTCCAACGCTACGATAAACAAGCAGGGATCGGTACTATTATCGCCACCATGCTACCCTATTCGATAGCATTCTTGCTTAGCTGGACGGTATTATTACTTGTTTGGATGATGCTTGATTGGCCCCTTGGGCCAGGGGCCAAGCTATTTCTTTAAAGCCGTCGTTGCTGATATTTTTATCGGTCACTATTTTTCATCTTGAACGCGTGCTGTCATTTCTTTAATACCGACATGACGCACGTTAGTTCCTTTTACCAAATAAATCACTTGCTCGGCGATATTACGCGCATGATCACCGATTCGCTCTAATGAACGCAGCGCCCATAGTACGTTAATCATCTTACCAATGGCGCGAGGGTCTTCCATCATATAAGTAATCAGGCTACGCACAGCGGTACCGTATTCTTCATCGACGAGTTTATCCTCTTTGGCAACGGCTAAAGCCATATCGACATCAACACGGGCAAAAGAATCCAGGGCATCACGTACCATCATTGCAACATGATTACCGATATGACGAATTTCTGTATAGCCACGTGGTGATTCACCACTCTCAATCAACTGCAATGCTTGTACTGCAATTTTACGAGCTTCATCACCAATACGCTCTAAATCAATAACCGATTTGCTAATAGCAATAACTAGACGTAAATCACTAGCTGCAGGTTGTCTTAAAGCAAGAATCCGAGCGCAATCTTCATCGATTGACACTTCCATGGCGTTGATCTTTTTATCCCCTTTCTTTACCTTTTCGGCCCGATTTTCATCGGCTTCGATAAGCGCTAAAACTGCATCATAAACCTGTTTTTCAACCAATCCTCCCATCTCGAGCATATGGGTTCTGACTAGATCAAGTTCGGTATTGAACTGCTGTGAAATATGATGACTGTGTGTGTCTTTATCGATCATGGCATTGTCTCCTAACCGTAGCGGCCAGTGATGTAATCTTCAGTTTGTTTTTTAACCGGGTTAGTAAATATTCTTTCCGTATTATCAAATTCGATCAGTTTTCCCATATACAAAAACGCAGTGTAATCAGAAACACGTGCAGCCTGCTGCATATTATGGGTGACGATAATGATGGTATATTTAGATTTTAATTCGTTGATTAACTCTTCAATTTTTAAGGTTGAAATAGGATCTAACGCGGATGCAGGTTCATCAAGCAGCAACACCTCAGGTTCAATCGCTATGGTTCGGGCAATGACCAGGCGCTGCTGCTGACCTCCAGACATGCCTAAGGCGCTATCCTGCAGGCGGTCCTTAACTTCATCCCATAAAGCTGCTTGTCGCAACGCTTTTTCTACCGCCTCATCGAGGGTGCGCTTTTTATTAATGCCTTGTATACGTAAACCATAGGCAACATTTTCGTAGATGGATTTAGGAAACGGGTTAGGCTTTTGAAACACCATACCAATGCGACGACGCAGAGAAGACACATCCACGGCGCGCTGATAAATGTCGTCATTATCTAATAAAATACTACCGCTTACCTCACAGCCATCAACCAAATCGTTCATTCGGTTAAAACAACGTAACAAGGTTGACTTACCACAGCCACTGGGCCCAATAAAAGCAGTCACCCGCTGCTGTGGAATTTCCAAATCTATATTATACAAAGCCTGTTTTTTACCTTCGTAATAAAGGTTAAGGTTTTTTACCGACAAACTTATTTGTTCATGGGAAAGGTCCAGCTGTTGATTTGGCCGACCGATATTATCTATATTAATTGCATGACGTTTCACAATATATTCTCTCGCAGTTTAATTCGGCTACATATCCAGTGATTTATATTTTTCACGTAAATGATTACGCAAAGCCACCGAACTGAAATTGAGCAAGGCGATGATGATGACCAGTAATAAGGCCGTGGCGTAAACCAAAGGTCTTGCCGCCTCAACATTAGGGCTTTGGAAGCCCACATCAAAGATATGGAAGCCCAAGTGCATAAATTTTTGATCCAAATGCAGGTAGGGGTAATTGGTATCAACAGGTAATGAAGGCGCTAATTTCACCACGCCAACTAGCATTAACGGTGCCACTTCCCCCGCTGCCCGTGCAACCGCCAAAATCAACCCGGTCATCATTGCTGGGCTCGCCATGGGTAACACTACTCGCCACAAGGTTTCAGCCTTGGTCGCTCCCAACGCCAAGCTACCTTCACGCAAAGCCTTGGGTATGCGTGACAAACCTTCTTCGGTGGCAACAATAACCACTGGCAAGGTTAATAGGGCCAGGGTTATCGATGCCCATAACATACCAGGGGTACCAAAAGTCGGCGCAGGGAGTGCTTCTTGAAACAACGCATTATCAACTTCGGCACCCAGAAAGTAGATGAAAAAACCTAAACCAAATACGCCGTAAACTATAGAGGGTACACCAGCCAAATTATTGACCGCTATACGCACAATTCTGGTCATCACGCCCTGCTTCGCGTATTCACGTAAATAGACCGCAGCGATAACCCCAAAAGGTGTCACCATCACCGACATTAAAAGAACCATCATTACCGTGCCGAATATAGCTGGAAAAATCCCTCCTTCGGTATTGGCTTCTCTGGGCTCATCAGTTAAAAACCCCCAAAGTTTTTCAACATAAGAGCTCATTTTCTCGCCAACAGTCATACTATTAGGGCGTTTAGCGTCAACCACCGCGGCTATTTTTATATCTACCTCAGTGCCATCCATCGCCTCGACGGTAAAGCTGTCGCGATTAATCTGCCCATAGAGCTCTATTAATTGCTGTTGTAATTGCGCGTACTGCAGTTTTAATTGGGCACGTTCAGCCTCAATTTCAGCCATGGCAGCGGCACGCTCCTGTGCCGATAAACTAGTTTTTAATTCCAAGCCACGAGTACGCAGGCGCAGGCGTTCAAGCTGGTAATTGATAGTACCAATCTGACCTTTTTCGATCGATTCAATATCATCATGAATGTTTAAGCCGCGTTGTATACGTTGTTGAAATTCATCCCAAGTATTACCAGTTTCAACCAGTACCCCTTGTTGTTTAATCGACTTTAAGTAACCGTAGAAGTTTCCCCATTCACGGCGCTCAATAACCATTAGATCTTTTGGGTATGTAACACTGACCATATAGTCTTCGATCAACCAAACGAAATCAATACCGGTAATATCTCGGTTGCCCTGCTTAATTAAATCTCGATGGATAAACCGTTCAGTGGATTGAATATCAACCCCTGCTGAATGTAACTGTTCGATGGGAACAGTTTCTGTTTCAACTATTTCTCCGACAACTTTACGCTGTTCATAACCCGGCATTGCGTAATCAATCGAAGCGATATTGGCCGGCCAAAAATGACCTAAGCCCCGAACCGCCAATAGCACCAGCAACCCCACCACTGCAATAGCACTGATAGCCACGGCAGCCGCATTTAGCCAAATATACGGCTCTCCGGTTTTTATCCATGTTGTAAGGGTTTGCTTTTTACTGATATTTAATTTCATAGACATAGTCTTTATAACGAGCCGTATTTTTTACGTAAACGCTGGCGCACAATTTCGGCAGCAGTGTTAACAACAAAGGTAAATAGAAATAATACGAAAGCCGCCAAAAACAACACACGAAAGTGTGAGCTATCAACCTCAGTCTCACCAATTTCTACGGCAATATTGGCTGCCAGTGTGCGCATGCCCTCAAATATATTCGCATCCATAATCGGGGTGTTACCAGTAGCCATTAATACAATCATGGTCTCTCCCACGGCACGCCCCATACCAATCATCAGTGCAGAGAATATACCGGGGCTCGCCGTAGGTATAACAACTCCAACCAGTGTCTGCCACGGCGTAGCACCTACAGCTAAGGAGCCATAGGTTAGTGATTTAGGGACTGAAAATATGGCATCTTCGGCTATCGAAAAAATAGTGGGTATAACTGCAAAGCCCATCGCAATACCCACTACCATGGCATTGCGCTGATCAAAAGCAATACCCATGTCGTGTGTTAGCCAAGCACGCATATCACCATCGAAAAACCATAACTCCAGCACTCCGCTAAAAGAAAGGGCACTCCAGGCAATAAGCACAATAACAGGCATCAAAAACACA
Organism: Spongiibacteraceae bacterium; assembly: GCA_041677245.1. Lineage (GTDB taxonomy): Bacteria > Pseudomonadota > Gammaproteobacteria > Pseudomonadales > Dasaniaceae > Oceanicoccus. Next base: position 38,843 of record JBAYQJ010000015.1, on the reverse strand, counting down.
GCATGCCAGCCATCTGGTACCCGCAGACGCACATTTTCGGGTAAGCGGCTCCATAAATAACCAAATAACAAAACACCGACAGGAATGAGTACGAAGATACTAAAAACACCAGGTAAGTTACGCTCAATAAAGGGGGCCAACCATAAGCCTGCTAAAAACCCCAGAATGACCGTAGGCAAGGCCTCCATTAATTCTATTAGAGGTTTTATTTTTCTGCGTACCGCCGGTGCCATAAAATACGCTGTATAAATTGCCCCACAAATAGCTAAAGGCGCGGCAATAACCATCGCATAAAAAGCCGCTTTTAAGGTGCCGAAGGCTAAAGGAGCAAAGCTATATTTTGGTTCAAAGTCATTACTGGAGGCAGAGGATTGCCATATATAGTCGGGCTCAGGGTAGCTTTCGTACCATACCTTGCTCCACAGTGCGCTAAAGGATACTTCGGGATGCTCATTGGCAACTGTCCAATAACTAAAGCTACCTTTATTATTTTTAAGTAGTAAAGCATCGGCCCTAGGAGCAATGGAAAAATGAACAATGCTACTGCTGGTATCAGCCTGCTCTTCTGCGACCATTGGTTGAGTTAATAGCTCACGCTCGGATGTCGTATAATAGATCGTCATCCTGTCATTAGCGTCTAGCGCATAAAAACCTTTGCGTCGATGCTCAACCGCAATGCTTTTGATAGCTACATCACCCTGTTGAAAGCTACGAATATACTGCAAGCGTGCAGGTTTATTGCTCTCTCTCACCATAAACCACTGAGAAACCTCACCCGTGTCGCTTGCAGCAATCAAAGAAATGCCACCCAGCAGGAATCGAAAATCTGTAAGCTTTCCACTCTCATTCAGCCGGCCTGCATCGATAAGCTCTTCATTGGCCAAGTTGATGACGCGGTAATCACCCTGTTTACTCGCCACGTACAGCCAGCGTTGATCAGGATCGATCAACAACCAGTCAGCTGGGATATCAACAATAGGTAGCGCCAACTCTTCTTCGGTAATAACCTTCTCACCTGTTAAAAAATTCTCTTCTTTAACAAAGCGTCGGCCGTTCAAGATACCGTCGATATTGACCACCAAGACTAATTGCTCGTTACTATCGCGTACGGCCAGGCTGCTGATTGATTTGCCTTTAAACTTGAGCGGTTGCTCGCCATAAGGGTAGTTGACCACAGGCGTAATAAGACGCTTAGCATCGGAGTAACTGGTTTTGTAATCGGGTTTAATCAGTAAAACTTCGCCGCCCGTAGCCAAAGCCAATAAAGGTTCTTGTTCAGAGTTCAGTGCAAAACTATTTATCCTGGTAGAAACCGGTAGTTGAAACTCACTAACAGGCTGACCATCTGTGGCTTTGAAAAACTGCAGTAGACCACTATCATCTAACTGTGTCGCAATCTCAGCCTGCTCTTCCATTGCCATATACAGTGTACGTGCTGATTGCGGCGACGCTAAACTATATTCAGACTGAAGCTCAACTTGAGCAGGAGCAAATAAAGGTAAAATTTCGTATAACAGGTAAAAGAAAATCAGCAGAATTGAAAACAATACCGCCATACCACCTGCGGTAATGGTGAGGTTGGCAGCGGAGTCTTTTACTTTGCGCCAGCCACTCAGCCGTTGCTCAGAAATTTTCTCCCGCGAAATAGTCACTGTTGAAGATGATGAATGAGTATTTTTCATAACTGGCATTATATGACCGAAATATGACATTTATGTGACAACAGTCACCTGGCTTGGCTTAAATAATTTAATCGCTCTAGGCTTGCCTAAAAAAATGCCACAATCATATCGACCGTGGCACTCAATATCGGACCTAGGACTAACTTCAGCGAGCTACTAGTTTAAATGAAGCTGTTTTAATTGCTTGCTAACTACCGCACTCGGTAAAGGTATATAGCCATCTTTGACAACAACTTGCTGACCTGCCTTCGAAAGAATCAACTTAACAAACTCTCGCTCTAGAGGTGCCAACGGTTTGTTTGGCGTTTTGTTTACATAAATATACAAATAACGAGATAGCGGATACGCACCGGTTACTGCATTTTCAGGATTTGCCTCTACAAACTTACCATCTGCCTTTTTGCTAAGCGGCACCGCACGGACACTCGATGTTTTATAACCAACACCCGAATAACCAATGCCGTTGATTGAGGTAGCAACTGACTGTACCACCGAAGCCGAGCCAGGCTGCTCATTAACGGTATTTTTATAGTCACCCTTACACAACGCTTTCTCTTTGAAGTAACCATAAGTGCCAGATACAGAGTTGCGGCCAAACAGCTGCACATCACGATTAACCCATGCACCGGTTAAACCTGCTTTACCCCATACATCTATATCCTGAGCACCGCCACACTTGCGAGTCGATGAAAAGATCGCATCAACATCTTCGATAGATAAACCTTTAATAGGATTATCCTTGTGGACATAAACGGCCAGTGCGTCAATAGCAACGGGGACTGCTGTAGGTTTATAACCATATTTAGCTTCGAAAGCTGCTAACTCTTTGTCTTTCATCATTCGGCTCATCGGCCCAACGTTTGACGTGCCCTCAGTCAGAGCTGGAGGCGCGGTAGAAGAACCAGCCGCCTGAATTTGAATATTTACATTGGGATAAAAACGCTTGAAGTCCTCAGCCCACAGCGTCATCAAGTTAGCTAAGGTATCAGAGCCAACACTAGAAAGATTACCAGAAACACCACTCGCCTTAGTGTACTCAGGTAGCCCCGCATCCACCTCTGTCGCTGCATGCACTGACGAACCCATCAATACTGTCGCCGACATCGCTGTTGCCAATGCTGCTGTTTTAAATATTTTACTGAGCTTCATTTTTCTCTCCGTTAATATGCAGGCCATTAATTTACAGGGGAATCCTGTAATAGGTCTGGTAAAGATGTAGGAGTTACTATAAAAACTTTATATGACATTAATATGACTGTTTGTTTAATAAAATATTTCAATTAACAATGTTTTATTAAATGATATGGCGCCAAAGAAAATATGACATTAATCACTATTTGACTGCCCTACCATTTTCACAATGGGGAATACACAGGTAAAAACACTGCCCTGCCCCAAACTACTGCTAATCCTAAGCTCAGCTTGATGACGCAACAATATATGCTTGACGATGGCCAAACCCAAACCGGTACCGCCGGTATCGATAGAACGACTCTTATCCACGCGGTAGAAGCGCTCAGTTAAACGTGGCAGATGATGATCATCAATTCCTTCGCCATTGTCCTCAACCTCCAGATATAAATACTGCTCATCATGGTAGCAGCGGATCGAAATAGATCCTTGGTCAGCAGTATATTTAGCCGCATTCATAATTAAATTAGCAAAGGCACTATGCAGTTCATCGGCATTACCCAGCAATGCAATCGACTTATCACAGGTGATAGTGATACTGCGGTCCCCTTTTATAGCAGACAAAACCTCATCGCGGATCATCGATAACACTGGGTAGATAGCAACAGCGGTGTGTTTAGCGTTAACGGGAACAGACTCAAGCCGAGATAAAATAATTAAGTCTTTTATCAGCACCTCCATTCGTCGCGACTGATTGAGCATCTGCTCCATCGCACGACGCCAGCGCGACTCATTAGCTACACTGGCTTGGGCGCCATTATCGGACATGGTTTCTAAATAGCCGGTAATAACGGTCAAAGGAGTACGTAACTCGTGGGAAACATTAGCAACAAAATCTTTACGCATTTGCAGTAAACGATTGGTTTCGGTGATATCCCGCGCGAACAACAACTGACTACCTTCACCAAAGTGAGTAATATTGATCTGTAAGTGGTAGTGATTATTATGTGGCGAGCGGATTTGTAACGACTGCGTATAATCCTTGCTCTCGAAATAGCTCAAAAACTCAGGGGCACGAATAAGATTAACCAGCTGTTGCTGTCGATCTTCAGGATAACGCAACCCCAGCAAACGCTCTGCGGCCCGATTACTCCACTGAATATTGCCACGATGGTCGATCATTACCGCCGCATCCTCAAGCGAAGCTAGCGAATCTTGTAAATAATCAACTTCCGCTTGTAATTTGGAACGCTCTTGCAGATTTTGTCGGTGCATCCGGTAGATGCCATCAAACACATTACCCAACATTCCGCCAGTTTCAGGTGGTGCTACGCCAGAACGACGAATTAGCCACAATTGAATGCGCTGCAGCTGAAATACAGTCCAGCCAATGTAAACAAAGCTTGCGAGTAGTAATAACCATGGCAACAATCCGAGTAACCAACCCAATAATCCTGCCAATGAGAACCAGACACAGAGGTTACGGCACTCGATCTTCCAATCAATTGTGTACATTAAAAATCAACTCGCTGATTGAAAAGATGGTATTAATCCGCTATGCCGCCAGTCTCGGAAAATCTATAACCGGTACCGCGAACAGTCTGTACCAAATCACTATAATCAGCTTGATCAGTACTCAGAGCTTTGCGTAAGCGACGTATGTGGACATCGACCGTGCGTTCTTCGACGTAGACATTGCCACCCCAAACCTGATCGAGTAACTGACTACGGCTATAAGCCCGCTCCTGGTGCGTCATAAAAAACTTTAATAATCTAAATTCTGTAGGCCCCATATTAATCGGTTGCTGGCCGATATAAACACGATGACTGGACGGGTCTAACTTCAAGCCTTTACATGTAAGCACTTTATCGGCTTCGCCGTAGCCAGTCCGGCGCATCACTGCTTTGACTCTAGAGAGCATCTCCCGAGGTGCAAATGGTTTGGTTATATAATCATCAGCACCGACATCCAGCCCCTGAATTTTATTATCTTCCTCTGTTTTTGCGGTCAGCATTATAACCGGTAAATCGGCTAACACATCATCTTTGCGGATACGACGCAGTAGCTCAATACCACTACCGCCGGGCAGCATCCAATCGAGCAAAACTAAGTCAGGCCGGTTATCGACAATCATTCGATGTGCTTGCTGAATATCACCCGCCTCTTCACAATCAAAACCAGCCATTTCTAAAGACATACGGACCATCTCTCTGATGGCAGCCTCATCATCGACGATCAGGATTGTTTTGTCTTGCATTAACACACCACCTTTTGATATCTATTTTTAGTCATGACTAGGATTATTAAAGGAAAACATTGTTACAGCAATATGACAATAATGACCGAATGCGGCAAATATTAAATAAATATCGCGTTTTTATGACATTTTCGCTACTGCGATGGCCTATCGTGGTTATTCCCGACCATTTTGCATAGGTTTTCCAAGCCAAGATCACGTACAATACGGCACATCGTTATCCACATCTCTTACCTCAAGCAGCAAAAAACTCTCAATGAAAGCATCATCACAAACTACAACACCTATATTCTCTTACCGTAAATACTGGGCTGAATGCTATGGCCCTGCGCCATTTTTACCCATGTCTCGTGAAGAGATGGATACTCTTGGCTGGGATAGCTGCGACATTATTATTGTTACCGGTGATGCCTATGTCGATCACCCCAGCTTTGGTATGGCAGTGGTAGGTCGGGTTTTAGAAGCTCAGGGCTTTCGCGTTGGCATCATTGCCCAGCCTGATTGGCGCTCAAAAGAGGCTTTTATGGCGCTGGGTAAACCGAATCTGTTTTATGGCGTTGCCGCCGGCAATATGGATTCGATGATCAATCGTTATACAGCTGATCGCAAGCTGCGCCATGATGATGCTTACTCACCTAATGATGAAGGCGGCAGGCGCCCTGACCGTGCGGTGGTTGCCTACTCACAACGCTGCAAAGAAGCCTACAAAGGTGTGCCAGTAATCATCGGCTCCATCGAGGCCAGCCTGCGTCGCATCGCCCACTACGACTACTGGAGCGACAAGGTACGTCGCTCAGTATTGATGGATTCAAAAGCTGACATCTTGGTTTATGGCAATGCCGAGCGCGCTATTATTGATATTGCTCATCGTATCGCCGCGGGTGAAGAGCCTCAACAAATACGTGATTTACGCGGTACCGCTTTTATCTGCAATAGTGTCCCAGCCGGCTGGACAGTTATCGACTCCAGTACCGTGGATACCCCTGGCAAAGTAGAAAAACACTTAAATCCCTACGAAGTCAGTGACAGTGGTGGCAGCAAAGATTGTGACAAAGATAAATCCGCTGATAGCGGTGATATCCAAGTTGTTACCATTATTGACCCACTGAGTGCGCGTAAGAACAAACTCAATAAAGATACCACCGTTATTCGGCTACCCGGTTATGACGCAGTCAAAAACGATCCCGTTTTGTACGCTCACGCCTCACGGGTACTGCACTTGGAAACTAACCCAGGCAATGCCCGCGCCTTAATCCAGCGCCATGGCGACCGCGAAGTTTGGTTAAATCCACCACCGATTCCACTCGAAACTGAAGAGATGGATGAGGTCTTTGACTTACCCTATCAACGTGTACCCCACCCCGCCTACGGTGATGCACGTATACCCGCTTATGAAATGATTAAGTTTTCAGTCAATATCATGCGCGGCTGTTTTGGTGGCTGCACCTTTTGCTCCATCACCGAGCACGAAGGTCGTATTATTCAAAGCCGCTCCAAAGAATCGATTATCAAAGAAGTCGAAAAAATTCGGGACAAGACCCCCGGATTTACCGGCATTATTTCCGATTTGGGTGGCCCAACGGCAAATATGTGGCGATTAAGCTGTAAAACCAAAGCAATCGAGCAAAGCTGTCGACGTCTATCCTGTGTCTACCCCAGTATTTGTACAAACCTGATAACTGACCAACTACCATTGGTTGATCTTTACCGAGAGGCACGGGAGTTACCGGGCGTTAAAAAAGTTCTTATTGCCTCCGGTTTGCGTTATGACATCGCAATAGAGACGCCTGAATACGTGCAGGAGCTGGTTACCCATCATGTAGGGGGTTACCTGAAAATTGCACCAGAGCATACTGAAGGTGGCCCATTATCTAAAATGATGAAGCCTGGTATTGGCAGCTATGATCGTTTTAAGAAAATGTTTGAAAAATATTCTGAGCTCGCAGGAAAAAAACAGTATTTAATCCCCTACTTCATCGCCGCCCACCCTGGCACTACCGACGAAGATATGATGAATCTTGCGCTGTGGCTAAAAAGTAGCGGCTTTAGAGCCGATCAAGTACAAGCTTTTTATCCGTCGCCTATGGCATCGGCCACGGCAATGTATTACTCAGAAAAAAATCCACTGAAAAAAGTCAGCCGTGACAGTGAAACTGTCAAAACACCTAAAGGGCATCGTCACCGCCGCTTGCATAAAGCGTTTTTACGCTACCACGATGCCGACAATTGGCCAATGATCCGCGAAGCGCTGAGAAAAATGGGCCGTGCCGATTTAATCGGGCCAGGTAAAAAACATTTGGTTCCAGCCAAACAACCGCGCAGCTGGATACCTCCTCAGGGTGGCGCTGTAAAAAATGGGCAAAAAATACTAACCCAACATAGCGGGTTACCACCCAAAGCCGATGGCAGTTATGTACCAAGAAAAAAACTGGCGGGAGGCGCTAAATCAAGAAAGAATCGTGCAGTGAGAGCTCAGCGAAAAAGCACATAATAACAAATAGCGAATCCTTGGCTCCTTATGTCGCAGATTCAAATTCGCATACCATTAATTAAAGAGACTTAGGTTAAAACCACGGACGGTGGTATTGACCTAAGAACCAGAGCTTACGACTGCTAAGATTTATAACTACTAGGTTTGTAACTACAAGGTTTATAACTACAAGATTTACAACTACAAGATTTACAACTACAACATTTACAACTACAACATTTAAACTACGAGTCGCAGCAGCTAGAGGCAACATCTATCTGGGTGTCGTGCACATAAAAAGTCTGTGAAGCGCTTATCTGGTTATCGTAGATAACAGTAATCGTCCAATCCCCAGGCACCATTTCATAACTTTCACTGAAAATGTAAAGCGCACTATTGTGGTAACGGCCATCAGCTTTCAGACGCGCGGCACTAAGCTGAGTAAACCCGGTAGAAACATTACCTAAATAATCAGCAGTTTCAGGGTGCGTCACTTTAATAGAAACCGGCACCCATTCAGCATCTACCGAAGTTTCGCTAATACTATAATTAAATCCAAAGATAGTTTTCTTCTGTAATGGAATACGATGCGTGGCGTGTAAAAAGCGCGTCGACAACACACTGGCATAGCCGGCGGTAGTATCAGCCTTAAAAACGCTTTGCGGCAACTCTAAAGGCTGATAAATGCCCGCCTTTTCAACCTGTATGCGCTGCGCAAATATAGCGTCTTCGGCCACTGCTGCGCTTAGTGTGCCAGCCCAAAAAACTGTGATAAAACCGGCAAATATATTGCCAATAAAAGCCCTGCGATTAATTTTTATCATGGCGAATAAACCAACATTGATGGATGCCCTTAGAGCGTTCAAAGTCTTTGTCGATAGACCAAGCGGTTTTATTTTCAATACGGTAAGCAGTCAAGGCATCCTCGTCCAAACTGAATTTTCGTTGGTTGTTTGAAAAAATCAATACACCATCTTTTGATAAAACCTTCATTGCATCGTTAATCAACTGTACATGATCGCGCTGTACGTCGAGTGTTGCTTCCATTTTTTTCGAATTAGAAAATGTGGGAGGATCGAGCAAAATCAAGTCGTAAAGATTATCACAGCTTTTAATCCACTCCATCACATCAGCTCGAATAAAGCGATGCTGGGTATCGCTAAATCCATTCAGTGCCATATTCTTTTTGGCCCAATCTAAATACGTTGTCGAGAGATCCACGCTATCGGTAAAGGTAGCGCCTCCTAAGGCGGCATGGACACTAGCTGTGGCGGTATAACAAAAAAGGTTTAAAAAGCGGTTACCCTTCGCCATCTCGGCAATTTTTAACCGCACCGGACGATGATCTAAAAATAAACCAGTATCCAAATAATCTTTTACGTTAAGCAGAAACCTTGCCTGACCTTCTTTTACTTCAAAAAACTCACCGCTCTCACTGTTCTTTTGATACTGGCTACTGCCCTTTTGTCGACTGCGTTGCTTTAACACCACATATTTAGCAGGTATCCCTAGCGCAACAGGAATCGCATCTATCACATCGCGTAACCGCTGCTCGGCTGCAGCAGGATCAACTTTTGCCGGTGCCTGATACTCTGCCACGTGCACCCAACCTTCATAATAGTCTATAGCTACAGCGTATTCAGGCATGTCAGCATCATATAACCGATAACAACTGATCGCATTATTCTTTGACCATTTTTGCAACTGTTTGCGATTTTTCACCAAACGATTAGCGAACATTTGCGCGCCGGGTGACAGCGCGGCGCGCATATATTCATTTTCCGCCTGATTAGCAGATTTGCCCTCGATATTTTCGATTGATCGTGATTTATCATCAATAAAAAATTCTTGAGTCACATCAAAAATTAATAATTTACAGGGAATAGCGCCGTTAAATAGCTGGTACTGTTTTTTGCTGCGCACACCCATTTGTTTGCCTAAATCAGGGTTGCCGGTAAATACTGCTGCATGCCAACCGCTAAAATCGGTCTTTAATCGATGACCCAAATGACGGTATAAGTGTATTAACGACGACTCATCGCCTAAACGTTCACCATAAGGCGGGTTGGTGACTACCAGGCCACTATCAACGATGGTATGTGTTGGTCGGCTAAATTTGGCTAACTCTTTGCGTAACACTCTTACTTTACCTGTTAGGCCAGCGCGCTCAATATTTTCCTCAGCGTTTTCAATTGCTCTGGGGCTAGCATCGTAACCACGAATTTCTGGCCACTGTCGCTGCATTGCCTGATCGCGCATATTTTCGGCCTCGGCAACGATGTTATCCCAAACCCCTGGCTGGTGGCCTAACCAACCACTAAAGCCCCAATGCTCGCGCAATAAACCAGGGGCAATATTAGCCATCATTAAAGCCCCCTCGATAAGTAAAGTGCCAGAACCACACATTGGATCAAGCAAAGCCCCACCCTTTGCGGCAATACCCGGCCAGTTCGCTCGTAATAAAATAGCCGCCGCCAAGTTCTCTTTTAATGGCGCGCTACCCCCGCTGAGGCGGTAACCGCGACGGTGTAAACTGCCACCAGATAAATCAAGGCTAGTCACCACCAGCCCTTTGCTCACACGGACGTTAACCCTCACGCCAGGTTGATCTGAATCAACATCGGGTCGACGACCATGGCGCTCGGTAAAGTAATCCGCGATTGCATCTTTAGCTTTAAGCACGCCAAAATGGCTATGCTTGATATCGGCTAAGGCCCCAGAGAAGTCAATCGCAAAACTACCATTTAAATCGAGATGCTGCTCCCATTCAATAGCTTTAACCCCTTGATAAAGGTCACTAACGTTACGGCACTCACTGCTACCCAGCGGCATCAACACCCTATTGGCCAAGCGCGACCAAAGACAAAAACGATAACCCTGTTCCAGCGTGGCGTCGAAATAGACACCTGCGACGGTTTCTTTTGCGCTGGCAACATTGAGGGAGCGCACTTCATCGAGAAGTAGTGACTCCAGTCCCTTAGGGCAGGTAGCAAAAAAAGAAACAACACTAGACATAGAAAACGGCCTGTAAATTACCCTAAAGGTAAGAAAACTTAGATTATATGGTACTAATACCCGAACCAAGAAGAAACACAGGGAATAGTAGCTCAGCCACTAAAACATAAGTCACTGATTTTTAAACATTAATTTTATCATCACGACAACAACCCTGACAGAGCTAAATAAACTGAGCATGTAGAGTAGTCGACAGCAGCTATACGATTTGCTTAGATAGAACCGTAGTGTGACTAAAGTATGACTGTAATAGGACAGTAGTCTCCGCAGTGCAATGTCCGTAAGTGCAATGTAAGTGCAGATGTAATGCATACAGTGTGACTATAGCCGCGGGGGATTCTACCAAGTCCCGCTCCTAACCACTACCATCAATGTTATCTGGTACGACTGTTATCTGGAAGTACGGTGATCTGAATACACTGCAAGCTAAGGTGCAGTGCTAAAGATTTATTTCAATATAGAACGAGGCACATTTCTATGAGAAGACAGAAACGGGATATGACTGAACGAGCATTTGCCAGGGGTTATAACGCGGGGGCAACCGGCCGTGCTAAGGATGCCTGCCCCCATCGCCACAGTGAAACTCGCCAATATTGGTTAAATGGCTGGCGTGAAGGCCGAGTTGACCAATGGGATGGACTCACTGGTATCTCTGGTATTCATAAAATTAATCTACATTAATAACATTTAATTCAGTGAGACATAAAAAAACCCGCTAAAAATACAGCGGGTTTTTTTATGCCTGCATCTATTATGAGCAACTTTATCCACCATATTAGGATGTATTATGTGATTTAGTCACAACATCCATCACAACAGGCCAATGATCGGTTAGTAATCAGTCTACTCGCTCCAACTTGGCCCGTTTTACCCTAACACCAGTAGGATAACAAAAAGATGTTACGGGACAACGCTCACTGCTTTCAAGGTAACGAACATCGTCTTCATAGAGGTGTTTAACCAGCCACCCCGCAACTTTGTCACCAACCTGCTTGGTAGTCATCACCCAGGCCTCATTGACCATCACGCTATTTTCAATTTCATCCGCCGCGTCAGAAGATGCTTCATTAGACATAAACTAATCTACCATTATCGAGATTTAATTAAGATAAAATAGAATAAACTGCTGGAAAATTATAGTAAAAATGTTACTAATGTGCAAAATTGAGGAGTAACCCATAAAATCGGCTATGCTTAAATATATATGCTTGGCGGCCATAACAACTATTGAAAATTGCCAGGCCAGAAGCCACCAAAAAGCATAGATTCGCAGGGAGTTTGAGCATTAACAACCAACTAAATACACCAAAAGCATCCCAAGCTCACAAAGATGCAAACTATCAGGAAAATGTTGAAGACCCTGATGCATTAAAACAAGCGCTGGAATCTATACCGCTTAAAAACTACTCTGATTACGAAATAACCATTGAAACTAAAAGCCAGTATAACGATGCTTTATTTGCCGACGAAAGCGCGCTCGAACAAGCCTTAACTCAATCTGCACAACAGCAAACCACTACAGCGCCCAAAACCACTGCAACAGCTCAAATTACTGCAAAAATAACACCTGCGCTACAACCAAGAGATTTTACTGCTTTACTTAGCACTCACGCTAAAAAACTCAGCCAGCAACTGCAAGCAACCCACTCCACTCCAATTGCCACTGATAACTCTGGTCGTCTCAGCATCATCAATAATGCCATTAATCATTCGCCCGCCCGTAAGCCAATACCGCCAAGCGATGAAGCAATCTTATTTGAACAGCTCATCGATCAAATTGCAGCCGAGCAAGCTCGGTTATTGGCTGAGAAAAAACAACAAACTTGTCCAGCATCCACCTCTACACCAACAAAAACAGATGAAGCACATAGCAAGCTCGCTTATTTTAGCAAAAAAATAAAAGCTAAAAGCAAAGAGCTAGGCCAAATGAGCAAAGAGAAATTTAATCAATCAAAGGCAGAGCTGGATGAGTATCTAGGCCGGACATTACCAGAGCGAAGCTTAGCCCTGGAAATACTACTACCGGTACTAAAAGCAAAACCAGACCAGGCTGATATTATTAGCCCACATGAAATAACCACCCTATTTACGGCGAGGGGTAAGTCCCTGATATTCATGCTGGAAAAGTCAGATCATCATTTACAGTTATTGGCAAAAACCGCTTTATCAAACCGCAAACGCAGCCAAGTATTAAACGCTTTCGCTCCACTATTGGCCGAAAAAATTAAAGCCGTGATTGCCATGTTTGAGCGAAAACCCTGCGCTGATGACGAGAAACGTGCCGAGATGGTCGACATTGCCCAATCTGCCCTTAGACAGTTAATTACCGGTTACAAACAAATTTATGTCGATCTCTATGAATCCTCTAATTTAATTTACGGGCCACAGAGAAAAACCGCGAATGAAATCGCCTTTGTTCTGCTTGATTGTCTCTGCCTGGAGCAAGACTTATGCAACACCTTGCACTTACCTCTACCCAATGGCTCGGCCAAAACTGTCAATAAAATATTTTATGCATTATCGCTTTATGAGCCACAGTTATTATCCGAACCAAAAGAATCCATTAATAGTCCACACGAAATAAACCTCATTCAGCTATTTATACGTTATCAAATTGGCGTAGCATTTAACCTCAGCAATCTGTCTTCAAGCTTATATAGGGTGTTACATGCTTATTTACAACACAACCAGCATCATCTGCAGCTGATACCTTTGTGCATTAGCAATCAATTATCCGAAGTCAAACCAGGACAGCAACTATGGCAAATAAACCACGATAGTAGCAATCCAGTACTTATTACACCTACTGATATTATTCAAGGCAAGCCTAGTTACCCCCCGCTGTACGTAAAAATACAGGATTTTTTCAATCAAATTAAAAAAGATTTTGTTGAGTGTCTAAAACTTCGTATCGCCAATAAAAATAATCATAGTTGCCCTGCGTTAAAAGAAACCACCATCGATCAAAAAATTTTGCTACTCAGCGCACTTAATCAATGCGTAAAAAATAACGAAACACATCAGCGGCTCCCCGTTTACTCAACTTATAATGCTATCGAGCTCACCGCAATTAGCGGTTACAAGCCATGTATCAGTTACGCAGAGTTTGACTATGCTCTATCTAAACAAGGCCCATTAGTACCCGGCCAGCCATTAATTGGGCTACCCCCAAAGCCTAGCCTTAGTAAATCCGAATGGTTATGCGCTGTAGAGGACAAACAACAACTACAATTACAAATATCTGAAGGGAAAATTGGCATTAACCTAGATATTGGTGAACTGTTACTGCTGATTCAAACTAGCGAGAAAACGAATTCTGCGGAGAAAGATGACTCCCCAAAAACCAGGTTAATCCTTAGCCGTATTACCACAATGACTAGAGCACAACAGGGAAGGCAATCCATCTGCGCTGAAATATTAGCCGAAAACTTTACCCCGGTACGTTTCAAACATAATGCATCTAACTACACGGGATTGTTGCTACAGAGCGACCAACAACATTTATTGATCACACCACCACAACTCCATTTAGCCAGCGGTAGCCAGCTTGTAATAAGCTTTGCTGATGAAAGTCAGGCCATTATCGCCATCGAAGGTTTAGCAACCATCTTATCCGAGGCTCAGTGCTTTAAACTTTATTGAGCACAGCAGGTTTAGGTCCTCCTCCTTATAAAAAATTCCCACAAACAACCCTAAAGCGTGACCTTACTCGCAAACCTGCACAACAAACCACCAACAGCTCAAGATTCACTTTGTTCACATATTAGGCTTATGCATACTACCCATGATTGCAGGATGCAAGCTACACCATCACTTTCCATAGGAGGCTCAGAATGAAACTCGTTTTTTCGCAAAACAGTATTTTCCATCTATATCGCCTAGGACTCGTCGTTACGGCAATTACTGGAGAGAAATATCGCCTTAGTCACGAGGCTTCGATGAAAGCCCTGATTCGGTATTGCAATCGCTCCCATGACACCGATGTATGCCGCCAATACGATAGTTTTTTATACTCATTAACTCCTGAGGTACTTATACAGGTGGAGCAATTAACCGGGAGCTTACCTAAGCAAAACAATATTCGGCTAATTGGTTAAACAACAACTGACCCTGTCGGCTACGCCTCGTACTTCCCCATGCAGTGCTAGCCGCCCACCACACAAACGGAGTAATAGTGCTCGTAAGGTCAGCATTCACTAGGTACTTATAAGTATTGACACTATATATTCTGTAGCTCTGTATTCCATAGCTCCTATAATTAATGTATAAGGGGCGCCATGAAAATCCCTAAACGTATTCTCCCCTTAATCGAAGATGGCCTCGTTGACGAAGTCATTAGCCAATTAATGAGCGGCAAAGAAGCAACTGTGTACGTCGTTCGATGCGGCGATGAGATCCGTTGCGCCAAAGTCTACAAAGAAGCCGCCAAACGCAGCTTTAAACAGGCGGCACAGTATCAAGAAGGTCGCAAGGTACGTAATAGTCGCCGCGCCAGAGCCATGGAAAAAGGCTCTAAATTTGGCCGCAAGCAGCAGGAAGAAACCTGGCAAAACGCCGAAGTTGAAGCTCTTTACCGCCTTGACCGCGCTGGTGTGCGCGTCCCTCAGCCCTACGGTTGCTTTGACGGTGTCTTGCTGATGGAGCTGGTTACCGATAGCGAAGGTAAAGTTGCCCCTCGGCTTAATGATGTTTCTATGACCGCAGAACAAGCCATCGAGGATCACGGCACTGTGATGCACTATGTAAAACTTATGCTCTGTGCGGGTCTTGTTCATGGGGATCTATCAGAATTTAACGTACTAGTAGACGACTACGGTCCTGTTATTATCGACCTCCCACAAGCCGTTGATGCCGCAGCTAATAATAATGCTTTTGTCATGCTGGAGCGTGATATTAGTAATATGACCAATTATTATGGCCAATACGCCCCCAGCTTGCTCAATACGCATTATGCTGACGAAATGTGGGCGCTCTACGAAGAAGGCGATTTACACCCCGAGAGCAAGCTTACCGGCCATTTTAATTATCCTGAAGAGGCTGCCGATGTAGACTCAGTACTACTAGAGATCAAAGCTGCCTTTGCTGAAGAGCAAGCTCGCTTAGAGCGCATGCAAGCTGCCGATGACGATTAATCTTTTCAACATCTAGCACGCTCCAATAAGGGCCTATGATTGATTTTTACTCAGCGACACTCGACGTAGCGCCCACAAATCCCTATAGTACGCCCCTTTAAAACCCCTCACCTTCATTCTAAACTTCAGTATTTGGGAATAAGCTTTGATCTCTACCGCAAACATCACCATGCAATTTGGCGCCAAGCCATTATTCGAAAACATCTCAGTAAAATTCGGCGATGGTAATCGCTATGGCCTTATCGGCGCTAATGGCAGTGGTAAATCGACGTTCATGAAAATCCTCGATGGCAGCCTGACTCCCTCTGCAGGCAACGTATCCATCTCCCCCAACCTAAGAGTCGGTAAGCTACACCAAGACCAATTCGCCTTCGAAGAGTACAGCGTCGTAGACACAGTTATTATGGGTCACAGTCAGCTGTGGGAAGTCAAACAAGAACGCGAACGTATTTACAACCTCCCCGACATGACTGAAGAAGACGGCATGAAAGTATCTGAACTCGAAGTTCAGTTTGCCGAAATGGATGGTTACAGCGCCGAAAGTCGCGCTGAAGAAATACTAATGGGCGCTGGTATCGCCCAAGAGCTACACTACGGCCCCATGAGCGAAGTCGCTCCCGGCTGGAAATTGCGAGTATTACTGGCCCAGGCACTATTTTCAGATCCAGATATTTTGTTACTGGACGAACCTACTAACAACTTGGATATTGATACCATTCGCTGGCTAGAAGACATGATCAACGAGCGTAAAAGCACCATGATCATCATTTCTCACGATCGACATTTCTTAAACTCAGTCTGTACTCATATGGCTGACATCGATTACGGCGAATTACGGGTTTATCCAGGTAATTATGATGATTTTATGACTGCATCAACCCAAGCCAGGGAACGTCTGCAGTCTGAAAATGCGAAGAAGAAGACCCAGATCGCCGATCTACAACAATTTGTTAGCCGCTTTTCTGCCAACGCATCTAAAGCCAAGCAGGCAACCTCAAGAGCTAAGCGCATTGAGAAAATACAGCTGGATGATATCAAACCTTCTAGTCGCGTCAGCCCATATATCCGCTTTAAGCAAGAGAAAAAACTACATCGACAAGCAGTAATTTTAGAAAACCTCGGCCATGGCTTCGGTGATCAGCAGCTATTCAGCAAGGGTAATTTAATCCTTGAAGCAGGTACTCGGTTAGCCATTATCGGCGAAAACGGCGCAGGTAAAACCACGCTTTTACGCTGTTTGATGAACGAGATAGAAGCCCAATCGGGTACGGTGAAGTGGGCAGAAAATGCTACTCTAGGTTATTGCCCACAGGATGCCACCAAAGATTTTGATTGCGATTTGAATCTGTTCGATTGGATGAGCCAGTGGCGTAACCAAAGCCACGATGATCAAATCGTGCGAGCTACATTAGGCCGCCTGCTCTTTTCCACCGAGGACTTTAAAAAAGAAGCCCGAGTTTGTTCTGGCGGTGAAAAAAACCGTCTACTGTTTGGCAAACTAATGATGCTGGATAGCAACGTGCTAATTATGGATGAGCCGACTAACCATTTGGATATGGAGTCCATCGAAGCACTTAACTTAGCGCTTGAGCATTATGAAGGCACGCTGATTTTTGTCAGCCACGATCGAGAATTTGTCTCCTCGTTGGCCACCCGCGTCATTGAAATCAAAGATCAGCAATTAATTGATTTCCAAGGCACCTATGAAGAATACTTATCTACTCAGGATGCGGCCAAAGCCTAAACTGATTCAGGTGTTTACGTTGCAGCATTTTGCTGCCCCAAAGGGTTGGTGATCAATCAACCCTTTTTCTATTGAGGTAGCATTATGAGTATTAAGCAACAACTACAAAAACTCCACGATCATCTTGATCAAACCCGGCATAAATTAGCTACTGCTGAGAAAGGCAGAGACAACGCCGCAACACTCCGACTCAAACTTGAAATTGAGAGCCTGGAGCAGCGGATCATCGATGCCAAGCAAAAGCAGCAAAAACAGGTTAATCACCAAGGTAGTGAAGTAAAAAATCTGCCCTTCAGCCGCCCTTTAACCAAGGCCGAACAAGGCGACTTAGGGAAGCTAAAAAAATCGATAAGAGGCTTAGTAGTGGTGCATCCATTGACCGTACTAGGAAGAGAAATGGGCTTAACCCAAGTAACCGGTTTCGCAAAAGCTGAATTTTAAATAGCTCAACATGAGCAACCTTTGGATTCTAGTAAAAAAATATTGGTTTAGCATTGCCCTCAGCTTGCTTATATGGCTGCCTCTTGGCAGCTTTATTGCAGCCTCCAGTTTACTGCTAATATTTATGTATTGGCCTGAAAACTTCGACACCATTGATTTCAACCAATTTCAAACCGAGCAAAGCAGCCTAATACTCCTGGCTCACGGCGCTCATGACAATAGCGAGTCTTGGTTAATACCACTACAGCAAGCCTATAATAAACGGCAGCACTCTGCTCAAGTTATGCCGCTGAACTGGAGCAACTATGCTCAAACCCCGCTTAACTGCGCTATCAAAGCTGGCCGCATCGGTAAATTGCTTGGTGAAGAAATTTTAATTAGCAAAAACCTCAACAATGTACATTTAATTGGCCATAGCTGTGGTGCTTTTGTGATTTACGCGGCCTGTAAAGCAATCAAAGAAACTAACAATAATATCGTGGTGCAGACTACCTACCTCGACCCCCTCTCAATTAACGGCATCAACTGGCGCTACGGTTTAGACCACTTTGGAACTTGTGCTGACTATAGCGAAGCGTATATTGATACCGAAGATGGAGTGATCGGCAGCAATGAATTACTGCCCCACACCCACACCTATGACGTTACTGCTGTAAGAAAAGCAACAAACAGCTCAAGCTCCCCCCACAATTGGCCCACAATGTATTACTTACAGCTGGTAACGGCAGGGATAGAGCCAAATTATGCCTTCGACAAAACCTTGGCGGATAAAAAACCCAGGGGTATTTTAGAGGTGGTTAAACAGGCAGTTACACCGAGTCATTGACAGGGCTAAATGGCTGTTGGCTTAACTAACTTGGGCTCTGCGCGATTAAAGGAATGATTGTCATCCAGTTGCTTTTCAAGCAGCAAATATTCTCGCGTAAGCTTGAGGATTTCTACTTCATAGGACTGCTCTAGCGCAATACGCTCTTGCTCAAGTTGTTCCTGCTGAGTGCGCTCTAAAGCCTTCCATCCATCAAGAATTGGGATATGCGCCGTCGCCATTGCCAAACCATCAAAGGGACCAAACAATACCCATTGTTGCTGATCGGGCCGCAGTGCTAAACGGTAGGCCATTATTCTTATTGCAGCTTCAGTCAACGAAACCTGGCCTTGATCAATGGCCTTGAGTACAACAAATATATTGTCAAAAGCCTGAGCGGCCGCTTCCGCCCTACTCTCTTCTACCTGAATAGCTTCGTGCTTGCGTTGCTTTTGTTGTTTAAACACCAACCGCCACTGCTGGATAGCATAGACACACAACCCAACAATGATTAACGAACCTATTATTAATGCAACAATAATCATAAGGTCAAAACACCCATCAATAAAAACTCCCAGCTGCGTTTAGAACAAGCCTACATTTACAATATGATTTAATTTTGCAGACCATACTGCTTAAATAAAGTATTTATTTCTGCCGCTACCTGTTGCTGCCATTGGGCTTTATTATCTGCCACTAACTGCTCAAGCGGTATCTTAATCGGCAACTGAAAACTCCCACAATTTAAAGACGGATTGGGAATTGGAATATCAATCGCCACACTAACCTCGACATGATCGGGTTTTAGCAACGGTACAATATTAAGTTTACCCTGTGTCACAAACTGACTGTGACAGGGAATATTCATCGTTTCCCCCATAAATGCTTGACTGATAGTCCCTGAAATAACCACATTAAGAGGCATTGCCGTTTCTAACTGCTTAGTCGTGCTAACAAACCTTGATGCACCAGCCTTATTAACCGTCACACTGTAAGTACCTAACTCCCATGGTTTATCTTTATGCTGATATAGCATTGTAGGTAGTTGCTGTTCAATTAATCGGCCTATAAGTGCATCTGTCATATTTTCAGCAGCGATAGCTTGCTGAGCCAACATGCACGGCAGTAATAACACAAACCGTCGCTGCCACAAAAAACTGTTTCGCAAAAAACTTATCGGGCTACACTTGTTATTCAACATTTAGTTAACTCAATCGGTGAGAGTAAGTAAGATCGTTATTTAGGCACTAAGGCCACATCATCAAACTTAATACCCAGCCAACCATCAAGAATAAAGTTACGGATATTCGCATGATCATCCCCGCTGGGATTTTCCATAACATCCTCGCGGTAATATTTGCCGAATAAGGCCAAAGTTTCCATTTCACTCAAGGCATTAAGCTGGGCGAAGGCAAATATTTTACATGAGCCTTCGTTGTTACCCGCTGCATTGATAATATCTCCATTACTAAAACCGACCGGTGTGTAATCGTAATATTCTGTAATGGTAGCCATTACCTGGTCAAATTCAATCGTTTCTGGTGCCCGACGAAGTTGATTAATCAGTTCAGCAATAGTCATAAAGCATCCTATAATATAAGTAACAATACACGAATTATATCTATCCATTAACCAGTGAAATATAGACCATGGTTGTATGGTAAAAGTTTTAACAATTCTAAAGATATTTAAGCAGATTAGATAGAATCATCTGTGCGCAAAACACACTTCATAATGGTGGCAATGTTATTCTGCTTTACCAGCTACTAACGACCTCACATCATAACCTGTAGGCGCTTCATGGGCTCGGAGTCCAAATTCTGGTAACACCGCAAATAGATGGTCAAAAATATCCGACTGTATATCTTCGTAACGATTCCAATTAGTCGTATTGGTGAAAGCATAGATTTCAATGGGTAAACCATTACTCGACGGCTCAAGTTGACGAACTATAAGCGTCATCTGTTGATGGATATCAGGGTGCGCTCGTAAGTACGAAACCAGATAAGCCCGAAATGTGCCTATATTGGTTAACCTGCGGCCATTAATACTAACTGACATATCCAGTTGCTGTTGTTTATTCGCATCCTGGATCGCCTGTATTTTTTCTCCTAGGTAGCTATCCAATAAATTGGCTTTTTTAAGGTGCTGCAGCAGCGCCTCGTCTAAAAACCGAATGCTACTGGTTTCTATCAATACGCTTCGCTTGATCCGCCGCCCTCCGGCCTCTGTCATCCCGCGCCAATTCTTAAATGAATCGGAGATCAACGCATAAGTGGGTATGGTAGTAATTGTTTTATCCCAGTTCTGAACCTTTACCGTAGTCAGTGCAATGTCGATAACATCGCCGTCAGCACCGTATTTTGGCATTTCTAACCAATCGCCAATGGACAGCATTTGGTTTGCGGATAGTTGGATGCCAGCAACTAATCCAAGAATAGCGTCTTTAAAAACTAACAGTAAAACTGCCGATAAAGCCCCTAAGCCACTAAATAAAATAAGCGGCGATTTACCCATCAAAGATGAAATAGCCAATAAACCAATGAGAAAGCTGGCAATTATTTTTATTGTTTGAATCAGGCCACGGAGAGGAAATCGTATGCGATTAGTCTCGCGAACCACTAAGCTTTGGAGGGTGTCGAGCACAGAAAAGAAAGCAAGCAACGCGAACAAAAGAATCCACTGATCGGCAACCCCTTCAATTAATTGAAGTAGCGATGAGGATTCATCAAGCCAAAGTCCCGCCTGCACATGAACGACGGCCCCCTGAAGGACATAAAACAGCCGATGAAATAGCTTATGCTCCAGAAACGCCTGTTGCCACAGATCGCCTTTTTTTTCCGCCAGGCGCACTAGTAAGCGGCGCAAGAGCACATGAAGTATGAAGTGCAGAACAAGGGCCACAAAGGCAATCCATAACACTACAATACTGTCAAACGCGAGTTCAGATAGGCTCGGTATGTAATTATCAAGCCACGACAATAGCAACTGCTTAGCCTGCTCACGCATGTTACCTAAGCTACCCATTACATCAGCCTTGCTGTGATCGTTAAATCGTCTGCAGTGGTCAGCACTAAAGTACCCGTTTTATCGATCATGTAACGGTTTACAAGGGCAAGCATATCGAGCAACTTACGCTCTTGACTCTGAACGGGGTCTGGGCAGAGCATCATCGTTGTACCCATCAACTCGATTGTTAGAGAGTTTCTATCGATATTATAACTACCGATCAGCCGGTTACAGCTAGCATTAGCTGCGAGCTGGCCCTCTTTGCTAAAAATCAGGCTGGCTTGTGATTTATTGATAACGCCATCACCAGCGATATCAATGATAAGCCATTCACCAGCGGTCAAGGCTACACTCTTATCAGTGGTCAGCGGAACACCTTCCATTATTTTTGCATCCGAGGCCTTTACTGTGGAAGCCTCTTCCTGTGTTTCTGAAGTTTCCCCGCAGGAAGTGACTAAAGCTAATATTGCCAAAATCAGGTATCTCATGACTATTTTCCTTACTTAAACTCATCAAAACGAGTGGACGCTTTATCACCACCAAGGTCCGCCACCCGGGCTTATTATACAGATTAAAATCCGCCTAACCCCCCGCTTAGCCCTAAGCCGCTAGCTTTTAACTTCGACGCCTTTAATTCCTCTATTTGTATGGACAATACCTTACTGCTGTGGCCTAATCCAAAACTTTTGAATTCGCGGCCAAACCCATCGTCAGTAGCAGAATTAATATAAATTGACAGCAATGAGTATCATCACAATTAAATGGCATTTACCAAGCTAAAAACATCGTTGCAGGGTAAATTTTGATCCATCGGTTTTGGTGTCCAATTCACGAACTTCAATATTATGTATAACTCTAGCAGCACAAGCTCCAACCATAGTTTTTAATATGGTTTTAAGTAAATTCTATTTACATCAGCGATTTTTATCTAAAAAGCGTAACGCTTTTTAATGGCACATTAAACATTAATACAGTAGGTAACAATGAAAGGTATAGGCATCGATTTTGGAACTTCTAACTCCGCCATAGCGGTTTTTGATGGCACCGAGTTACGTATGATAGAAATTGAACCTGGCGCTCAAACAGTTCCCACCGCCATTCATCTCGACCGCGATTTTCAAACACTGACTGGCTCTGTCGCCATAAATACCTATGTCGAAGAAAACGCAGACCGGCGGGTAGAAATTACTGCCCGAGTTATCGCCGAAGTGGAAGCAGATCCTAGCGGTATTTTTAGTGATGGACCAGAAGGCGAAGGCGGTGGCGCTAATCAATTAATTTACGGTGCCGCCGAAGATTACGGCCTACCCGGCCGTTTATTTTTAGGAATCAAGCGGCTTTTGGGTAAAGAAAATATCCTCCGGCTCATGGTATTTGAGCGCCCTTTTCGTCTGGTTGCATTGATTACACCGATTTTATTGTCTTTTCGTAAGGCCATCAATACCGCCGCTGGTAGTATTGATCAAGGTATATACATGGGCCGCCCAGTAGAATTTGAAGGTAATGATATCGGTAAAAACGCACTAGCCACCGATCGTATTCAAGAAGGCAGTACTTATGCCCAACTGGGAAAAGTGACTTTTTATCCCGAGCCAGTGGCGGCATGTTTAAGTTTTGTCCAAAAACAAAATATCAAAGATGGCAGCATTGTTTTAACTGTGGACTTTGGTGGCGGCACACTGGACTTATGTCTGGTGCGCTATCAAAACAAACAGTTTCAAGTGCTGGGTACTGAAGGCATCGCTTTAGGCGGAGACTATATCGATCAACTCATTTTTGAAAAATTAATCTTTCCAGAGTTAGGCAAGGGTACAACGTGGTCTCGATTGGTCGATGGCTTGTTAGTCACAACCCCATTCCCCTTCGATCAGTATGAAAACGCACTACTAAACTGGACCATTACCCATACCTTAAATCAAAACCAGTACACCGGTAAAATAGCAGAATACCTCTCTCAAGACGGCGTCGAGAATGAAAAGCTGGAGCGTTTGGAAGATGTCATACTGCATAATTATAGCTACAATATTTTTCAACATATAAAAGCCGCTAAAATCGCACTATCCGATGCTGAAAGTACCGTTTTAGATATTCCAGAAATCAACCTCGCCATACCTTTTAATCGCACTCAATTGAACCAAATCATCGCTGAGGTAATAGCAGCTTTACAAACTTGCATTGATGACCTGTTAGCCAACACCAAGGCAGACGCTAATAGCATCGATTATGTTGTTCGCACTGGTGGCTCCTCTCGAATAGCTGCCGTAATGGAGTTATTAGAAGACTTATTTCCTAATAAAGTCGTTCAACACGACACCTTTACCAGTGTTGCCAGCGGCTTAGCCATTGCGAGCTACTATGGATATGAGTGTAAGGTTTGATGATTACTCTTTTTAGCAATGCCTGTTCATAGATGAATCCTAAAGTGTTCAGGCAAGCTGGAATATTTAGCACTAACCTAACAAATAAAAATCAGCGAATATATATTCCGCCAAAACTATTCCTTATTCTGGTTTTTCCATTTTTTTCTTTAAGTCAGCAAAAGGATTATAGGTAGCTGCTGCCGGCGCTTTATTTGTCGTACTTCCATAGCGTACCAAGTTTTCAAATTTCGTGTGCTCTTCGTCGTGACAATAAATACACAGCAGCTCCCAATTGCTACCATCCACCGGATTATTATCATGGTCGTGATCGACATGATGCACTGTCAACTCAGACAGCCCCACCCGATTAAACTCACGCGCACAGCGCCCACATATCCACGGAAACAACTTTAATGCTTGTTCACGGTAACCCTTAGCACGCTTGCTGTTATATTCAATTTGCTCCGCCCGAACTTTCTCGTAATTACTACTCACACATACACCCTGATCATTATCGCCACTTAGAAACGGCCAATTAATCATGTCCTCGCAATTTATGCCACTAATTTCTTAAAAGGGACAATAATTTGGATCATCAGTGGCCATGGCGATAAAGGCAATCAGATCTTGGCGGTCGGCAGTATTCAGGCCGGAATAGGTCATACTTGTTCCTGGGATGTATTGTGTTGGTGCTGTCAGAAAGGCATCGACGGTTTCGGCGGACCAAATAATATCGGCGTTAAGCATGGCCGCTGAATAGGGATATCCTGGCACACTGCCGGCTCTGCGCCCAAGTAAACCACAGTGCAAAGGACCAGTACGGTTATAGCTGAGCGCATGACAGGCCAAACAGCGCTGATACACGTGCTCGCCGCGCTGTGAATCGCCTGCCAGCTCATTGGCTGCGCCCAGTGAGCCACTGAGGAGAACCAGCAACCAACCGAGAAACCATCGCCTAATAGCAGCCATCAGGAAAAGAACGCACCAGGCACCGGATCTAGACCGAGCGTTTGTCGTAAAATCGCCCAGTGCATCGCCTCATCCGCCAAGATGCTGGCAGCTGCCTTGGATAGATCGCGATGGGTGAATAGTGGCATTGCTCCTGCGTAGGCACTGACGGCACCGCGTTCCAATCCAGCAGCAAATTCCAGCACATCTTGCTGTTGCTTTAATGTGTGGGTAGGAAAGTTATAGCGTTCAGCCTCCGCAGGCACTTTTCCTCCAAGGTCACGAATGGTGCTGGCAAGCACCTCGGCATGCTCTTTATGATGCACTTGAAATTGTATGGCCACCTTGAGCACAGCGGGTTCCAGCAAACTACTTTCCGCCCCTAGCTGATAGGCGGCAATCGCTTCACGCTCTGCCGATAATGCGGTACCGAGAATACGCACATCACTGGCTGTATCAGCGGGGTGTTCGGCGGCAGCGGCCTTACTGAGGCCAGCGTAACCACCGAGTATCGCCACCGCCGTAGCAGAAAGCCCCAAGCCCAACGTATCAAAAATAAAGCCTCGCCGCTGAAGCTCAACAGCTTCGCCTTGTATTGTGCTTTCCTTGTGACTAGTCATAACAGCAATCTCCAGTATTTCGTCATAGAATCAAAAATCATTGAAGAGCTTTTGTACTGGCTTTAGACAACAGCCAAGTCGCTTCCAACACTGATTAAATGCTGTTGAAACGAAAAGGTTCCCGTTATATTGCACAAACTAACGCTAAATGAATTACTGCAACAACAGCGTTGTTCCCGCAGCTCAGCTTAACCACCGCACGGCTTTACAAAAAATAGCGGGAACCTTTTACTGTCTATTCACATCACATGAGTAAAAGCAATTGGTGAGGTAAATTATGGCTGCGGAAAATCGGGCAATCGACTTTGGCAAGGCATCCATGCCTGAACTCGTAAGCTTGGCACGCGATGGCTATCGTCAGGCATTTGAGCAAATTATTACCCGTAGTAATCAACCCCTTTATAGAGTCGCGCGAGCGGTGATGAATGATGACTTTGAGGCGGAGGACGCCTTGCAAGAGGCTTATTTACGTGGGTTTGCTAGTTTGGATTCGTTTCGGGGTGATGCGTACTTCACCACCTGGTTAACGCGTATTCTGCTCAATGAATGCTATGGCAGACTGCGCAAACGCCATAAATCGACCTCACTGGAGATACTCGGCAGCAATGACGACACTGCACAACTTATAGCTTTTTCTCCGAAAAGCGATATGGAAGACCCCATGAATACGACAAGCCGACTTGAAATACGAGGACTACTGGAAAATAGCATCGCCGGCCTGACCGACGATTTTCGCGTGGTCTTTGTAATGCGTGAAGTCGAAGGTTTCAGTACCGAAGAAACCGCTAAAATACTGGACATTAACCCCCAAACTGTAAAAACACGGCTTTTTCGTGCGCGCCGTACATTACGCAAAATCCTGGATAAGCAACTACAACCGACACTGGGCGAGGCCTTTCCTTTTTTGGGATCACGTTGTACGAACTTCACTGCTCTCGTAATGCAGCGCCTAGAAAGTGCCACAGATTTTAGAGAAGGCCCTGACTATTAGCATACTCGGGCAGCGTCAAGATTAAAGCATCTTACTGTGACCGCAATGAATAGTTTGCTTTGATAACGTTAGACTGACCGTCCTCTTCAAAGTCAATAGCCGCTCCACCTCGACCCGAGGCGCTTCCGCCGTATCGCAGGCAATGACGCCCTCCCCCTAAAAGTACGAGAATCCTGCAATACCTAAGCTAGCTGAAAATACGATAATTTTGATAAGCAAACGCAGCCTCAAAGGCAGGCTTTTGAAATTTCTTCAATTCAAGACTTTCAAAATCCACCCACAACTTATTTAATTTGATCTGTTCCTTGATCATTGACGGAGTTATCAATTCAACAGGTAAATCGATCAACTGAATGGCTGCCTCCAGCTTAAAGCTGGTAGCACTGCCTGCCAACTTACCTTTTTGATGACGTTCGATAATAACTACGGTGTCGACCTGATAATCCTGCATCAACTTAGCAAAGGCATAATGAAAATCACGAAGAGTATCGGTATTGGCAGATTGAGAAACACTAATCAGCCGCTGACGGCACTCAAGTACAGTAAATACGCCGTTATCATGCTCCAACAAGCACAGTACGGCTTCACCACCTTTTAATTCAACACCACAAACTCGCATATTTATACCTTTAGAGGGATTTTAAAAGGGGTATTGTAGCCGTAAAACGGTTTCCATACAGGCTTAGCTTGCCGTTAAATAGGCCAAAACTGCTGCTCCAGCATACTGTCGCCGATACTACCGGTAACTTTTAGCGATTCAGCATACAAATTCTTCGTACAGGTTTCATATCCTTTTGGTGTCAAGGTGCGCACCTGTTTTTATTTAAGCTGTCCATTGGATGGACCTACAAAAAAACTTTAATAGCTTTATTAACAATCAACAAACAAAGCAACTTCAAAATCTGTTAAATAGCGCCATTGCCCAACGGCAACATCTAAAGAGATAAGTCCAATTTTCTCACGATGTAATGATACAACCCTATTGCCTACTGCTGAAAACATGCGCTTAACTTGATGATATTTACCTTCGGTTATTGTTAAAAGCACCTCTTGCGGACTAACGATTTCAAGCAATGCTGGCAATGTTAATTGCTGTTCGCCTTGCAATTGAACACCCTTTGAAAACCTACTAACCACATCATCGGTTATAGGCCGTGATAAGCCGACACGATAAACTTTTTTACACGCCATTGACGGCCTAATAATATTAAACGACCAACGCCCATCATCGGTAACAAGTACTAATCCTGTTGTATCAACATCTAGACGTCCTGCCACATGAAGCTCAGACACCCTCTCAATGTTTAAATAATTGAATAACGATGGATACACTTCATCAACGTTGGAACAAATTGTATTTGAAGGTTTATTGATAGCAATATAACGAAAATCACGAGCTTTTAGCAGCTTACCCTTAAGTGTTATTTGATTATTTTCATGAACTTGGGTCGCTTCAGTTTCAATAACCTGACCATTAACTACGAGCTCACCCTTATTAATAAGCTCGACAGCCTGTTTTTTTGTTAGGTCAGTACTTTTACAAACAAATTTATCAAGGCGCATTAATGGGACACTAATTTATGGAGCGAAATGAATAAATGAACCACCAGCCTCATGGGTACGTTAAATCTGGCTTAGCAAGATCCCTTTCATTGAAAAAACTTGTAATAAATTAAGCTATTCACACATGTTTTCGGCAGTAACAATCAACTAAATTAAGCCGCGCCTTTTTAGTTCATTGGCTACGCAGAGCCCTGCATAGGCATCATTAGCAGCATACTTAATTTGATCTACTTGTAGCGGGTAGTTACTCCAGTTAGAGCTTTGTGCTGATTTTGTTAATCTTTGTTTAAATAGCATGGCGACGGCAGACCTCGCCCCCAGCCCCTGCTTTAAACCAAATACTCTTTTTGTGATTGGTACAAGATCTATAGTATTTTTTATTTCCACGCCAAATCTAGCCCTAAACAGGTTTTTGTCACCTGAAAGACCAAACCCATATTTAGCAACACTCTCGGACTGAAGAATCGCCAGCGCAAGCTGCACGCCTGGCATAAAGCGAGGGGTAAAAAGCAATGCATGAGTATTCGTTGCTATTTGTATCACATGCGGGCCTTTTGACTTCTCACCTTTTTGAAAAGTTGGTTTACTTTCAGTATCAAAACCAATATGGGTCACACCAGTCACTAGATCTCTAGCGACTACCAGCTCGGATTCATCGCTAACCATAATGATGTTATTCAGTGGCAGCCCATCAAAAATCGGCATTGTTCGAATTTCTTCTTTGCTAGGCCTCACAAATTCAATGGTCATATAATATTCGATATTCGATAGCGTGCTTAAAATCAGTTATTTTTTTTAGCGTTAATAAAAATCCAAATAATGACCAGCAAGGCCGAAGCCGTCGCTGTCACACCAACGATATCAGCCATGCCCTCTGTCAGCAATGCAGCAACCAGCCCGAACAGCGTCAGGATAAAAACCACTATAGGGATTTTGAATATCTCTAATAGACTACGCCCTCTTCGCTGCTTCACAAATATTTTTCCATGACTAACTCCTCTACACTTTGTGTTGCAGAATTCAGAGGCTTAGAATCAGATGCAGTAATGCGATGTTTTTTCCACCACAGATAAAGGCCAGACAACAGCACGATGAGTAACAGCACATCCAATACCCCCCAGATAATTTTTAACGCTAAACCACCGTAGTCACCAAAATGCAACGGTCGAGATAAAGCCAGCGCCTTGGTATACCAGGGCATTTCTCTTAAGCCTGCAAGCTGTCCGGTACTTGCATCGACCAAGACAGGCGCGATCAAATGCTCTGTCAACGGCGTATCACCGTGCAAAAAAATCGCATAGTGCGCAGGGGTTGAATACCCACTGCCGGGAAACGCTACAAACTGGAGCGTCATATCAGGCGCAGCTAACACCGCCTCGCTCACAGCAGCATCCAGACTAGCGCGATGTTCACTCACGTTCACGCCACTATTTTCAACAATAAGCTGCCCTAGCTCTCGATCTCGCCAGGCATCAATCAACGGCGTCTCCAAGGTATTGATCACTCCTGTTGCCGTCACAACCAACACCCATGCGACGGTAACTACGCCGAAGAAATTATGATAATCCAGCCACTTTACCCGCTTTGATTTTTGTCGACGCACCACGCCGAAATCCAGTTTACGCATAAAAGGTGCATACAACACCACACCGGATACCACGGCGACCAAGCCAAGAAAACCCATCAACCCCAAAAACAACATACCGGGTAAAGCCAAAAACATATCGGTATGAAGTTGCAAAATAAATTCCATCACGGTTTCGCCGACATCGGCCGGTGGCACTAAATCACCACTGGTCAAATCGAAAGAGGCAAAATGCATTTGAGAGCCCGGCGCATCAACGCTTGGCCCAGTGGTGACATTGACTACGGGGCGATCAATATCAAAACTCATAAATATCGGTACTTCACCGGGACGATTCTCTAATGACAGCGCCAGCACTTGATCTAAATCCAACTGCTCCCCATCGGGCTTAGCCGGCTCCCATGCATTGGAGTTGAGCGCCGCATCAATTTCATCATGAAAAATCAACGGCAAACCAGTCACGCAGAGCATCACCAGAAACACAGTGGATACCAAACTAGACCATTTGTGAACCCAGCCCCAGGCAAGAATATTCTTGGTTTTCATCGGGTTAAAGACCACATTAAAAATCAATAGAGGCAGACAGCGACAAAGTGCGCGGATTACCTAAAATCAAATAATTGGCACCAGGAAAACCGCCCGTCGAGGCCCAGTACTCTTCATCCAGCACATTGTCCAAACGCGCGCGTAGGGTTACCTGCTGGCCATCAAATATGGTCGTGTAGCGGGCACCCAGATCGAAACGCTGCCAGCTATCCAACTCAATACTATTATCAGCAGTGGCATACTGGCTGCCGGTGTATACCAACCGCGCATCCAGCGTCAAACCCGTGGCCGCCAATATATCCCACTCCACATTGAAACTAGCCTGTAACTCAGGTACACCAATCGGAGATTTACCCTGATTCATTCCACCTTCCGTGCGGGTCAACTCCGAATCCAGATAAGTGGCACCACCAATCAAACGAATGCCTGCAACCGGCTCGCCAAATACACTGACTTCAATGCCTTTATTTTCCTGACGGCCAGAGTTGGTAACGCGCTGATCAACCACGATGGTATTAGCGCGCTCCAGCGTAAAAGCACTTACGGTGGTAGCAAAACGACCGGCATCATACTTAATACCCAGCTCCACTTGCTCGCCAGTCAATGGATCAAGCACTTCACCTGCATTACTAATTGCCATACCGCCACTCGTGGCTGGAGCAATCGATCCGGGCTGCAAGCTTTCAGCATAGTTGCCGTAAAAGGATAAGGTATCTGAAACCTTCCACACCAAGCCAACCGCCGGCGTGGTCTCATCGGCATCATAACCAGATAGCTCAGCGCCACTATTGTAATCAAAGGTCTTAGTATTAATACTCTGGCGGCGTAGGCCCACAGTAGCTAATAGGCGATCCTCAAGCAGCGATGCCGTGTAGGCCAGCGCAAAACTTTCATTCTCGGTCTTTTCCGTCAGCAATGGATTACTCAAGTCTCCACCGGGGAAAATACCTGTTTGCGGCGCTGCGACCACAACCGGATCATAAAGATTAGAGGTAAAAGGCGTCAGATAAAATGCAAAGGCGTTCCTTGACTCCAGCTCTACGCTTGACGCCGAAACCACTAGCGTATGGCCAATCGAACCGGTGGTGAATTTCAACTCCACCCCGCCATCAAAGGAGAGCACATCGTCCTCGCGAGTATTATCGAAACGACTGGAAGAGAGATTGCCGCTGGCATCGGAGGTAGGGTTAGCCAATACATTCTCTTCCTCGCCACTGCGCGCGCCAGCGGCCAGCCACACCTTGACCGCATCGTTGACATCATATTCGCCACGAACCACACCAAAGAGCTGCTTCTCATCGCTATAGGTCCAAGGCTGACCAAAATTGCTGCCTGCATCAGGCTCTTTGGGAATATCGCCCGATGGAGTCACCTGTGGCAATGGTGCATCTATATGATTATCCTGATAGCCGAAGTCGGCAGTAAAACGGAAACGCTCGCCAGCATAATCTGTGCCTATCGAGAACACACTCAGTTCTCGCTCCTGATCATCAACTGCAGTTTCACCATCACGGCGTACCACATTGACCCGAAGCCCCCAAGCCTCCTCCTGACCAAAGCGATGACCGAAGTCAAAAGCCGTTTGATACTGACCATCGGATTCATAACCCACCGTCAGTCGTTTAACACCGCCCTCGGGTGCGCGTTTGGGCACCAGATTAACCGTACCACCGACACCACTACCACCGGGTGCTGCACCATTCAAAAAAGCATTGGCGCCGCGAAACACTTCTACCCGCTCAACCAGCTCGGCGGCGACAAACTGCCGAGGCAAAATACCGTACACACCGTTCAAAGTAATATCGTCGGAATAAACCGGGAAACCACGCAGGATATACACTTCCTGAAAATTGCCGAACCCCTTGGCAACCCGCACCACTGGGTCATTCTGTAAAACATCACCGATACTTTCAGCCTGCTGTGCCGCTGCCAGACCAGCGGTATAGGCCGAGCCTGAAAAAGGCGCATCGAGAAAATCCAGGTTGCCCAGCAAGCCCGCACGACCGCCGCGCGCAACCTGCCCACCAGCGTACTCTTCCAGCAACTCTACTTGCGAGCGCTGGGCAGTTACCACCACTTCTTCCATATTAAGTTTGGGGTTCGATGCAGCAGCATCGTCAGTAGAGCTTTGGGCAATGACCAAAGGCGTGCCGCTGACCAGAAAGACAGCGAGTAGATTGCGACTTATATTCATGGGTTATCTCGAATAACTAACGATAAAACCCCAATTATAAACACAAATCATTATCATTCACATTGAAACTTATCTATTTCGCCTCACTCTCAACAGGTTCAATCCTTATCGGCCAGCATAAAACCAATCGCTCAGCCCATAATGAGCATATTCAAGACCAATCCCACGAGTCCGTATTTTCTGCTATCTTACTAGTAGCTAAATGACTAGAGACGCCACTGTGACCCACAAATATTTAGAAGACCTCTGCGACCTAACCACTGCGGCCCATACCCGCATACAACAAGATTTTAAAACACTTGACCCTGTTGTCGGTGTCAGTCAAAAAATGCGTGCTGGCGGCATACCTGCCGATGTTATGACCATCGACTGCTTGAAAAGCGGTAAGCGTATTATCATTATTTTGCACGACCAACAGCCTGAAACATTAATCTATCAATTTTCATTCAAAGATAAAGAGCCGGGGGATGAATTTGAAAATATGCCTGCCACCGAACTTAAAGAAGAAACGCTTTACTCTTGGATGAAAGATTATTTTTTGCGTGCGGAGCATTAGCGCTTATAGGATAATCTTCCCCATAATATAATCTGGGGTTCCTGAACAACAAGCTTGCCCTTCCCAACTAGCTAGACAAAAGTCCAGAAATAGATCGCCAGCCCTATCCATGTCAGCAAGAGCAACCCCCAAGGTAAAATTATCTTCAAATTCAGTTCGCTGTGGTTCTCTTCAGTGGTGGTGACAACATCGCTTTCCTTAATCGCTAATTGCTTTTGCAACTGTTTAAGCTTTTTATCCCGATCTCGGTTTTTACTGTTGGCCTGAGCTCTGATTGTCGCCATACCGCTTTCAATAGCCAGCTGCACCTCTCGGCGCTGCTGCTTGGTAAAGCTCACCGGTACCACCGTGTTAGTAATCGTTTGCGCCTGAGATAAAGCCTCTGCCGATAGCTGGGGTTTATTGGCTTTTTTCTCAGCCCGGGTACGTGTTGCCATCAGGTATCTCCATAGAAGGGTAATGTGAAATAAAATTTACGCCAACCCTAAACGTTATCAACCACCGACGCCTGGATCAGCTATTAACCCGTATAAACCATCATTGCGATGTCTCGCCCTTGATCTCGGTAGCGTTGATATAACTGTGTGACCGACGACGGTTGCCCCTCGGCGTCGCACGGCTTAAATCCAAGTGAAACATACAATGGCAGCAGATGCAGATAGGGAAAGGTATAAGTGTGGTGATCAAATCGCTCCGCGAGGTGCGTTAGCATTAGCCTTGCAACACCTCGACCTTGATGTGCTGGGGCCACCGCAACACCGGCTAGTAATTTAAACACGTTGTAGCCTCTAATATAAGCACAGGCAACAACAACTTTCTGCTCACTCCTAACAACCGCACACACTTCATGCCGTCGCGCTTTTCCACGAAAACTATATTTACTGTAAAATTTATTGGCCAGCGGAGTTTCCAGATTGGAGAGCCAATAAACACTATATGGTTGAGCTGATTGCATAGGTTGTTACAGGTTTATATTAAGATATCCAAGGTCTTAGCAAACGCCAAAAGAGCAACTATTACTCTGACCCCAATTTTTTCAATTTTTGCGCATATCATCAGTCGGTGCTAGTGATAAGTATACAATTCAGGATTTAAGACTTGGCTCCATGATCTTTTTTCTTTGTAGACATCGTCCTCTCGGCTCGTCACCCTCATGGAGCACGACATCAGAATGCAGAAACTGTGCAGCCTCGGCTGAACCCTTTACTTTCGTTGCACTGCGCGCCAACATTTCTGCTTCGAATTCAGTTAACACGCTCTCCCTCAGGCCCGCCTGTCGCCATTGAGATGAAGGTCCACATCCTTTACTGATCCCTCGAGCCAGCGCCAGTGCATCCAACAACGCCTGATTCGCGCCCTGCCCTTTAAATGGGCTCATAGGGTGAGCCGCATCGCCAATCAGGGTCACCTGAGCCCCTTTCTGCAACAATTCTGAATCGAGGAGTGCTCGGTCATACACGGGATAACCGGAAACCTGAGATTCCAGCGTCGCCGCTAAAATCTGGGGGATGGGATCATGCCACTGACATCGTCGGCAAGCCTCGATCTTGAGCGCCTGAGCCCCCTGGGCACTCAACGCCTTGGCTTCATTTTCTGACATGGGGAAGCTGAGCTGCCACATTACTGAGCTGGGTGAATAAGGCATTATGTAGATCCGCTCATTACCATTGGCGGTTTGGAATACCGTAGCCGAGTCCAGCAAAGAACGATCAATACCTTTAGTATCGTCTATAGCCTCTAAAGGACAAATCCCCAAAATCACAATACAACCCAAGTAACATAATGGGGAGGCTTCCTCACCAATCAACAGCCTCCGCACCGTACTACGAATTCCATCTGCCCCCACCACAAGATCTGCATGGGCGCTCTTCATCGTCCCTTTGCCTTCGCCCTCAATTTGAAAGCGTAAATCCACACCACCAGCCCCACACTCCTTAAAATCCACTAGTTGATGCCCCCACTGCACCGCATCATGTCCACCCAATTGCTCAAGCAGAGCTAAACGCAACGACTGCCTGGCTATGTGCACATTGGTGCGCTTCGGTGACGCTTGCAAGTCTAACGGCCCCAGTTTTCTAACCCCCCATTCACCGATCACTCTTCCTTCGGTGGTATGAACCAGATGCCGGGTTGAAATTACTCTCTCTTGTAGCGACAAAACACCCAATCCCTCAATCGCTTTACTCGCTTGTTGCAGCGTGAGCCCATAACCTTGAGACCGCGTATCGAAACCGCTATCACGCTCATATAGAGTAAATGGAATTCCACGGTGCAAACAAGCCACAGCGAGAGCCACTCCGCCTATTCCTCCACCAATAATAGCAAGGTGTGGATAGTTTTTGTCCACTACAGGCTGAATGGCAGAATAAACCAATCCGGCTCCTTTACAGTTCAAGCAGGTATCGAGATGACCCTTAGGGCGAACTGGAGCAGCCCCTGAGCGCATCGTTTGCTCATATTGATCCAACTCCCGCTGATACTGGAGCCTCAGTTTCTTACGGAGCTTCTTATGCTTTTTCCCGCGCCCCTGACATTTTGGGCAAATAACCCAGTGACTCTGTTCATTCTTCACCTTTTCAACCTGCCCTGTATTTGACACGCTATCGGTTTCCCTTCAATAAGAAAAAACCACAGCCGATACGTCTGACGTTTAAGCTGAGGTTGATATTCAAATTGCGAGTATAACTTTCATTACTGGATGAGAGAGCATTTTTTTGTACGCTTTTATTAGATAAGTCATTTATGCAGCCTGGCATGAACTCAGGTAAAATAAACGCCTTAAATAATGACTCTGCGAGAAATACTGTTGTTAAACCTAGAACTATTTGGCAAAACCTTAAAACTTGAAAATGATAGTACGGGCACCCAGTGTGTGTACTGGGGCAATGAGCTGGTGAGCAAGGTCGATTTAAGCGGAATTACCGTAAGTGAGATCGTACATAGATTTCACTTACAGCAAGCAAACAACAACGTAGAAATCAGTTTAAATTTGCAAGCCAAAGATCAAACCGTGACTTATCAGCTATGGGTAAATCAGCATCAGCAAGAGACTGGTGAGTTCCCATTATCCGCCTCGGCACATCTAGTCAAAAAACAATCAAGACGCAGCTTTATGGGTTTGGCGGCGCTGGCCTTTAAGCTCTTTAAAAGCGCCAAGGTGATAAAAGTGGTGCTAGCGGGGGCATCCGTAGCCGGTTATGCCTGGTTATTCACCGTTGAATTTGCCTTGGTAATAGTAGCTTGCCTAGTGATACATGAATATGGCCATGTGAGAGCAATGCAATATTTTGGGATTAAAACCAAAGGTATTTACCTAATTCCCTTTGTTGGAGGCTTGGCGGTATCCGACGACAAGATCAATACCCGCTGGCAAGACGTGGTGATCTCTATCATGGGCCCGTGTTTTGGTTTATTAATGTCGCTGGCCTGTTTGCTTATTTATTGGCTAACCGATATAGAACTATTTGCCGGGGCCGCGGTGCTTAGCGCTTTATTAAATTTATTTAATCTATTGCCTATTTTACCTTTAGATGGTGGCCATGTACTCAAGAGTATTAGTTTTTCCATGCGCTCCTGGGTGGGTTTATCCGTATGTATGACAGGCATAGCTCTGGGGCTTGGGCTAGCTTATGCCTTTGGTCTAGCGCTACTGGTATTCTTTTTGTTTGTTGGCGCCATCGAGGTGATCTTTGAGTGGAAGCAGCGACATTTTTCCCATTTAATTCCACTGGATCGCTACGGTCAAATATTCTCGGCGGTATGGTATTGCCTGGTCGTTGCCGGACATATCGCGGTGATTATCAATTTTGCAGACTCAGATAATCCCATACTGAGCTTGCCAATGAAAATATTGGGGAGTTAACATTATCACAAACTCCCCCGCACGTTTTTAGGCCATATATTTAAATAATTTAGGGATATAGCATGAGTACGCAACGAGGTTTACGATCGAACACAGGAGCGCTTGTTATCCTTGCACTCCTGATTACAGGTATCCTTGGCTGCAACAACAACGAAGGCGTCACCCTCGGCACGGCCTCGCTATCAGAATCAGGGGCAGCCCCAGATAGTGCCATCATCTTCAGAGAGCACACCATTACTGATTCAGGAATGAATAATATTGTCATCAGCACAGTGCTCGTGCCCGAGGGTTGGACCTTAAAAGGCGGTGCCACACGAACAGGCGGAGGGCTTTTCAATATGCCCGTTCTTATCGACGTTGCAATTACAGCACCCGACGAACGAGGCATCCATTTCTTCCCAAGCCTCTCCTTCGAATTCAACTACCAACAGGGTAACATCGCCAATAAGCTCCAACCCCTCCAAACCGGAAATTTATATTACCCCCTACCAGAATCACCCGGCCGCTGGATAATAGATCTCGCATCGCTCAATCCCGCAGAAGGCGTGACCAACTTGAGACTGGTTACCGAAGAAGACATCCCCGAAATTTCAGCTCTGCTACGCAGACAGTATGCCACTCGCTATCAATCGACCGCTCAACTCAATCAAACCACGGCTTCTATGGGCTTCAGTTCTGAGTTTGATACACAAGCTACAAAAGCTGTAATCCAATACAACAAAAATGGCAGCACAATCGAAGAGACCGTAGTCATAACATGGCTTTACAACATCATGATCAAACAAGGACGGATTACTCAAGGCAGCTGGAGCGTTCTTTCAATGCAGTCCATGAGCGGCCCAGTGGGAACAAACTATCTGGAAGATCCCGCATTGAATGCGATCTACCAGTCCGTCCGCATAAATCCTGTGTGGACCGCCGAAATGAATAAGTACTGGGTGCAGCTCGCGAATATCAAGCACAAAGGTAACATGGCCGCGATTAATAGCGCTGCGAAAATCAGTCAAATTCAGGCCAATGCCGCAAACGATGTTTCCAACATCATCATGAAGGGCTGGAGTTCTAGAAACGCATCGTCCGACAGAATCCAGGCGGCCACTGTCGACTCAGTTTGGGAGCAAACCATTTACTCAGCTCCAGGCGGCGAAGCTGTAAAGCTCCCAAGTTTCTATGACCACGTCTACACCGATGGCAACGGTCGCTACCTGTTACACAACGACACGTTTTACAACCCAAACCGCGACTCCAACTTGAACGGAAGCAACTGGGAGCGAATCGAAGCGAGGCGTTAGCCATTGCCGAGCGCATCACCGTGATTATTAATTTCGCATAGCCCGAGAACTCCATGCAGGCCTGCCAATGAAAATACAGGAGAGTTAGGCTTTATACGAATCACTTTGGCTTTACGCTTAAACTTTTCGTCGGTACCATTAAGGACATAATCCTCACTGAAACGACCTCCGCTTCTTCCCCAGTGGCCATCGGTAGGAACCGGAATCACACTCTGTATCCGAAGGGCAAAGCTGATCGGGCACATCGACAACTAACTATCGCCGATGTTCTACCGAGGTAATGATATTAAGATGAGTGTCGATATCGATCACCTCAACAACAGCGCCACCGTTATAACCCTGCCCAGCTTGGGCTTATCATCTGTATAAACTTGTTAAACCAAACGCCATCAAATGCTTCTAGACCATCCAGAGCGACCAGCTGACTTGTATATTATCGGCAAACAAACACACATTGATATTAGCCCTCTGTACCTAGCTGATATTTCAGCCCGACAGAGTTCGGAGTAATCGTAATCTCTTTTTCCCCTTTAGAAATTTTTTCCATTTTAAGCGGCCAAGGGAACTCACCAATAGCTTCCGTGATCGACATATCGGGGCAAGTGGCTTTCACCTTGTCCCACTCTGCCTGAGTAGCCG